>DATEFW010000011.1:0-171743 GCA_035280425.1 Bryobacteraceae bacterium | reverse complement strand
TCGACACCGAGAAAAATCAGTACGAGACTCAGAAATCGGCGACCACTACGGCCGAGCAAAGGGACAAGGAAATCGCCGATGCGCTAAAAAAACTCGATGAGCTGGCCCGGCGCGAGGAGGATCTGGCCCAGCAGCAACGCGCCAATCAAGCGAAGACAGCCGAGGACAAATGGCAGCAGGAAATGTTGCAACGTGAAGCGGAGCAGCTTCAGAGGCAATTGGAGCAACAACTGGCTCAAAATGGCCAGCAAGGGCGGCAGGGCCGATCTGGCAATCAGGGCGCTTCCGGCGAATCCAGCGGACAAGCCGGCCGCGGCGCAGGCAGCCAATCTACCGGCGAGGACCATGCCTCTCAGTCGGCGAACGAAGCCGCCGAAAGCCGCCAACAAGCGGCCCAACAGGCGCTCGACCGCTTGCGCCAGGCTAACGAAGACATGCGGCGCGCCCTCTCGCAGAATGCCAGCGCAGCGGATTTCCGGCGTGCGGCCGACCGCCTGCGCGAAGCTACCGACCTGCTGGGCCGGATCGAGCAGCAGGACGCCGCCGGCCGCCTCACCTCTATGGCCCAGACCGCCGGGCAATTGGCGGTGAGGCAAAAGCAGCAGGCAGATCATGTGCGTGATCTGATGGCACAGCTCAATGCCGCTCGCGCTTCGGGCAAACCACCGAAATACCCGTCCACCTCGGAAATCGACAAAATGGTGAATGACCGGCAACGAGTAACCGATGACCTGGCGCGCCTCACCCAGCAGATGCGCACTGCGGCGCGGGAGCTCGCACCCACGCAGCCGGCAGCTTCCGGCAAATTACGGAGCGCGCTCGAGGGCGTGGACGAAAGCGATCTCAACACCCGCATGCAACGCAGCTCAGATTGGCTGCGCACCGGAAACTTCTCCGATCCGCTCGAGACCGGTCTCACCGGTGACCTCGAAAAGCTGGGGCAACAGGTCAGCGATGCGGCCCGCGCACTGGGCAGCGCTCAGCACACCTCCGCCGACGCTGCGCTCAATCGCGCCATGGACGACCTAGCCCGCCTGCGTGATGAACTGGCTGGCATTGGCGGACGCTCCAACTCCCCGGCGGGACAGGGTCCGTCTGGTGGCCAACCGCCCCAAACCGGCCAACTCAGCCGCAACGGGCAACCGGGTCAGTCCGGCGGATCGCCACAGGCGGGTCAAGCCGGCTCCCGCCAGTCCGGCCCGATCGGCGACCGCATCGCGGGTCCGGCCGGGAGTGCTGGGTATCGCAACGGCCCGCTCTATGGCGATCTTGACACCGGCAATACCCGCATCACCGGTCGGGCCGTGGCGCCGTATCAAGGTCCCAACCCGGCCGACACGCAGCGCCAGATTGACCAGGGGTTGAACCTTCTCAACCAGGTTCGCCCCGCAGTGCAGGATAGTCCCGAGGCGAAGCAACAGCTGCAGGCCCTGATCGAAGAGATGCGCAATCTGGACCCGCGCCGCTTCCCAGGGAACCCCGCCCTGGTTGAGCAGATGCGCCAACAACTGATCAGCGCCGTGGATGCGCTCGAACTGCAACTGCGCCACCAACTCGACAAAAACCAGGGCGGTACGATCCGTAACGCCGACCCGATCAGAGTCCCGGCCGGCTATCAGGACTCAGTCGCCGAGTACTACCGCAAACTCTCGAGCGGCCGCTAGCGACAAGCAAGTCCCGGTGACCCGCGCTTCGCGCGGGACACAAGGCCGAACCTCATGACACGGTTTTAGCGAACCCGGCCGTGAAGATTCGAAGGACGGTACGTGTTCGGGACGGCCGGCCGCCGGTGTAGCCGGTTATCGATCTTGCGCCATAAACGAACGAACCACTTCAACATCGCTGACTCCCTCGAAAGCATTATACTGGCGATCATGACCAAACAGTTTTCCGGGGCTCCGCTTGCGGTGGTGATTATGGCAGCGGCATTCGTTGCCTCAGGAGCGCACGGACAGGAGCAACAACCGCCGAACGCCTCTGACGTAGCCGAGGGCATGAGACTTTACCAGCAAAAAGGCAACTGCCAGGCGTGTCATGGCTGGGCCGGTGACGGCCACAAGGCCGACAGCCAGATGCCCGACGGCGCCAACCTGCGGGAGAGCAAGCTGAACCGCGGCGGTCTGGTCCTACTCATCAAGTGCGGGCGGCTCAACTCACAAATGCCGGCCTTCGACAAGTTTGCTTACAGCGACGGGCGATGCTACGGCAAGAAGCAGGCCGACCTGAAGGCTTACCCGACCCGCATGCCGGATCCCCCGGCAACACTGCAGCAGCGCGAGATCGAGCTCGTTGCCGACTTCCTCCTGGCGAAGGTCGTCGGAAAAGGCCCGATGGATCATGCCAAGTGCGTCGAGTTCTGGGGCTCGGAAACCGACGCCTGCAAAGAGTTCCCGAAATAAAGCTCAGCCGAAAATCAATTCAGCGCGAAGACGAACAGGTAGCTGGAGTCCTGAAAGTTGTCGTATTTGATGGGATGCAGGTGGCGGCCGCTGGCTTGAACCGCAACGTACTGCTTGGTTCCGATCGCATACGTCACCGGCGCGCCCTTAAGCGCAGTGCCCACGTTAAATCGCCACAACTGTTCGAGGGTCTCGTCGTTATAGGCGACCACCCAACCATCCTGCAGCGCCGTGAACACCAGGCCCCCGGCAGTGGCAGTGATGCCCGAGCGAATTTCGATATCGGTCACGGCCTTGGCAAGGACCTTATGGTTGATCGTGTCGAAAGCCGTCACCGAACCGTAATAGAGATCGCTGTTGTACGTGCGTTTCTCACTGTTCTTCCGGTCGATCCCACCATTCGGCGAGAGGAACTTCACCTCCGCGCCGTTTTGGGAGAAGCAGCCTTCGATGCCCACGCCGTAGGCGATATGCTTGACGGGGTTATAGGCCGTGGGCTGGTGGGCAACGCCGCCGTGCCAGGTGGGACAGGTCCGTTTCGTTCCATCGCCGCGCAACGCCCGCGCCGCCGGATTGTACGCTTGCACGTCCACTTTCGGATTGTATTCGACGGGCTTGCCGGTTTCCGGATCGAGGCCCTTGGTCCAATTCAGGTCGTTGACGTACTGAGCACCCTTGAGGAACCTACCATTCGTGCGGTCCAGGGAGTAGAAGAAGCCGTTGCGGCCGAAATGGCTGACGACCTTGCGCGGCTGGCCGTTGATCACCGTATCGTAAAGCATATGGACGCCGATTTCGTCGTAGTCCCACGAATCGTTGGGCGTGTATTGGAAATACCAGCCCAGCTTGCCGGTGTCGATATTGAGGGCAACGGCTGAATCGGTGTAGAGGTTATCGCCCGGACGCGACTGAGGATCGTATTGGGGAACCGGGTTCCCCGTGCCCCAAATGGAGAGCTTGGTGGCAGGATCGTAGGAGCCGGTCTGCCAGATGCCGCCGCCGCCGGTTTTCCAGGAGTTATTCTTATCCTTCCACGTCTCGCTCCCCGGATCGCCCGGCTTGGGGATCACATACCACCGCCAGAGCTCCTTACCGGTCCTCGCCTCCAGGGCGGCGACCCAGCCCCGCGTTCCAGCGTCCCCCGCCCCATTGGCAATGAGGACCTTGTCCTCGGCTGTGATCGGCGCGGTGACGAATTTCTCCCGATTGCCGAACTCGTTGGTGGCAGCCATCATCTTGTCCCACAGGATCTCGCCGGTGTCGCGCTTGAGCCCGATCACGCGGCCGTCGGGAAGGTTGGCGATCACCAGGTCTTCCCACAAGGCAACGCCGCGCGTCCGCGGCTCGTTGCCCTGGTGCTTTACGCCCGGGTCGGTAACCCAGACGAACTGACCTCGGTTCGGATCACGCGCGTCGATCTTATAAATCGTGCCCCAGCCGTCGGATGTATACATGAAACCGTTGTCAATCAGCGGATTCACCTCGTTTTCCGGTCCGTTCTGGCCCACGTCCTGCATGCCGCCAAGCGCCAGCGCCCAGACCATCCGAAGATTCTTGACGTTTTCCCGATTGATCTGAGAAAGCTTCGAGTACCGGGTCGATCCGTAATCGCCGTTCATCATGAGCCAGTTTTGCGGCTCATTCTGCGCGTTGAGCAACCGGTCCCGGTTGACGGTCATGGTGTACTGAGCAAATGCCACACCGGCGAGTGCGACCGCTAACCCGCCGCCGAGGGCCGCGATTCTCCAAGGAATCCGCACACTATGTCGCATGATCCTCTCCTCTTGAGAGGATAGGGATTCAGACGGCGCTGGTCAAGCGGAATGTCGTTTTTTAGCCAAAACCGGGGCGAACGTGGGCCGGCCGCCTCTCGAGAACATCGCGTTCGGTGCCGCTTTTGGGCACTCATTTTTGTTCCGGTCACGGCCCTCGATTATTGACCGCTTGGGTTCCCTTTCATCCTGGCGCTCCCGGTGAATTTCTCGAAACCCTCGAACCCGTATCCAGACGGCAACCAACGTCTTCGATGGCGAGACCAAGCGGCCGCCACCATGGGCAGTCTGCCGGGCGCCCCTAAGCTAATCCTCATACAAGGAAGACCCGAATCAGGTACTATCGATGGAGAACAGTACCGTTGGACATCAGCTTGAATGACGGGAACGAGGCAGACGCCTCAGTTCATCGAGCGCACAGACGAAGATCAAAGGCAACCCAAATGGCAACTATATTCAAAACTGGCCGGGTCTTGGCGATAGCAGCGTGCCTCGCAGCTTTGTTCGCAAACGTGTGCATGAATGCCGCGGCCCAGACCGCGAACTCGACGGCGATCACGATCACTTTGGCCGGACAGTCAATGATTCGATCCGATATTCGCGAGACCGCAGCGGCGGCAGTTCCGGTGATTCAGGGACTGCTGAAGGGCGATGTGGTGTTTACCAATTTCGAGGCCGCAGTGGCCGAAGAGGGCCAGACGGTCCATGAGGGCAGGGGTTTTCTCGCTCCGCCTGAAGCACTCGATGCACTGAGAAGGTTGGGCTTCAACTTATTGTCGCTATCCGGCAACCATGCATTCGATCTGAAAGTCACGGGCATTCAGAACACGATCCGAGAAGCGGATAGACGGAAGGTCGTTCATGCCGGGACTGGAAACAACCTGGCCGAAGCTGCAGCGCCAGGCTATCTGCGAACGCCGAAGGGCACGATAGCCTTGATAGCAAGTGCGTCGGGGCTCATTGCGCCGGGGGGAAGTGCTAGGGCGGATCGGCCGGGCGTGAATGAGCTTCGCGTCGAGGCCGGTGATAAAGAAAATGAGGCGACCATAGATCTGCCCGGCGCACCTGGAAACACACCGAATACGGAGGATTCTCAACGCATCCTTGGGAGCATTCGTGAAGCTCGTAAGCAAGCGGACTTCGTGATCGTGTATCAACATAACCACGTTTTCGGGAACCACTCGTTCGCGACAATTTTCACCGAAGGGATGCAGGAACGCCTCGCGCCAAATGATTGGCTCATGAAGTGGACGCATTTGGAGGTGGATGCCGGGGCGGACATCGTGGTGATGCATGGTGCGCCTCTGTTGCACGGTGTTGAGATTTATCACGGAAAGCCCATCTTTTACGATCTGGGAAACTTCATTTACAACTTACCGCCAACGTTGACCTATATCCACGAACCCATGAATTGGGAGAGCGCCGTCGCGTACGTCCAATTTCAGGCGAAGAAGCTGCAATCGATCTCGTTTCGGCCGATCGTGTTGAACTACGTGGGCGAGGGCCAGCCCGACATCCATAACGAGTACGCCAATAACCAGTTTCTCCAGACGCGCGGCTTGCCATCGCCGGCGACCGGTACGCGAGCAGGTTATATACTCGAGCGCCTCGCCGAATTTTCAAAACCGTTTGGGACCAGACTCGAAGTAAGCGGCGACACCGCGGAAATCAGGCTGAAAACTGGAAATTAGGCCTGGAATCCTTGTGCCTTCGCTGCAGTTCAGGATCGCCTCATTGAGCCGTTCACAAACCGTTTGAATCCTCAATCAGCGCCTGACGAGTCATGCCCCCTATCCATTGTGTCCCGACCTTCGTTCAACCGGCCTCCAAGCGTGGACCCGGGTTGGGCGGACCGATCCGGGAAACGGTCAACCCGTGGGTTGGGTCCTTGCGGTGTCGGTTACAGAAACGGTTACGGACCACTCTTCCAGAAAAGGGTAAAAGACAGGTTCTAAACCGTGGGCCTTACCCGACATTTTAGAACTCTGAAGGCATGGCCAGATCTCTTTCCGCTACCGCTCTTCGATGAGATTACCGCATTAAATCAACAACTTCGGTGACATCTCCACTCCCGACCGCCGAGTTGCAATCCATGGGCCGATTGGCTGCGAGCCGACTTCCTGCTAAAGCTACATGAAGGATAATCTACTCGAATCCTACTTGAGGAGCCGAAAACGCGTTCTCCAAAACGGCGGCGGAAGTGGTTAAGGCTGGTTCTCGTCGAAAGCTCGGAAATCGGCCCCAACTGGGACAATTCAAGGCTTGGCTGTGCCTACGGTTTTCTGGTAGGCGGCGAGCAACGTCGACGCTAACCACCACACGCGTCCGTTGTTTCCAAGAATTCTCCGTTGCTCTCGGCAGCATTGCTCGTTTTTTAAATGGCTTCCGTGGCTGCCGGTAGCGCCTTAACGGCGTTTGGATCCGTCATGTGCCCGGACCATGCGGACCGGCTGCTCCAGGACGCTGAATACCGCAGGTGCGTCCGCCAAGCGAAGTGCCAGCATTTGTTCGGCCAGTCCGTGCGGTATACGTTCGGAGAACTTGAGCTTTGACCTCAGCACTGCGGTCACCGGAGGTCTGTTCTTCATCCCCGAATTGAGAAGGCGGTTGGCAGTTATCGCGACAAACTCGAGTATCAGGCCCGCCAGATGGGGCGCACACTCAGTCTGCCGCTGGAGTTTCGCAAGCCGACGAGTGGCTTACGGTTCACCCAAACAGGACTCGAGCTGATTCACCATCCGGTGGATTTGGAAAACTCTTCACATCGTTGCCGATCGGGCCTGATTCCGACGTCCGGTCCTGATCTGTCCGTCATGAATACCAAAGCAAATCCGGCAAAATGGAAGAACACACAAATATGCCGAACGTAAACGAAACAAGTGAACAGCCAAAGCGCCGCACCGTTACGGCCGAGTCGATGGCGGCAAAACAGCGCGACATATCCGTCAGCGAATTTTTCGCCAAGAACAGGCACCTGCTTGGCTTCGATAATCCGAGAAAAGCTCTCCTGACGGCGGCTAAAGAGGCTGTCGACAATTCACTCGACGCTTGCGAGGAAGCGGGCATCGTTCCCGAGATCTGGGTTCATATCGAAGCTACGGGCCCCAATCGGTACAAAATCGGTGTGCAGGACAACGGGCCGGGCATTGTCAAAAAACAGATCCCGCTCATCTTCGGAAAACTGCTCTATGGTTCGAAATTTCATAGACTGCGGATGAGCCGAGGACAACAGGGAATCGGTATCAGCGCTGCCGGCATGTACGGGATGCTGACCACGGGCAAACCGGTCAAGATCGTTTCCATGACTTCGCTAAAGAAGCCGGCGCATTACTTCGAAATCCAAATCGACACGCGGCGGAACATGCCGGAAATTATCAACGGCAAAGGTGACGGCGAAGACATTCCAGCCGGTGAAAAAGGCCAGAAGTACATTGCCGATCATGGTATCGAATGGGTATCGCACTATCCCATTCCGGATCAGCAGTCCCGTCATCACCATGAAGTGCGCAGCGGCACGCGTGTCACGATCGAGCTCGAAGGACGTTACCAACGCGGGCGCGGCAGTGTAGACGAATATCTAGAACAGACGGCCATCGCCAATCCACACGTAACCATTCACTATGTCGATCCCGATGGCAGCGAGACCACGTATTCGCGCTCCACAACTCAGCTTCCGCCTGAACCCGTAGAGATCAAGCCACACCCATATGGCATCGAACTCGGGCAGCTGGTCACCATGTTGAAGGACACCTCGGCGCCCTCGATGGCGCAGTTTCTGACGACCTCGTTTTCCCGTGTCAGTTCCGGAGTCGCACAGAAAATCTGCGAAACTGCAAAGATCGGCGCTCGCGGCAATCCCAAGAAGATTGGAAGCCAGGAAGCCGACTCACTCTACAAAGCGATTCAAGAGACGAAAATCAGCGCTCCCGCGACCGACTGCATTTCACCGATCGGTGAATCGCTGATTCTCAAGGGTCTTCATCATCAGCTGCCCGGTGAATTTTTCTGTGCTGCGACGCGTCCGCCCGCGGTGTATCGCGGGAACCCGTTTCTCATCGAGGTCGGACTTGCCTATGGTGGTGCCAGTTCAACCCAGAAGGTCACGCTGGACGCATTGACTGACCTGCTCAGCGAGAGTGATGCCCGGTCGCTGAGGCAATTCTTACTGACGACGTTCGATGGAGTCGGCGCGACTGGTGCCGACAAGATCCTGTCGCAGGCGAGGATGGGAACTCGTCAATCGCCTTCGAAGCTCAAGAAGGAGGAAATCGATCAACTCTTCGCCGCAATGAAAAATGTCAACCTGAGCGAAAACCAGTCGATGCAGGTGCTGCGCTACGCAAACCGTGTACCACTTCAGTTCCAGCCGGCGGCGTGCGCTATCACGCAGTCGGTCACCGGGACCAACTGGCGGGCTTACGGTTTGGCTCAATCCCGCGGTCAATTGCCGGTCGGCCCGGTCACCGTTATGGTGCATGTCGCCAGCGTATGGGTGCCCTTTACCAGTGAATCGAAAGAAGCCATCGCATCGTATCCCGAAATCGTGAAGGAGTTGCGGCTCGGCCTTCAGGCCGTGGGAAGAAAACTGGCCGTTTACCTCAATCGGCGTAAACGCGTGCGTCAGGAAGGTGAACGTCGTGAGATTTTCCTGCGCTATCTTGGTGAGGTGGCACATGCCGTCGCCACAATCAAGGATTACGGCGATCGCCCGAGAAAGGATCTGTATGGCCGGCTGGTTGATGTCGCGAAACGTAAGACGGCCGTTGCGGATACGCAACTGAACGACGAAGGGAAACAGCGTGAAAACGCTGCCGAGGAATTTGGCGAGAATGTGCTGATCGTCAACCCGGAAGGAACTCCCAGCGAAACAGCATCGTCTGAACCAACTGCGTAAAATTATGGCTAAGAAAACGAAATCGACTTCAGACACACCGAATCGCTCGACGAAAGATAGGAAGACTCTCGGGTCGATTCGTGGTCTTGCCGATACCGTCATCCAGTCCGCGGAACGTGGGCGGGCACCATACGTGGATATCCCGTCACGATCGTTATCGAATGTTCGGTTCAATCAATCGAAGCGCATTGTTGAGATGGGCAGCGGGACCAACCGGCGGGAATTATTTAATCTGGCTCAAGCCCGCAGCTACATGCAGACGCTGCTTGTCGCTTCCGGATGCAAGCAACTGATCGATCAGGGAAAGACAACCAGCATCCGAGGATTGTTCTACCTGCTGAAGCACACCATTGAAGGGACGAGCGAAGAGACGTTCGATACGCAGGATGAATGCGATCCCGTCATCGAGGACATCGAGGTTTCACTGGATTCGATGCGCGAAGAGCTGCACCTGTACGCCAAAAACGCGGGGGCCATGGTTGGCCCGATCACACTGGTAGATAGCGGCGACACGATCGACTGTTCCCGCATGGGCTCCGGCGGCTACAGCATCCCGTCAATCGTCGAACAGGACATCGTGCAGTTCAAAAAGAACACTGCAAAATTCATCCTGCATGTCGAGAAAGACACCGTTTGGCGGCGGTTCAACGAGGATAAATTCTGGCGGAAACACAACTGCATCCTGACGCATGGCGGAGGTCAACCGCCCCGCGGCGTTCGTCGTATGCTGCACCGCCTGCATCACGAGTTGAAACTGCCGGTGTATTGCCTGTTGGATAACGACCCCTGGGGGTATTACATATACAGCGTGATCAAACAGGGATCGATCAATCTTGCATACGAATCGCGCCGCATGGCCATCCCCGATGCGCGTTTCCTGGGTTTGCGCAGTCTGGATTACGGCCGCTGCCAGCTTAGTCCCAGCGTGCAAATCAAATTGAACGAGCAAGATATCAAACGGGCCCGGCAGATCGCGCAGTATCCGTGGTTCGTGAACAAAAAGCCCTGGCAAAAGGAAATCGAGCTGATGTTGAAGAACGGCTTCAAACTCGAAGTCGAAGCCCTAATCAGTAAAGACATCAGCTACGTCACGGAAGAATACGTACCGGCGCGGTTGGAGGAGAGCCAGTTCCTCGATTAGCTGGCGGGATTAGGAATTTCAAAACTCCGAAAAGCCCCGGCTTGGGCGCCGCTGCGCCAGAATGGACAGCAACGGCTCACGCCCTAACTTGGCGGAAACGGCAGCGCAAACTGCACTTCATGCCGCAAGAGTTCGAAACGTGTCCAAGGTGGGGAGGCCTCGCGGCGACTCGTTTGGCTTTCACCTCCCACACCACGTAGCGCGTCAGTCGGCCGGAATTTCATTTCGTTCGGATAAAACACACGGTACGTGACGGCGTCCCAGGCGTTATGAATGCCGATGAAAAGCAGCAACAGTACCGCTCCTCCCACGGCATAGAAGGCTTCGCGCACATGGGAGAGGGCACTATAAGCAGATAGGGCCAGCGTTACATACGCTGCAAAAGGCAGCAGAACATGAAACAACCAGTCCTCGAACTCGGGCTTGTAGGCGGTCTGCGATCGCATTCGCCGGACCACGATGACGGTGTACACCATGCCGCTAAGTCCCACCAGCCCCAAAAGAGCGGCAACTGTCCCGATCCCTTCCCATGGAGCGCTAAGAATCCCTGCGAGCCCGAGCACGGCTCCGAAATGAATGATTGTGGGCGTTGCAAACGCCTGGCCGGCTTCCGCGTTCGTTCGCGCCGCCGGCATGTTGATGATAAGGTGCCGGCTCGCGCCTTCCGCCCCGCATCTCGCGCGAGCTTCTTCAGCTTTTCCGGACTGCGTGCGTAGCTGAAGATGACCTCGTGTCCGGCGCGAGCGAAAAGCATCCCGAGCTCAGCCCCGAGCCGAGAATGCCAAGCCGCATCGCTGCCCCTTTCGCGTCAGTACAGCAGTCTCTCACAGCCGGCACCCGGAGCGAGCAGCGTGCACGGCCGCTCGCCTCGGATAGAATTGCCGGAATGCGAACTTCACTGCTGCTATTCGCCCTTGCGACTCCGGCGTTCCCCCAGGCGGGAGCCTGGTACCAGCGCGATTTCTTTCCGGAAGACTTTCACGCCCGGTGGGAAAAGATCTTCGACCAGATCGGCGCCGACGCGGTTGCGGTATTGCAGGGTGTTCCACAGACCAACGGCTTCATCGTGCCACGCCAGAGCAACGACTTCTACTACCTGTGCGGCATCGAGACGCCTCACGCATATCTGCTGCTGGACGGTCGAAATCGCAGCGTAACTCTGTACTTGCCGCCAAGAAATCTCCGGCTGGAGAGCGCCGAGGGCAAAGTGCTGTCCGCCGACGATGCCCAGGAGGTCGAGCGCTTGACCGGCGTGAATCGGGTGTTGAGCACCGAATCGATTCGGGGCGACTGGTTTGCCACATTGCCGGGCGGCGTACCGAAAAATATCTTTACTCCGTTCAGTCCGGCGGAGGGAAACTCGCAGAGCCGCGGTGAATTGGTGAGCGCGAACGCGAGCATTGCCGCTGATTATTGGGACGGGCGGCTGCCGCGCGAGGCGCATTTTGTGGAACTGCTCCGCTCCCGCTACCCCCGAGCTCGCGTGCT
This sequence comes from Bryobacteraceae bacterium, assembly GCA_035280425.1. GTDB lineage: Bacteria > Acidobacteriota > Terriglobia > Bryobacterales > Bryobacteraceae > QHXW01. The sequence continues at coordinate 160,049 of DATEFW010000011.1, read as the reverse complement.
CGACCTGACGCCTGTCCTGGACACCTTGCGCAGCGTCAAGAGCCCGCGTGAAGTCGCACTCATCCGCCGCGCCTCGCAGATTGCCGGCCTGGGCATGATGGAGGCGATCCGCAGTACGCGCCCCGGACTCTTTGAATATCACCTGGACGCCGCCGCGCGGTACGTTTTTCTAGCCAGCGGCGCGCGCCTCGAAGGGTATCGATCGATTACTGCGGCCGGAACAGCAAATATCTGGAACATGCATTATTACCGCAACAACGGAGAATTGCGGGACGGCGACCTCGTGCTGATGGATTACGCACCGGAGTACCACTATTACGTAAGCGATATCGGAAGGATGTGGCCCGTCAACGGAAAGTACACCGGCTGGCAAAGAGAACTCCTGCAATTCGTCCTCGATTATCGCAACGCCGTCATGCAACGCATACGCCCCGGTGTGACGACGGCGCAGATTCTAGAGGAAGCAAGGGCGGCGATGGAGCCGGTCCTTGCCCACACCAGGTTTTCGAAGCCCGAGTACGAGAAGGCGGCGCGCCGGCTGGTCGGAAGCGGCGGCGGCGTGTTCTCACATCCCGTCGGACTCACGGTACACGATGACGGTGAATATCAACCTGGACCGCTGAAGCCCGGCCAGGTGTTCAGTATCGATCCCCAGCTTCGCGTGCCGGAAGACAACCTGTACATTCGCTATGAAGATACGGTGGTCGTGACGGAGCAGGGCTATGAGAACTTCACGGATTTTCTGCCGGCTAAGTTAGACGATCTGGAGAAGCTCGTACGAGAGGGCGGAGGAGTCATTCAGAAAGCGCCGCCTCCGGTGGTCCTGTTTAAATGATCGAGGTGCCTTGCCGTTAGCGGCTGGATCCAGGCCTTTGCGTACTGGCCACGGCCTGCGGGTTCTTCGACCCGGGCAACGCATCCAGGTATTCGATCCAGCCGTCCATCATCTCCATTTCGCTGGCGCCGCCCCAGCGAACAACCTCAGCCGGGTTCGGGTTCAACGGATTGTTCGGCGAATTGTCGAAGTGGGAAATGATCGCCAAACGCGTTCCTTTGGGAAGGAATTTTGGCTTGGCCATGCGATACGTGATCTGCCAGTTGAAGTTATAGTGGGGGACAAATAGCAGCGTTTCTTTTTCGCCATTCGGGTACGTGACCACGAATTTTGCATCCTTTCCACGAAGATGCATGTGCGGCGTCAGGCTGGTCACGTACATGTCCTGCTTGAATGTGTGGCACTCGGTGACTTCGACATCCGGATTACCGGGCGGTATGAGGAAAAAGTAATTCGACAGATCCACGCGTTTTGCTACTTCAACAGGCGGCTTTTTGGCGAAGATTAGACCGACGCTGGTGATGTCCGTTTCCGGCTTCTTGGTAGCTTTCGAATAATGGATCTGGAAACTCAGATTTGAGCCGGCCGGAATCTTCCGTGCAGTCCCCAGCGGGAACACGTCCGGCTCGCGGCCCGGAAGGTAGCTGCTGAGCATGCCCCAGCTTCCGAACTCCGCGTCGCGCGGTTTCTTGCCGGGCCAATACGCGTTGTCATCGACTACGCAGCCATCGTCAATGACCGGCGCCTCCGGGCGAATCCAGGACAGTTTCTTCTCATTGACCACGAGCCATTTCGCATAGTCCGCCTGCGGATCGGTGGCGGCGCCCTTTTTGTCACTCTTCTCCGTTTCGGGAGGTTCAACGAAAACGTGGGCGTGATGTACGATCTTCCGGTTACCCGGACGAAGCTCGGCCGCAATCACCCACTTATCTTCGGTGAAATTCGTCGGCACCGTGAAATGCTCGTATTCATCCGGTCCGGTCGCGGTCAGCGTGTGTGGAGGAATGGAAATGATGGCATCCGGCTTGCCGATCTTCCAGTCGGTCGAGAACACCGGAGCGGGCGGTACGCGGCTGGGATCTCCCTCTTTTCCCCCTTGATCCACCCACGCTTTGATCGTGTCGATTTCGGTTTCGCGCAAGCTCCAGTCATTCGACCAGGTGCCGTACCGCGCGTCGGCTTTCCATGGCGGCATCTGTCGCGAAAGCACGGCCTCCCGAATCGCAGCCGCCCAGGGGCGCGTCTCGCGATAGGAGAGAAGCGACATCGGAGCGATGTCATTCGGGTGGTGACAGCCGGCGCAATGCTTGTAGAGAATTGGCGCCACATCCACGTAGGTGACTTCGCCGGCACAAAGCAACGGTGCGGCGGCAAGCACGATTCCGGTCGCAACGATCGTTTTCCGTCCCATACTATACGCCGCCAGTAATTATACCGTGTACGGATGCTTCAACGAATTGCAGTTGCCCGTAGATGAATCCCGCGGGATGATGATGTTCACCAGCCGTCTGTGCGCATGCGCACATCGCACCGGGCTGGGTAACGAACTGAGGAAGGCATGATCGACGTCAACGTGAACTTGTCGCGCTGGCCGTTCCGCCGCCTGATCGGCGATGAGCCGGACAGTCTGGTGGAGAGGCTGCGACAACACGGCGTCACAAGCGCCTGGGCGGGAACGTTCGACGGCATCCTGCATAAAGATCTCGCGAGCGCCAATCAGCGGCTGGTGAACGATTGCCGCCGGTACGGAAAGGGCCTGCTGGTTCCATTCGGCTCCGTCAATCCGAAGCTTCCCGACTGGCAGGAAGATTTGCGACGCTGCCATGAAGATTACAAAATGCCCGGCGTTCGCCTGCACCCCAACTACCACGGTTACGAGCTGAAAGATCCGGTTTTTGCGGAGTTATTGCATCTAGCGGCCGCGCGAAAGCGGATTGTCCAGCTCGCCATAAGCATGGAAGACGAGCGCACGCAGCATCCGCTGATGCGCGTGCCTCCCGTGGACATTTCGCCCCTGGCCGATTTAATCCGGCACGAGCCGGAATTGCGCCTGGTGGTGCTGAATTCAAATCCATTGCAGAAATTAGAACTGGCCGTGAAGCTTGTTCAAGCCGGCCGCGTGTATTTTGACATCTCGATGGTGGAGAGCGTGGGCGGCGTGGCCCGGCTGTTGCGGAAGATCCCGGCGGAGCGTGTCCTGTTCGGTTCTCATTTCCCCTTGTTTTATTTTGAATCAGCGCAACTGAAGATCCGTGAAGCAGGGCTCACGGAAGAAGAAACTCAGGCAATACTGGTCGGCAACGTGCGAAGGTTATTGGAAAGCTGATGTCTACTCTGAAATCTGTTTTTCGGGGCTCTGCCCTGGTTCATCGACGGACAGTCCTCCAGGGAATCGTCGCAGGCGCAGCGGTTCCGTGGGCATCCGCCCAGAATCCATCGAAACCATTTCGCATCTGGGACGACCACTGCCACCTGGGTTCGGTTCCCGGTGACACCCCCGAGGAGCGAATGGCGGGTTTGATCCGGTGGGCGGATCGCCTCGGTATCGAGCGGCTGCTGCTCTCCCAAGGGTATTCTGCGCAGCTTCATCCCACGCCCGATCAGTTGCGGGAGGAGAACGATCGCGTGCTGCGGGCCGTGCGCCGCTTTCCGGACCGCTCTTACGGCTCCGTCTATTTGAGCCCGGCCTACCCTGACTTCAGTGTCCAGGAGTTTAAGCGGTGCGTGCGCGATGGTCCGATGGTCAGTATCGGGGAAATCGAAGCCGATCGGCCCTGCAGCGTTCCGGAGATGGATGCGATCGTGGAACGAGCTGCCTCGATGAATGCGATCATCCTGCAGCACACCTGGCTCAAAGCCGGCGGCAACGAGCCCGGCGAGTCGACCCCGTACGACGTAGTGGCCCTTGCCAGACGCCACCCGCAAGTTCAGTTCGTATGTGTTCACACCGGGGGAGACTGGGAAAGAGGCATCCGCATCATCCGCGATACTCCCAATGTCTCGGCCGAAATTGCTGGATCGAACCCCACCTCCGGTTTTGTCGAGATGGCGGTGCGCGAGCTCGGCGCCGAGCGGGTGATCTACGGAAGCGACGTGGGCGGCCGCAGCTTCGCGTCGCAGCTTGCCAAGGTTCTAGGAGCTGAAATCCCGGATGCCGCGAAGGCCCTCATTTTAGGCGGAAACCTGCGCCGGCTGCTCGAGCCGGTATTGCGGGCCAAAGGATACGCGGGCTGAAGGACGCCTCGAACGATTCTATTTGCAATACGCCGAAATCACCCCAGCTCGAACCGGACGTCGACCTCCGTCTCAACCTCGACCGGCACACCGTTCAGCAGAGTCGGCTTATAGGTCCATCGCGCGACTGCCGTCAGCGCCGCACGCACCAGCAGCGGATGCCCGCTGATCACGTGCAACGAACGAACTCTCCCGTCCTTGCCGATAACAGCGCTTAACCGCACCACGCCCTGAATGCGAGCGGTTCTCGCAATGGTTGGGTACTCGGGTGTGACCTTGTGAATCAGTAAGCCTTCTTGCACGTTGCCGCCCACGCGAATTCGCTGCGGGGCCGGTGCCTTAGGTGCAGCCGGAGGCGGCGGTGGAGGCGGCAGAACGGCTCCGGTAGACCCGATCACTCCGCCGATCGCGCCTCCCAGTTGTCCTCCCGGCACTCCGCCAACAACACCGCTTGTGATCCCGGCCGCTTGAGGCGGTGCGACCATTTCCTGCTGCTTCGGTATCCCGATCGCCTTGGGAACGAAGTGCGGTTCAAACAGTTTGTGCGGCACAATACTTCTGGTAATCACTTTTGCAGCCTTCGGAAGATGTGCCGGCGGCGGAGGTGGCGGCGGAGGCGGAGTAGGCGCCACTAAATATGTCATCAATTGCTCTTGCGGCAGCGCTTGAACAAACGTCAGAGGAACCAAAACCCCAACCCCTACCAGCGCCAGCTCGCCGATAAAGGCAACCAGCACCGTCCATGGCTTTCGAGTTTTGGACCGCGGAATAAATGTCTGTTCAAACATAGCCGATTGTCCTCCCATCTATGTTTGACGTGCCGGAAGACCGATGCGAAACGATCGCTTATCTGCGTATGAAACGTCTTGTCATCGCCATGCATCAATCTGGGCAGCGGATCTTCTTCGCGCTTTTGCACGGCTGGCCAGCGTCGCCCCCGGCTATTCTGCACCCGGCTCACGATTGACTCCCGGTCACAAATGCAAAGTACAAATCCGTGTGCCGGTTGGCCGCAGGGAAATCGCTCGTCCGCAGCGTGTAGCATGTGAGAAGCGTGAAACTTCCCGTGAACCCTCCTGTTTTGCCGATGCTCTCAAAGCGCGTAGAAGAATTGCCTGCCGGCGAAAACTGGATTTTCGAGCCGAAATGGGACGGCTTCCGCGCGCTCGTTTTCCGCGATGGAGCCGAGATCCTGATCCAGAGCCGCGATCAAAAGCCGCTCAATCGCTATTTTCCCGAGCTGATCGCGCCGCTCGAAGCGCAGTTGCCCGGTCGTTGCGTCCTCGATGGCGAAATCGTGATCGCCAAAGACGGCGCGCTGGATTTCGATGCGTTGCAGCTCCGGCTTCACCCGGCGGCGTCCCGCGTGAAGATGCTTTCACTGAAGATCCCCGCCTCGATTGTGTTCTTCGATCTGCTTTGCGCAGACGATCGCGATTTGCGCGACGAACCGTTTGAGATCCGCCGGCGTGAGCTCGAATCCATTTTATCGTCCGCAAAGCCGCCGGTCCACCTGACGCCCGCTACGAAGGATTCGAAAGTTGCAGCCGACTGGTTCAGGCGCTTCGAGGGCGCTGGCTTCGACGGCGTTATGGCGAAGGCCGGGTCCATCCACTATGAGCCTGACAAGCGCGTGATGCTGAAGATCAAGCACGAACGCGATTGCGATTGCGTGGTGGCGGGCTTTCGCTGGTACAAAAAGGGCGAACGCTCGGCCGTCGGCTCGCTGTTGCTCGGGTTATATGACGAGCCGGGAAACCTCGAGCACGTCGGCGTCTGCGCCAGTTTCACCCAGCAGATGCGTGAGCAGCTGGTCCAATACCTCGCGCCATATCGCCAGAACGCGCTCGCGGGCCACCCCTGGCGCCAGTGGGCTGAACACGCCGGCCCGGAATCTGAAACGCCGCAGCGCATGCCGGGAGGCCAGAGCCGCTGGAGCCAGGGAAAAGATTTGTCTTGGGAGCCGCTGCGTCCCGAGCTTGTGGTGGAAGTGGCGTATGAACACATGCAAAACGGCCGCTTCCGTCACATGGCGCATTTTCGCAGGTGGCGTAAGGACAAAAAACCGCGCGACTGCACCTTCGCGCAGCTCGAAGTGGTTCCACCCCAGGAGTTGATGGCTATCTTTTCGTGCGGCCGCTGAGTCGCGCTCATTCACGCTTCTTCGCATTGCGCGGTTTATCGCCGGCGCGCAGTGCGCGCCATTCCCTCGTCGGATCGTCGTCCGGGTCGGGAGTTTCCTGTTGAGGGCGCATCTCCTCGGGCACATGCCGCAAATTAATGCGGACGCGCGTCCAGGTGGATGACCGGCCGCGCATGGAATCCACCAGAATGTCATCCACCGCAAGACGGCCCGCGGCTTCGGGATGCCTGGCCTTCCACCTTTCGAGACCCGCCAGTGCGGCATCCTTGTTGGGAGAATTCGCCACAGTGATCAGCGGCATTTTAGCTCGCGGACTTTTGGTGCGCGCCTTAGCCGCTCCCGCCCTCGCACGCGAAGGAGCCACGCGCGGCGCTTCGCCTTCCATCTTGCGGAAGTGCGGCGGCCACGGCGCGTCACCCAGGCCGGCAACCTCGTCTTGCGCCGCAAGCTCGAGCAGTTTTTCGAGCGAGCCCGGCCTCTGATTCATGCCCGCGTGCGGATCTCCAAGCTCCGCAAAGCGTTTCGGAATCGTAAGCACGGTGAAGTCCGCGGGATCGCAGTCTGGAACTTCGTCCCACTGAAGCGGCGCCGAAACACGAGCGTCCGGCAGAGGCCGGACCGAGTACGCCGAGCAGGTCGTCCGGTCTTTGGCGTTCTGGTTGTAGTCGAGAAACACACCGTGGCGCTCCTCCTTCCACCATTTGGAGCTCGCCAGAGCCGGCGCGCGCCGCTCGACCGCGCGCGAAAGCGCCACCGCGGCACGGCGTACTTCGGCGAAGCTCCACCGCGGCTCGATTCGGACATTCACGTGCATTCCGCGTGAGCCGCTGGTTTTGGGCCAGCCGTATAGCCCGACCTCCTCCAGGAATGTCCTCACCTCAAGCGCCACAGTGCGCACGTCGTTCCAGGCGACCCCCGGTCCTGGATCGAGATCGACCCGCAGCTCATCGGGATGGTCGAGGTCCCCGGACCGCACCGGGTGGGGGTGCAGCTCGATGCAGCCCAGGTTGACGATCCAGGCAAGCCCCGCCGCGTCGTCGACGACCACTTCTTCCGCGGTGCGTCCGGAAGGGAACGAGAGCGTCACGGTCCGCAGCCACGAAGGCCGCTCCGCGGGCGCGCGCTTTTGATAAAACGCCTCGCCTTCCGCGCCGTGGACGAAGCGTTTGAGCACGATCGGCCGGTCTTCGATTCCGGCGAGTGCGCCCGGCGCCACGGATAGATAGTAGCGGACGAGATCGAGTTTCGTGAGCTTCGTCTGCCTGGAAAAATAAGCCTTATCGGGATGCGTGATGCGAATTTCGCGCCCGTCGATGACCAGCAACTCGCCGGCTTCCAACTTTGCCACAAAAACAGCCTACAACGATCCGCGCCCGTTCCTCCAAGCTTCCGGGAGCCGTCCAGCCTGGAGGATCCGGCCGCAAGCCCGATCCGTCCACCGGTCTGCTCGGAACTCTAGCAAAAATCGCAAGTTGAGGGATCAAAGATCGCAGCCTTGGTGTATACTGCCTGGAAGCCAAAACCATGGAAGTCTGGTTGAAACAGGTTTCAACCTGTCGAAGGGGCAGTATTTGTGGCGCCTGTGCTCGGCCACCAATTCTTCCCAGGAGAGGGAGATGAAGATTACACGTGTAAACATCGGGCTCGCCGTGCTGTTCCTAGCCGGAGCAACTGCTGTCTATTCACAGATCAACCGCGGCACTGTCGAAGGCATCGTGTCTGACTCGCAGGGCGCCATCATCTCTGGCGTCCAGGTGGAAATCACTTCGGTCGACACCAATGTCTCCTCGCGCGTGGTGACCAACGATACCGGCTATTACCGGGTTGTCGATCTGGTTCCCGGTAAGTACCGCGCACGTTTCTCGTTCGCCGGATTTTCCACCATCGATATGACCGATATCGATGTCCCCGCCGGCAAGGTCACGCGCGTCGATACGCAAATGCGGGTTGATGCCACGCGCCAGACGGTCGAGGTCAAAGCCGAGGCGCCGCTGGTCGAATCCGGCGCTGCCAATTTCAGCACCACCATCGAGACCCGGGCCATCCAGGACATCCCTTTGCAGGGCCGCGATCTCCAGCAATTGACCTTTCTCATCCCCGGTGTCAACAACGTCGGTGGGCCTCCCGGAAGCAATTTCGGCTTCGACAGCGCATTCGGTACCTTCCCGGACCCCTCCAACGCCTTAGGTTCCAACATCGCCGTCAACGGCGGGCAGGGTGGCGCTAACGGCTGGTATCTCGATGGCAACCTGAATCTCTCCAACTTCGCCGAAAACGTCGTGATCAACCCCACGCCCGACGCTGTTCAGGAATTTCAGGCGATCACCAGCGGCCTCGGAGCCGAATACAGCCGCACAGGCGGCGCGGTATTCAGCGTAGTGCTGAAATCGGGAACCAACGCGTTTCACGGCAACGCGTACGAGTTTCTGCGCAACGATGCCACCAACGCCCGCAATCCCTTTACGTCGGTGGATGAGCTCGGCAATCTCGTCAAGAGCCGCCAGCTTCGCTTCAACAATTTCGGCGGAACTCTCGGCGGTCCGGTCATCATCCCTCACCTGTATAACGGCAAAGACAAGACCTTTTTCTTTTTCTCGATGGATAAAACCATCCTTCACCTGCTCGGCAACCAGGTGTTCTCCGTTCCGACGGCTCGCATGCGCAATGGAGACTTCAGCGAAGATCCGAACGTCGCCAATTACGGAATTTTCGATCCCTACACCACCGTCGGCCCCGACGCCAACGGGCTCTTTACGCGCCAGCCGCTGCAGAATCCCGATGGCAGCGTCGCCACCAAAATTCCGGCCAACCGTCTGGATCCAACCGCCATGTTCTTCATCAATTCCTTCCCATTGCCGAACTACAACAGCCCGTTGAGCGGCTGTCCCATGGGCAAGGACGGATTTGCGATTTGCAGCAACTATATCGGCGCCGTCGGGACCAGCCAGGACCCGCTCAAAGTTTCCCTGAAGATGGATCATGCGTGGAGCGAAAAGAGCCGCTATTTCGTCGAGTGGCTCTACAGCCCGGTGCCGTACCGGAATTACCGCGTGCCGTGGACCGGCGCGTCGTTCCCGTTTCAATTCGTAGGATTCGGTTCGACGTATCCGGTGGATTTCACCAGCACCATCATCGCGCTCGGCAACACGTACTCGATCACTCCAACATTGATCAACGAGTTTCGCGCCAGCTTCAGCCGCCAGTTCATGAGCACGCATCCGGCGCATCCCTATCCCGATTCCATCACCGACCAGACGGCGGTCCAGAAGGTGCTGGCCGCCGACCGGATTCCGGAAGACCCCTACTTCCCGGTGCCGAACTTTTACATCAACGGCCCCGGGGGTGGAGCGATGAGCTTCGGCCCCACGCCATGGGTCAATATGAACACTGGCGCCGAAGCGTACACCATTTTGGACAACATCACACGCGTCCTCGGCAAGCACACGATCAAAACCGGCTTCACCTACCGGTTGGAACACTCTATTTATGAAAGTGGTTTTCCGACTGGGTTCGGCTTCACGGGAGTCCTGACGCAGGATCCCAACACAGGCCTTGGTGGCAACGGCTTGGCGCAGTTTATGCTCGGCGCGGCTTCAACCAACGGGCGCGATTCCTACACCGGTGTGATGTGGACCCCCTACGAGCGCTTCCGCTATTGGGGTTTTTATGTTCAGGATGATTACCGCGTCACCCAGCGCCTCACGCTGAACATCGGCCTGCGTTACGACATCAACGGTTACTTCCGCGTCCGCACCGGAAACGGAACCAATTTCTGCCTGGGCTGTTCGAACTCCTATACAGGCTTGCCCGGCGAGGTTACCTTCGAGGGTGGCCCGCATTTTCCGAAAGGCGACATTGCGCCCGCTCACAAAAACAGCATTGGCCCCCGGTTCCATTTCTCGTACACCCCGTTCTCCGACCGGAAAACCATCATCCGCGGCGGCTACAGCATCTTCTATAGCAACTCGCTGACCGAGATCAATTCTCCGGGCCAGGCGGCGGCCAATGCGCCCGGCTGGAATCAGGAATTCGATTGGCAGGGTAGTTTCTATCCGAACCAGTGCGCGCCTCTTTCCGGCCAATGCGTCGCATTCCCCTTGAGCGATACGACCACCGACAAGGCCAACCTCACAACCCCGCCGCGGCCGACGACGTTCCCTGCCCAACAGAAAAATCCCTTATACGCGCCTCTGCTGATCCAGTTCTTCACCCCTCCAACGCGCGACCCAACCATTCAGATGTGGGACTTCGAGGTCGAGCACGAGCTGCCTTCGAACATGATGGTCAGCGTGGGCTATGTCGGCAATCACGGTACGCACCTCGTCGGCGAAGCTTTCCGCCAGTTTAATTTCGTGCACACCAAGGACGTGCTGAAGTACCGCACCACTCTCGACGCGCTCGTCCCGATCAGCAATTACTTCTCCGGACAAACCCTGACGGCTCTGCAGCAGATCTATGGAGGTTCGCAGACGCAGCTCAGAAATCTTATCGACGACTATCCGGCGTTCGGCACCGTTCAGGACAACACCGGGTTTGAGGGAACCAGCATCTATCACGGCTTGAACACACGGGTGCAAAAACGGCTTTCCCACGGGCTCGATTTCATTGCAGCGTACACGTTTTCCAAAAAGATCACCAACGCCGAAGTGGCTAATATGGCTACCATGCTGGTCGACCCGCTGCACTGGACCAAGGCCGCCAACGTGGGAGGACGCTTGGGGGCCATCGGCGGGATCTACGGCGGAGGCTTCCAGGACAGAGACAATAAGAATGCCGATCGCGCCATCGCCGCCGACGACATTGCCCACATGTTCAACTTGGCCTCGAGTTATGAGCTGCCCGTCGGGAAAGGGAAACCTTTCCTGAACCAGGGTGGCGTCGTTGACGCCGTGCTTGGCGGCTGGCGGCTCACCGGCAACTTTAATGCTCAAAGCGGCCTGCCGCTCGGCGTCGGTTGCCCGGGGAACCAGATTACCGGCCGCTGCAACCTGGTAGGCGATCCGATGTTTAAAGGAGGCCGCTCTAAGGCGCAGCGGATTGCGGATTGGATCAATCCCGCCGCCTTCCAGCCGCCGTTCGGAAGCGATCAAACCTTCTGGGCGAATTACGATCCGACCGACAATCGCGCCTGGCAATTCGGCAATGCCGGCATCCGCCTGCCCGGCCTGCGCAGCCCCGGATTCTGGAATGTGGACACCACGCTATCCAAGCAGTTTCATTTCACCGAGCAGAAGTATTTCGAGTTTCGCTGGGAGGTGTTCAACACGCTGAACCATCAGAACCTGGCGATTCCCAACACCAGCTTCTGTCTGCCGCCGCTTCCCGATGGCACCACCGACCTGGTGCACCAGGCCGGCTGCTCCTTTGGACGCATCACGAACATCCAGACCGATCCTAGAGCCATGGAGTTCGTCCTGAAGTACTTCTTCTAGGCTGCTGAGCCTTGGCCTGATTCGTCCTCGGATGGATCGGGCCAAGTCTACATTTCAAAACAACCGCTAGGCCCCTTGTGCCTTGCCGGGCATTCGGGTTTGCTTGAGCGTCATCGTCTCAGACGTTCCCTCTCGCTCCCCTCGTAGCGGATATCGCGGGCACGCCCGCATGGCGGGGATCAGCTCGCGCTGTACTTCAGTCACCGTCGAAAAACGCCGCTCCCGTTCCTTGGCAAGGCACTTTTCGAGCGCTCCACGCAGCCGTTGTGCGGCAGGTGAATCAGCACTCCATTCGAAGGAGTCCTGCAGCATAGACCTGAAAACCTCGGCGTAAGTTTTTCCGCGAAACGGCCGCTTGCCCGTCAAGGCCTCGAAGGCAATGACGCCCAAGGAAAAGATATCGCTGCGCTCGTCGACTTCTTCTCCGCATAGCTGCTCCGGCGCCATATATCCCAGGGTCCCGATCACCACGCCCGGTATCGTGATCGTCTTCAGATCCGAAAAATCCAGAAGCCTCCCCTTCGCCAGGCCGAAGTCCAGGATCTTGACGAGCACTTCATTCGCACTAGGCCGCGAGATCAGCAGATTTTCCGGCTTCAGGTCCCGATGGATCACTCCCGCCTCGTGCGCAAACTTCATACCCTCCAGAACCTGGTCCATCCAATCCGCGGCGACGGCCGGCTCGAGGTTGCCCGCACGGTTGATCTCTGCACGCAGGGAGGAGCCGCGCACCAGTTCCATCACCAGGCAGGCGCACTCGTCGCCGATAAGCTTATAGTCATGCACCGTGACGATATTCCTGTGATTCAAATGCGCCGCGGCCCGCGCCTCCCGCTCGAATCGCCGCATAGCCGCCGGGTCGCCAAGCGGTCTCCCGATCATGATCTTGACCGCGACCTTGCGGTTCAGCCGCATATCCACGCCCTCGTAAACCGCTCCTCCACCTCCCTTGCCCAGCAGATGATCCAGCCGGTATCTGCCGTCTATGACCCGTTCTACCGGCAATGAGAAGGTCAAGGGGCGGCCGTCGTGTGAGCAGACTTCAGCCGCCCGGTCGAAACACGCCCCGCACGCCGGACATTCCTTGAGCAGGTTAATCTGCCGTTCTTCCAGCCGCGCGAGCATCGCCCGGCTGATCTTTTCATCTCGCCCCACCCGTTCCTTCAACCAGATGTTTTCGCAAACTACCGCGATTTCTGCCGCCACCGCCAAAAGCAGTTTTCTGTCGCCCGGCGAGTATGCTTCTTCTGATTTTTTTTGGCCCAGCAGCAGCAGACCCCACAGGTGAAGCTGGGGACCTTCGACGGGAACGATCAGGCTGACTCCCAGCCGCTCGAGCCATTTGCATTCATCCGCCGGCAATGCGTCGCCGTCCGGAAACGGGAAGTCCCGCGCCTTGGGGCGGCCTTCGACGATCCGAAGCAACTGGTAATCTGCCGGAATCCGCATGCTCCCTGACTGCCCTGTCGACGAGTAGCCCAGGGAAAGCTCACCGGTATCGCGGTCAGCCGAAAACAAATGAATGCCTCGCGGATGAAATGCTGTCTCCAGTTCCCGCCCGACCAGTCGCGTGAGCTCCGCCACCGAATCCAGTCCATGGATCTTTTGGATCAGCTCAATCAGAATTTTTTCCTGCTGCCGCGCTTCCCGGAAAAACTTTCGGTCCAGCCACTCGCTGATTTGGCGCCGGAATCGCAGGCTGAGCGATCCTGTGACAATCACGGCGACATAAAAGTATGTCGAATGGCCCAGCAACGCATCTTTTACGCTGCGATTTGGATTATCCACAACGCTGTAGACAAATCCGATGATTGGTAGAAGCAGAACGAAGCGTAGAGCGTTCTTTGCCAGCAGATATTGAAGACCGCGGCGGATGACGACTTCGATTCCCAGCACGCGATGCTTCGCTACTGCATAACCGAACGTGATCGGCACAATCACCGGCATGGCCGTGGTCACATGCCACAACTGCTCGATCACGGATTCGTATTTTCCGTAGCCTGCGCCGAGTATCGCCAGACGCGCGGCCTCAGTTGCTGCGTGCGGAACCAGGCCCGCGGCTGTGCCATAAACCAGCCATTTCATTCGCCGCTGCTGGCCGGCTTCGTCACTTCGCCGGTAGTAATACGTGAGCACTCCCGCCATGCACACGATCGAAAAAACCTGAAATGAGCTGGTTAATGGAACCGATATTCCCCAGTACGCGGTGAACCACCTATACCAGTTGTATAAGAGGCTCATCCCAACCGGTGATCCCGGCAGCGTCGCAAGATAGCTAATTGCGCGCGGAGTCCAGATCGCTGCTCCGATCAGCCAAACACTCATCTGAACGTTGGACCAGAACCGGCTGCGCTTCCCGGCGCAGGCGAAAGCATAGAAGAACTGATATCCAAGGACCAGGTGAAATGGATAAATCAGGGCAGTTGGAAGGTATATCATCGTTTCCATTCCGCGGAAGCTGCCATTCAACGGCCGGATGATCAGTTCCAGCAGAGCGACTGCCGTCGGAAGGCTGGCGATGGCCAGACACTGCGGAATTCGTTCGCCGGGTTTCAAGAGCCCGACCACCACTCCAACGATGTAGAACGCAAGGCTCGCAGGAAGAAAGTAGAAAATGTCCGGCACATTGCCGGAGTCCTGTCCGTGCACCGAACTCAAGCGGAACTCGCGCTCCTCGCTTCCGCGCGCAATGCGGATCGTGTAAGTGCTGATCAGTACATCGACGCGCAGCTTGAGAAAGGGATCGACCCGCTGGACTCTGGTGTCGCCATCGATGGCCAGGATGCGGTCGCCGGTTGCGAGTTTTCCCTCGGCCGGACCCGCCCGGTCGACCTCCGTAACGCGCCACGCGCCTCGCTCGAACGCCCGGTTCCATCCAACCTGCTCGGTCACTCCGCCATATTTGGCGATCATCAACCCGGCAAAAACATAAATCCCGAAAATGACACAACCTAGTCCTAGAACCAGCCAGAAAAACGGATGTCGTTGGGTTTTAACCGGCATACCTGCGGAACTACCGTGGCCCGCTCATCTTAGGCTTTGCTCGACTTCAAGTCAAGCCGCCACGCCCGTCCCCAGGACGGCGATAACGTTAGTTCTGGTTAACACGAACAGGCAACATCTCTGGTCAACGTGATTGCCTTGACTGCGCGTCATCATCCAAAGGCAGCGTTGACTCAAATCGCGTTGCGGTTCACCATAGCAGGAAATTGAAAAATCTATGAGCCTCTCAAGCCAGTTTTATACAGGCGCGGATCCTCTTCCGGTTCCGGAGCCGCATGCAGGCCGCAAACGCGGCCGGGGAATTTTCGGCCGAGGCCTTGCCGGTCCTGCCGTGGTCACGGTTATTGTCTCGATGGCGGCCACCGCGGGCGTGATGCGCCTGTTCTGGCAACCGTCAAGCGAAAGTTCCTTGCCGCTCGAGTTTCATACCCAAGCTCCCGGCAGTCCGGCGGTACATGCGGACAAGACAACCAAGACGGCAAGAGAATGGCCCGCGTGGCCTGTGAGCGGCCGTTCGGGAGGGGAAGCTCCGCGAACGCCGAAGCCTGTAAAGGCAGAGAAAGCGGAACCGCAGCCGGATCCAAATCAGCAGATCCAGAAAGTGATCGTGGGCGTTCCCGCGCTGCCTCCGCCGTTCCCCACCGAGGAAGAAGTCAAGGTCGGCACCCCGCGCGCTCACCTTATCCAGGCCTATGGAAAGCCGGACTTGCGCGCCCGCACGCTCCAGAAACAGCGGCTGATCGAGACCTACGTCTATGAGCAGCCCGAGCGGGCCACTGTGGTGCACATGCAGGACGGTAAAGTAGTTGGGACTTCCACCGGGCAACCCGAGCGCGTTCGCGCGGTGCCGTCGGAATCCGAGCAGGAGCCGTAGTCAACGTCCGGCGGAGCGGATCTCCGCGAGCCGCTCGACAATCAACTGCGCCTCTCCCGGACGCAAGGCTTCGGGCAAAATAACGATTAGCCCTTCGCTCGCGTGTGCTTCAAACACCGTGATGATCGGGTCGCCTTCCTGTAACGCATTGATCACTGCGTGCGCATCTATGCCATAAACCGCCGGATCGACCTCGATGTGCGCCGCCGGAACCGGTTTGGCGCCCGCCGCCGGAATGAACTCGCGCGCCCTCAGCCCGGAAATCCGGCCGGCTCCCTCGATTAAAATGCGCACCGTCTCGCGCCATTGGCCCAATTCGGCGTCGAGATCGCGCTCCATGTAGCGGTTGAGCGCGGTGATGAGCCCTACGATCTCTTCCTTGCCGGCCTTGTAACCGCGGCCGATCCCGTGATGCGGAGGCCCGGGCAGGCATTTTTCCTTGATCAACCCGCGATAAGTCCACGTCTCCGGGAACACGTCCATGTCCTGATGCTGGAGCGCCACGGCCATGATCAGATCCCTGCGGCCGCACAGAAATCCGCTGGCCTGCGGTCCGCGAATGTGTTTCCCGCCGCTGAACGCCACCAGGTCCGCGCCCTGCTCGAGGAACGTCCGCAGATTCTCGCGCGGCGGCAGTTGCGGCGATGCGTCCACAATCACCGGCACATTCTTACGGTGGGCGATGCGCGTCACTTCCGGCAGCGGCAGGCTGCCGTCGCGAATCCCGGTCAGATAAAACACTGCCGCGGTGTTCGGATCGATGCCTTCTTCCAGCTCGTATGGAAACGTGGCGTAGGCGAATCCGACTTCCTTCAGCCGCGCTCCCGCCGCGCGCAGCGCGTGATCGTAATCGTTGCGATGCCCGCGCTGGATCACCACTTCGTTCTTCATTCCCGCGGTATCCGGCAGCCGGTTCATCTTGGCAGGATCGAGCCCCGTCATGCACGCCGCGGCGGCCAGCGTCAGCGCCGCCGACGCGCCCGAAGTCACGTATCCCGCTTCGGCGCCCGTGATGCGCGCAATCACCCGGCTGGCGGCCTCCTGCAAATCTTCGATTCGAAAATACACCTTCGCCGCCTGCTGCATCGCGGCGATGACTTTTTCGTCCAGAATCGAGCCGCCGCATTTCGTGCTGAAGCTGCGGCCGTTGATGACTTCGCGAATCCCCAGTTGTTGAGCGAGCGGATTTGGAGTTTTCATGATGCTGATTTCGTTTGTGCAGCCGCGCGATCGAGCGCGCGCCGCGGATTGGCCACCGTCATCTGCGCGATCTGCTGCTCGGTCACACCGGCGGCCCGCAGCCTGGGAAGAAATTTCTCCTGCACGTGCGCGTAGCCTTTGCCCCCGTAGGCCGCCAGATGGCTCTTGGCGCAGACATCGAGCGAGAGCATGATCTGCTCCAGATGCCCGCCGGCCATCAGCTTCAGCACGTTTTCCGCGCGCACGCCGTCGTCCGGGTAGCCTTCGCCCTCGTAGCCGATATTGTCGATGCTCAGATAGACGCCCGTGCATGCGATCTTATCGAGCGCGCTGAAATCGCGCCGGTCGCCCAGGTGGCTGATCACGATGCGCGAATGCGGCACGCCTTCTTCCCGGAGAAGCGCGATCTGCTCGAGCGCCAGCTCGCCGAAATGCGTGGTATGCGTCCAGATCGCGACGCCGGTCCGCTGTTGCGCGCGTGCCGCGGCGCGAAACACGCGCTCCTGGGCGGGCGTGATGTGATAGCGTTCCGTCCCGATCTCGCCGATCATCCCCGCCCGTGCCTTGGTGCCGTCCGCGCCCCGCTCGAGTTCTCCCACCATGAATTCCGCCAGCTCGTCGGGCAGGCTCTCCTGAACATACGCCGGGTACACCTTCTCGCGATACCAGCCCGTTCCCATCACGATATGCACGCCCGCCGCGCGCGAAATACGCCGCAGCGCTTCCGGATTTCGCCGCAATCCGATGGACGTGCAGTCCACCACCGTCCCTCCGCCCGCGGCCTTATAGCGCTCGAGCTCACTCACCGCGAGCTTTTCGTCGTCGAGAATGTTGTCGTAGCTCGGAAACATCTGCCACAGATCGCACAACAGATGTTCGTGCGAAAGCGTCACGCCTGCTTCGCTGGGAGCGATCTCGCCAAGCACCGTTGTAATCACGGGAGTCCTATCAGTTATACACGAACCCTACATGCGATGTTGACACGGACCGCCTCCACAGCCTATAAGAACAGATTGCCGGCCCCCGCCACATCTGCCCCGAAACCCTCCGAGCTGCCCCGGCAGTTGAGCCTGTTCGATTCCACCTGCATTGTGATCGGCACGACAATCGGCGTCGGCATTTTCATCGTCCCCGGCTCGATTGCGCGCGAGCTGCCGTCGCAGTCGCTCATCCTGGCCACCTGGGTGCTCACCGGTCTGATCTCGTTCTTCGGTGCGCTCGCCTATGCCGAGCTCGGCGCGATGATGCCCGATTCCGGCGGCCAGTACGTCTATCTGCGCGAAGCCTACGGTCCTTTTCCCGCGTTTGTTGCCGGCTGGGTCGCATTCCTGATCACACAGTCCGGATCGATCGCCGCGGTCTCGGTGGGGTTCGGCATTTATCTCTCATATCTGATCCCGCGCGTTCCCGGCGTGATCTACTGGGCGCCGGTCTGCGTCATCGCTTTTTTCACCTTCGTCAACTACCGCGGTGTTCGCTCCGGCGCGCGCACGCAGAACATCTTCACCGCGCTCAAAGTGGGCGGGCTGTTGCTGCTCATCGGAAGCGCATTCGTCCCCGGCGCGCCGGTCGCGCACGCAGCGAATCTCACGGCACCGCCGCTCGCAGTCAACGGCCTGGTGCTCGCCATGCTCGGCTGTTTTCTGGCTTACGACGGCTGGCAGTACATCGCGTTCGTCGCCGGTGAAGTGCGCGCGCCGCAGCGCAATATTCCGCTCTCGCTCGCGCTCGGCACCGCGATTGTAATTCTGCTGTACCTCTCTGCCAACCTCGCCTATTTCCACGTGCTGCCGCTCGGCCAGATCGCCGCGACCGAGCACGTCGCCGCCACTTTCGCCGAACGCACCATGGGACCTCTCGGCGCGACCGTCATCGCGCTCGCCATCATGCTTTCGAGCGCGGGCGCCGCCAACGGCGCCATCCTGACCAGCCCGCGCATCTACTTCGCCCAAGCCCGCGACGGTCTGTTTTTCCGCAAGCTCCAGGAAATCCATCCACGGTTCCAGACCCCGGCTTTTTCGATCCTGGTGCAAGGCATCTGGACCGCGATCCTGGCCCTCAGCGGCTCCTACGACACGCTGATCTCTTACGCCCTTTGCGCCATGTGGCTGTTTCACGCCATGACCGTTTTCGGCGTGATCGTGCTGCGGCGCAGGTATCCGGATCGCGTACGTCCCTATCGCATGTGGGGCTACCCGGTTGCGCCGCTGCTGTTCGCCCTGTTCGCGCTCTGGTTCGTGGTCAACACGTTCATCAGCCGGCCCGGCCCCTCGATCGCCGGCGGACTGATCATTGCCGTTGCAGTGCCGATCTACTACTTCTGGAAGCGCCGGGCACAACGGCAAGCGCGCTGATTCGACTCTCCCGTGATACTCTCGGTCTGGTAAACAGCTATGTCCATCCATTCCCGATTCAATCGCAGGAAGCTCATCTCCGGAGCGGCCGCGCTCGCCGGAGCTTTCAAGATGGCCGAGCCGGCCGCCGGCGCGCAGACCAAGAGCGCGAGCTTCAACCGCAACTCCGCTCCCAGCCAGCTCAAAATCACCGACATGCGTTACGTGCTGGTCGCTTCGAACTACGATTACCCGATCATCCGCATCGATACCAACCAGGGCGTCTACGGCTTAGGCGAAGTCCGCGACGCCGGCCGCGAAGGGACGGCGCTGGTTTTGAAGCCGCATCTCGTCGGCAAAAATCCGCTCTCCATCGAGCCGCTTCTCGACAGCATCCGCATCTTCGCCAACCACCAGCGCATGGGCGGCGGCTACAGCGCCGTCGATATGGCGCTCCACGATATCGCCGGCAAAGTGTACGGCGTGCCCGCCTGGCGCCTTGTCGGCTCGAAGTACCGTGACAAGATCCGCATCTACTGCGACACCACCGAGAGCAAAGATCCTAAGGTCTACGCCGAACGTTTCCGCGCGCGAAAAGCCCAGGGCTTCACCTTTTTCAAGATGGATCTCGGCACACACCTGGTTGCCGACCGTCCCGGCGCGGTCAACGACCACCACGCCGCGACCGAAAAAGGCCTCGCGTATCTCTGCGAGTACATTCAGGCCCTGCGCGACGCCATCGGCTGGGAATGGCCGCTGGCCGCCGACCACTTCGGACCGCTCACCGTGAAGGACGCTATCCGCTACGCGCGTGCCTTCGAGAAGTACGATCTCGCCTGGGCAGAAGACATGATCGACATCGGCAATCTCGGCCCCGGAAGCGACGCGCCGAAGAACTGGCGCGGCTACAAAGAGCTGAAGGAATCAACCACCACCCCGATCTGCACCGGCGAAAGCCTGTTCGGCCTCGAGGAAGGCTTCCGCGACCTGATCGACAACGTCGCCGTCGACATCATCCACACCGATCCACTCACCTCCGGCGGCATTCGCGAAACGAAGCGCATCGCCGACTATGCCGCAATGTACGGCGTCGAGACCGCGATCCACTTCGCCGGATCGCCGGTTGGCTGTATGGCCTCCGTGCACATGGCCGCAACGCTCAAGCACATGCTCGCCATGGAAAACCACGCCGTGGATATTCCGTGGTGGGGCGATCTGGTCACCGGCCCCTCGAAGCCGATCGTCAATCGCGGCTTCATCACCGTGCCCGATACGCCGGGGCTGGGAGTCGAACTGAACGAGGCCGTGGTCAAGGAGCACATCCGCAAGGGTGGCTATTTCGAGCCGGCGCCGCAGTACGACGACTACATCCTCGATCACTTCCGCACCGGCGGGCCTTATCCGCACCTCGATGAATACGGCAAGCCGGTGGTGAGCCGTTAGAGCGGCGAGCCGCCTACGAAAACTTCGGACGCGCCCAGTGCGGCTTCCAGCCCTTGGGCAGATGGAGCAGAACGCCGTGCTTATCCTGCGGCTCCATCTTGCGCAGCGCCGGACTTTGACCGCCGATCGTCGGCGCATCGCTCAGCCGCATCACCGCCATGGGCGACCCCTGGTTGTGCGGATCGCCGTCTTCCATCACGCTGCGCGTGAACACAACGTAACGGCCGTCGGGCGAGATCATGTTGCCATAGATGTGGACGCCGTCTTCGCCGTAAACGAGGCCCGCGTTTTTTCCATCGCCGTCCGCCATGTAGAGGTAACTCCAGCCGAGGCCGTTGTTCGGATTTTTCTCCTCCGCTGGAGGACGGAACGAAAACACGATGCGCGAAGAATCCGGAAACCAGTGCGGCGTGCAGTTCTGATACGTGTGCACGGGGTTCATCTCGCCCGTCGTGGCATTCATGCGAACGATGGTCCAGACCTCCCCGACATTCGCCACGCCCGCCAGCCATTTTCCATCCGGCGACCAGCTCAACTGCTGGAAAATGCCCTTGCGATCCAGCGTGCGCACCACTTTGTGTGTCCCGACGTCCACGAAGGAAATCCCCTTGGGCGCCAGGCACGCAAACTGCTTCCCATCGGGCGACCACGAAGCCCACGGATAATCGCCCTCTGCTCCGATCACCTGCGGATTGCTGCCATCGCTATTGGCGATGACCGGCTCGCCCTGCATGCCGTAGCGGTTGCCGTCGATGTTCTGGCCCTTTTTCAAACGCCGGTAGAGCAACTTGTGCCCGTCCGGCGAAAATCGCGGCGCGGCTTCATTGTAATCCGGCGTGTTGGTGATGTTGCGCAGCTCGGAACCATCCGGCCGCATGAGGAACAGATCCCAATCGCCATTCGCGGTGCGCGCGCCGAACGCGATCCAGCCGAGATCGTGAACTTCGCGCGCAAGCTCCAGCGCTCTTGGATCGCGAGAGTCGTCCGTTGCGGTTTTCCGGCCGGCGTTCGAGCGGCTGCACCCTATCGTGAGCAGCACTCCGCCAAGCAAACACGCCGTCCATATCGATCGCATGCGCGTTATTGTACT
This sequence comes from Bryobacteraceae bacterium, assembly GCA_035280425.1. GTDB lineage: Bacteria > Acidobacteriota > Terriglobia > Bryobacterales > Bryobacteraceae > QHXW01. The sequence continues at coordinate 138,462 of DATEFW010000011.1, read as the reverse complement.
CATGCCGCTTGTGCCGATGTAGCCGCCGCGAGCTCCCGCAGCATCGCCAGCGCTTCCGTGACGACGACCGCCGCCGCATCCGGAGAAAACGGCGAAATCTCGACTTCGTATCCGCCTTCCGGATAAGCTTCCGGCACCGGCATGTAGCCGAACCCGCCGTTCGAATAGCCCGAGAACAGCGTGTGCTCGAACGGCGACGCGCTCTCGATCTGCTGGTTGATTTCGATGAACGGTTCGCCGGGAATCGCGACCAGCGCCACAGGGCCGATGCGGATGCCCTGCAATTGCCACGCAAGATGCGTCTTGCCGTAATGCGCACGCGCCATCTCCACGCGCATGTTGAGCTGGGTGGCCCGCGCGGTCGCGGCACGCAGCTCTTCCGCATCTCCTCCCGCGCGCAAACGCTCGACCTCGCGCTTGAGTACCGCCAGCTCCTTTTCCATCTGGTCCGGCGCAGGCCATTGCTTGAGCGGCACATCGAGAAAACGCGAGCGCACCGCCAGCACCGGGCGTTCCGGCTCGCGCGGCGCGTCATCGTAAAGACCGATCGGCGCGCCCGATGGCTGCACGCCCACCAGCCGTTCTTCGCGCGGCAGCGTTTCCAGATTGAGCGCTACCTTCGCCGCTTCGAGTCCCAGAATTTTTCCCAGCTTGCGATAAACGTTCACGTCGCCGGTAAATCCGCGCCGCGGCCCGATGCAGCCCGTCGCGCCTTGCAGAAACAGGCAGGTCCCGCCGAGCTGTTCTTCGACCACGCGCTTCATCATGCCCGGATAATCCGGCGTCACATGCTGGTCCTGCCAGGCCTGCGTCGTCGGATGGCACGCATAATGCACGATGGTCGCGAACGGCCGTTCTTCCAGATCGTCAAAGCGCAGCACACGCACCGTGCGATCCACGGCGCCCGCCCAGTTCCGTCCCATCACCACGCGGCCGTCCGGCAATCGCAGCCGCCGGTTCACGTTGATGTCGCACGATCCTTTCGCCGCCGCCATGCGCACCGGAGTCATTCGCTGCATCGCCTGCCAGACCGCGCCGGCAATCTGGAGCGGCAGGTTGTGCAGATACGCCACCGCCATATCCAGCCCCTCGGTCAGCAGCGGAATGCGGAACGTGTTCGGCCCCGAGTGCGTGTGGGTGCAGGAGAAACGCACGCGCTCGCGCGGCAAGCTGGTCAATTCGCAGATGGCATCGAGAATTTTGCCGGTCCATTCCGCGTCAAAGCCGATCGCGTCTACGTCCATGATCGCGACCTTTTCGCCCGAGCCTTCGAGCACCAGCGCTGTCGCGTAAAGAGGCAGGTCGGCCCCCACGCTGCGCTGCTTCGTCTGTGCGCCCCAGCCGCCTTGCGGCGTCCCCGGAGCCGGCGTGATGTCGCTGCGCCCGATTCCCGCGAGCAGATGTTCCATAATTACGCCGGCGCCGTTCCGTAATCTTTGATCTTCATCGGCTCGCCGCCTTTGAGCGCCGATTGGTTCGCGATAATCCCGGGCATCGTGTACGCGATCGCTTCCCAGACGTTCACCGCCGGGTGCCGGTCTTCGAGAATCGCGCTGATGAATTCATGGGTCAGGAAAGTGTGCGATCCGCCGTGGCCGCTCGGAACGCGCAGCGGCTCCGGCAGCCGCTCCCAGTGATTCGGCTGCGCGTAAGCCTGAATCCTGACGTCGCCCTCCGGGTACCCGTTGCTGTCGAGCGCCGTCTTGTTCGGGTCGCCGATCGAAATCACGGTGTTCGGCGATTTTTCCGGCCGCGCCATGATGTACGACATACGATCGCCGTAAAACGCCGACCGCTCCACCTCGGCATCCGCAATATGCCAGCACACCGCGATGCGGCTGGCATGGCCTTTCGACGTTTTGAAAAATCCGGTCGTGTTCCAGAACGGATTGTGATACTCGTTGGTGCGCAGAATCTCGTGGCCGTCCCCCCAGCCGATGGCCTGTACTTCGACCAGCCGCTCGCCCGTCACCGGCACCACCATCCCGACGCTGTGCGTGGGATAGAGCATCGGCGGCAGCCCGTGGCGCCAGTTCGGAAAGCCGCGCTCATCGAACATGATCGAGATCAGCCCTTCGTGGTGATACTCGGCTTCGGAGTAGGTGATCGTTCCGAACTTGCCCGCCTTGTTCCATTCGCGGCACGTGATCATCTCGGGCCGGTAGTAGCTGGTCTCGGCCATCATGTACTTCATGCCGGTGGATTTCACGGTCTCGAGCAGTTGCTCCAGCTCCTCGACCGTCATGCCCGCGGGCACTGCGCTGATCACGTGCTTGCCGGTCTTCATCGCCTCGGTCGCCATCCAGACATGCAGCGGAAGAGGCGTAAAAACGGCCACGGCATCGAGCTCGCGATTGCCGAGCATTTCGCGATACGTCTTGTAAGTCTTATCGCAGCGATAGACTTCCGAGAGCGTTTGCAGCCGGTCGGGCCGGATGTCGCACACCGCCGCTACTTTGCAGTTCGGATGCAGATGCCATTGGAAATGCGAGCCGAATCCGCCGCCGACCACGCCGATCCGCACCTTCTTGCTCGATTGCGCCGCCGTGTTCTGCGCCATCGCGAGAGCCGCCGCCGAACTCGCAGCGCCCTGAAACAACTGCCTGCGGCTGAATTCCGGAACGTTTTTCATTCGCTTCTTCTCCTTCGTTGAGTCTCAATTCCCCGGCAATGCCACGTACTTCCAGCCTTCGGTACCGAAGCGGATATCCCGCTCCACGAATTCCCAGATCACCAGCTTCTTTCCCGCGAGCAGATCCGCCTTCCTGCTCAGTTCCTGCCGCACCAGCGTCGACGCGCCGCCGTCATTCACGATGGATGCTACCGGGCGCTTGAGCGCCCCCGCCAGATGCGCGATGAATCCCGCGGCGCCGGGCTCATCCTTTTCGTAAATGCGGAGAAAACTGTCGCCGAGCACCAGCACCGGCGAGTGCGGATCGTCCTGATAAAACTCTCCCGTGTCCCGCCGGACCACCTGCTGGCACGGAATCTCTTCCGGTAAAAACCGCTGCTCGAGTTGAGGCGCCTGCATCATGCGCATGATATCGCCACGCCGTTTCACCTGGAGAGGCTTCGTTTCATATTCGACCGAACCGGTTTCCGCCCACCCGAGCTCCAGAATCCGCCGCGCCACCTGCCCGGCCGCCATCTGCGCGGCTTCGCAGGACCAGTGCGTGTCCCGATCCAGATAATATGACGATCCCTGCGGCTTTGTCTCAAACGCCGCAAACAGGTCGGGCGTTTCGATTCCGGCTGCACGCAGCCGTGCGATCAGATCACGCGTCGGCGAGCGGAAACCACCGCGCCGCGTCAGCTTCTCCGGATACACGCTCGGCTTGCCCGGCATCGGGATCACTATGAGGCGGATGCCGCGCTGCGCCAACTCCCCGCGGAAAGCCACGATCGCCGAAAACGGATCGTCGCCTTCGCTCGTGCCGCGATCCACCAGGTAATCGACGTCCGGTTTATAAAACAGCCAGCCGTCGCGGCCGAGTATGGCTTTTTCGCCGGGATTGCGCAGCGCGGCGTAAAGCAGAAACTGCATCCAGGGGCGGATGGTCTGCTGGTACATCGACGATCGTTCGAGCTCCTTCTCATACGCGCGCAGATTTTCCGTCGTAGGCGCCGCGACGAAAATGTCGAGCGACTGCGGCGCATTTCCGCGAGAAATTTCGAGCCCGCTCTGCGATACCGGCACGCCATAGATGATCGCCAGAAAGCATCCGATGAAAGCGAGTTGGAAGCGGCGCGGCATGGTCAGAATTGGAAGTAGAGAAACGGATTCAGGCCCTGCGTAAACATGGCGGCGATCGCCAGCAGAAACAGCGGCACCAGCGCGAACGCGCGCTGCCAGGAAAGCGCCTCCACCCAGTCGTATACTTCGAGCTTTCGGAACGAAACGAGCGTGCACAACGCGAAGATCGCGAGATAGTACGGCGTGTAGATTTCGGCGCCCAGCAGGATCGACGGCCGCGCCGAACCGTGCATACCGGCCATCGCGCCCAGATAGTGCAAAGCCGCGGTAATCGTCGGCGAGCGGAACAGCACCCAGGAAATCAGCACCAGCACAAAGGTAAACGCCACCCGTCCGCTGCGCGGCAGCCAGCCATACGGAGCTGTTTTTCCCCGCGAGCGCTCGAACGCCAGCAAACACCCGTGATACGCGCCCCACACCACGAAGGTCCAGTTCGCTCCGTGCCACAGTCCGCCAAGCAGCATCACCAGCGCGAGGTTCACGTAAGTCCGGCGCAGTCCTTTGCGATTACCGCCCAGAGGAACGTAGAGGTAATCGCGCAGCCAGGTAGAAAGCGAGATGTGCCACCGCCGCCAGAAATCGGTGATGCTTTCCGCCAGATACGGAGTCGCGAAATTTTTCGGGATCACGAAGCCGAACATCCGGCTCAGCCCGACCGCCATATCCGAATAGCCGGAAAAGTCGAAGTAGATCTGGAACGCGTACGCGATCACGCCCATCCACGCATCCATCGCCAAGGGCGCCTGCGCGGCAAAGACCGAATCGGCCAGCGCGCCCATGGGATTCGCGAGCAGCGTCTTTTTCGCAAATCCCAGAATGAACAGCGCGATGCCGTGCGCGAATTTTTCGCTGGTATGCTCGCGGAACGCGATCTGGTCGGCGACCACGTTGTAGCGGACAATCGGCCCCGCCACCAGGTGCGGGAACAGGCTGATGAAGCACGAGAGATCGGAAAACGTGCGCGCCCGCTTGACCACACCGCGGTACACGTCGATGGTGTAGCTCATGCTCTCGAACGTGTAGAACGAAATGCCGATCGGCAGCGTGATCTTCAGCACCGGCAGTGCGCCCGCGCCGAAGACGTGCAGCAGCACGTTCAGGTTTTCCGCGGTGAACACGTAGTACTTGAAGAACGCGAGCAGGCCCATGTCGCACAGGATCGCTGTCACGAGCGCGCCGCGCCGCCGCGTTTCGCTGGCTCCGGGCGATGCGATGATGCCTCCGCAGATGTAATCGACCACCGTCGAGGTCATCATCAGCAGCACGAACCACGGCTCCCACCAGCCGTAGAACACGTAGCTGGCGAGCGTGAGAAAGGCATTGCGGTACCGCGGCAGCGCGTAATAAATCACGAGCACCAGCGGGAGAAAGTAGAACAGGAAGATGTGGGTGGTGAAGACCACTTAGTCTGTCTGCAGATTCGTCCAGACGGCCCAGTAGCGGACGCCTTTCTGCTCGAAGTATTTGTCCACCACGCCGCCCATCCAGAAGTTGTCGAGCGGCGCTTCGAGCGCCATGCGATGCACGTCGCCCGCGCGAAATCGCTCGAGGTGCCCGCCGATTTTACCCGAGAACTCGTCCTGCGCGCTCGCCCGCGGCTTCAGTGGATTGTAATGCGCCACCAGAATTTCGTCGCCGCTCACTTTGCCGCGATGAACGGCGAGCACCTTATACTTCAGCACGTAGGCGTAGTTGTAGAGATCGTTGGGCGGAAACGGTCCGGGAATTTCGACGAGCTTCGCGGTGACCTCGATGCTGCCCAGCGAGTTGACTTGCTCGTCAATGCCCGAATTCCCGCGCTTGCCGCACGAGCACGCCGCCAGCGCCAGCACCAGGCTCAAACCAAGCCGTCTGGTCACTTCTTCGACGCGACCTCCGCGTAGGTCCAATACGGCTCCCAGCCATCGGGCAGCGCCAGGACAGGCCCGCTTTTGGCGCGAGGAAACAGCTTGCGCAACGCCTTGCTCTCTCCGGCGACAATCGGCGCATCCGCGAGCCGCATGAGCGCCATGGGCGCGCCTTTATCGCCGATTCCCAAGCCGCCATCGACCGGCGAGCGCGAGAAGATCACGTAACGCCCGTCGGGCGAAAGCGCTCCGCCGTAGATGTGGCGGCCGTCCTCGCCGTAGACCAGGGTGTTGTGCTGCCCGTCGCCGTCCACCATCCAGAGCTGCGTCCAGCCGTAGCCGGGACTTTGTCCGACACTGCGCGCGAGTTGGGCGCCGTCGGTTACTTCCTGATTCGCTGGACGCGACGAATAGATCACGTGCCGGGAATCCGGAAACCAGTCGGGCGTGCAGTTCTGAAATTTGGCAAGCGCATTCACCTCACCGCTTGCGGCACTGATGCGCACCACGGTCCAGCTTTCACCGTAATGATTCGCCGTTCCGGTGAGCCACTGGCCGTCGGGCGACCAGAAGAGCTGCTGGTAGATCCCCTTGCGATCGAACTTGCGCAGCAGCTTCTTGCTCGCGAAGTCGTAAATTTCTATCCCGGCCTTGTTGAGACACGCGAGCTGCCTGCCGTCGGGACTCCACGAAGCCCAGGGAAATTCGCCGGACTTTCCGTACACGCTCGCGCCGGAGCCATCGGCGTTGGCCACCATCAGCTCGCCGATCGAGCCCCACATGTCGTGATTGATGCGAGCTGCTTTGGGAATGCGGCGGTAGAGCATCCTGGAACCGTCCGGTGAAAAGCGGCCGCCGAGGTCGTTGAATTCCGCGGTGTTCGTGATGTTCCGCCGCTCCGATCCGTCGGGCCGCATCAGAAACAGGTCCCAATCTCCCTGTTCGGTTCGCGCGCTGTAAACGATCCAGCCTTTGGCGTGAACTTCCTTGGCCAGCCGGGTGTCGCCGGGCAAGGTCGCGCTCGGAGCCAAAGCGGCCGGGAACAGGCTGAGAATTCCCGCAATCAATACCCGCATGGCCCGCGTCTGTTGGAAGCTAATCACCGGACCGCGAGGCGGCGAGTGCCGCTGAGCCTTTGAGGATCGGAGTGCCCAATGGCACAACGCTCCGGTTGAATGTAGCGTTGGTGACTTCGGCGAACGAGACATAAAGAGCATCCAGCCCGGTCGCGAGGCCCAGCCACCCTCCCGCCGTCCGCCACGCCGCGCCCAAACCGAGGTCCCCGGCCGCGAGCAGGAAGAACGTGATCCAAAGTAGTAAGAACACGCTCCAGACGCCAACGTTAGAGCGAAAAGTCGGAATCCACATGTAGAGCGTGAATACACCCCACAGCAGCAGCGTAACGCCGACGGCAGCCGGCGCGGGCGCCTTCAGCCAGCCTGCTCCAACGGTCCAGAGGAGGAACGCATACCACCACCAGAAGAGGCCGTAGGAAGTGAATGCCACCGTGCCGAACGTGTTTCCATTGCGGAACTCGAGAATTCCGGCGATGATCTGCCCGATGCCCCCGTAAGCGAACGCCAGTGGGACCACCACGGCGATCAGGTTCGGACCGTCGCCCGCTAAAAGACCCGCATTGATCGAGCTCAGAAGAACCGTAGTCAATCCGAAACCCGCCAGCCCCAAAGGCGCCGGATTTGCGCTGCTCGGCATCGCCCCGTTCGACATGGCTGTCTCTCCCTTCGCCCGCCCAGGGTTTCCGTTTCGCCGGAAAAATCCCTGCTTTACCGGCAGGTCTCGACAGTATACATCGGGCGTACGGCGCGCCGCGAGGTTCTATTCGGGTTCGTGCAGGCAGAAGGGATCAGTGGCGAGAGGGTTGCCGGTGGCCTCGTAAGCGCGGGCGCGCGATCCGCCGCACAGCGCGCGATATTCACAGACGCCGCAGCGGCCTTCAAAGCGCATGGGATCGTGCAGTGCCTGGAACAGCGGCGCGTTGCGGTAGATATCGGCGACGCGGTTCTTGCGCACATTCCCGACGGCGAGCGGCAGAAATCCAGCAGGACAGATGTCACCGGTGCTCGAGACGAACATGATGCCGTGGCCATCGCGGATGCCGAAGCTGCGGGCGGCGGGAGTGCGCTTGATCTGATCGCCCGTTATACCCTCGGCGCGCATGCGTTCGAGCGCCACGCGGCGGTAAGACGGAGCTTCCGTCGTCGCGACGGTGAACGGAGCTGTGCGTGAGGTCTCGTAGATCCAGCCCATGAGCTTCTCGCCCTGCTCGGGTGAGAGCGGCTGCAAGACTTTTCCGCGGCCGACGGAAATCAGGAAGAACAGGCTCCAGCGCGAAACGCCGTAAGGCTTCAGCAGTTCGTAGATCGCCGGTATGTCGTCCGCCGTCTCGGCAGCTACGAGCGTGTTCACTTGCAAGGGCATTTCGAGCTGCTGCGCCCACCCTATCGCCCGCACCGTGCGGTCGAATGTGCCGGGCACTCCGCGAATGGAATCATGACGCTCCGGTGCCGAGCCATCCAGGCTCAAGCCGAGGCCATCGACCGAGTGCTGCTTCAGCCGCTCGACAACTTCGCGGGTGAGCGCGCTGGTCGCGGCCGGAGTGATAGAAACGCCGATCCCCAATCTGTGCGCCTCGTCGACCAGGTCGTAGAGATCGCGGCGCACCAGCGGATCGCCTCCGGTGAGGATCAGGTGCGGCATCGGCTCGCCGAATTCCGGAATCTGGTGGAGGAAGGCGACGCTCTCATCGAACGTGAGCTCCATCGGGTGCGGCTCGGGAACGGCCTCGGCCCGGCAATGGCGGCAGGCGAGGGCGCAGGCCTGGGTCATCTCCCAATAAATATTCAGCGGCGTCTTTGCGTAGTCGCGAGGCGAGTGGTGGGCGCCGTGCCCGTGGGGGGCCTGCATCTCTATTAGGGTACAACGGAACGGCGGACCTTCAGGCTGGGCTGGCATCGGGCGACAAAGCAGCAAGACTAAGGGTAATTCCTATGTTGCAATTTCCGGCTTTCTCTGCCTATAATCCGCTCTCGCGCAATGGAACAGAGTCTGTATGCCCTGAAGACCGCGCTGCGCGTCTTGACGGCGGTTACGGAGAATACCGTTCCCGATCCGGCAGATGTCGAAGCGCTGCGCTTTCTCGCGCCGCTGCTTGCCGACCAGCCGCTCGAAGATCTGGCCTGCGATGTGGTCCAGCAAGCCATCACGCGCCGCAGCCAGATACGCAGCCAACTGGCCGCCAGGTCGAAGGAGAGCGGGAGGAATGCGGTGTCCTGAAGAGGAAGCGCCGCGGTGAGTGCGTGTGCATACGTAACGGGCTTGTCAAAATTCCAGCTTTGCCACGACAATAATGGTGACTATGGAACAAAGCCTTTATGCTTTAAAGACCGGCCTGCGAGTCTTATCCGCCCTTACCGAGAAGACTGAACCCGACCCTGCCGATGTCGAGGCCCTTCGTTGTCTTGTACCTTTGCTTGCCGACCGTCCGCTCGAAGACCTGGCCTGCGATGTGATCCAGCAGGCGATTGTACGGCGAATTCAAGTGCGCCAGTCGCAAGCCCAAGCCCAAGCAACACCGCCCAGGACAAAATCCGCTAACGGTTGAAGCGTCGCCTGCCGGCGGCTATGCTCCCAATACAGCCGGCAGGCGAAGCAGTTCGGCTGGTGCGCTGTCATTGGGGACCGAGCAGCCTGGTGAGAGCAGAAACTTGGGACCGGCGGCAGCAGCAGCGGCTTTCCACTGAGCTTTCAGTTCAACTTCATCCAGCTTTTTATAATTCACTTCGTCAATGCCGCCCATAATGGCGCTCGCGAAATCCCGGCGGACGTCAGCGATGGGAATTCCGGTTACGTGCAGCGAGTAATTGATGGCAGTTGCCGGAAAGTTGCGGAATACCGGCAAGTGATCGCGGTCGGTGTGCAGATGCAGGATGTTGAGCCGCGCGCCGGATAACGCTTCGAGGATGCGGCGATCGAAGGGCGCGCTGAAGCGCTCGTAATCTTCGGGCGACATGGCCGTCGAATTGGCATTCGCGACTGCCAGGAGCACGCCTGCGGCTCCGGTTTTGAGAGCGAGTTTTGCGTGGCCGATTTCGGATTGGGTTATGACATCCAGAGCGTCGAGCAGGGCTTGCGGCTTTTCGTTTTTCAACGCGCGTACTTTTTCAGGCGAGGACAGTTTTTCGGCGACATTCCAGGGATTGAAAATTGTCTCGATGAAGTAGGCGCGGCCGTCGAGACCATCGCGGATCAGTTCGAGGGCACGGATCTGGGCGGGGAAGGGATTCGCTTCGATTTTCAGGTCGTGCCAGTTTCCGGCGGGGTGGGGATACGGGAAATCGCTCATCACCTTGACGATGTCGGTGCGGTAGCGGCGGTGGAAATCGAGAGTAGCGCGGGCGTGGTCTTCGGCGGTGTGCAATCCGAAATGGTGCCAGAAGGAGAATGGCGGGCGATCGACGTCGCGGCCTGCGAGCGCGCGATTTACGCGCTGTTTGGGATCGAGTCCTGCACCACGCGCGATGGCGGCGGTTGCGCCGATCAGGAAACTGCGGCGGAGCATGGGAGGTGTCCTCCTTTTTCGAATGTACGATACCATGCCGCGTTGCGCTCGGGAGGCCAGTGTTCGGTTTTGGGAATTGGGTTTGTTCTGCAAAATCATGTAATTTGCTGGAGCCAGGGGATTTAACCTCATTTTTCGGCTCAATTTTTGACGCCAGACCATGATAACGGCGGTCCGTTCGGCCGATTAAACGATGAGGGCTAAACTGGTCTAGGGATTGGCAAAAAGCGGGTCTGCCGTTGGTGACCGGCATCTTCTACAATTGGCAGCATGAATCCGCCGACGAATTTTCTAAGCAGGCGAAATTTCCTGGCGCAGGCTGCTGCGGGGCTGGCGGGCGGATCGAAGCGGCTGATTATCGATACGCACCTGGAAGTCTGGACCATCGATCCGAAGTTTCCGTTTCATCACCCGGAGCATCCGGAAGCGAAGCCGGAGGTCAGCGCGCCGATTGAGAACGAAGTCGAAGACCTGCGCGACTTCGGGCTGCGGTACGCCGTGCTGATCAACCCGCGCTATTACGGCTGGGACAACTCGTACATCAACTACTCGCTGCATAAGTATCCGGACAAGTTTGTGGCGCACGGGCTGATCAATCCGGAAGACCCGAAGGTGGCGGACCGGCTGCGGTATTGGGTGAAGGAGCATGGGTTTCAGGGGATGCGGTTCAGCCCGCTGTATCATCCGAACTCGAAGTGGCTGAATTCGAAGGCGCACTATCCGCTATGGCGCGAGGCGGAGAAACTGGGGGCGGTGTTCAATTTCTACATCCTGCCGCACCAGATGCCGATGCTCGAAGACATGGCGGGGCGATTCGCGGGCGTCAAGGTGGTGGTGGATCACCTGGGCGAGCCGGACCTGAAAGGCCCGGACCCGTGGCGCGATTTCCGGCTGATGTTCCGGCTGAAAAAATTCCCGCAGGTGTGGATCAGCGCGTCGGAGCCGTACGAAATTTCGCTCGAAGGTTTTCCTTACCGCGACACGTGGCCGTTCTTCAAAGCGGTTTATGAGGAATTCGGCGGGAAGCAGTTGATCTGGGGCACCGGATATCCGCGGCCGCGGTGGGAGATTCCGATGGACCGGGAACTGGCGTTTGTGGATGAGGCGCTGGATTTCTACACGGCGGGAGACCGGGAGTTGATCCTCGGGAAGAATGCGCTCAGGATCTGGAAGTTTCCGGCGGCGTGAGAGGTTAGTGCCCGGCGCAGGCGTTTTGAAAGCATAGCCCGGAAGCTGAATCCAGAGATGCAGGAATTTGGCAGGCGACGCTGGAACTTTTCAGCGGGTGGTAGAGGTCAGGCTGCTATACTTTCTCCGAGCATGGAGCCTGAGATTCCGGGCCCGGACGGATTCTTGATCGCGCCGGCTGATCCTCTCCGCCAGGCCCACCTGCGGCTGAACGACTATTTGCTCGCGGAAGAGCAACGGAGCCCGGCCGTAGCGTTAGATGTCAAAGTGTGGCGCAAGATGCCACGCAGCCAGGTCCCGGATCAAATCGAAGCGGTTCTCCGGCGCCTGCGCTGGCTGGACCTGCACGATGGCGAGTTGGCGAATGCGCATCTTGCCCGCATGCGGCTAAGGGCGCTGCTGCGGGTTCTCTACACCTTGAAGGCGCCGTACACCGAACCGCAATTGCGCATGCTGCTCGATCTGACGATTCCGCTGGTTGGACGGATCGTGCCGTACGGCCCGGTAGAGCGTGTGGTTGATTACCTCAAAGGCAATGACCTGACTCCTCCCCTCTGCAGTTCCCTGCGCCAGTTCCAAGCCAATCTCCGGGAGGAGATGTCTGAGAGCCAGGCCAGCATGCAATCTCTGCGCCAACAGCTTCACATGCTGCTATGGCTTGACGAATGGGATGCGCTCGACCCGGAGCGTTGCTGGAGCGAGTGCGTCCGCCGCGATTTCCGCGCTTTTGCCGGCGACCGCCGTGTGAAGTGGCGAGCCTTGCTGAAGCATCTGCGCGGCAACGCCCCGGTCCGCATGCCGGCCGGATGGGTTCGCGAGGCCGAGCCGTTGCTGGCGGCGGCCGGTATCGAAGACTTTCGCGAGCAGATTCACATCTGGTTTTCTCCGTTCCGGTCGGGCGAGCCGCTGCCGCTCTCGGTGGCCGGCAGCTATGTCATCAAAGGTCTCATCTGGTATTGCGCCGTGGCGAAGGATGAGGACCTGAAGGAATGTTGTTTGTGGCTGCTGGATGTGAAGTGGAAACAGAAACGGAACACCGAGAAAGTGATGGTCGCCCTGGGGCAGTTCGGCATCAGCAAGGACGAGTTGCAGTCGCGGAACCTGATTCGGCCGTCGCCGCCGGCTAGCGCGGAGCGGCTGATCGAGAAAATGAAGAACGCGGTATTCCTGAGTTCCCGAAATCACATCCAGATGGACCCGGACGGTGAGTTGATCGTGATCCAGGGACAGTTGCACTTCTATCGGCTGTTCCGTTCGACTGGGAAAATCGAGCGCGTCTCGGACAACGCGGAGCTGGAGCTGGATTGGGCGGCGGTGCCGGATGGGGTCCGGCTCTTTTTGCATCAACAGTGCGATTCGCCGCAACAGGTGGAATTGCGCGCGAACATGCTTTTGTACGATTCGATCTTTTCCCGGTTTTTCGTGGCGAAATAATTGGATGGGTGATCGTTCATCGTCCGACGCGAGCGATGTTGGAATAGGCCGACTGGCCGGCGGCGTTTTTGGCGCGCACGCGGTAGCAAAGAACAGATTCGTTCGGAGCTTCGGAGTCGGTGTATTCGGTGGAAGGCGCTGGAGCCGTTGAAATCGCGCTCCAGGTTCCGGTATTACCGGCGCGGCGCTCGACGATGGCACCGGTGGGATTGCCGCCGTGCATTTCCCAGGTGAGCTTGACGCCCGCCGAATCGCGCGCGGCTTTGAGACCGCTGGGGGCTTCGGGGAGCACAGGCCAGTCGAAGTAATTTTCGTCGGCAATGGCCAGGATGCTGTCGCGCACCGGGACGGATTCGACGACGTCGTTGGTTCCTTTTTTCCACTCGAGCCCCGAGATGGCGCCGGACACCACATCGATCAGCACGGGGTGCTCGATGCCGCTTGCGTGAATTGCGAGATTCGCACGCAGAGCAGGGAATTTGTTGCCGGGATTCGAGTGCGCGCCCAGCCAGTAAGCGACGATGGCTTTGCCTTTCTCGGTGCGGAAGCCGTAACCGAAGAACGGATACTTGCCTTTGAGCGCGGGAGTATCGGGCGGGTCGATTTTGATCGAAGGATCGGGACGGGTATCGGAAAAGAGAGCGTTGGTGTTCTGGTATGCGGCGAAGACGGGGCGCGGGGTGAAATCGTCGGGCAGGTTACGCAGGCCGTGGATGAAACCGAAATCGTCGTACTCGTTTCCGTCGGTTCCGGCGGCGATCAGCCAGACGAAGGTGCGGACGCCGGCGGCCCAGTTGTAGATCATGCCGCGGGGAACATATTTAGCCTGCACGGAATTGTCCGAGCCTTTCCACGCGCCGATGGAGTTGAACTCGTCATCCCAGAAGGGAATGTTCGGATGGATGCCGGGAGTGTGGAGCACCAGATCGCGCAGTTTCGCGGGAGATTCTTTGCCGTACGCCGTGGTGTCCATGGTTTCGGGATTTAAGTTGCGGCCGTAGCCGGGATAGGTGTGGTAGGCGTAGACATCGATGCCGGAGGCGCACTGGCAGACGGCGAAGGCGCGGCGGGTGAAATCGCGGATGGGATCGGCCTGGCCGCCGTAGATGACTTTAGCTTGGGGGTCCGTCTCGTGCACGGCGGGGATGAAGGCTTTGAGCAGGCGGCCGTATTCCTCGGGATTGCCGTAGGGATTCCAGTAATCGATGTCCTGCTCGTTCCAGAGGGCGTAATAGTGAATGCGGCCGCGGAAATGATCGACCATCCAGCGGACGTAGCGCGTGAAGGCCTCGATCTGCTCAGGAGTTTTGGGCGGCCAGAAGGCGGAGTAGAGGCTGCGGTCGGCGTTGTGGAAGGAGCCGGGCTCGGGAATGATGGAGTCGGGCTTAATGCCGGAAGGCGAGGTATACATCGGGTTGCCGTAGTGAAGCTGCACCTGGACCTGGATGCCGTTGTCGACGAGCGAATCGACGTAATCATCCACTTCGGGCGCGACGGCGAAGACGCCACGCTTCTGCTCGACCCAGTCCCAGCTTGTGTAGTCGGAACTGTTCTCGTACTGGCCGATGCGGATCCAGCTTACGCCGGCGTCGGACATGCGGGTCCACCACCAGCGGTCCCAGGGAAGGTAGGGAGGGCGCGGGAGGTCGGAATTGATGCCGAAACCGTTATGGATCTGGGAGGAGCGCTTGGGCGGAACGCGGTTGGGGAAGTTGCGTTTTTGCGCCGGAGAAACTGGCGCGAATGCCAATAAGCAGATGACGAGCGGAATCGGGAACCGGCGCATGCGTGTAGTATGTCACGGGCGCGGCGCCGAGTCAGGCGTGTGTTATCGGAAACACGGCTCTCACGATTGTGCCGGTGGGCTCGCGGCGGCGAAATTCCAGGCGGCCGCCGAGATCGCGCAGGCGCTCGCTCATACCGGAAATTCCGACGCCGGGGTGCAGCGGACGCCCGTAGCCATTGATGACGCCTGCCGGAAGGCCGTGACCTTCGTCTTCGACTTCGAGTATGACTTCCTGAGCGGCAAGCGTGATGCGAACCCGCGCGACCTGGCTGCCGGAGTGGCGGTGAATGTTGGCCAGGCTTTCCTGAACCACGCGGAAGATGCCGGCTTCGGTGGGGCCGGGAAGTCTGGCGAGATCGGGCGCGAGCACTTCGACGCGGATGCCGCTTCTTTTGGCAAAACCGTGGACATATTCGCTCAGCGCGGCACGCAAGCCGAGTTCCTCGAGCCCGGGCGGATGCAGCAGATAGGAAAACGTGCGAATTTCGTCGAGGCAGTGGTCCGCGAGGGCGATGGTGTCGGAGAGCACGCCTTGGGCCTTTGAACTGAGGACGACGGAGACTTCATCCTGGAGGGCGCCGAGGTTCATGCCCAGGGCCGCGATATCCTGAGCGACGCTATCGTGCAGGCCGCGAGCCACGCGGCGGCGTTCTTCGTCCTCGAGTGCCAGCAGGCGGTGCGAGAGCGCGCGAGACCGGGACAGAGATTCACGGAGCATGCCCAGGATCAGGACGACAGGGGCCGCAGAAACGATGAGGGCCAGCAGCACGAGCGCCCAAATGCCGAACGGCGTACCGGGGAAATAGGCGGGGATGCGAAGGCCGGCGGTTTCGAGCAGTGCCAGCACAAATCCACTTGCCAGACAAACCAGTGCGCTGACGAGCGCGGCGCGCTGTCCTAAGAGCCAGGCGGCTGAGATCGGCAGAGCGACATAGAGGACGGTTGCGGGGCTGCGGATGCCGCCATAGAGAAGGATCAGCAAGGTGGCGGACACGTACAGCGCGGAAAGATAAAGGAGTGCAGCCCACTCGATCAGGCCGCGGCGGACCAGCCAAAGAGTTGCGGCCCATATCACGATACCGAGAACTGCGAGCACCGCCGAGAGAGCCCGCTTGATATTGAAAAAGGGAAGAATGACTGACAGATAAAGAACGAACCAGATGAGCAGCCCGATCAGGAGCCAGTGCAAGACCCGTGCGGTGGTGTCATTCGCGTTGGGAACGCGGGCGTGCGCGGCGGCTACCGCCCCGGCCAACTGATGGTGAATTTTGGTTGCGAGATGCATGATTGAGACCCGAGTCGGCAGAGCAACGGTCCGCGAGATCAGAACAGGGCAATGTGTGATGAATTATACGGATCTTGCGGAAAATGATACGCCGGATTGGCGGGCGAAACAAGGCCTCCGGGGTAATGTTCGGGCTGCGAAAGGCCGATTTATCCCAGACGGGGGGTGGCAACATGCGCGTGAGGGCAAAATTTCCGGTGGCGGTGGCGGCCTGTCTGTCTGGCTTGGCTTTTGGATCGGGCGCCGCGGCGCAGAGCGCGGGCGGTCCAAGGTCCGCCGGGCACACCGTGGTTTTCAAGTCGGTGTCGCTCATGGACCGGCCGGACATGATCGGCGGCGAAGTTTTCCGGCTGCTGATCCCGGCGGACTGGCGCCTCGAAGGCGACGTAGTGTGGCGGATGAATCCGGCCAACCCGGCGGCGTTCCGGATGCGCGTAGTCGATCCGAAAGGAATCGCGGAAGTGGGGCTGATGCCGGATATCCCGTGTATCTGGGACCGCGCGATCGCGAACTATATTGCGGCCGGGTCGAGCTATCTGGGAGCGGAAGTGCGGCCGCCGGTTCTCGATCCGGCGCAGTGCCTGCGCAGCATGATTTTGCCGCGCTACTGGCCGGAATTGCGGGGCGCGTCGATGCTGAAGCAAGAGGAATTGCCGGAGCTGGCGGCGTTGGGGCGGCAGAAATTCCCTGAAGCGGCGCAGTTAGGGGCGCAGTTCCGGGCGGGCAAAGTGCGGCTGGCTTACGAGGAGCGGGGGACGGCAATTGAGCAGGACATTTATTGCCTGATCGGAGCGGTGCAGTTGCCTTCGGGGTATTCGCGGCCGATTCTGTGGGGGCCGGACGAGATCCGGTATTCAAAGGCCGAGCGCGGCCACCTGGAGGAGCAGTACAAGATATTCCAGACGGTTTCCTGTTCCATGCGGCAAAACCTCGCATGGTTCAACCGGTACCAGCAGCTCATTCAAATACTGGTCCAGAATCAGATTGCGGCGAGCAACCGGGCAGTGGACCTGAGCCGCTATATTTCCCACACCAACGATCAGATTAGCGCCGGCATCCGGCGGAGTTACGAGAACCGGCAGGCGGCCATGGACCGCATCAACGAGCGATTCGATGCGCACATCCGCGGCGTGGAGGATTACCGGAACCCCAACTCGGGGTCGGTGGTGCAACTGCCGTCAGGTTACGGTGAGGCGTGGGTCAGCGGATCGGGCGAGTACATTCTGTCCGATAACGCGAACTTCAATCCGAACATCGGCTCGAATCAAACCTGGACGCGAATGCCGAAGCAGAACTGAGCTTCAGCGGCAGACCAGAGGCGTTCCGGCGCCGCCGAATTCGAAGGCGCCGATATCGATTGCCGCGCCGGTGGTGATGCGCTGTTCGCCGCAGGCGGGGTGCAGATATTCGAAAGTTGGATCGAAAGCTCTCAGGTCGGTGCCACCATCGATGGCGGGCGATCCGGCCAGCAGATGGTAATCGAAATTCCCCGCGTTGACGAATAACGGATCGCCGACGAAATTTGTCGCCACCAACGTGCAATTTTGCGGGCAGACGGTTCCGGGGCCGTTGAAAATATTGTTGATCACCTGCGCGGAACCGGGCGAAGAAACCCTGACGAAGGTGCTGCCATTGGGGCGGTCATTGACGAACGTGTTGTTGAAAACGTAGAGATTGTGATCGGGATTTAGTGCGTTAGTGCCTTCTTCGAGATAAGTCAGGATGGTGCTGTTGGCGGAGTTCTTGCTCTGCTGAATGATATTTCCGATCATGTAGGCGGTGCCGCCGTTGGGGAGGTCGGTTTCGTAGCTGGCGTCTCCCGAGTCGTCGTCCGAAAGGCGGTTGAACAGGATGTAATTGACCGCAGCGCGGGATTTCAGTAAGTGCCCGGTTTTGGCGCGGTGCGACCAGTTGAAGCGGAACGTCAACTCCGCGGCGTGGCCGATATAGAGGTTGTGCGACTGGCCGTCGCCGAATCCGTTGTGGTCGAATTCGCTGAATTCGATGAGAATGTGGCTGTTGGCCACATTGCTTTCCAGAATCCCGTCCTGGTTGTCGTGGAAATAGCAGTTGCGCACGGTCCAGTCGACGCCTTCGGCGCGGATTCCGGCGCCGTTGTGGTCGGGCACGGACGCTCCGGAGAACTCGATGTTTTCAACCAGCGCGTTGTTGCCTTTGATGACCCAGATCGCTTTGCCTTGGGAACTGGCGTCGTGAGCATCCAGATGCGGGCGCCCGTTGACGCCGCGTAAGGTCAGATTGTTGGGACGCACCACGCATACGTCGCCGACATAGAGCGCGGCCTGGATTTCGATGACATCGCCGTCGTGGGCGGCCGCGATGGCCGCGCAGGGAGTTGGATACGTTTCGCCTGGGCCGGCCTGCAGGGTAGCTGCATTCGCTGCCGCACAGAAGGACACCGCCAGTAACAGAAGCACCGATTTCGTCATGTGGGAGAGATTACTTTAGGCACGCAACTAAGTCAATCCCGATACGGGCCACCAGGGTGCGTTTCAGGCCCACCAGGACCGTGTGGGTGGCTCGCGGCCATATCTTCTGCTCATTTTATTTTTAGCCTGCTCGCCTTGTCGCAACAATTACGTAGCCCCATAAAGCCAGGTACCGGAAGCGCAGAGGGAAGCTTACCTCGGTAGCGGTTTCAAAGCCTGCGGCGCGGAACGCATTGAGCACTTCCACCGCGTCATAGAGGTTCCCCGCCCACCATCGGGCGATGAGCAGCCGAGTCAGCCAGTTTCGCCGGGAGATGAACAGAACGAAGCGGCCGTCCTCGCGCAAGCGCCGGCCGAGTTCGGTCAAGGCATAGGTGAAGCTCTCCCGCGGAACGTACTCCAGCATGGAGGCGGAGACTATCAGATCGTAGCCGGTCCACCCGGCGGGCAAGCCATCCAGATGGAGCACGTCCGCCTGGGCAAGTTCGACGACGGCGGTGGCCGACCGTAAGCTTTCTCTGAACCGGCCGAGCATGGCGGAAGTTAGATCAAACGCGTGCATCGGCCCAGGCACATCGCCGCGGTGAACGAGCGCGTCGTGCAGCCCGAGCGTCACAACGCCGGTACCGCATCCCGCGTCGAGCACCCGGAGACCGGATCGGAGGAACGGCGCGTCCCGAAAGCACGCGCGGATACCCTGCGGATACAGCACCGCCCGGATGAACCGGACGTAGCTGTCCGCGCGCTCCGAGAACAAGCGGACCGGATCAGGCTCCATGGGCATCGCCAGGTAAGAGGAACGCTTACAGCAGAGGGCTCAACCCCACCAGGATTCGCCGTCGGCCAGGTTGCGGCGCAGGAAATCGGGATTAAGATCCACGCCCAGCCCGGGTTCCATTGGAACCTTCAACTTGCTGTTGCGGACTTCGGGCGGGTGGCCGGCGGCCATATCTTCCACCTGGCGCGTCGGGCGGCCGAGAGCGCTTTCGGAGCGGTAAAAATTCTGGATCGATGCACCGAAGTGAGCCGATGCATAGGTGAGCACCAGCGTGCCGACATTGTGCAGGGCCACGGGCGTACGCGTGAGCTGCGCGTAATCGGCGATCTTGCGGACACCTGTGATGCCGCCGGCGAAAGCGAGATCGGGATGAATGATGTCCACCGCCTGGTTGTCGAGGAACGGCCGGAAGCCGCGCACGAGTTCCAGTTTTTCGCCGGTCAGAATGGGAATGCGCGCCGCGCGCTTGAGAGCCATCCAGCCCTCGGAATACGGCACGTTGAGCGGATCTTCGAGGAAGAGCGGATCCATCGGCTCGACGGCTTTTGCAACGGCGATGGCGCTCGGGGTATCGAACTCATTGTGGCAGTGGACGGCGATTTCGATATCGGGCCCGACGGCTTCGCGGACATTGCTGTAAGCGCGCGCGACTTTACGCAACTGGGCTTTGTCGAGCGTTGTGGTGTATCGTGCGGGCGGAATCCCCAGGGCCTCGTCGATGCCGATCTTGTAAGCCGTGAAGCCTTCGGGCTGCTGGCGGATGCGCGCGGCCCACTCGCGGCAGGAAGTGAGATCGAGCATATCGAGCCCCAGGCCGTGCGAATACATGTGGATCGAGTCCCGGAACGGGCCGCCGAGTAAAACGCAAACGGGCAGCCCGGTGATTTTTCCGGCAAGATCCCACAGCGCCAGGTCGATGCCGCTGACGGTGGGGATGTGCGCCATGTAAGTGTGCATCAGCGAGGTCATTTCATGAAAATGGCGCTCGATAGCGAGAGGATCTTTACCGATGAGCAGGTGCGCCATGGTCGCGATGCGCGCCCGTGCCATGGCCCCGGTTGCGCCGGCCTCGCCGTAGCCTGTGAGACCGGCGTCGGTCTGGATACGGACCAGGCAGTTACCGGTCGCGGTCTTAATGCCCATGGCCGTAATGCCGGTGATTTTGACCTTCTGGCGGTAGGGCGCGGCCAGTGCCTGGTAATGTGCGAGCCAGGAGCCCGCGGGCAGCGCGATTGCGAGCCGCACGAGATCGCGTCGCGTCCATGTTCGGATCATGCGTGGTCCTCCGCCGGGCGCTACACCACAAACTGAAGGCACACGGGCGATGGCGCCTCGACCTTTACGCCCGCGGGCGTCAGGCGGCCGGTCTCCTGGTTGATGTGGAAGACGACGATCGAATCGGTATCCTGATTTTCGGCGAGCAGGAATTTTCCCGTGGGATCGAGCGCGAAATGGCGCGGCGTTTTGCCTTGTGTCGAGACGTGCTCGATGGGATTTACCAGCCCGGTTTTCTGATCGATGGCGAAAACGGCGATGCTGTCCGGGCCGCGATTCGAGCCGTAGACGAATTTGCCCGAGGGATGCACGTAGACCTCAGCCGTGCTGTCGTCTTTAGTAACTTTGTAATCTTTCGGCACGGTGGAAACCGTCTGGAGCGCTTTAAGCGCGCCGCGCTGGTAATCGTACGAAAAGGTGGTCAGAGTGCATTGGATTTCGTTGATGACATAGACGAAGCGGCCATTGGGAGCGAAAGAAAAATGGCGCGGTCCTGCGCCCGGGGGTGTTTTGCCGAACGGCGGATCGTTGGGAGTGACGGCGCCGCGCGCCGGATCGAGGTGGTAGACGAGCACTTCGTCGAGGCCCAGATCCGCCACGAGAGCAAACCGGTTATCGGGCGAAGTCTGGATGCAATGCGCGTGCGGCGCTTCCTGGCGTTCGGGATTCGGGCCGGTGCCGTGATGCTGAACGAACTGCGACGGCTCTTTCAGGCGGCCGTCGCCGTCGATGGGGATCACTTCGATGCTGCCGCCGTTGTAATTGGCGACCAGAACATTTTTGTTGGTTTTATCGAGCGAGACGTGGCACGGGCCGGGTCCGCCGGAGGTGACTTCATTGAGCGGCGTGAGCTTGCCGCTTCTCGCGTCGATCGAAAACGCGCTGACGGCGCCGGCTTTCTTGCCGGCGAACTCATCGACCTCTTTCACCGCGTAAAGAAAGCGGCGGTTGGGGTGGATCGTGAGAAAAGTCGGGTTGGTGATTTCGGCGGCCAAGCCGGCCGGAGTGAGCTTGCCGGTGCCTGCATGGAAGCGAAACGCGTAAATGCCCTTGGATTTTTTCTCGGTGTAGGTGCCGACGTAGGCCAGGTATTCGCGCTTGGAAGTGTCCGCCGCCTGGGCGCCCGAATTACCGAGCGGCGCAGCCAGCGCCGCCAGAGACATGGAGAATTGCCGACGAGTAGTCATGGGATTATGAAATCGCAATAAGAGGCAGTAGCGCAAGTCGGGAAACAGGAACCATACGAGTTGCCCGACGCGGCGCGCCCGCAGTTATTCTTCTTCCTCGCGTTGCGCTTCTTTTCTGCGTTCGGCGATCAGTTCGTCGGACAATCGTCTGCCACGCGGTATGAGATGCCGAAACATGCCGTGAAATTTCTCGATCTGTCGGCGCAAGTCCAGCACACGCATTTCACCGGATTCATCTACAACCAGGACCAAGCGGTCGCCGCGGCTTAGCGAAAGGCGTTTCCGTACGGCCGCCGGAAGGACGATACAGCCTCGATCCTGCAGCTTCAGCTCGAAGTACTCGATCCCACGCGCAGAGTGCGCCATCCCTCTAATGTAGCCGTTCATGTTATGCCGGGCGGCACCTACGCGCGCATCACCTGGGGGTACACCTTGCGAATGGCGGCCAGCACGTCGTCGGCGTCGCTCGCGGTGAATTTAGGATGCATCGAGACGCCGGCGAAGCGGTCGAGAATATCGATGGTGCGCGGGCAGCAGGCGGCGCCGTACTGAATGGCACGGCCGCGCTCGGAGGTGAACGACGGCCAGGCCGGGTGCACCGTGCGCTTGTGCTCGATGTGCGGCTGAACCGGGAGGATCGCGGACCCGCCCGGCCCGTGCGCAGGAACGTTTTCCGCCTGCATCGCTTTGCGGAAATGCTCGGATTGCTGTTTTGTATCGAAGCCCACGAAAACGGCGGAGCCCAAGTCGCCCGCCGGATCAGGACGGTGGCGCAGCTTGATGCCGGGGATGTCGCGCAGGCTGTCGTAAATGCGCCGCGCGTTGTTTTGGAGCGGCTCGACGATCGAGTCGAGTTTGCGCAGTTGCGCCACCAGCACGCCGCCGGTGAATTCGCTCATGCGAAACTGGTTGCCCACAAACCAGTCGAGCTTCGCCTTGCCGACCAGATGCTCGTGCGGCTGGCGAAAACCGCCCAAATCGTGATAGCGGCTGGCGCGCTCGAACAGCACCGGATCGTTGGTGACCACGGCGCCGCCTTCGCCCGAGGTGATGGTCTTATTGATTTGCAGGCTGTAGATCCCGATATCGCCGTGCGATCCGACGGGCTTGCCGTGGAAGCTCGCACCGACCGATTGCGCGCAGTCTTCGATCACGCGGATATGGCGGCTCTTCGCGATCGCGAGAATGCGATCGAGCGCCGCGGGGTTGCCTTGCAGATGCACCGCCATGATGGCTTTGGTTTGCGGCGTTATCTTGCGCTCGATGTCTTCGGGATCGATGTTGAACGATTCGTCGATCTCGGCAAATACGGGCAGCGCGCCCGCCAGCACAATGGCGTTGTAGCAGGAGTGCCAGGTCCAAGCGGGGAGAATGACCTCGTCGCCCGGGCCGATTTCGAGCGCGGCCACGGCGACCTGAAGCGCGGCAGAGCCCGAGGTAACCGCCAGAGCGAACCGCGCCTGCATCCGCTGGGCGAATTCCTTCTCGAAAGTCGCGACTTTTTGCGGCGGCTCGCTGCCGGGGCCGTACCAGCGGAAGGGCTGGCGCAAGCGAACCACATCTTCGAGTTCCCGGCTTTCTTCCGCGCCGTAATAAGATGTGCCGAAGAAGCCGGCTTTGAGCGGCGTCTGTCGGACCGGCGCGCCTCCATCGACGGCCAGTCTGGACGAGTTGGCCGCGGACGCGCTTGCGGCCATCGCGCTGCCTGCAAGAAATGTACGGCGATTCATAAGAACAACTCCTCTCGGGATCGGCGATTCGTGCCGCCCGATCCAGTATAGAATCGTTGGCGGAACAAAACGACCCCCTTTGGTGTCCGTCCATCAGACATGACGAAATCCCGTACAACTGCAGTGTTCATTTTTGCCCTCTCGATTGCCAGCCAGTTGCCCGCAGCGTCGCTCGATTGGCCGCAATGGGGCGGCCCGCACCGCAATTTCAAAGCCGATGTGACCGGTCTTGCGGCGTCATGGCCGGCGGCGGGGCCGAAAAAGCTCTGGAGCCGCGCTTTGGGCGATGGTTATTCGGGCATCTCGATCGAAGGAGATGTTTTGTACACCATGTACCGCACCGGTAACGACGAGGTCGTGCTGGCGGCCGATGCCGCGAGCGGAAAGACGCTGTGGGAATACCGTTACGATGCGCATATCCGGCCCGGCATGGGGATGGAAAATGGCGCAGGGCCACACGCGACGCCTCTGGTCACCGCGAATGGCGTGTACGAAATCGGGATTCTGGGAAATCTGATCTGCCTGAACAAGAAGACCGGAAAACTGGTCTGGTCGCACAATCTTTATAACGAATTCCACGGCACGTTTTTCGACCGCGGTTATGCGCCGAGCCCGATCGCGTACGGGGATACGGTGATCATGAAGGCCGGCGGGGCGGGGAATTCGTTTATCGCGTTCGATCAGGCGACGGGCAAAGTGGTTTGGCACACCACCCAGGAATTCCGCGACGCGCCCGCTTCGCCCATCCTCATCAAGCTTGACGGGCAGGATCAGCTCGTCACCCAGATGAGCGAAGAAATCGTCGGCATCGATCCAACCAACGGATGGGTTCTGTGGACCTATCCGCACAGCACCAGTTGGGGATTGAACATCAGCACGCCGGTCTGGGGAGACGATCACCTGCTGTTTGTCTCCTCGGCTTATAACGGCGGAAGCGTCGTTATTCGCCTGGTGCGGAAGAGCGGCAAGACGGCGCCGGAAGAAGTGTGGTCGAGCAATAAAATGCGGGTGCATTTTTCGACCGTGATTCGGCTGGGCGACTACGTTTATGGATCGAGCGGCGATTTCGGTCCG
The DNA here is from genome assembly GCA_035280425.1 of Bryobacteraceae bacterium. GTDB lineage: Bacteria > Acidobacteriota > Terriglobia > Bryobacterales > Bryobacteraceae > QHXW01. The sequence goes on along the minus strand of DATEFW010000011.1, from coordinate 114,095 downwards.
GCGCCGCTGACCGCAGTAGACGTAAAGTCGGGCAAGATCGCCTGGCAGGACCGCACGTTTCCTAAAGCCAATTTCATTTATGCCGATGGGAAATTCATCGTGGTGGATGAAGACGGAACATTGGCGCTGGCGGAATTCTCGCCGCAAGGGCTGAAAGTTGTGTCACAGGTTTCGCTGATGCAATCGAACGCCTGGACGGTGCCGTCGATTTCTGGAACACGCCTGTATGTGCGGGACCGAAGCCAGGTCATGGCCTTGGACCTGCGATAAACCCCGGCACTCTTTCGCCACGACCTAAGGCCATCGCACATTTCTGCCGATTCTCCCAATGGGCCGCGGTGCGTCGGCGGCACATGGGATATGCGAGAGGAACAGGCATCTAAACCGGTAGGGCGCATCCTGATCGTGGATGATTCGGCGCCGGCGCGCATGCTGATCGGAACGCTGCTGCGCGGCGCAGGATACGACCGGCTCACTTTCGCGGAATCGGCAGGGCAGGCGCTGAGCCGCCTCGGGGAAGAGGCCTCCTTCGACCTGGTGCTTATGGACCTGATGATGCCGGAGATCGATGGTATTGCTGCGTGCCGCGAGATTAAGCGGGACCCCCAGTTTACCGATCTGCCGGTGATCATGGTGACGGCTGAGGAGTCGACCGAGAGCCTGAAGGAGGCTTTTGAAGCCGGGGCGATGGATTACGTCACTAAGCCGGTGAACAAGGTCGAACTGGTGGCGCGCGTTAAGTCAGCCCTGCGGCTGAAGCAGGAGACGGATTGCCGCAAAGCGCGGGAGCAAGAACTGCTCGAACTGACGGAAAAGTTACGGCAGCTTTCGGTGGTGGATGGACTGACCGGCATCGCCAACCGGCGCAACTTCGACGAAGCTCTGGATCGCGCCTGGCGCCGTTCGCAGCGGCAATCGACGCCGCTATCACTCGTGCTGATCGATATCGATCACTTCAAAAGCTACAACGATCACCACGGGCACCTGGCAGGCGACGAATGCCTGCAACGCGTCGCCCGGGTTTTGAACCAGACCATAAAGCGGCCATTCGATCTGGTGGCGCGCTACGGCGGCGAGGAATTCGCCGTGGTGTTGCCGGAGACGGCACAGGCGGGCGCAGAGCAGGTGGGCGAGGAGATGCGCGCGGCTGTTGAGTCACTCCAGATCGGTCATGGCAGCTCTCCGGCAGCCCCGGTGGTGACCATCAGTTGCGGCATTGCCAGTGCAGTGGCGGCTCAAGGCGCGCTGCCGGGAAGCCTCATCCGTGCGGCCGACGACTGCCTTTATCAAGCCAAGCACGCGGGGCGCAATCGCGTGGTGAGCGGGGTGCGGGAGCTCAGTTGTGCTTAGGCTCGTCCGGGAATTCTGGCTGAACCTCTCCATCCGCGCCAAGGGCGCCGCCATTCTCGCCATGCCTCTGATCTGTCTGGCCGCTCAAGTGGTTTGGTTTGTATGGCTCGAACGGCAAATCGAAGAGGCGCAGGACCGGGTTGTCCGCACGGAGGAAATCCGGCAGGAAACCCAAAAGCTTTGGAGCGCTCTTCTGGAAGCGGAGAGTGGCATTCGGGGTCATGTCATTACGGGAAGCCGTCAGATGCTGGCCCCCTATTCCGAGGCGGCGCGCGAAGCCCCGAGAGGGATCGAACGCTTGGACGCGCTGGTGAGTAATCCTTTGCAGAGCGGGCGGCTTAATGTCATTCGGGCGCTTGTTTCGCGCAAACTAGACAACCTTCGTGGGCAGTACGCCCTGTTGAACGGACGCCGCATGCCGCCGAACTGGGATGCGCTGGGGAAATTGGTACTCGAAGGGGACGCCTGCATGGCGGAGCTGCATCCGCGCATCGATGAATTTCTGGCAGAGGAAAACCGCCTGCTGGCCATGCGAAGCACCGAACTGGCCCGGCGCCGGAACGTGGCTGGCTCCGCCGTGCGCGTTGTGCTGCTACTGGGCCTGATGGGCGCCGTGCTGGCGGAATGGTTGTTCAGCTCGGGGATTTCCCGGCGTCTGCGAAAGCTCAAAATGAATGCGCGGCGCCTGGCGGCGGGATTGCCGCTCGGAGCCGGCGCTTGTGCGCGCGACGAAATGGGTATTTTGGATCGTGAACTGCGCTCTGCGGCCAAAATGACTGCGGAACGCGAGGCGCGGCTGAAGGAAAGCGTCGCTGAACAGGCGCGCGCGGAAGAAGAACTTGCCAGATTGAATAACGAAAAAGAACTGGTTCTGAACTCGGCTGCCGAAGGGATTTTCGGCGTTGATATGGAGGGTAAAGCGACATTTGTCAACGCCGCCGCTGCGCGGATGCTGGGACGGGCGCCCGAGGAGCTGGTCGGCAAGCTGTTACATCCTTTGACCCATCACTCCCGGCCGGATGGCAGCCCTTATCCAATCGAGGAGTGCCCCATCGCTGCGGGCATAAAAGACGGTTTGGTTCACGGCCGGGACGACGAGTATTTCTGGAGAAAAGACGGGACCTGCTTTCCGGTGGAATATACCAGCTCGCCTCGTTTTCACAACGGCGAAGTTGTCGCCGCGGTCATCACGTGCAGGGACATCACGGAGCGAAAGCGCGTGCAGGAAGAGCTGCACGGGGCGAAACAACTGGCGGAACAGGCAAATCGCGCCAAAAGCCACTTCCTCGCGCACATGAGCCATGAGATCCGCACGCCGATGAATGCCATCATCGGCATCGCGGACCTGCTGCGCGAAACCGAGCTCACACCCGAGCAGAAGCAATACGTCCAAACCTTTCAGGAAGCCGGGACATCGCTGCTCGCATTGATCAACGACATCCTAGACCTGTCGAAAGTGGAAGCCGGGCGCTTGGAGCTCGAATCGATCAATTTCGATTTGGAAGAAACGATGGCAGGCATCACAAGTTTTCTGGGTCCGCGGGCGCAAGAGAAAAAACTTGAGCTGGTGGGCCGCGTTATGCCTGGCGTCCCGACGAGGTTGCGCGGTGATGCACAGCGCCTTCGCCAGGTGCTGATTAACCTGATCGGTAACGCGATCAAGTTCACGGAACAGGGTCAAGTTGCGGTGACGGTCAATGTCGATCCGGAACACCCGGACAACCCGCATTTCCTTCGCTTTTCAGTCGCCGACACGGGCACCGGCATACCCGCGGAAAAGCTGGAGGCCATCTTCGACACTTTTGCGCAGGCGAATGCGTCGACCGCGCGCACGCATGGGGGTAGCGGGCTGGGCCTGGCGATCTCGCGCGGCCTGGTTCAGCTAATGGGCGGCCGTATTTGGGCCGAAAGTGCCGGACATTCGGGCAGCACGTTCCTGTTTACAGCTCATTTTGAACCCGCATCCACATGTCCTGACACTGTTCCATCCGCCCCGGATGATCTCAGGGCGCCGGCTGTCGGCCACAAAGCGGCCACGGCGGCGATCCATGCGCAGGTTACCAACGCGCAAAATCCGCCACCCGAATCGAAACACACGGCGTCCGCGGCGGTTGAAGGCGGTGTGGAGGACCCGGCGCCAGCGCCCCTGCGCATCCTTGTCGCCGAGGATTCGCCGAACAATCTTTTTTTGATCCAGGCGTACTTGAAGCCGCCGTCATTCGAACTGGACGCGGCTCCGAACGGCGCCATTGCGGTCGAGAAATTTCAATCGCGCCAATACGATGTTGTGTTGATGGACGTGCAAATGCCTGTGATGGACGGTTACACGGCGACTCGCGAGATTCGGGCCTGGGAAAAGGGACACGGGCGGGCGCCAACGCCGGTGCTTGCCCTGACCGCGCACGCGCTGAAAGAGGAAGAAGGCAAGAGCCTGGCGGCCGGCTGTACCGCGCACCTCACGAAACCGATCCGCAAAGACAGGCTGATTGCAGCGATTCAGAACTATTGCGCTACAGCCCGTCCGCAGGAGCCCTCAACACAGCCAGGCGGCAGGATTCGCGTCCAGGCCCCCGAGGGCATCGAAGAAGCGATCCCGCTGTTTCTCGACATCACACGTAATGATCTCGAAACCCTTCGGTCGGCGCTCGGTGATCAGAATTTCTCTAAAATCCGCGCCATGGGCCACGATCTGAAAGGGACAGGCGGAGGCTATGGGTTCGATGAGATCAGCGCCATCGGCAAGCGGCTGGAGGACGCTGCTAAAGCGGCGGATAAGAGTGAGGTCGAAAAGCAGATTCGCGAGCTGGCGAGTTACCTGGAGCGGGTGGAAGTCGTTTATCGCTGAGGCGAGCCGGGAGACGGACATCTCGTTCGCCTGAACAGCTTGATTCTCCGTCTGCTCCGCCAAGCGCCGCGCTCATTCGTAACGCAGCGCAACCAGCGGGTCGACCCGGGTTGCTCTCCGGGCCGGAATCCACATGGCGGCGAGCGCCACAATAGTAAGTAATACCGACACGCTCAAGTAAGTTGCGAAATCCATCGCGCTCACGCCGTAGAGCATACCGGCCAGCAGGCGGTGCAAAGCGAGCGCGCCTGCCAGACCGGCAGCAATGCCGGCGGCGGCCAGCCTCAGACCCTCGGCGATCACCATACGGACGACGTCCGCGTGACTGGCTCCGATGGCCAGCCGTATGCCGATCTCGTGTGTGCGGCGGCTGATGGAATACGAAACCACGCCGTAAATGCCGACCGCCGCGAGCGCCAGCGCGAGGGCCGCGAAAAGCGCCAGCAGCCGCATCTGAAACCGCTGCTGCGCAACGGAATCGGCTAACAGGGCATCCATGGAACCGAACTCTGCCGGTGCATCTTTATTGAGGCTGCGGATCAGTTCGCGAACCGCGGGAATAAACGCCGACGGTTCGCCGGAAACGCGCACAACGACGTTCGGAAACGCCAGGCGTGCAGTTAAATGCTGGGTGAACGGCACGAAGACTGCGGGCGATGGATTGTGCGCAGGGCCAAACTCGCGGACATCCCCGGCCACCCCGATGATCGTCATCCACTGCGGACTGGGTTCCATGCCGAGGAATTTAATCCGCTTTCCCAGCGGGTCCTCACTGAGCCAGAAGCGCCGCGCCATCGCCTGGTTGATGATGGCCACCTGCGGCGCATTGATCGCATCCTCGTCGCGGAAAATGCGCCCGCGCACCAGCGGAACGCCCAGGGCCCGAAAGTAATTGGTGCTGATGACGCGGTAACTTGCGTCCTGCGGCGAGTTCTCCCCGGCCGGCGGGCGGCCTTCGATATCGAAAACTCCATTGGTGTCGCGCTCGGCGCCGAGCGGCAGTTGCGTGGTGGTTCCTGCGGCCACGACGCCGGGCATGGCTCGCAAGCCATCGAGCATCTCGCGATAGAAGCGCAATACGGGCTGGGGATGAAACGGCTCATTGAGCGACAAGACGGGAAGAGTCAGGCGGGCGGTCAGGACGTGTTCGGCCCGAAATCCGGGATCGACCGCGATCAGGCGGAGAAACGTGCGCATCAACAGGCCCGCGGCGACCAGCAAAATCAGCGATAGCGCCAGCTCCGAAACCACCAGAATGCTGCCCGCGCGCGTGCGGCCGGTCGCGGCGCGGCCCGCGGATTCTTTAAGAGAATCATTCAAGCCAGTTCGCGAGAGGCGCATCGCCGGCAATGAGCCGAACAAAATTCCAGTCACCACAGAAATGCCCAGAGTGAACCAGAGCACCGGAGCATCGATCGCGATTTCGTTGGCACGCGGGACGGTGTGAGGTACAAGCAGGGCCACCAGCGACGTGGCCCAGAGCGCCAGGAGAAGGCCCGCTGCTCCTCCCAGGCTGGAGAGCACCAGGCTCTCGCTCAGCAACTGGCGGATCAGCCGGGCGCGCCCTGCTCCGAGCGCCGTGCGCACGGCTATTTCTCGTGAGCGCGCCGACGAGCGGGCGAGCAGCAGATTGGCGACATTGGCGCAGGCAATCAGCAGGACGAATCCCACCGCTCCCAAAAGGATAAGCAGCGCCGGTTCGACTTTGCCGACCAGTTGTTTGTGCAGCGAAACGACGTTGACGCCTTGGCCGCGGTTCGAATCCGGATACTGCTGCTCCAGCCGCCGCGCGATGGTATCCATTTCAGCCTGGCCGGCGGCGAGCGAAATTCCCGCCTTGAGCCTGCCGACGACGAAGTCGTTGTGCGCCGAGCGGGCACTGTCATCCGGGAATACTTCCGACGGAATCCATAGTTCCGTATCGTCTGGAAACCGAAAGTCGGGCGGCGCCACGCCCACCACGTGGCACGGAATGCCGGTGACGTGAATCATCCTGCCGATCACCCGCGGATCAGCGCCGAACGCGCGCTGCCAGAGTCCGTAGCCGATCACCGCGGCCACCTCGCCTGGCTGATGCTCCTCAGGCAGAAACGTCCGGCCGATTGCGGCCTGGATGCGGAACAGCGCAAAGAAACCCCGCGAGACCGCAGCAGCTGTGATACGTGACGGCATGTCGCTGCCGGTTATGGTTACCGGCTCGGCCCCATAGGACGCCATCTGCTCGAAGCTGCGGCTTTGGCTGCGCCAGTCCAGGAAATTCAAATGGGAAACCCGGATGGTCCTGCTGGCGCGGTTCGATTCCCACAACTGCACCAGCCGTGCGGGATCGCGATAGGGCAGCGGCCGCAGAACGACGGCATTCACCACGCTGAACAGCGCCGTGTTGGCGCCGACGCCCAGTGCGAGAGTGAGCACGGCGATCACGGCGAACCCTGGATTTCTGCGCAGCGTTCGCAATCCGTATCGAAAATCGTTCCGCATGTCTATCTATTCATATCGCAATGCCACGAGCGGGTCGATCTTGGTTGCACGTCGCGCCGGAATGTAGCTGGCGAGAGCGGCGACGGCTGCCAAAACCAATGACGCCGCCACGAATGTCAGTGGATCGCCGGGACGGGTGTCATAGAGGAAACTCGTCAGCAACCGCGTAGCCGCCAGGGCCGCCGGAATACCCGCGGCGATGCCCGCCAGTGCGACCAGCAGCCCGTCACCCACAACCAGCCTCCGCACGTCGCAAGTGTCTGCGCCCAATGCCATACGAATACCGATTTCGCGAGTGCGCGCGGCGACCGAGTGCGCCACGACACCGTAAATCCCGACCGACGCCAGCACCAGCGCCAGCGCGGCAAACATGCCCAGCAGGACCGCGTTGAATCGCGTCCGCGAAGTCGCGCCGGCCAGTTGTTGATCCATCGTGGTTACGTGGTAGACGGGCAAATCTTTGTCCAGAGCGTGAACCGCCTGGCGGACGATCGGTGCGGCGGTCATGGGATCGCCCGCCGTTCGGATCAGCACGGTGCGGGCCTCGGGATACTGGCGGAAACTGACGTATACGTCAGCTTCAACGGGCTTCTCGACCCCTGCGTACCGGACGTCGCCGACAACGCCCACGATCTCCGCTTGCTGCTGCCCGGGATCCCAGACAGGAAGCAGGACGCGCTTTCCAATCGGGCTTTCGTGCGGCCACAGCCGGCGTGCCGCGTATTCGTTCACCACCACCGCTTTTTGCGCTCCCATGCGATCGCGAGCTTCGAACAAGCGGCCGGCGAGCCGCGGGATCCGGAACAGCTTGAAATAATCGTCCGACACGCTGTGGACGCCCACCACCTGGAATCCTTTGCCGGCCGGAAGCTCCATGACGGTGACGTCATTCTGGCCGCGCGCCGGCACGGTATTGGACAGGCTTGCGGCCTGGATGCCGGGGACGCCCGCCATGCGATCGAGCAACTGTTCGTCAAAACGCACCGCGGCGCCGGGCGAATACTTTTGGGGCGGCAGATCGACGCTCGCTGTGAGGATATGGCTGGTATCGGCGCCAAGATGCGTCTCCATCAATCGCGCGAAGCTCTCAAGCAGCAATCCGGCGCCTGCCAGGAGTATGAGCGAGAAGGCCATTTCTCCGGCGATGAGCGCGCTGCGCGCATTGAACTTTCGGAGGCTGTGCCATCCAGCCGGCCAACCGCTCGTTATGTTCTTGAGCGTCTGATTCAAATCGAGCCGTGATGCCTGGATTGCGGGGAGCAGGCCAAACACGATTCCCGCCAGGATGGAGACGACCAGGTTAAAAGCCAGGACCGGCAGTTCGAGTTGAATCGATTCGGCGGGAATCGCGCGTGCAAATTTCGTCCAGAATCCCTCGGATGCTTCCGGGCGCAGCACGCTGAGCAGGTCGATGGTCTGATTTGCCACGAGCAGTCCCACCAAACCGCCGAGCAGGCCGAGAACCACGCTTTCGGTGAGGAGCTGCGCAACCAGCGCGCGCCGCCCCGCGCCAATTGCCAGGCGCACGGCAACTTCCTTTTGACGCGCCACGCTCCGGCTTAAGAGCAGGTTGACCAGGTTGGCGCACGCGATCAGAAGCACGAAGCCCACCGCACCGAATAAAATCAGCAGCGACCGGCGGACCGTGGGATCCGTCTTGGCTTCCGCCAGCGATTTCACCGTAACCTGCCAGCCGCCGAGCATTTTCGGACTCGGGTAGGCTCGTTCGAGATTCGCCGAGAGGAGCGGCATCTGCGTGCGCACCTGGCTGAGTGACCGGCCGGGGCGCAGCCGCGCGATCACGAACAGCCAGTAATTTCGGGCATTGGTCAGCCGCTTGGGCATGTGGCCGAGCGCCGGCGCCGTTGTGATCGGCACCCAGACATCGATGTCTCCGGACTGGCCTCGGAACCCGCGCGGCATCACGCCCAGCACAGTGTATGGAATCTGATTCAGATGAATGGTGTGTCCGATGACCCCCGCATCAGCGGCGAATTTTCGCTGCCAAAGGTCGTATCCGATGAGCGCCGGCGCGCCGGCGCCCTGGTCGCGGTCTTCCTCAGGACGAAAAGTCCGGCCGAGTTGCGCCTGAGTGCCCAGCATCGGAAAATAGACCGCCGACACTAGCTCGGCATTGAGGCGCTCGGGGATTTCGGTACCCGTGAGATTGACTTCCAGATTGGAAAATCCTGCGACCGATTCGAACAGCCGGTTCTCTCTCCTCAGTTCCTCGAACATCGGGTACGACCAGGGAAACTGCTGGAATCCACCCCCCTGGCGATTCGCGCTCGCCAGATCGATTGCCATCAACCGGTCGGGCTCGCGGTACGGAAGCGGTTTCAGCACAAGCGCATGGATCACGCTGAAAATCGCGGTATTGGCGCCGATGCCCAAGGCCAGCGTGGTGACCGCTACGGCCGTGAAGCCGGGATTTTTGGCGAGAATGCGTAATGCGTAGCGCAGATTGAACAGCATCGCCCGCGATCCTTATTGAATCCGGATGCTGCCCGAACCGGTGCTGACGTCGACCAGCGTGCTGCCGCCGCCTCCCACCCGGGCGGTCAAGTCATGCCGGCCGATCGTGCCGCGGACAGTCATCGGGCGATCCACTGTAATCCGGCCCGAACCGGTGTGCGCGCGAAGCTCGAAGCCGCCCGGCGCCCCGGCCGCAACCGTCACACCGCCGGAGCCGGTGTGCGCGCGAATGTCGCCGGCGCCCGTCTGCTCCAGGTGAACGCTCCCCGATCCGGTCTGTGCCGCAATCCTACCCGCGATCTGGGAGCCACGGATGGTTCCGCTTCCGGTATGTGCATCCACGCCGCCCTTGATCGAATCCAGTTCCATGCCGCCCGAGCCGGCTTGAGCGCGCACCTGGTCGTCGATGTGTGAAATGGATATACTTCCCGAACCTGTCGAAGCCGTCACCGGGCCGTGAATGCCGTCGATGACCACGCGGCCGGAGCCCGTGCTCGAGCGCAGTTTCGTGTCGGCCGGAACCGTCAAGTCGTAGGAAATCGAGATGCCGCGCTGCAACGCCGGATCTTCGATATGCCCGACGCGGATCACGTTGCCATTTTGCTGAACCGGCGGGTGGGATTCAATCGCGTGGACTTTCTGCTGGGCATCCCGCAGATGCTCGTGAATGCGAATCACGCCATGAATGGATACGGTCGACGAAGAGCCTGTGCGGACGGTCAGATGCCCGGAGCCGGTTTGAACGTCAAGGTCTACCGGCCCGTTGACCTGCAGGGTCCGGTCGAAGGAACCTTCGGAGTCGGCGGCGGGCAGGGCCAGCGATCCAAGGACCAGGGCGGCAGTGGCCAAGATCAGTCTCATCACATTCTCCTTTGTAATGCGCCGGCGCGCAGGAATTTGCAGTTGTAGACGGCACGCAACCAGCCAAACAGAACGCGGCTAACTAGCTGCTTTTTCTATGAGACTCTGGAACAAAAGGGCGGGTGGGTGTTCGTTTTTGGGAATCCCGGCTCCGGGCTCGGCCACCACAAACGGTGCAGTGTTAGCGATCAATCTCGTGGCATTCGGATGGCCAGCAGTGATACCACAACTGCACCGACCGGGTGAGGAATCCGCTCCGCTGATACAGCCTCTGGTCCGCTATATTATTTCCCGGCGTCACGGCCGTCACTTCTCGCGCTTCGCGGTCAAGAAACCAACACATGGCATGGCGGACAAGCTTCTTGCCGAGGCCCAGACTCCGGGCGCGGCTGTCGATTCCCAACAGGCCGATCTGTCCGCTGCCGTCTTCCTTCAAATGGCAGGAAACATAACCGGCCGGCCGCGATCCGTGCTCGGCAACCAGCACGATATCCGCATAACCACGGCAGCTTTTTTCTATCCAGATGCGATAGAGCTCATCGCAGGCAGGGCGCGCAAATCCGCCGTCTCGGTAAAAGCGTGAGTCCGTATGGCTCGTACTGGCGATCTCGCGTAGTGTGGGAATGTCAGCCGGAACGGCCTCACGCACGCCATCGTCATCCCACCGGCCTGAGAAAGAGCCGAGCAACCGCGCTTCGAGTGTCGTTCGCACATCCACCAGACGAAAACCGTTTTTTTCCGCAACCCGGATCGTGGGGCCGTGGATCTGCGCAAGAAAGTAAAGACAGTCGAGCGAATACTGTTGGGCCCAAGCCAATATCGTTTCCGCCCGTTCCTGATCGAGCTGGTTGCCTGCGACCCGGCCGATACGAATGCCAAAAAGCCCGGAGTCCCAGTTCAGATACTCGCCGACGCTGGCGGTATCTCTGGCGGCCAACAATTCATCCGTGCAAAGGGAGGTCATATCTGAGTTGATGAAACCGTTCTGTGGGCTTTTGCGAACCTAGGTGCGACGTACCCATCCGCGCCCGGCTCGAGGATCAGATTCGGGCGCCGAGCCGATTCCTCGAAAGCTTGTCGGTTTTGGAACACGGGTCGAGCCAGCGAGACTGCCATAATTGTATTTTTCGCACGGAAGCAGCTTAAAATCACTGCTAACTTTGGTAATTTAGCGGCAAACCCGGTGGATTTTCTTTGAAATATAATTCAGCACGCGTCCCCGGCGAAACGCGCGGTACGCGCTCGCGTCAGGCTTTGCCCGGCAGGCTTCGGGCGGCCGACGGGCCCGTGTAAGCTTCAATCACCTCGGCCGACGGCCCGTCCATCATGACCTCTCCGTGATCCAGCCACAACGCCCGCTCGCAGAGCGTTCGCACCAGGTGGGGAGAGTGGGAGACGAACAGGAGCGTTTTGCCCGACTGCTTTAACTCGAAAATCTTGTCGAAGCATTTGGCCTGAAAGCTCTGGTCTCCCACCGCCAGCACTTCGTCCACAATCAGAATAGCCGGATCGACATGAATGGCAACCGAGAATGCCAGCCGCATCACCATGCCGGCCGAATAGGTGCGAAGAGGCTGGCGGATAAACTCGCCGATGCCCGAAAAATCGACAATGCTCTCGGTGGCCTCCAGCGTTCTTTTGCGGCTCAGGCCCAGCAATGCGGCATTGAGCCGGAGATTTTCCAATCCCGTAAGATCGGCGTGAAATCCGGAGCCAAGCTCGAGCAGTGCGGCAACCCGCCCGTTGATCGTGACTCGTCCGGAGTTCGGCTCTGCCAGGCCCGCCACCAGGCTCAGGAGTGTGCTTTTGCCTGCGCCATTGGGTCCGACGATCGCCATGCTCTCGCCCTGTTCCAGGCGGAAAGAAACGTTCTTGAGAGCTGTGAAAACCTCGCGGGACGCGCCATGCATCCGGTCGGCGATGTGTCCGCGCAGCATCTTCGCGCCGCCCAGTGAGAAGGTCTTCGAGACGCCCTGGAATTCAATCAACGGCATAGGCTACAAGTAATCGTAGAAATTCCTCTTCAGGCGCCGAAAGGCCAAAATTCCTATCCCCAGCATCAAACATGAGCTCAACGCCAGTTTGAGCAGCAGCGATGGCGGCGGCGCAGCCGATTCCAGCAAAACATTCCGCAGTGCCATCACCAGGGCCGATACGGGATTGAACTGGTAGATTTCGCGATATTTCGCAGGGATAACGGAGAATGGATAAAAAATTGGCACCATCCAGAACAGCACGGTGTTGCAGGACTCGACCACGTAGCGCATGTCGCGGATATAAACGTTAAGGGCGGAGAAAATCAAAGCCAGTCCGCACACAAAAACCACCTCGAAACCCCATACTACCGGCAGCCACACCCAGTGGCGGTTCAAGTGGTTGCCAAAGGCCAGCACCAGTGTGAGCAATAACGCGATCTGAATCACCAGATGCTGGCAGTTGCCGAGCACGGTCGAGATCGGGATGATCTCTCGCGGCACCGGCAGGCGTTTGATCAGGTGGATGTTCTCGACCAGCGAGCCGGTTCCGCTGCTCCACGCCAGCGTGAAGAAATTGAACGGAACAAGGCCGCAAAGGACGAATACCGGAAATTGCGGTTGCGTGTTGTTGGGAAAAATCTTGGTGAAAACGAAAGTCAACGCGCCCATCATGACCAGAGGATTGAGGAGCGACCAGAAAACGCCCAGCGACATGTTGCGGTAACGCACCTTGAAGTCCTTCTGCATCAGGTTCCCAAGCAGAAAAAGGTAATCTCCGCTCCAATGGCGCGGGGCTGGTTGACTGAAATTCGATGGCTGCGTAGCAGCGTGGGGTTGCGGGCTCATTGCGGATGGAGGTGAATAACCAGCTTAATAGGCTAGTTTACAACTGCGGAGGAAGGAAGCTTGGCCGGACCCGAATCCGGCCATCCCGCCACACCAACGGGCGCTTCCCCTACTGGGGCACTAAAACCATCGGGGCCGCTTACCGGGCGGCCCCTCAAATGTAAGGAGTAGAACCAGTGCTGACCAATCCAATTTCGCTCTAAACGCTCGCTGGGGCAAGGCATCTTTCGGAAAACGGGTCTTACTTGGACAGTATCTTTTGATCGCCGGCCGCGGCTTTCACAGCCTGTCCCGCGTGGAACTCGTTGCCCAGACGCTCGATAGCGATCCTCACCAACTGGCTCCGCGTACGGGCGCCTAATTTCGAGAAAAGCCGCTGGATCGTGCTCTTGACGGCGCTTTCCGACGTCTCGAGCCCGCCCGCAATCTCCTTATTGCTATGACCCTCAAAAATTCCACGAAGCACCAGTTGTTCGAGGTTGGTGAGCACCGGCGATGCCTCGCCCTGGCTTTCCGGAAGGTCGTTAACCGACGGCTCGTTCTCAGTGACTACCGCGGTTATCCTCGGCTCTCCAGAAAATCTGTAGGTCGAAAAACAAACCTGCGCCACGAACGTTTCGTCCTTCCGGTGCCCGCTGCACTCCATGGTTGTGCGAAAGACCGGCGCCGTCTGGTCCGACGGCACCTGTGCCAATGCCGGCAGATAATCCGCGATATTCCGCTTCAGCAGCGCACCCGGCTCTTCAGAGAGCAGCCGGCCGGCAGCGTGGTTGGCCTGGATAATCGAACCCGTCTTATCGAACGTCAGGATGGCCGCCGAGCTGGTTTCGATCAAAACTCGCAGTTGTTCTTCCGAATCCTGCAGCAGGCGGTCGCGCGCCTGGATTTCCGCGAGTTGCTCGCGTACCTTTTTCCAGTTCTCGAGGACCCCGCGAACCAGCCAGCCCGCCGCGGTGAAAGATCCCCAGGCCAGAATAACCCGCGAAACCAGGAAAGTCTTATCGAACGGGCCGAAAATCTCCCGCAGGATCGCGCAGATGGCGGCCGCCACGGCGATCTGCCACTGCCGCAGGCAGCTCGCAGCCAGAAAGATTGGGAAAAAATAAAGGAAGCCGAACGACATCTCGGTCTTCACTTTCCAGTCCACGACCGCGATGGCTGCCATCATTACGGTGGCTGTTAGCAGGATCTTGTACCGCCGGGACCCGACAACTGAGGCTGTCAACCGCTGCATGACTTGTCCCCATGTTAAACGAGACCGCCCGCAGCCGCCAAATGAAACCGCTTAATTAGACCGGAGCCGGCGCCTGTGGCACCATAAGAGGCACGGTGTTACGCACTTTTTGTCTGCTGATCGCGCTTTGCGGTATCGCGCTACCTCAGCAGGTCCACCCGGTTACCGGACGTCATATTGCACCGGTCATGTGCGCGGGCGGCGCGGACTGGCTGGTTCGGACGGAGAGGGACGCCGAGGAAGCGCCGGACGCGGCTCTCGATGCCATAGGCATTCCCCGAGGCGCGAGCGTGGCGGACGTCGGCGCCGGCGTCGGCTATTTCACCTGGAGGCTGGCCGAGCGCGTCGGTTCTGCTGGCAAGGTCTATGCTAACGATATTCAACCGATGATGTTGGAGCAGCTTCGAAAGAACATCGAAACCCGCCATTTAACCAACGTGCAAACCATTCTCGGCCGCGAGGACGATCCGAAGCTGCCCGCCGGGCGCATGGACCTGGTTCTGCTCGTGGATGTCTACCACGAGTTTTCGCAGCCGCAGAAAATGCTCCGCAAGATTCGCGAATCTCTGAAGCCAGATGGACGGCTCGTTCTTCTCGAATATCGCAAGGAGGACCCTAACATCCCCATCCGCCCGGAGCACAAAATGAGCGTCGCCGAGGTCCAGGCTGAAGTCACTCCCGAAGGCTTCCGGTTCGAGAAGAACCTCGATACGCTGCCTCGCCAACACATCCTGATTTTCCGCAAGAGCATTCCGTGAAAGGCGATCGTTTTCCGTCGGAGCATTCGACTTACCGCGACCCTCAAACCGGCGCCCTGGTCCGCCAGATGACCAGCCACGCTTCGATCAACCACCCCAGCTATTTTCTCCAAAGCTCCTTCACGCCTGACGGCACGGCGCTCATCTTCATTTCCTATCGCACCGGTGCTGCGCAGTTATTCGAAATCGCGCCGTTCCCGGATGGAGAGATCCGGCAGTTGACCGATTCCGCCGCCAGTCATCCGTTCTCGCCGGCAATTCATCCCGGCGGCCGGCGCATCTTTTTTGTACGTGCAGGCAGCATTTGGGTGATTGATCGGGCCACGCTCGCCGAGAGCCTCGTCGCGGATTTTCCCGGCGGCCAACTCGGTGAGTGCTCGCTCGATGCAACCGGAGAATGGATCACCGCCGCCATCAAACAGGGCTCGCAGCAGGGCCTGGTCGCCGGGCATATCGACGGCTCAGGTTGGAAGCTGATTCCGTTTCCTCGCACCGTGATTCATCCGCAGTTTCATCCGCGCGAGCCCGAATGGATCGAATTTTCCGGCGATCCGGCGCCGCGCATGCACCGCGTCCGCCGCGATGGCTCGGGGCTCGAATGCTTATACCAGCACGGGAATGATGAGTTCGTCGTGCATGAGACGTTTCTCGGCCGCACCGGCAATCTGGTCTTCACCGTATGGCCGCACGCTCTGCGCATGATGGACTGGTCGACGCGCGCCATCCGCACGATTGCCGAATTCAACGCCTGGCACATTACGCCGAACCGCGCCGGCACCGCCGTCCTCTGTGATACGAACCATCCGGATCTCGGGCTGCACCTGATCGACGTCGCCAGCGGCGCGCGCCGCCTGATCTGCCTTTCCGAAGCCAGCAGCCAGGGAACGCAGTGGCGGACGTCGCGTTACGCGCTCGCCGAGGATTTCGCAGCGGCAGCGGCGGCAGCTACGACAGCGTCTCGCGAGCGCGCCTTGAGCTGGATGGAAATGCCCACCGACACGGTTTATGGCCCGCAGTGGACCCATCCGCACCCCTCGTTTTCCCACGATGAAAAACTGGTGGCGTTCGCCAGCGACCGCACCGGCCACACCCAGGTTTACGTTGCGGAAATTCCTATTTCTTGAGCGGCGCCGGAAGCTCTTTGCGCGGCAGCATCTCGGAACGGTTCGCCGCGCAGTAGACCACCGACGCAATCACCGCACTCGCCTGCATCAGGTCGCTCGGAACCACGTGATCGTAGACATCCATGTTCGAGTGATGCGTGATGCGCCCGTATTCGACCGGGTCTTGAATGAATTGGAAGCCGGGCAAGCCGACCGCGTCGAACGATTGATGATCCGTCCCGCCCGTGTTGCGGATTGTAATGGTCGTAACGCCCAAATCTCGAAACGGCGCGAACCATGCTTCAAAAATCGGCCGCATGGCATCGTTGCCCTGTAAATACACGCCGCGGATCTTGCCCGTGCCGTTGTCATGATTGAAATAGCCGGATAATTTGGCGTGCTCCGGCGTGAGCTGCATGGTTTCCGGATCGCCGAAATGCCGTTTGACGTAGGCGCGCGATCCGTATAAGCCCTGTTCTTCACCGCTCCACAAAGCCAGCCGCACCGTCCGGTCCATCTTGAGATTCAGCGCCTTTAGAACGCGCATCACTTCGATCATTACCGAGCTGCCTGTCCCGTTGTCGGTCGCGCCCGTGCCTCCCACCCACGAATCGAAATGCGCGCCGATCATCACCAGTTCATCTTTCTTGCTGCCGCCCGGAATCTCGCCGGTAATATTCAACCCTTCTCCCGTCGCGCCGTCTGAAGTCGATTGCACCTCCAGCGCGAGCTTGACCGGGACTTTTTTATCGAGCAGGCGGGCAATCCGGTTGTAATGTTCCACGGTAAGTGCGATGCGCGGCTCCGCCATGGGCTGGTCGCGCTTGTATGTTCCGGCAGCTTCGCCGAAAACCGTCCCCGCATCGGCGTTATAGCTCGGAACGATAGCCGCAACTGCGCCTTCCTGCGCGAGAAACTTGTTCACTTCGTCCGTTGTCTTGTCCATCCGTTCCCAGAGCTGCGTCTGCACTTCGAGCGGCGCCAGCTCGAAAAATGCGCGGCGCTCGTCGCGCTTTTCCGGAATAATCAGCTTTGCGAGATCGAACTTCGGCATCGCCATGGGCGTCGGCGCTTCCGCCTCCTCGGTCAGGTCTTTATCGGAGAGCCGCTTGCTCGGCGCGGTGGTCACCGGTGCCACGTCCGGAGGCTTGGAAAGCAGCACGATCTTGCCGCGCAGCTTGCCCTTGTTTTCCTGAAAAAACTTCTGTAGTTCTTCGTCGGTTTTCTTGAAATTCAGCTCGTCTGTGATGGTGAGCGGCGCGAGCACCGGCTCGGCCGCCAGCATTCCATTGGTATTCGCCGACCACGCCAGCGGAAAACCGATCAGCGGCGCATACTCCGGCTGCTGCAAAGAAACGCTGAACCTGGTCAGGCGCCAGCTACGGCCGAAATTTCCCCAAACTTCGGTGCCGACGTTCTGGAGGCCGTATTCCTTGAGCTGTTTTACCGCCCAATTCGCGGCATCAGTGAAACCTGGCGATCCCGTCAGCCGCGGCCCGTACACATCCGTGAGGTAGAACAGGTGATCCATCACCTTGGAATTTTCGAAAGCTTCCTTCTTGATCCGCTGGACCACTGCGAGATCGACCTTCTCTTCAGCAGCCAGAACGGTAGCGAACAGGCACAGCGCGAGTATCTTTTTCATAGCGACCCGCCAGCCTATCAGATCGGAAGCGACGCCGCGAGCGTTACCTGCTTGTGCGCCTTGCGGTCTTCGATAAGTATTTTTCCGTTTTCGAGCCGCACGTCGTCTACCTTGCGGAATCCCTCAGGGACGTGCGTATAAAACATGAGGAAGCGCGATTCGATCTTGCTGAGCGCCGGCAGCCAGCGGTAGACGGGTGAACCGAACAGGGAATTCAACTGCACCACCTCGCGCCGCGGTACATCGAACGGCTGCGTCGAAAATTCGAGCCCGCGCGCCAGCTTTTTGTTGGGCGGATAATACAGCCAACTCTGCGTCCACGCATACTCCTGCGGATGAAACAGATAGCCGAGCAGCAGCCGCTTGCCGGGATGGAGCGCCGTGACGAACACGAGCTTCCGCGAAGGATCCATCAGGCAGGTCGTGTGATCGCCCGAATTCGGCTCCGCCGGTGTGAGCCGCACATCGATCTTGCGCGTGTGCACCCCGGGCGCATCCGGCCACGTGAACTCCTTGTCTGATGCCAGCCGGTGCGGCAGCCCGCCCTCTTTTTCGGACTCCGAATACGGCCGGGTCTTGGCGCGCCGCACCGACATGTCCACTACCGTTACGCCCGGCTCGAGAAACGGCGAGCCGATCGTCGCATGCTCCGCCCAGAACACCGGCCGGTCGAATGCCAGCAGGCTCTCGAGCTGGCTCTCGACATAAATCACATTTTCGCCATCCACCATGCGGACCGTGCGCGCAAAAAGTTCCTGGGTGAGCGGCAGCTTGGTCGAGAGCGTCAGCGTTGTCGTGCGCCCTTCTTTGCCGTAAAACTTCACGTCGAACGGCCGTTCGTGCGCTTCTCCATGGCCTGGCAGGTGTGCTGCCTCTTCTTCGGGCGACACCGGCCCGAATCCATCCACGCAGATGAAATGCCCGAGCGACGTGCCGAAATTGTTCTTCTCCCCGGCTTCGCGCGCCATGCGGATCGGATCCCACAACGGGCTGAGTTTCTCCGGATCGTCTGCCAGGATAAGCCGCGCGAACGTGCTGCCCATCGGCAATACGGTAAGTTCGAGCGTTCCGTTGGCCAGCAGAATCGCCGGGCGCTCCTCGAACGTGGTTTTCGGCGGCTCGCTACCGAATGCACAAGTCATCGAAAGTGCCAGAAGCATCGTTGGAAAACGCATCAGCTAAGACTATCACCGGCGCCTCGAAGTGTGTGGCGCTTTCCACGTGCTGAGATTATACTGGCTCGGGGTTTGGATCATGTATTGCACACGATGCGGCACGGTCAATCCGGATGCCGCCCATTTCTGTTCAAACTGCGGTGCGACGTTTGCGTCTTCCGGCTCCGCTGCACCTTCGGCCGCACCGGCGTACGCAGCAGCGGCGGCCCCCGCTCAACCTGGGCCTTTCCACTACGCCGGCTTCTGGCGGCGCTTTGTCGCCATGATCATTGATGGCCTCGTATTTACTCCATTGGTCATCTTGTGCCTGGCAACCACCGGTGTGTTCGGCGTCATTCTCCAGCCGGAAGCCGACCGCAATATCGAAGGGCCGCTCGCGGCGTTAATCGGCCTGGGCATTTTCGCGTGGATTTTGGTGATCACGGTCGGCAACTGGCTTTATCACACCTGGATGGAAAGCTCCCGTTACCAGGCCACGCTCGGCAAAATGGCGCTCGGCATCGTCGTCACCGATATGTACGGCAACCGCATTTCTTTCGCGCGCGCCAATGGCCGTTTTTTCGGCAAAATCGTTTCCGGCATGATCATGAACATCGGCTACCTCATGGCCGCCTTTACCGAGAAGAAGCAGGCGCTGCATGACATGCTCGCGAGTTGCCTCGTCGTGATGAAGAAATAACATTTAAGAATCGGCCGGTGCCATTCTGAATTGGAAGCATTGCTCGCGGACCCGCATCTCGCGTCGGCGCACTTTGGGTTTGGAAAAAGTGCCATAGAATGTACTAGAACCCAAATAAATCGGTCAAGAAGAGGGCGGCGGTTCGAACCCGCTGCTGAAACGGAACACCTTCCGCGATTGGCGGTCGAAGTGCTCAGCGAATCAACCCTATTCCCTGGAGGCCGAGGCTTTTCATGCAACGTACTCAGTTTCGGATTTCACGTATACAATCGGTCGCACTGATGGTCGTGCTAGGTATAGTCGTCAGCCTTACCACAGCTAGCCCGGCGAAGGCCGATCTGACGCTAACGGTGGCCGGCATAAACGATGGGTTTACCTTGAGCACGTATGCTACTCTTGACCCTGGCCGTGGGGGTTGCTGCGGCCCGTTAGGGGTTGGAGTCCTGCCGAACGGCAATATCATCGTCAACAACATCTCTCCCGACACACGCTGGGTTTTTCCAGATGTGGACGGCCAGACGCCGGCGACGAGTCTCTTTAGCACTCCGTCGGGTGGATTTAACAACCCGGCCTTTGCGACGACTCCCAGCGGAGTCTATGGCGCCAACACCGGCGGCGGTGTGTACGTCCAGTTCAACGATGACGGGACGATCAATCACTTCCTCACCGGCGTCACTCCACATGCGCGCCTCGGATCGTGGGGCAATCCGGTGAACGGCCACATAATCACCGACAGCAGCGCCGGGCTGATCGATATAGATCCGCTTGCCAACGGCGGGTTGGGATCTTTCAGAGTCATTAACAGCGGCGCATTCGGCGATGGCGTTACAGTGTCGCCTGACGGTACCACGGCTTATGAAGCGACAGGCAGTCAAATCTGCGGTCACAACATCGCGACCGGTGTTCTTGTCGCTTGTTATGGCGGCTTTCCTAGTCCGGACGGTAGCGGTGTCATTACCAGCACCAACAGCCTCAACGGCCAAATCATAGTCAACAATAATAACGGTGAGGTAGATCTCCTGGACCCGGTGGCCGGCACTTTTGTGGCGATCGCAACGGGAGGCACGCGTGGTGACTATGTTTCGCCAGACACCAGCAACGGAACCCTCTTCATGGACTTTTCCGACGTCATTGAACGCCTTTCGTGCGGTCCGAATTGCAGCATCGGGGGACCGCCTCAGCCGCCGTCAGTCCCCGAGCCTTCCACCATGGCTCTTCTGGGCATCTCTCTGGCTGGACTAGGCCTCATTCGCCGCTTCAAGGCCAATTAAGCGCGTCGCTCTACGATTGTTGCGGTACCAAGCTGCCGGTCTGGGGCTGCCGGTGTGCCACGCCCATTTCCTCTCTCCAGGTGTTTTGCTGCAGCCACGGTATGCCAAACCTCTATCGGCTGGTGTGGCGGTTGGCAGAGTTTATGCGCTGAATATCCATGGATCAATCGTTTACCTCAATGATCAACAGCGACTCTCGCTCTATACCCTAGAGGCCTGTGCAGGGCTGTTTCTTGGAAGTGCGGTGATTATCGACGTTGTTCCGCCGGTAGCAAGGAGCTTTGGTATAGCGTAAGCGACTGAACGGCGCTGGTCTTCCGAATAGACAGCCCCATAAGCCTGTCCTACGATAAAAACTGCATGCTCGATCCCTCGCCCGCGATCGAAATCCGCGATCTGCGAAAAGTTTACGGGAACAAGGCTGCTGTCGACGGCTTGAGCCTCACCGTTCCGCGCGGATGCTTTTTCGGATTTCTGGGACCCAACGGGGCGGGGAAGTCCACCACCATCCGCATGCTCACCGGCCTGATTCCTCCAACCTCCGGCTCGATCGAGCTGCTCGGCCGCTCGCTCGCCCGCCAGGAAATCGAAATCAAAAAGCTCATCGGCCTCGTGCCCGATGAGTCTTTATTGTTTGACCGGCTCACCGGCGCCGAGTTTCTCGAGTTCGTCGGCCGCATGTATGGCCTCGCGCGTCCCGTTGCCGAAGAACGTGCGCGCGAGCTCATGGCGCTGTTCGAGCTTTCCGATCAGCCGCGCAAATTGATCGCCGAATATTCCAAGGGCATGCGCAAGCGCGTGGCTATGGCGGCTTCACTCATTCACCGTCCCGAGCTGTTCCTGATGGATGAGCCCTTCGAAGGCGTCGACGCCGTCGGCGCGCGCCTCATGAAGGACATTCTGCTCGACCAGGTCCGCCACGGCGCCACCATCTTCCTGACCTCGCACGTGCTCGAAGTCGTCGAGCGCCTTTGCGACCGCGTGGCTATCATCCACGAAGGCAAGCTCGTGCGCGAAGGCTCCATGCAGGAGTTGCGGGCCGGCTCGGAAACGCTCGAAGATGTCTTTGTCCGCGTCGTCGGTGCAGACCATGCCTTCGAAAGGCTGACCTGGCTGTGATCTCCGCCATTTTGCGCGCGCAGTGGTTGAGCATGCGCAGCTTCCGCCTCGACTCCCGCCGTCGCGGCGCCATCTTCTCCATCATAACGGCGCTCGTCTGGTACGGCTTCTGGACCTTCCTTGCCTTTCTCGCCGAAGAATTCACCTCATCCGTCGAGGCCGCCTCGATGATTCGGCAAACGCTTCCCGCCGGATTCATGTTCATTTTTCTGTACTGGCAGCTCGCGCCCATCGTTTCCGCCAGCCTGGGCGCGTCGCTCGATTTGAAAAAGCTGCTGGTGTATCCCGTGCCGCATCAGAAGCTGTTCGTGATCGAGGTGCTGCTGCGCCTCACCAATGGCGCCGAAATGCTGCTGGTGCTGGCCGGCACGATGGTCGGCCTTTCTTGCAACCCCGCCTTCGGAGGCATCCGGGCAACCCCGCGGCTGCTGGCATCCGGTCTCCTATTTGTCGTCTTCAACCTGCTGCTCGCCGCCGGGCTGCGAAATCTGCTCGAACGCCTGCTCACCAACAGGCGTTTGCGCGAAGTTGTGCTGCCCATTGTCGCGATCGCCGCCGTGATTCCCCAGTTATTGCTGGCGAACCGCGCCCCCATGGCTCCGTGGCGCCGCCTGCTCGTGCATACTTCCTCCGCGTTTCTGCCCTGGTCTGCCGTCGCGCATTTGTCGTTGGGTGACGCGCTCATCGTGCCCCTATTGACGCTGGTCAGTTGGGCTGCCGTGGCTTTCGTTTTCGGCCGCTGGCAATTCGAGCGAAGCCTGCATTATGACGCCCAATCCACCGCCGGCTTCAGCCTCGCTAACGAGCGCACCCGCTCGCGCGTTGAATTCTTTTACCGTTTGCCTGTGCTGCTGCTGCGTGATCCCCTGGCCGCCGTCGTCGAAAAAGAACTCCGCGCGCTCAGCCGCACCCCGCGATTCCGCATGGTCTTTTTCATGGGATTCTCGTTTGGCCTGCTGGTATGGCTGCCGATCGTCGCCGGCCGCGGCCATGGAGGCTCCATCGTCGCCGACCACTTCCTGACGATCGTCAGCATCTACGCGCTCGCTCTGCTTGGCCAGGTCTCTTATCTGAACACTTTCGGGTTCGATCGCTCGGCCGCCCAAGTTTACTTCTCCACACCCGTCTCCATTGCCAAGGCCCTTGCCGGAAAAAATCTGGCAATCGCCATCTTTATCGCGATCGAGATGCTCGCCGTCACGGCCGCGTCGCTGGTGCTGCGCATCCAGATGCCCTCCGGCTCCGTCAGCGAAGCCTTCCTGGTGACCCCCATCGTCGGGCTTTACCTGCTCGCCATCGGGAACCTCAGTTCCGTACAATTCCCGCGCGCCATGAATCCCGAGCGCGTCTCCCAGGGCGGCGCGGCCAGCCGCATGCAGGCGCTGATCTTTGTCTTCTATCCCGCCGCGATCCTTCCCGTCTTCCTCGCATTCTGGGCGCGTTACGTGTTTTCGAGCGATCTGATCTTCTATGTGATCCTGGCTTTCGCCGCTGTGCTCGGCGGTGTGGTCTATTGGATAGCCATGGAGTCCGCCGTCTCCGCGGCGGTCGAGCGCCGCGAGAAAATCCTGATGGAGCTTTCCCGGAGCGAAGGCCCCGTCGCTACCGAGTGAAATCGCTATCCGCGGCTCACCGCCGGGTTTCCGGACACCGTGAACCGTAGCGGCCATTCCGCGCACTGCCGGATGCCGATCCGCGGCGTCACCTGGATTTTGAACTTTGGCTCCTCGGCCCATCGCCTCACCACCAGCGCGCCGCGCGTCATGTCTGCTCCATTCTGCGCCCGCGTGATCCCGAACACGCGCGTCAGATTGCCCGGTCCCGACGCCAGTTTCTCCACCGAGCGCGCCGCCGGACGCCGCTTCTTCATGATCTCGATTCCCATGAGCGGTTCGGCCGCCCGGATCAGCACGCACCCAGGCTTGCCCTCCGCTTCCGCGACGATGTTCAAACATTCGTGCATGCCGTAAATGAAATAAACATACGCATGCCCGGGCGGCCCGAAAATCACCCGCGTGCGATTCGTAATGCCGCGCGCCGAGTGCGACGCCAGATCGTCGCCGCCCAAATACGCTTCGGTCTCGACAATCATCCCCGCCGTCCGCCCGTGCACCAGAATCTTGCCGAGCAGCTCCCGCGCGACTTCAACGGTCGCCCGGTCGTAAAACGCCCGCGGCAGAATCCGGGTGGCCGTTGCAAGTTCCCGCCATTCCATTCGACCAGGCAGCCGCTCGTGCACCCCTGTCAATGACGGTTCAGCCGCTTGTTTCGTCGTGATTGCACTGTTGCGCAAGAAACTAGTCTAGGTCCATCGCGGCTTGGTTTTCCTGAGATGATCGATGCCCGCCCACTTAAACGGGCACGTGTCCGAGACGGGGACAAACCGTCAACCTGGGCACCTTCCCAGTGGCCTACGGCACAGCGGAGTTGGTTGCTCAAAACGATTCACCACCCTGCTCAGATTACCCCAGCAGAAGTTGGCTCGGCCCACTGTGAAGCGCAGCCGGCTTCCATCCCGGCGACCAGCGCACCCAAAACGCTCCACCCGGTATCCGTTGACGAGAAACGCGCCAGTCGCGGTTTGAAAACGCGCCGGGCGGACGCGAAGCTTTGTTTGGCGAATAGTGGGACGCTGCCCGATAAGAACTATCTGGTATAGTCGGCTGCCAGGAGGGCGCTCATGTCTAGTACCAGGCTCGGATGGACGGCTTTAGCTGCGGTTCTGGCCGCCGCGGTTCTACTTCCCACGGTTATTTTTTCGCAACAACCGGCGGCTTCCCCTCGGGCAGCTGCGAGCACGGCCGTGACTGCGAGAGTGGTCAACGCGGCCAATGCCTTCCTGGCCTCGCTTTCGGTCGCGGAGCGCGCCAAGTGCACCTTCGGCTTCAACAGCAGCCAGCGGACCGGTTGGTCCAATCTTCCCACCGGAATCTTTCAACGCAAAGGAGCGCGATTTGGTGACCTGACGCCGCAACAGCGCTCCGCTGCCCTAGCTCTGGTTGCCGCAGCCCTCAGCCGCGAAGGCTACCAGAAGGTGACCGACATCATAAATGGCGATGAGGTTCTGAAAGGCACAGGAGGCGGGCAGACCGGCGGCAGACAAGGCGGCAGCGGGCCGGGCGGCAGAATCCGCTTCGGCCGCGACGAATATTATATGGCGCTACTCGGCAATCCCTCGGCAACCGAGCCGTGGATGATTCAATTTGGCGGCCATCATTTGGCCATCAACGTCACCGTTGTCGGCGCGAACTCCGTGCTCACGCCCAGCCTGCCTGCCGCGCAGCCCGCCAAGTACGTCTTGAACGGTCAGACCATCCGGCCGCTCGGCCGCGAAAATGACAAGGGCTTCGTGCTGATCAATGCCCTGAATTCTGCGCAACAGAAACGGGCGATTTTGAACTACGCCGTAAATGACCTGGTGCTCGGCCCGGGCAACGACGGAAAAGTGATCCAGCCCGAAGGTATCCCCGGCTCCGAACTGGACTCCCGGCAGCAGTCTTTGCTGCTCGATGTGGCGCGTGAGTGGGTCGGCATCCTGAACGATGAAGCCGCGAACGCGAAAATGGCGGAGATCAGAGCCAACCTCGCGAAAACCTATTTCGCGTGGAGCGGAAGCACGAAAAACGGTGAACTGGCCTATTACCGCATCCAAGGGCCGACCGTCGTCATCGAATATGCGCCGCAGCAGGGCGACCTTGATCACATCCATACAATCTATCGCGATCCGACCAACGACTACGGCGCAAAACTCGTCCACCCATGAATACACGGAAATTTCTCGCCGCCTTTGTGGCGTTGTCAGGCTGGCTCGCCTGGGCTCCTTCAGCCAGCGCGCATCGTCTCGATGAGTATCTCCAAGCCACGCGGCTCTCCATCGCGATGGACCGCGTGGATCTCGAGATCGACCTCACCCCCGGCACATCTATCGCCGACAAGGTGCTCGCCTGGATCGACACCAACGGCGACGGCCGGATCTCGGATGCTGAAGCGGAAGCATATGCGGAAGAAATGCTTCGTTCGGTCACACTCAAGGTGGACGGACGCCCGGCGTCGATCGCGCTCGTCATGAATAGTTTTCCGGAGTGGAGTGATGTGCGCCTTGGCGTCGGGAGGATCCGCTTGCGGGCTGCAGCAAAAATTCTCTCCGCGCCCGGTCAGCACGTGATTTCGTTCCTAAACACGCACAGGCCCGAGTCGAGCGTGTATTTGGTCAATGCGCTGGTCCCCGATAATCCTCGCATACAGCTCGGCCAGCCGCGGCGCGATTACGCCCAACTCGGCATGACCCTGGAATACTCGGTCGTAGGCGAGGTCTCGCCCGTCGCACGAACCTGGGCGTTGCTCGGTGGACTGGTCATGGCCGTAGGTTTATTTCTGCGGCTCGCCTATACCCTGACACGACCCGCTGGCACTGGGCATTGCTGCCGGCTTCTTCCCGGTCCGGAGTTCAATCCGTCTCAACAAGGTTCTCGATGCGCTTTTCTTAGCAAATCCGACCAGACAAAATTTCCTTCGCCGTGTAGCGAGGCAGTGATGTGCGTCGCGCGCTGTTTCAGGCGCAGGTGGTTTGCGGTCGGTCAGGTGCGCGCCGGAATACGGCATACGTCCACTTGGTCGGAAACGGTGTTCTGCGAAGTTACTGCTGTGAAGGTCGCCATCCGTCAACTTGACGAGAAACGCCCACTTGTGAATGTGGCATTGCGAGCGCATTGTCGCAATCCGGAAGTTGAAGTCTCCGTTGATGCACTCTCCCAATCCGGATAGATGCCGGGCGAGTTGAACCCCGCGTGCGACGTCTCGCGGGAACCAACTTCCAACTGCTCAAGCCCCTCCTCCCCAATCTGTCACAATAATCGGCAGTGCGCCTGTTCATCGCCATCGACCTCCCCGACGAAGTCGTCGCCAATCTCGAAAAATTGCTCGACACCCTGCGGCCCACGGCTCCGATCAACTGGGTTCCGCCCGCCAATCTGCACATCACCACCAAATTCATCGGCGAATGGCCCGAAGATCGCCTCGCCGAGCTCACCTCTAACCTGAGCGGCCTGCCCTCGCGGACACCCATCGAGATCGCCGTCGAAAAACTCGGCTTTTTTCCCAATCCGCACTCGCCGCGCGTTTTCTGGGCCGGCATCCATGCCGGTGAAGGCCTCGCGGCGCTCGCGCGCGATACCGACCAGGCCACCGCCTCTCTCGGAATCCCCACCGAAAAGCGCGCCTTCTCCCCGCACCTCACGCTCGCGCGAGTCAAAACTCCCGGCAGGCTCACCGGCCTCCTCCAGGCCGTGGCGCAACTCCCCTCCCTCGATTTCGGCCGTTTCACCGCCGATCGCTTCTATCTCTTCCACAGCCGTCCCGGCCGTGCGGGTTCCGTGTACACTAAGCTTGCGGAGTTTCCCTTTTCGAAATGATTCTTGCGCTCGTGGCGCTTGCGGCCGCATACCTGATCGGCGGCATTCCCTTCGGCTTTCTGGTGGTGAAATGGAAAACCGGAGCGGACGTCCGCGCTTCCGGCAGCGGCAACATCGGCGCAACCAATGTTCTCCGCACCACCGGCCGCGCCGCCGGCATCATCACCCTGCTGCTCGATATTGCCAAAGGTTTTTTCGCCGTCTGGCTCTGCGGCAGGCTGACCGGCCAGAACATCCACTGGATGAGTGCCGCCGCCGTTCTGGTCATGGCCGGCCACGCGTTCCCGATTTTTCTGCGCTTTAAAGGCGGCAAGGCCGTCGCCAGCTTCATCGGCGCGTATCTTTACCTCGCGCCCGTGCCTTTGGCCGCCGTGCTTTTGGTCTGGATCGCGGCGGTCATTTACTCGCGTCACGTCTCGCTCGGCTCGATCCTCGCCGCCGGAACGTTTCCGCTGGCCGTCTGGCTGTTCCTTCAGCCGCCTTTGTCGCTCGTGGCAGCGTCGATCGTCAGCGGGGCATTCATCATCTATCGCCACCGCGCCAATATCGAGCGCATCCGCAACGGCACCGAGCATGTGCTGTCGCTCGGCCGCCGGAAACCGCGCGAAACCCGTGGTGCGGATTGGAGAATGCGCCACCCGTGAACAATCTCGCCATCGTCGGCGCCGGTTCCTGGGGCACCGCTCTCGCCATCACCCTCGCCCCGCGTTTCGAGCGCGTCCGTCTTTGGGTCTATGAACACGATCTCGCCGGCCGCATGCGCACCACGCGCGTCAACGATCTCTACCTGCCCGGATTCGCCGTTCCCTCCAACGTGGAGATCACCAGTGACATCCCCGCGTGCCTTCAGGACGCCGCGATCGTGCTGAGCGTAATGCCCTCGCACCTGGCCCGCTCGCTTTACACCCAAATGGCCCCGCATCTCACCCCCGAGATGCGCCTGGTCAGCGCCACCAAAGGCCTCGAAACCGGTAGCTTGGAGCGCGTCTCCGAAGTAATCCGCACGGTCGTCGGGCCGGCCTTCGAGTCCCGCATTGCGGTCATCTCCGGCCCCACCTTTGCCCGGGAAGTGGCCCGTGGCGACCCTACAGCGCTCGTCGTAGCCTCGACCGACGCCGGGACCGCCCGGATCGTCCAGCAGGCGTTCTCCGGCCCGAATTTCCGCCTTTACACCAGTTCCGATCCGGTCGGAGTCGAAATCGGCGCGGCGGTGAAAAACGTCGTGGCCATCGGCGCCGGGGTCTGCGTTGGACTGGGATTTGGCAGCAATGCCATTGCCGCGTTGATAACACGTGGCTTAGCCGAGATCAGCCGCCTCGCATTGGCTATGGGCGGCCATCCCAAAACTCTTTCTGGTCTTGCCGGCTTGGGCGATCTGGTCTTAACCTGCACTGGAGGATTAAGCCGTAACCGAACAGTGGGATTAGAGTTATCCAAAGGCCGAAAGCTCGAGGAGATCGTTAACTCGATGAAAATGGTGGCCGAAGGCATCAAAACCACCACCGCCACGGTCGATCTCGCCCGCCGGCACGCCGTAGAAATGCCTATCGCCTTGCAAATGCATGCCATGCTGTATCAGGGCAGGCCGCCCAGGGAGGCCATCCGGCAGTTGATGGAGCGCAGCTTAAAGGGCGAGTGACGTGTCTGGTGAAATTTAGAACAATTCGCGAAACCTTTTATGCAGCAGCGGGTTAACGAAGTTATGGGAGCCGCAGTGGCTCTTGACTACGACGCCGAGCTGATGCTTCGGGTCAAGGATGGTGACGGGGCGAGCTTCGCCTTGCTGCTCGAGAAGTATCGCGCGTCCGTCATTCATTTCCTTTACCGAATGGTGCAGGATCAGTCCGTTTCAGAGGAGTTGGCTCAAGAGGTGTTCTTGCGCGTTTATCGCTCGCGAGAAACCTACGAGCCTACGGCCAGGTTCACCACCTGGCTGTTCCGAATCGCTACGCACCTGGCGCTCAACTGGCTGCGGGATGGCAAAAGCGAGCGCGGGCAGGAACGCCTGGACGACGCGGCGGATGGCCCGGCGCGCGAGGTGGCGGACTTGGCGCCCTCGGTCGAGCAGGAAATGGTTTCTCAAGTCAAGATCGAAGAAGTACGGCGAGCGGTGGCCGCGCTGCCTGCAAAACAACGGGCGGCGGTGCTGATGCACAAATACGAAGAGATGGAATATTCGCAAATTGCGAAGGTTCTGAGCTGCTCGGAATCGGCGGTAAAATCGCTGCTGTTCCGGGCTTATGAAACATTGCGCCTGCGCCTTGCGCATATGGCATAGGGAAGAAATATGAATTGCCCGATTGGAACTGAGGAAAACAAGGAGTGGTTGCTGGACTACGCCGCCGGGAGGCTGAAAAGTGAGAAGGCGGTTGCGGTCCGGCAGCACGTGGAAAACTGTGAGGCCTGCACGCGGTTTGTGGAAGCGCAGCAGATGGTGTGGAACGCGCTCGACTCATGGGAGCCCCAAGCAGTAAGCCAGGATTTCGACCGCCGGTTGTATCGCGTGATCGAAGCCCGTCCGGCATCCTGGATGGAACGGCTCTTCGGAGGTTTCCATCTCCTTTGGCGCCCGGCGGTACCGCTGGCGGCCGCCTGTCTGCTGATTGCGGCGGGCGTAATTCTGCACGCGCCGCAGGTTTCCGTCAGCCCCGCGGAGTCCCAGGCGCGTATCGAGAAGATAGAGCCCGACCAGGTGGAACGGACGCTCGATGATATCGAGATGCTGCGGCAACTCGCGTTGCAGCCGTCCGGGCAGGAGGCTGCGAAGCCCCTGTGAGCCTTATGCGACGCCTTGCCGCCATCTCGTGCTTAGCTGCGTGGTTTGCAGGCGGCGTGTTGGCGCAAAGGGCAGAGGAGCGCGCGGCCGAACGCCGTGAGGCGCAAGCGGCCAGACGCGCGGCGGCTGCCGAGGCTCGTGCTGCCAGACAGGCTGCAAAGGAAAAGCAGAAAAAAGATGCGCTGACCCCGCTCGAGCGCTGGAACCGCATGACGCCCGAGGAGCGGCAGCGTGCGCTGGCGAAAATGCCGCCCGAGAGGCGGCGCGATTTGCAGCAGAAGCTGCAGCAGTACCGCAATCTTCCTCCGGAGGAGCGCCAGCAACTGCGCGAAAAGTACCGCGCATTCAGCCAGTTGCCTCCCGAGCAGCAAAACCGGGCGCGCGAGCTGTTTCGACAGTTCAATTCGCTGCCCGAAGACCGGCGGCCGGTAGTGCGCAAGGAGTACGAGCAACTGCGCGGAATGTCCGAATCGGAACGTAATGCGCGTGTGAATAGCGAGGATTTTAGGAGCCGCTTCTCGCCGTCGGAGCAGCAGATGTTACGGGACTTAGCTCAGACCTTCGGAAGTACCCCATAAAAATTTTCAGCTTTTTCCGATAAAAAGTATTGTAATTTGCCTGAGATTTCTGGTACCTTTTTCTGACCATAGTCTGGCGGGACGGGGTTCCCGCCCTTGGCGCCCCGAAGATCGGTTACGTCCTGGGAGCGCTATCCAAGGGAAACAAGAAGCGGAAAGACGGGTGAAAGGAGCCCGGTATGAAGAAAGTGAAAACAGCGGCCACGAACAGCTCGACGGCCGCCTATCGGAAGATGCTGCTCGAGAAAAAGCAGAATGTAATGTCCGGGTTAGGCATCAAGTTCGACACACTGGCGAAGATGGGCCGTGTGGCGGAAGAAGACCAGGCGCAGATTTCGCACGATGAATTCGTCTCGCTGCGTTTGAACAGCCTGGATTACGTGCAGTTGCGCATGATCGACGAAGCGCTGGACCGCATCGAGGCTGGCGACTACGGCGTTTGTCTCGGCTGCGAGGAGCCCATTGCGCCTAAGCGGCTGCAAGCGCTGCCCTGGGCAAAATATTGTGTCGAATGCCAGCAGAGCATGAGCAGCATGCAACAGGATTCCCAGGCCGTCAACGCACACGAACAGTGGTAGGCTCACAGCCCGCGCCTCCGGCGGGCGGGCTGTGAACCAGTACGTCCCTCCCTGGTCTGTTTCCCTACTGAATTTCGACTGATTCGACCTGGATGGTTTCCTCGTCGAGTTTGCCAGTGACCGTCGCCTTGAGGTCTTTCTCCTTGCTGGTGGCTTTTAACGCGGCGAGCGCCTTGGCATTGCCGGCTTCGTCGAATTTCATGAACTTGCCGTCGGCCGCCACCAGGCCGAATCCGCTTTTGGCGCAGCCGATCGCGCACTTGGTTGTGTGCCCGGCGAGGTCTTTGTCCTTGCACATCACATCGACCAGGGTTCCGGACCAGCTTTCCGCAAATGCGGCGGCGGCAAGCATGAGGCCGGCCACGGAAATCGTTGTTAATCGTTTCATTTGGATAGTCTCCCCCTCCTGCGTATACGCCAGTATACGTAAATGTACAGACGTTGGACGAGGCGAAAAGATTTGAAAAATCGCCGGCTCTGTGAGGTAACTCACGCCGGGACGGGACAGCGGCCTTCGCGGTCCCGCCGGTTGAACTCATCGGCGAAACGCCCGTGGCGCCGCCAACCGCCGTGCCGGAGAACCACGTGTGAAGTGGAAATGAGCCGAGACCGGCCAACGGCAGTCTTTTCAACTCCTGGTTGCGATTACTTCGAGATATTCCGCGTCAAGCCGGGTGCCGCCGTCCGCGGACTGATTTTGGCTGGACCAAAGCTGCACAAGCTCGTTTCGCAGCTCTGCCTGGTTTTTCTCGTCGAGCGATTCGAAAGCGCGAGTCATGGGCCCATAGTTTGCGCGAAAGAACTCCACCACGGCATCCGGAGCGAACGGGTAATCGAAGTGGTACATGCGGCTGGTGCAGCGAAGGTCCGCAATCCCGGATTTGAACCGGTCGCGGACAACCGCTTCATCGCCCCACAACACGGGGGACGGCGTGCCCGGCGGCGCGAGATGGCGGGAAATGGTTTTGAACATGCGGCCGACGAATCCGCCCGGTGTCCAGTTGGCCATCGCAATTCTGCCGCCCGGCTTGCAGACGCGTGTGAACTCGGCGGCGACCAATTCAGGACGCGGCGCGAACATTGCTCCGATCAGGCTGGTGACCACGTCGAACTGGCTGTCCGGATACGGCAATGCTTCGGCGTCGCCCTCCTCGAATGTGATGGCCAGACCTTCGGACGCGGCGCGAGTGCGGGCGCGCTCCAGCCAATTGGTCGCGATGTCGCAGCCCGTCACGCGCAGCCCGGCGCGGGCGGCAACCAAGGCAAGCTGTCCGGCACCGCAGGCGACGTCGAGCAAACGGGCCGGTGGAGCAATTTCCAGGCGAGCGAAAAACTCTTCTGCGCCTTTTTGCAGGTAACGAGAGAACAGGTCGTAATCGCCGGCCATCCAGGTTGTTTTCAACCGGCGTTTGAGTTCGTGGAACTGGCCAGCCGGCGCGGCCGTTGCAGTACTGTTCATTTGTAAGTTTTCCTCCCAACCCCACTATGCGGCCCAGGCGGCCGCGAATAATTGATCGAGCGGCCGGAATTCTTGGCAGAGCCTGTTCTATTTGGCGAGACTAGATACATGGATGTACTTTCCGAGGTATTGCGTACCGTAAGGCTGCGGGGTGCAGTGTTCTTTAATGGTGAATTCTCGGCCCCGTGGTGCTTCCGCTCCGCCGCCTCGGCTGAAGCCGCGCCGTCGCTTTTCCCGCTGCTGGGAGCATCGCAGCCGGGAGCGGGGGAGTCAGGGCGGCTGGTAATTTTTCACTTCTTGACGGAAGGCCGGGCTTACGCGCACTTGAGCGCGGGGGAACACGAACCGTTGAGCGCGGGTGACATCGTCATCATTCCGCACGGCGATGTCCACTTTCTGGGAAATGGCTCGCCGGAGAAGCCGGTAGACTCCTTCGTCGTGTTTGCCGATCACCTGGCGAAAGGTCTGAAAGCCGCGCGTTATGGGGGTGGCGGCGAGATTACGAGGTTTGTCTGCGGATTCATGGCCTGCGAGCCGCGGCTGAGCGATGTTTTTCTGGCGGGCCTGCCGCCGATCCTGAAGGTTCACATCGCCCACGAACCTTCAGGCCAGTGGCTGGCGCATTCCATTCGCTTTTCTGTGGACCAGGCGGGCGAATCGTCTGCGGGCAGCAGTTTGGTTCTATCGAGGCTGGCTGAAATTCTTTTTGTGGAAGCGTTGCGGCGCTACGTCAATACCATGCCCGCCGCACAAACCGGCTGGCTGGCGGGAGCACGCGATGCAGTGGCCGGCCGGGCGATGGCCGGCATCCACAAAGAGCCGGCGGCGCCGTGGACCATTGCCAAGCTGGCCCGGAGCGTGGGAGTGTCGCGCACCGTGCTGGTGGAACGCTTCCGGCATTTTCTCGGCGAATCGCCCATGGCTTACTTATCGCGGTGGCGGCTGAAACTGGGTGCGGAGATGCTGGAAGGCGGCGAGGTGACGGTGGCGGAAGTGGCGCTCGCCGTGGGATACAGCTCGGAAGCGGCGTTCAACCGGGCGTTCAAACGAGAGTTCGACTGCCCGCCGGCGCAATTCCGGAGGCGGCACCGCAGCGGACCGGCGCAGGCGACGAGCGCGTAAACGCGGGCTGTTGCACGCTAATGAATATTGGAGGCGGCTTCGACCAGCTTCTGCACCGGCGGCGCGATCAGGATCAGCAACTCGGCGTGCGGCTGCGAAGCGGTTTCCATGAGAGTCATCTGGCGCCGGGTCCAGGACTCGGGCGGCTTGCTCTGCTTCGCCAGGTAATCGAGCGCCTCGATGCCGGCCTGCGCCAGCCCGGCGACGGTTTCGGCGACAGGCACAACTTCCTCTAACAAAAACGAGCCTTGAAGAACCGGCCGGAGTGCGGCATCGTTGGCGCGCCAGTGCTCGAGTTGCGCCATCACCTGGCTCCGGCAGGATTGGCTCTGATTTCCACCAGACAGCGCGCAGTCAACCGACTCTCGAAACTCGCGGGCCGTATCGCTTTCAGGAAAAGTCGCGTCCACCAGACGGTTCAGCGGCGTGAATTGCGTGTACTGGCGGGCTTTCTCGCGCGAGTATTCCTTTACCGGCTCGAGAACGGCCGAAAGAATGCTCAGCGGAGCGACGGGACGATCTCCAGCTAAGCGTTCGAGCATCAGGCGGTGTGATGAGCGATGCGCGAGGCCGAGGCGTTCGAGCTCGCGGCTGATCGATGCGAGCCGCCGGTACATGGACGCGGTGTCTTTTACGTTTTCCGGCGACCAGAAGCGCTCGGCAATAGCGGCCAGGCGCGGCCAGAGGCGCATGTCGATGTTTTCGGGAGTGGCGTATTCGACCCACATGGCCGCTTCGCCGCCCAAGATGCGCCCCTTCTGATCGGCATCGAGCGATGCCGTTTCGTTTTCGAGCGGATCGACGGCATAGTGAAATGCCGCGGACTTCATGAGATCGAGATAGTAGCCGGCCGACAAAATGCCCGAGTAGCCGAGACGGGCGGCTTCCGCCAGCGACTTCTGCCCGCGCCAGGATTGAATGACGATGTCTTTGGGCAGGCTGGGATCGAAAATTTCATCCCAGCCGATCACTTTCTTGCCGTGCTTTCGGACGATGGGCTGAAGGCGGCGGTTGAAATACGCCTGCAGCGCGGCGTTGTCTTTGAGGCCGTGGTCGCGCAGGAAGGCTTGAATGCGCGGATTGCTGCTCCATTGCTTCCCGTTCACCTCGTCGCCGCCGATGTGGAAATATTCATCCGGGAATAGCGCGGCCATTTCGCCGATGAACTGGTCGAGGAACTGGTAAACTTCGTCGCGCGTGGGGTCGATCGTCGGATCGAAGATTCCCCATTTGCGCTCGATGCTGTAAGGTCCGGGAGCGCTGGCCAGCACGGGGTAGCCGGCAAACCATGCGGTCGTATGGCCGGGCATGTCGAATTCCGGGACAACGCGAATGCCGCGCTCGCGGGCGTAGGCGATGATTTCGCGGACCTGGTCCTGCGTGTAGTAACGGCCGTCGGAACCGAGCTGGTGGAGCTTGGGGAATGTCTTGCATTCGACGCGGAAGCCCTGATCATCGGAAAGGTGCCAGTGGAACACATTGAGCTTGACGGCGGCCATGCCGTCCAGCGTGCGCTCGACGACATCGATGGGCATCCAGTGGCGTGCGACATCGAAGGACAGGCCGCGCCAGGGAAAGCGCGGGCGGTCTTCGATATGGACCGCGGGGATGAGGAACCCATTCGTGCCGGTTTCAATCAATTGCACGAACGTTTCCATGCCGCGCAGAGCGCCGAGCGGAGTGGCAGCGGCGACATGCGCGCCAGAGGGTGTGACATCCAGCGTGTAGCTCTCATCTTCACCAAGCTTTTGGACGGTTTCACTCGCACGAGCCGTTCGGATTTCGAGCGTGGCCTGCGAGGAATCGCTGAGCAGATCTTCGGGGAGCGGCATGCCGGTCTTGCGCTCGATGTGACGGATCAGGCGTTGCGCGGCGCGCTCGAGCCTGGGTTCGGTGTAGCCGGTAAGTGAGATCCGGAAGGTCTGCTCAATTTTGAGCTCACCCTGGCCCGGCGTGACCTGGGCGGGAACGGGCATCAGATTTAGCTCTGCCGCACCGGCGCGAGCCGCAACAAACGCGCATAATCCCATAATCCACCAGCATCCCAATGTACGCTTTCGCATAAATCGCTTATCGACAATGATAGGCTAAGAGCAGTGGAAGAAGAGGTCCTCGCCAAGGCATACGACTCGAGTTTGATGCGCCGGCTGCTGGGATATTTGCGGCCGTACGGATGGTACATTGCGCTGTCGCTGGTTTTTCTGCTGGTGTATTCGGCGCTGCAGGTTTGCGGTCCGCTGCTCACCAAGATTGCTGTGGACCGGTATCTCGCCCCGACAGCACGGAATTTCACCACGCCGATCGATCCCTATCTCTCGGCCGACCGCTGGACCGGTTTGACACAGATTGCGGCGATCTATCTGTTCGTTCTGGTAGGCGGATTTATTTCGGCGTTCGGCCAGGCTTACATCATGCAGTACACCGGCCAGCGCGCCATGTTCGACTTGCGGCGGGAGCTGATGACGCATCTCCAGCGGCTGGACATCGCGTTTTACGACCGCAATCCCATCGGGCGGCTGGTCACGCGCGTTACCACCGACGTGGAAGTACTGAACGAGCTGTTCGCCTCGGGGCTGGTCATGATCCTGGGCGATGTGCTGACGCTGAGCTTCATCGTGGCGATCATGTTCCGGCTGAGCCCGCCGCTGACTGGTCTGATGCTGGCGGTGATGCCCTTTGTGGTGATCACGACTGTGGTCTTCCGGAGAACGGTGACCGCGAGCTACCGGCGGATCCGCATCGCGATCGCGCGGATCAACGCGTACTTGCAGGAGCATATTGTCGGCATCATCGTGCTGCAGCTCTTTAACCGCGAGCGCAAGAGCCAAGAAGAGTTCGAGAAGATCAACCGGCAGCACATGGACGCGTATAAGGACACGATCATTTCCTACGGCTGGTTTTACCCGATCGTGGAATTTCTCTCGACGCTGGCGCTGGCGTCCATCATTTCGTACGGCGGATGGCGCGTTGAGCGAAGCACGATGACGCTAGGCGTGATCGTCGCGTTTCTGCAATACGGGCTGCGCTTTTTCCGGCCGATTCAGGATTTGAGCGAGAAGTACAACATTTTGCAATCGGCCATGGCGTCGTCGGAGCGCGTGTTCAAGCTGCTGGATACGGCGGCGATCATTCTGCCGCCGGAAGCGCCGCGCGAGGTGCCGGTAGCGCCGGCGGATATTGAATTCGATCACGTGTGGTTCGCTTACAAAGATGAGGACTGGGTGCTGCGCGACGTGAGTTTCCGGATCGCGCCGGGCGAGACGATCGCGATCGTGGGCCACACGGGGGCGGGGAAGACCACGACCATCAGCCTGCTGCTGCGTTTTTACGACGTGCAGAAGGGAAGCATCCGCATTGGCGGCGTGGATATCCGGGAGATGGATCCGCTCGAAGTGCGGCGGCAGTTCGGGGTGGTGCTCCAGGATCCCTACCTGTTCACCGGCACGATTGAAGACAACATCCGGCTGGGCACGGACACGATCGCGCAGGAAGACGTGGCGGAAGCGGCGGAGCAGGTGAACCTGATGGATTTCATTCGCTCGCTGCCCGATGGTTTCCGGCAGCCGATTCGCGAGCGCGGCAGCTCGCTCTCGACGGGGCAGAAGCAGCTCATCAGCTTTGCGCGCGCGCTGGCGCACCGGCCGCGGTTTCTAATTCTGGACGAGGCGACTTCGAGCGTCGACACGGAGACAGAATTTCGCGTGCGCGACGCGCTGGCGCGAATGGTCGAAGGGCGGACATCGATCATCATTGCGCACCGGCTTTCGACCATCCAGCGCGCCGACCGGATTCTGGTGATGCACAAGGGCAGGCTGCGCGAGCAGGGCAGCCACCAGGAATTGCTGGCGCAGCGCGGCATTTACTGGAAGCTTTACCAGTTGCAGTACAAGGACCAGGAGCGGGCGGGGCCGGTGGTGGAACCCGTCGACGGGCCGGCGCGAGAGCAAGTTTCGAACCTGTAACCCCCCGGTCCAGCGATACAATTGCCGCATGTGGCATGATCTGCGCTTTGGTCTGCGCACGCTGCGGCGCAGCCCGGTGTTCACGCTGGTCGCCGTGGCTTCGCTGGCACTGGGTATCGGCGCCAACACGTCCATTTTTTCGCTGCTCAATCAGGTGATGTTTCGGATGCTGCCGGTCGCCGAGCCCGAGCGGCTCGTCGTGCTGCAC
Organism: Bryobacteraceae bacterium; assembly: GCA_035280425.1. Lineage (GTDB taxonomy): Bacteria > Acidobacteriota > Terriglobia > Bryobacterales > Bryobacteraceae > QHXW01. The sequence continues at coordinate 76,183 of DATEFW010000011.1, read as the reverse complement.
ACCGATGGGCAGCGCAACGGCCGGAGCACGAGCGATAACGGCGAATCGGTTTTTTCGTACCCGATGTATAAAGACCTGCGCGACCGCAGCCAGGTTTTTAGCGGAATGATCGCGCGTGCGCGTGCGCCGGTGAGCCTGGCTTACGAAGGCAAAACCGAGCGCGCAGGCGCCGAGCTGGTGACCGGGAATTTCTTCGAGGTGCTCGGCGTGGGAGCCGCGGCCGGCCGGGTTCTTACGCCGGAGGACGACGGCGCTCCGGGCGCGCATCCGGTGGTGATGCTCAGCAACGGTTACTGGAAGCGGCGGTTTGGCGGGCGCGGGGACGTGATTGGCCAGAAAGTGATCGTGAACGATCACCCGATGATTGTGATCGGGGTCGCGCCCGCGGGATTTCATGGGGTGTTGAGCGGCCAGACGCCGGACGTTCTGCTGCCGATCGCCATGAAGGGCGAGGCGACGCCGACCTGGGACGGGCTGGATGACCGCGAAATTCGCTGGCTGGACATTTTCGCGCGGCTAAAACCGGGAGTATCCATCACGCAGGCGGCCGCGGCGATGCGCGTCGAGTACCGCGCGATTTCCGAGGACGAGCTGGCACGCCTGAAGAAGCCGCCTTCGGCTCGCGGGCGCGAACAGTTTCTGGCGCAGCAACTGGAGCTGCGGCCGGCGGCGCAGGGAATCAATCCGCTGCGCGCGGACTGGCAGACGCCGCTGGTGGCGCTGCTGGCGATGGTCGGGCTGGTGCTGCTGATTGCGTGCGCCAACGTGGCGAACCTGATGCTGGCGCGCGCCTCGGCGCGGCAGAAAGAAATCGCGATCCGGCTGGCGATCGGGGCTTCGCGCAGCGCAATCGTGCGGCAATTATTGATAGAGAGCCTGATGGTTGCGGTCGCGGGCGGCGCTGTCGGCCTCGTGGCGTCGGGCTGGACGACGGATGCGCTGCTGAGCCTTTTGCCGGCGGACGCCACGGGCGGCTGGCTTGCCGGCAACGTCGATGCGCGCATGTTCGGATTCAGCCTCGCGCTGTCGGTAATTACCGGACTGATTTTTGGCCTGGCGCCGGCGGTTGCGTCGGCACGGCCGGATGTCAGCGGCGCGCTCAAAGAGCAGGCGGCGAATGTTGCGTCAGGCGGCGGACAGGCGCAGTTCCGCCGGATCTTTATCGTCGCGCAGGTGGCGCTCTCGCTCGCGCTGCTGGTGGCCGCGGGATTATTCGGCCGCAGCCTTTACAACCTGATGACGGAAGATCCAGGATTCCGCGCGGAAAAGCTATTGCGATTTTCGGTTGATCCGAGCTTAAGCGGCTACGATGCCACGCGCGGCTGGGAATTCTATCGCGAGTTGCGGCAGCGCGTCGCAGCTTTGCCGCGCGCGCGTTCGGTCGGCGCAGCCAACGGCGGCCCGTTCGGCGGCAACAGCAGAAGCGGCAACATTACAGTTGAAGGCTATCGCGCGAAAGAGGACGAAGACACCGGCGCGTCATTCGATGCCATCACGCCGGACTATTTCCGGACGATGGGAATCCCGCTGATTGCCGGCCGGGAATTTACCGATCGGGATGATGCGGGCGCGCCGAAAGTAGTCATGGTCAACCAGGCTTTTGTGAAACGGTACTCGCCAGGGAGCAATGTGTTGGGAAAGCATCTGGCGTTCGGCGGCGGGAACAACATGAAGCTGGATCGCGAGGTGGTCGGCATTGTGCGGGACAGCAAATACGGGAGCCTGCGGGAAAAGGCCGAACCTTTCATCTATCTCCCGTTTCCCCAGGACCCGCCGCTGGAGCGCGCTACGTTTTTCGTTCGCACTTCAGGCTCCGAGAGCGCGCTCGGACCCGAGATCCGCACGCTGGTCCATAACATGGACGCTAATCTGCCGGTGTTCGATATGAACCCGATGACCGTGCAGGTTGAGGATTCGGTTTACCGGGATCGCCTGGTAGCCGTGCTGGCCAGCGCGTTCGGTCTGCTGGCTACGCTGCTGGCGGCGATCGGGCTGTATGGCGTCATTTCGTTCAATGTCGGCCGCCGGACTGCGGAGATGGGCGTGCGCATGGCTCTGGGCGCATTGCCTGAAGATGTGCTGCGTCTGGTGATGAAAGAAGTCAGTCTGCTGATTATTGCCGGCGCAGCGATCGGCCTGGTGGCGGCGCTGGCGCTCACCCGCTATATCGGTTCGCAACTGTTCGGAGTGAAGACGAGCGATCCGTTCGTTCTTATTGGCGCAACGCTTTCGCTGGCTCTGGTGGCACTCGTGGCCGGATACATCCCGGCGCGGCGGGCGGCGCGAATCGATCCAATGAGGGCTTTGCGCTATGAATGAGAGTTGCGCCTGCGGAGAGACAAGGCGCGGGGGCCTCAGCCGGTCTTATTGCGGTAGGCTTCGTCCAGAATCTCCACAACGTGCACGACGCCCTGGCCTTTTCCGTGAATTCTCACGCCGGCTTCGAGCTGCAGCATGCAGCCCGGATTCGCCGTGGCGATGATTTCTGCGCCGGTCGAATTAACGTTCTGCATCTTCTTTTCAAGAACCGCCATCGCCATCTCGTTTTCGACCACGTTATAAATGCCGGCGCTGCCGCAGCACAAGTCCGAGAGCGGCATTTCGTGGAATTTGAGGCCGGGTACTTGAGCCAGCAGCCGCCGCGGCGCGGTGCGGATCTTCTGGCCGTGCGCCAAATGGCAGGAATCCTGATAGGTCACCGTCACATCCAGAGCGCCCATTTCACGATTGAGCTCAATCGACGCAAGAAATTCGGTCACGTCGCGCATTTGCTTGCTGAAGGCCAGAGCCTTGACCGCGTAATGGATATCGTGCTTGAGCAGCTCGCTGTATTCTTTTAGGGTCGAGCCGCAGCCCGCGGCGTTGGTAATGATCGCGTCGAATCCGCCGTCGGCGACGGCGTCGATGTTCCGCCGCGCGAGTTTTCGCGCCTCACTGCGAATTCCGGCGTGGACGTGCAGCGCGCCGCAGCAGCCTTGTCCGGCGGGAACCACCACCTCGCAACCGTTCTTTTGCAGCACGCGCACAGTGGCTTCATTCAGCCGCGCGAAAGAGACGTTGGCGATGCACCCGGCCATGAGCGCCACGCGATACCGGCGCTTTCCTTCGGCCGGAAAAGTCTTGCCGATCTGGCTGAAGAAAAACGGCGGTTCAGCCGGAGGCGCAAGCTGTTCGAGGCGGCCGAGCCTGCCCAGCAGTCTCCACAAACCCGAACCGCGAACGAGTTTTTGCAGCCCGCTCGCCTGATAAAGATACGCGCCCGCGCCCGCGGCCGACATCCATCCCGGCGATTGCAGCAGCCTTCCAAAAACCAACCGGCGCAGAATGCGCGCCGGGAGCTTGCGCCGCACGCGATTTTCAATTTCCGCCCGCGCGGCTTCCACCAAACGCCCGTACTGCACGCCCGATGGACACGCGCTCTCGCACGCCCGGCACGCCAGGCACAGCTCGATATGCTCAATATACGACTCGCTGACCGGCGCGCCGCCGGCGACCTGCACCATCTGATAAATGCGCCCTCGCGGCGAATCCATCTCGACGCCCAGCTCGCGGTACGTCGGGCAGGCATTAAGGCAAAGGCCGCAATGCACACAGCGGTCCAGATCCGCTTGCTGCGGGCGATCAAATGAGACGAAAGAGTCGGCCACGGTTTAACAAATGATTCGGATCAAACATTTGCTTGATCTTTTTCATCATCGCAAAGTCGCTGCCGGGAGACGGCCAGAGGTCCAGATTGGGCTTCTGATCCTCCGGGGCAAACTCGATAACGGCTTTCCATCCGCGCTCGACAGCGCCTGCCACCCAGCGCGCGCCAGCCTCGGCACGGCTGAAATATCCGTAACACACGCCCGAGCCCGCGCGCGCAATGGCCGCCGCTTCGAACGAGCCAAACACATCTTTCACCTGAGCGAGCGTGCACGAAGCGCGCACCACCGCGCCATGCGCGAACTTGTCGAGAAAGTGCGGCGTGTAGTCTTCTACATTCCGCCAGAACCGCGCAGCTTCAGCGCCCTCGAGAACCGCAACATGCGGTCCGGCGAGCTCGCGCCTCGATCGCTCGATTACGCCGGAGTTGCCGCCCACCGTGATCGCCAGCAGGTATCCCTTGTGTCCGAGTTGAGCGGTGGCTAGCGGGTTGAGCAGATCCATGGCCGCGATGGGAAGCACGCTTTTCAGGGCGCCATCGCGCGCGCCGACCGCTTCATCCAGCGTATCGAACGAAAGAAGAAAGGTCGCTTCGGCGGCTGGCCGGGGCAGGAGCTTGAAATTCACCACCGCGATAGCAGCCAGCGTGCCGAACGAGCCGATCAAAAGCTTGCCCATGTCCAGGCCCGCAACATTTTTCACCACCATGCCGCCCGATTGCACGAGCTTGCCTTCGAGCGTTGCGAATTTCATTCCGATGACGAGATCGCGCGCCGTTCCATAGAGCCTGCGCCTCGGCCCGCTGGAGTTCGAGGCTACGATGCCGCCGATGGTTGCGGTCTCCGAAAACGGCGGATCGAGCGGAATCATCTGGCGGTTCTGCGCCACGATGCGGTTCAGCTCCGCATAACGAATGCCCGCTTCGACACTGATGGTGAGATCCCGCGGCTCGTATTGGAGAACTTTTGTCATGCCGGCCGTCGAGACAACGGCATCAGCCGGTTCGATCGGCCCCGCCATCAGCCGCTTCGAAGATGCGCCGCACAGATGGATGGTCTGCCGCCGCGCTCCCAATATACCGAGCGCATCCGCCAACTCCTGCGCGTTGTGCGGCAATCCTATCGCGTGACGCACGGCGCCCGCTACGATTTTTTCGCGTTCCGGCAAGCCACTACTTTACGCTGATTGCCGGGCTGTACGCAAAAAATCAGCTTTTCGGTTTCAAATGCCGCTCGAGGAAATCGGACGCGGCGTGATACGCGTCCAGCCAGCGCCGGTGCGTCAAAAAATCGTGCACTTCATCGGGAAAAATGAGTTGCTCGAACTCCACGCCCTGCTTCCGGAGGGCTTCAACCAGCGTTACCGTCTCGCTGAACGGCACGTTGCGATCGTCGTCGCCATGAATCAGCAGCACAGGCGATCGCCACAACTTCACCGATGCCATGGGCGACGATTCAAACGCGATACGCGCGGCCTCCTGCTGCTTTTCCGGATCGTACGACGGCGTAAAATTGCGGATCACCACGTTCCAATTGTGCACGCCATGAAAATCCACTCCCGCGGCAAACAGGTTCGATGCGCGCGCCAGACCCAGCGCCGTCAGATAACCGCCATACGATCCGCCCCACAGCCCGATGCGAGCCGGATCGACATCCGGCCGGCTGCGCAGATACAGTCCCGCGCCTGCGACGTCGTTAAACTCGCTCGCGCCGCGCGCGCCATAATCGAGCGCCTCTCGAAAATTGAGGCCGTAGCCGATGCCGCTGCGATAATTCACCGAAAGCACCACGAATCCGCGGCTCGCCAGATATTGGTTCATCGCGTAAGCATTGCTGTAGTAGTACATGTAATGCCAGCCGAGCAGCATCTGGCGACGCGATCCGCCGTGAAAGAAAATCGCCGCCGGATGCCGCTCGTTCGCCGGGCTGTGAGGCGGCAGAAAAAGCTGGCCGTGAATGCGCATTCCGTCAGCCGCCGAAAAAACCACCTGCTGCGGAACGACAAGCTGATCCGCCGGAAAATCGGCGGGCAGGGAATCGGGCGCGAGATCCTTGGCATTGCCGGAACCATCGATCATCGCTGCCCGCGCCGGCCTGTGCGCGTCGGAATGGAAACACACGACCGTTTCCCGGTCGCTCGTCACCACCGGCGACCATTCGATTCCTTCGCCGCGCGTAAGCGGCTTCGGCCCGGCGTGATCGGCCGCGACTTTCCACAGGTGCCGGCGATCGATGTCGTCCTGGTTCGAAGAAAAAACAATCTCACGTCCGTTGGGATTCATCGCCACGTGCTCGACTTCAAATTCTCCAGGCGTCAACTCGAGCGCCGTGCCGCCTCCAGCCGGCACCGAATACAAATGCACCCATCCGCTGCGTTCCCATGGAAACACAATACGATTGCCCGCCCACTGCAACTGCGACTCGGACACGACCGGATGAAACGCGCTGCCCGGCCCTTTTTCACCGTGCCAGATCTCGCGGCCGCGGCCGGTCGATACATCCGCCAAACGGATCGACCATGGCTCGTCCGCGGTCCGTCTCGGCCCGAAGATCATGGCCTCGCGCGATGCCGGAATGCGGATAAAAGCCATCCGGCGCGAATCGGAAGACCAAACCGGGCTTTCATCGCGATCGACGCTCGGATCGAGATACCGCAGCGATCCCGCCGCGGGATCGAAAATCGCGATGAAGCTGTGATTGCCTCGGCTGCTGACGAACGCGAGTTTTGAACCATCGGGCGACCAGTTGAGCGATTCCGCATCGCCCTTTGCGTGCACCGCCTGGGCTGCTTTTTCGTGACCGTCGAGCGGCGCCCACCAGACTTGCCCTTTCGAAAGAAACGCCACCCGATCGCCTTTAGGCGAAATCGCCGGCGAATGGCCGTCGCCGAGCTTGTGCGGCGTGCCTCCATCCGCGGAAATTGCCCATACACTTTGCTCGACGCCTTCGGGATTGCTCGCCGGATTCGGCGGCTCGCGGTGCATGTCGAAATCGCCGCCGCGCACGTAGACGATCGAACGGGCATCGGGCGTCCAGCGCAATTCGCCGATATCCTGGCCGTCGTCGTCATGAAATGAAGTGATCTGGCGGCCGCGATAATCGGGCGGGGCGCCAACCCAGATGTTGCGAGCGCCCTGTGCATCCATCTGCCACGCGACTTTCCCGCCGGACGGCGCTGCCACCAGCGATTCGGGGAAGGGACTGGACATCACCTGCTCGAGCGTGAACGGTTTTTCGGCCGCGAGCGCCGCGGCAGCGGTCAGAAAGATGGCAAGCGAGGATTTTCGCATCTAGAGATTGTATGGCAGGCTGCGCATGCGCGCGCGTCGCCCGGCTGCCGGACTTTCGCCATCTACAATGAATTGATGCCAAAATTATCCGTTCGCGATCTCGATCTCAAAGGCAAGCGCGTGTTCATCCGCGTGGATTTCAATGTTCCGCTCGCTAGCGGGGGACAGGAAATCACGAGCGACAAGCGCATCAAGGCGTCGCTGCCGAACATTCAATTCGCGCTCGAACACGGCGCCGCCCTCGTTCTCGCGTCGCATCTCGGCCGCCCCAAAGGCAAGCCTAATCCGGAGATGAGCCTGAAACCCGTGGCGAAACGCCTGGAGCAGCTTCTCGGCCGTCCGGTCAAAATGGCGCCGGATTGCATCGGTCCGCAGGTGGAGGCCATGAAGCCTGCACCGGGCGACGTGCTTCTGCTCGAAAATCTGCGCTTTCATCCCGAGGAAGAAAAAAACGACCCGGGCTTTTCGAAACAGCTTGCCTCGCTGGCCGATCTTTACGTCAACGATGCCTTCGGCTCCGCACACCGCGCGCATGCATCCACCGTGGGCATCATCGCTTTTATGCCCAAAGCTGCGGCCGGCCTGCTGATGGAGCAGGAGCTGAAATATCTCACGATGGTGACCACCAATCCCGCGCGGCCGTGCGTGGCGATTTTGGGCGGCGCCAAAGTTTCCGACAAGATCGAAGTGATTTCGAATCTCGCGAAAATCGTCGACAAGCTCTTGATCGGCGGCGCTATGGCTTACACATTTCTCAAATCGCAGGGGAAACCGGTTGGCAAGTCGCTGGTTGAAGACGACAAGCTCGATCTGGCGCGCGATCTGCTGCGCACGTCCGCAGATAAGCTCGTGCTGCCTTCCGATCACGTCGTTGTCTCCGAGATCAAGGAAGGCGCGCCGGGCCAGATTGTCACGGCAATTCCCGCGGACAAAATCGGCGTCGATATCGGCCCCGATACCGTCCGCGAATACACCAAAATCATCGCGCTGGCGAAAACCATAATCTGGAACGGTCCCATGGGCATTTTCGAAAAACCGCCGTTCGATAAGGGCACTGTCGCGCTGGCAAAGGCCGTCGCGGAATCGGGCGCGATTTCGGTCGTCGGCGGCGGCGATTCCGAAAAGGCCGTCAAGTCCGCCGGCGTAGCGGATAAAATCTCGCACATCTCGACCGGCGGCGGCGCTTCGCTCGAATTTCTAGCCGGAATCGAGTTGCCCGGCGTAGCCGCGCTCACTAATAAATAACCGCGCCAATTCCCAATACATCGCCGCCGCACAGCGCCGCAGCGCATCGCCTGTGATACATTGCACCGCATGAGTCGAAATTTCTGCTTGTTCGTACTGGCCGCAGCTTGCGCCGCCCCGCTCCCGTCGCCCGCGCAGGTCTTCACCTTCACCCGCGATCAGCTAATCGAATACACCGCCCAGAATCCGTTTCCGCGCTTCGAAGACGGCCGCCCGAAAGTTCCCGATGCGCTTCTCGAAAAATGCAAAGGCCTCTCCGCCGAAGAAGTTTGGGCCGTCCTGCCGGGAGCGAAATTTTCCAATCAGTATGAAGGCAACTGGCGCATCCTGCATCCCGAGCGCAAGCTCGTGGGCCGCGCCGTCACCGCGCAATTCATGCCGTACCGTCCCGATGTCGCCGATGTCGCCGAAGCCCGCGCCCGCGCAAAAGGTCTCGGCCACAATGGCAATCAGCGCGTCATCGATTCCCTCCAGCCCGGCGACGTCCTGGTGGTCGACCTGTTCGGAAAGATCGAGAACGGCACCATGGTCGGCGATAATCTCGCCACGGCAATCTATGCCGCGACCAAGACCGGCTTCGTCGTGGATGGCGCGGTCCGCGATCTCGAAGGTATTTATCCCATCGACATGGCCGTTTACATCCGGGGCGTGCATCCCACTCCCATCGGCAGCGTGATGCTCACCGGCTATAACGTTCCCATCCGCATCGGCAGCGCAACCGTCATGCCCGGCGACGTCGTCTTCGGCGATCGCGAAGGCATTTACTTCATTCCGCCGCAACTCGTAAAAAAAGTTCTCGACGAAGCCGACGTCACTCACATCCACGATGAATGGACCAAGATGAAGCTGCTCACCGGAAAATACAAATCGAGCGATATCTATCCCAGCCCGCACGATCCCGAGTTGAAAAAGGAATACGAAGAGTATCTGAAGAAACACCTGGGCAAATAGCCGCGGATCTCAAATCAGTACAAGCTCGCGCTGGATCTCGCCCGTCACGCGCGCCTCGTGTTCGCCCACAAATACGTTGACTTCCGATCGCACGCCGAATTTTTCCAGATAAATTCCCGGCTCGATCGAAAAGCACGTCCATGGGACCACGCGGCGTTCATCGTGCGTTTCCAGATTATCCATATTCGCGCCGTTGCCGTGCACTTCCTGCCCGATCGAGTGCCCCGTCCGGTGCGTAAAGAATTGCCCATATCCCTGGCTCGAAATGTAACCTCGCGCGGCGTCATCCACTTCGAAACCGCGAACCATGTCTCCCGCCGCCACCGCATCCCGCACCCGCGCAATCGCCCGGTCCCGCCCTTCCCGCACGATCTCGAAAACTTTCCGTATCTCCGCCGGCGCCTCGCGCCCGCAATAGGCGGTCCAGGTGATGTCGTAGTAAACCGAGCCAGGCTGGTCGAGCTTCGCCCACATATCCATCAGCACGAAATCGCCCGAATGAATTTTTTCCGTCACCGCCTCGGTCGGCTCGTAGTGCGGATTGGAAGCGTTCGCGTTCGCGCCTACAATCGGGCCGTGATCCGTGAACAGCCCTTCTCGCGCGAAGCGCTCCCGCACAAAATTTTTTACTTCAACTTCCTCCACCGCACCGCCCGCGCGCAGCCGTTCGCCAATCAGCTTGAACGCATCCGCTCGTACGCGATCCACTCGCCGCCCGGCTTCGAGATGCGAATCGAGCGCTGCCTGGTTCCACCGCGCTTCAAAATGCTGGATCAGTTCCGCCGAGGTCATCACCTTGACACCCAGCCCGCGCACCAGCTCGACCGTTCCCGCGTCCACCATCGCCACGTACGGAATCGCGCACTCGGGCGAGTACTGCATCGCCACCCGCCGGGCGTTACCGATCAGCCTCCGCAGCCCATCCACCTGCTCGGTCCAGCTCGCGTAGCGAATCTTCTCGCCCGGTGTCGCGTCCAGCATGCCCGATTCGATCCGGTGAACTAAACCTTTCGGCTCGCCCTTCGCCGGAATGAAGTAATACCAGCGGCGCGTAACATGGCTCGCCGGCGAAAATCCCAGAACGCGGTAAGCCAGCGGGTCGCGTTGATGATGATCGAAAAACAGCCAGCCGTCCAGACCTTCGCGTTCCAGCGCTTCCTGGATCTCCGCTACGTTCATCCCACCACCTCTTCCTTCGCTTCCACGAAAAACGGTTTCCATCGCTCAGCCGGCGGTGGGGCCGATGCCAGGCTAACCGCGATCAGCGCCAGCACCGAAATCGCCAGCGCCGGGTACACCGCATCCATGTTGCGGATCCACTCGTATTGCTGGAATCGCGCCTGGATGTCGAACGCATCCCACACCACCGTAACAATCGTGCCGAGAATAATCGAAGTCACCGCGCCGCCCGCCGTGGCGCGCTTCCAAAAGAACACCGCCATGATCGCCGGCGTCACTGCCGCGCCGTAAACCGTATAAGCGTAGAGCGCCGCTTTCAGAATGGATTCGAAGTAAGCGCCCTGCAGCAGCGCAAACACTCCCAGCGCGATCACCAGCGCGCGCGAAACGATCAATGTCCGCCGCTCGCTGGCACCCGGGTTAATGAAGCGTTTGTAAACATCGTGAATCAGATTGCTCGCCGGTGAAAACAGAAAGTTATTCGCCGTTGAGATGACCTTCGCGAAAATTCCACCCAGCAGAATCGCCCCCGCCACTTCCGGCAGGCCCAGCCGCGCGCTCATCGGTATGATTTCCCGCGGATTCTCGGTATGAAATTTCGAGCTGCCGATCACCGCGATCGCAATAATCACCGTTTCCAGTATCGTGGTCCCCACGATCCACCCGCCAACCGCCAGCTTGGCGTCGCGCTCCGAGCGCGCCGAAAAAAATTTCTGATACATGCCCTGGTTGCCGATCAGCAGCAGAAATGTAGGCAGCAAAAATCCGAACGCCTTTGTAAACGTCAACGGCCCCAGGAAATTGAAATGATCCGCCGGCAGCGCCTGCTTGACCGCCGCCCATCCCCCCACATTGTCCAGCAGCAGCGGAACCGCAATGATCGCGATCACCGTCACCAGCGATCCGATGATCACATCCAGATACGCCACCGATCCCATGCCCGCCAGCGCCGTGAACGCAATCACAAATCCCGCGATGATATGCATGCCCGTTGTCTTTTCGAGCGTTGGAAAAATCAAATGCATGATGTCGCCGCCCGCTTTGAACTGATAGCTCGTGATCATGGTGTACGAGATCACGATCGCAATTGTCGCGAACACCCGCGCGGCTGTGTTGTAGCGCGATTCCAGCAGGTCCGGCACCGTATATTGCGCAAACCGCCGCGCCCGCCCGGCGATCAGCGCGATCACGATCAATCCCAGCCATCCGCCCGCCGGCTGCCAGAGCGCCGCGAATCCGTTGCGGTAGGCGTTCTCCCCGCCGGCAAACAAGCTGCCCGCGCCGATCCACGATGAGAGCAGCGTAAAAATCAAAACGGGCCAGCGCAGCGTCCGGCCCGCCACCAGAAAATCCGCCTGGCTGTGAACGCGCGTCGCTCGCAGCAAGGCCATTCCCAGCAGCACCGCAACGATCACGCAAAGAACAACAATGTAAATCATGCGGCAGGCTCCGGACTCGGCAACTGCGATTGAAAAATTGCTGCGAAAAACCTTGGAAAGGTCACGGGATTAAGCGGCGCTCCAGAATCTCTTGAGTAATCCCGTCAATCTCCACTACTTTCATCCTGCTTGTCAAGCCGGAAACAATCCGCACGCGCGATTTCGCAACGCCTGCCAGTGCCGCCAGGAATTCCACGCATGCCTCGTTGGCTTTTCCGTCCACCGGCGGCGCCGCCAGTTGCAGCCGGTAAGCATTTTCCATCCGGCCGGCAATGCGCGTGACTTTCGCTCGCGGCTGCACTTTTACCGTAATGCGCGCTCGCGCGCCGCCGGCGTGTTCTTTTTCCATTCCACTTTGGCTCTTAAATTCGCCACCCCGGCGAGCGCCCGCGAATCCACCACCTCAAACGCCATCACATCGTCCAGCCAGTCATGGCTCGATCCATCCGCATTTTGCGTCGCCACCGTGAGCGTATATTGCTGCGGCGCCAGCCAGCACTCGAATTGAAACTCGATCTCCAGTTCGTCTCCCGGCGCGAAATCTCCCAGCTCGATCCGCTCCACGCGCGTGTTTGTCCCGTACACCTCCATCCCGATCCGGCTGCGAATCAGGATTCCCACCATCGGATCCGACTTCGGCTGCCGAAACACGCTCCTCACGCGCACGCGCACCAGTTCGCCGCTCGCCACCGCTTCCACCCGTCCACCCCGCGCGTTCAGCAACTCGACATCCAGCACCTCGCTCGTCCCGTCGCCATGCCGGAAGCCCGGTTCCAGCCGCTTCGAGTGCCGCGGCTCCGCATCCGCGCGTTGCCTTTCGAGCACCAGCCCGATGTACTGGTTGATAACCTGATTCGGTTCCCCCTGCGCATGAATCCGCCCATTAATCAGTAAAATCGCGCGATCCGAAAGCTGCTTCACTAATCCCAGATCGTGCGAAACAAACAGCACCGTAATCTTGCGCTGCTTCAGCTCCTCGAATTTGCGCACACAGCGATTCGCGAAAACCGCATCGCCCACCGCCAGCGCCTCATCCACCACCAAAATCTCCGGCTCCACGTGAATTGCCGTCGCGAACGCCAGCCGCACGTACATCCCGCTCGAATATTCTTTGACCGGCCGCTCCATGAACTCGCCGATATCCGCGAACTCCGCGATCGATGGCAGCGCCCGCTCGATCGCCGCGCGGCTGATCCCCATGATCTCGCCGTTCAGATAGACGTTCTCACGCCCCGTGAAGTCCGGATTGAATCCCGCGCCGAGTTCGAGCAGCGCCGCCACCCGCCCCGTTGTCACCACGCGCCCGCTGGTCGGTTGCAGAATCCCGCAAATAATCTGCAGCAGCGTGCTCTTGCCGCAGCCATTCGGCCCGACAATGCCCAGCGTTTCGCCTTTTCCGACCGAAAAGCTGATATCCCGCAGCGCCCAGAAATCCGTATGTAGTTTCTTATTTGTGAATGGAAAAATTTCGCGAATGCGATCGGAGGGATGGCGATACAGGCGATACAGCTTGGAGACGTTTTGAACCAGTACCACAGGTCTAATTCAAAACGATAACGCGGGGGGAGGGAAATAACAACGCGGCGGGATCAGCCCATGTACAGGCTGCGGCGCATTCCGACTGCCAGCGGCGCCGGGCACGCCATCAGGCAGAATTGATCGAGCGCAAACAGCACCACCGATTCCAGATTCTCCGCCAGCGACAGCCGCGCTTCTTTTTGCCACGGTGTCGTGTACCCGGTGATGCCTACCAGGTGGCTGCTTTTGTTCCGCGCGAACGCCCTGTCGATCGGCAGAGTGATCGACGTCTTCGCTAAATTAACATTCCGCCCGCCGGTGTAAGTAAAGTTCTCCGTCTTCAGACAATCGAGCGTCGCTGGATTCCAGCTCGAAGGCAAATTCACTGCCGCGTTGAATGGCGTGTTATTTACATCCGGCGGATAAAGCACTTCGAACTTTGCATTCGGGTAACTCTGCCGTACAAACGCCATGATCGTATTGGTGAACGTCCCGACCAAACCCGAAAGAAACTGTGCTTCCTGCGGGTATTGTGACGGCTGCGCGCTGCTGTTTGTAAACACCTGCATGGGGCGTCCGTAAGTTGCCGCGAACGTGTTCGTCGTGTACGCATCGTAGTACGGCATGCCGGACCCATCGTCCGGAAAGTACCACCACTGCACTTCGCCAAACTGCAGATACGGAAGCTGGCCCGCCTCCACCATCAATTGCGCCAGATCCAGATAGGCCTGCTGCCAGAACGCCGTGCTCGTCGGAGAAAAATTGGTTTGCAGCGCCGGCGTATTCAGCATCACCGCATTGCCGCTGGGATACCGTTGTGCAAGGCCCGCTTCGACCGACGGATCGCCATTTTGCAATTCCATGCTGAATGCGCCGGTCGCCTGGATTCCGTAGCCATCGAGCGCCAGAAAGAAACTGCGGCACCAGTCCCGCGCCGCCCGGTTCATGCGCGGCACAACCGTCAGATCCGTGCGCCATTCTCCATCCACACCGCCTGTTAATGTCGCGGCGCTGGCTTGCGCTGCGAAATCGCCCGATGCCGGGTCAGCCGAAATCGTGATCTGATTTCCCGCGGCGCCCATCGCCCGCGAGTAAATCGTGAGCATATCCCCGCTCGCCTGTGCCCAGATCGCCGTATATCCGCTGTTGATTTCGAGCTCGAACGCTTTCGCAATGCTGGCTAATGTGTCGCCGTACAAAATCAAATGCTGGATCTGTGTCGGCGCAGTCGGCGAGCCCGTTAGTCCGATCGTCAGCGTCGTAATCGTGCTTGGCGCCGGAGTTCCAACAAACTGCACGGTAGCGGACGCATAAGTGTATCCTTGTGGCACTAATTCGTAATGCCACAGCGCGCCCACGTAGTGATTCGCCCGGCCGGTAAACCCGAGTGACTGGATCATCCTCGCCGTTCGCTCCGGCGCAAGTGCGATCGAGTGGTCCGTGTCCCAGTCCGTCGCCAGCGTCATGATCGGGTTACTTGTAAGTGCTGGAAGGCTATTCGTGGGAATTGCTAACTCGAGAAAGTCGAAGTATAAGTAAGTGCCGCCTGCGCCTGCGTGTGTAATAGTAACAGTGTGTGGCGTCTGATCGCTGAATGTCGCGAGTGAAAGCCTCACCAACACATCTTCCCCGGCAATCACGAGGTTTTCTGTGACGGCTGGTTGATTATCGATCGTCACCGTAGCCTGTGTTCCGTTGAAAGCCTTGCGGGTGCCCAGATAAAGCACGTGCGCCTGGCTGGCCCGGTACGTGCACGAAGCCGAATCTCCCGGTGTGCTGGTATAGTGAATCGTTCCGCCGGAAAAATTTCCGGTAGACATGCTCCAGCTTCCGGTGTAACGCACTTCCGGGGCAGTATCTTCTATTCGCCGGCTGCCTGGTCCTGCCACTACATAATCCAAATTAGACCCAGTAACTGTCCAATTCGAAACCGTGACCTGAAATTCAGTGCGCTGAAAACTGCCCGCCTGCAAGTCAGCCGAGTATGTCCACCGCATCTTTCGAACTGAATGTGTCGGTATCAAAACGTTATTTTCATCATAAAGAGCGCCGAAATTCAGGCTGATCCGCCATTGGCTCGGCGATGAGCCGCCGCTGAGTTGCTGAAACCATGGCTGCCAGCTTTCCGTCTTGGCGCTGCCGTATACGTTCCCGTATACGCCGATCCGGTTTCCGTTCGCACCCGTCGTGCTGTTGCTCGCGGTCTGCCCGGCCCCGACATAGGTCAAAATGATCTGTGTTCCATTCCGAGCCGCCTGCATCGTCGGCGATGAGGCATTGATCTCATCCACTAACACTTGTGCCGCCGTTTCCAGTGTGTCGCTTGCGCCTAGCTGATATGGGTAGTGTTCGGTAGACCAGGCAAGTTCAATCGAATCCTGGTTTGTGGGAGCGCCGGTTAGCGTGAACGTTGCCGTGGCGGGTTGATAACTGCCGGCGACCGGTGTCGCGTGGGAAAGAAGCGGCACCTTGTACATTGTTTCGACGCCATTGGTTTCCGCCCAAATTCGCAGCGAAGGCCAGTCTACCGTCGGGAACACACTCGAGTCAATCGGAACGCAATTCTGACGAGCCTCGTCGTACGTCAGTGTCAGGCCGCTAAGATTTCCATCGGGAAGGTTGCGAAATGCGGGGTGCTCGAACGTGTTATCGCGGTTCCATTCGAGTACAGCCCAATCAAACTGCTGGCGCCAGCTACCTGAAAGCGTAAACCCCGTTGGGCTGGTCGCACTGAAAGCCGCTATAGCAGACGGCCGAAGAAAATAACAAAGCAGGTCCCGGTCCGGGCGCAGCTTCGTCAGTGAGTCGACCATGTTAAAACTACAACCGAATAATCACAGTCAAGTCCGCTCCGGGATTTGTAGCGCCGACCATAGTGATGTCGAGGCTTAATCGCCCGCCGCTTTCTAAAGGAGGCAATGAAGATCCATCGACAGTGTTCGAAATGGTCGCGCCATCTGGAATCGTAAGAGAGCAGTATGCCGTTTCATTCTGGTTAATCGTTAACTCTACCGATCCTCCAGATGGCGCCTGCCGAATAGTCGCGTAGACGTCCCGCACGGTCCGGGACGTTTCGACGATCAAATCAGGCGTCGCGCCGGTTTCGATTGCGAGAAAGCTCTCAACTTGAAATGAGAACTGGCCCCCGGACAAAGTGCGCATCCCGGAGTCCACCGTCTGGGTTAGACAAACCGAACTCGTCGGGCTGTTTCCCTTGGTATTGGTGACGAATAACTCCGCACTAACCACACGACAGTCCGGCAATACTACCGGATAACTCCAGCTTCCACTCAACGGACTTCCAAAAAAGTTCGGCACGAAAGGCACTAACTGCGTCAGTTGCTTTAACCCATAGACTACAGTCCCTGCTGCATGGGCTGCTACATTACTTCCATCAATTCCACGCGTGACTTGATATTGCGACCCGCCGCTCAATAACGCATCAACTCTTGCCACCTCCCGCTCGAGCTGGATGTATGTTCCGGGCTGTGCCGTGCTTGTGGTATTCAGATTGATAATCGTATCGGATGCGCTGATATCGGAAGCCGCGTTCGGCTGAGCCGAAGAATTCAGCTCCGGCCAGTAATAGATCGTTAACGTACCAGCAGTGATGGTATGAGTATTTGTCAAATCTGGAAAACTCACGCCGCTAAGTTCAAGAGTACCGCCGTTATTCGAGGAAAGAGCAAAACCGAAAGAAGGCATGGGCGGAACATCGCCGTCTAGGCCGCCCCCTCCGCCAATCACCCACCGAGTGACTGTGCACAAACCGAGCGGTGATTCTGCATTATTTACGTTGGCTGCGCGTCCGGTAATATGAACCGTGGCGCCGGCACGATTCGGAATTTGAAACTGTACCGGGCTGGTCTTGGCCGTGGCGGCTGCGTGCCACGCAGCTTCGGTCACAACGAAATAACTGGTCGTGTCCGGCTCCGTATCCCAGTTCGCAGTAAGAGTGACCGTGCTGGCGGAATTTGTGTTAATACAACGTTCCTGCCCCGCGCCTGTTCCACGAGTGATCCTGACAATCATGCCGCAATAGGCACTCGGTGTCATTTCTAGTGCGTCGTTGCCGATGGAACTTGCGGAATGAATCGTTGCGTTGTACTCCGGCTGAAGCTCTAAACGCCAGTAGAAATTAGCGTGATCGAAACTTGGATCGGGCGGCGGAATAACCTGGGGCGCTAACCCTGTATCGGTAAATTGAACCGCAAGCGGTTGACTGGAAGCAATGCGATAGAGTTGTGACGGATTCACACCGCGATAAACGTGAAATGTCGTCGCGGCTGAAGGAAAGCTCAGGCCGGTTAATGTAATAGTATTTGTGTCGGTGCCCGACGGGACGGCAACGCGGGCGATAAAGGAAAGGTGGCTTTCGATACCGGCGGCATCCACGGAACTGATCGCGTAGTAGAACGTTTGTCCGCCACCGATTGTTCCGCCGTTGCCATCAACCGTCGCTGCCAGACTTAGCAAGGGAATTCCAGGAGCGCCCGAAAATACTGTCGACGGTATCGCAAAGCTGACCTGTACTTGGTCTACCTGGCTGCCGTCTGAAGCCTGCAGTATCGTTTCGACGACTCCAAACTCGACATGTCCATTGGTGTCAAGGACCGCGCCGATCAAAGGCTTGGGTAACCCGATTTCGGAGAATGGCTGACGGCGTGCTCCAGAATTGCCGGTGACTTGTCCGTTGGTATCGTCGTACCATGCGTCATCATGGATTTGCACGGTAATGGTAGCTGTACGGTAGTTGACGCTCGGCGCGATTTTGATTATTCGAAAGGCTTGCCGAGTGAAGCCCTCCTTTAGGTATGTAAGTGTAATTAGATCGCCTGGCTGAAGTCCAAGAGCTTTTACACTGGTTTCAAATTCAACATACACGTTTCCGCGAATCGACCGGTCGAGATTGAACTTCAAAATGCGGGCGGCTTGGTCGTAATTCGGAATTCCTAGTGCTGTAAGCGGCGCTGTTATCTCCTGCCCCGTCGTTTGAACATCCTCGACATCCACCAGCGAGTAGCTGTCCTGCTGATACTCATTGAGCGCGTCCTGAAATTCCACTGAAAAGCGATTCGGTGTGTCCGTTATATTCCGGGACCACACTCGAACGCTCGGCTCTCCGCTACTTCGTCGTGCAATTCCGGATCCGCCGGATGACCCGTCTCCAAACTCGTAACTCGGCCAGCCCCCGTTGAATTGGCTTGTGCTGTTACTCCATGCCGGTTTGGTTGGCTGTTGCAAACTAAACGTATTTTCGACTCGAAGCTGAAGTAATCCGCCTGAGCCATAAGTGAGGAATAGCCGCGCGGTGTTCCGAATTCCCCGAATCAGGTCGCCAGCCGCCCTACGTGTTGTCAGAGCGAGATTGCACGCAAACCGGGCGACCGTGATCGGATTTCCATGCAGATCCTGGGTCTGAATCGGCTGGTCAGCATATGCAGCAGCGGCTGCAAAGCTTGTTACGTCAATTTCATCGAGTTCCCAACCGCAGCGCCTCAGAATATCCAGCAACATCCAAGCTGGATTATTAGTAAATTGTATGCCGGTAAAACTGCCGTCAATCGCGTAAATCGGCAGCTTGAGCCCCTCTAATAGTACTTTGATGTGTGGAAGGTTATTTCCATCGCTAACTTGGTTCGGAACTACGACCGAAAGTGCGGCCATGTTGCCATATGGATCGCCCAGTGGGTTTCCAATACTATCCGAGAAGTCAGGATTGAATCCGCCATTCCTTGTACCCGTGCTGATAAGATCAAACCAGCCGGTCGCCGTCATATTAGTACCCGCACGGCCTGACGGAATGTCGATATCGTTGACCAGGACCTTAATCACGCTGTTGATCTCGCCTGCCCCAAGCAGCACTTCCATTCGCGTAAGGTTTCCATCATTTCGCGAAAAAACGATGCTAGGCGAGTACCACACAGTTCCATAAACGAGCGGTACAAAGTCGTTGTAAAGAGCTTGATTTACCGCAATCGGCGACCAGTGTTTGCCCCGCTCACCATAACTCCTGACTAAAGTTCCCGACGGCAGAAATTCTATCCCGCCGAACCGCGCCGTAACATTGTGAGCGGCATCCCGCGAGAACATTCCTCGACCCTGGCAGTCGGACCGGGTGTAAGCGCAAGAAGTGAAGGCAACAACTCCGTTGAGGCTCCCCGCACCGCCAACTATGTCAGGTGAGTAACCGCATCGATAGAACCGTGAATATTGTTGCGCCGCTCCGCCGTTGACTGCTTCTTGCCGTTGGGCCAGAGTTGTTGGAAATGCCCACGGACAGCGCCGCTCAATACGAATCTGCGGCAACAGGACGCGCTGCATGTTCATTCGATTAGTTGCCGTGATGCGAAAGACAGACTCCGTAATCTGGTCCGGCGAATTGAAAATACCCTGAAATAGCGTCATGGCATCTGTCGCCGGAATGCCTTGGCGAAGGTCAAAAAATACAAATCGGAGGGTTAAGATCGCACCCTTGAAACCTAAACTCCGCTCGAGTTCGGAAAAGTGAGAATCGGCATTGGCCAAAGAAATGGAGACTTTGGGGATGCCATCCGCGCCCTGATCCGATGAGGTGTGAACTTCAAAAAGGTTATAGTGAAGAACTCTGGCTTGATAGCTCGTGCTTCCTATAGTGACTTGATGAGTACACCAATTTTCGATGGTGCCATTTGAAAACGCGCAGTCAAACAGCAGAAGGGGCGCATCGGTAATCGCGTGTTCTTTTAGGTCAAATGCGGTCGACATGCTCGCTACGTACTACGGAGACACGATCCTCAATTTGCATCGGTGCCGGTTCGGCGCATCCGTTATAAACGTGAATTCATCTTGAGCGAAGTGGGCGTTCGCGATGACTCCGCTGGCACCGATACTTCGTTTGTAGAGCGATGCGCCTGGCTGTGCTTCCAATTGAAATCCAAAAGCATCTACCGTTTGCCCTGGCGGAATTATGATGCCGGCGCTAAACGTCTCTGCGGTAGTATTTAGTGTCGTAGAGAGGTATATTCGTTGCCAGTAGGGCGGCGTCAGGTATACAAGGCTCTCACTAGCCGCATCAGCTTGTAACTGTAAACTAACTGGCACGGCGCCGCGAGATCTTACATATGCACTGAAACAATACGTATACCACCCTGGACCATTAATGGTCTGCTGAAGAGTGATACTGCCGGCTGTGGCATTCGTCAAATGCGTGGCATTGGAGCCACCCATTGGGTCATCAATGCCAGACTGTCGCTGCAACAAGTTGCCATTTTGCCAAATCGGCTGATCTATGGCCTCGCTCCAAATCAGCAAATTGCTTAGCGGGTCGAAAAAGGTAAACGGATTAAGGCGGCCTTCAGACGTCGCAAAGAACTGCAATAGGATTCCAATTTCGGCGTCAGTCAAATCCTGGAATGTCAGTAACCAGCCTTGCGTGGCAGCGGCGGCATCGACCATCTTCACCGTGTGGCCATCCTCGCAGGCATTGACTACCGTGCGCTGACTTTGATGCCGTTGAATAGGAAATTGGACGATCCCACCGGACGCCAATTGGGGAAAATACAGCATCCTTACGATTTGTTCTCTCGGATGGCAATTTCTGTAGATCCAGCCGCCTCTTCCTTGAGGGTATCTGTGATGGTGTCCTGGCTAAAGCTACAGCTTGCCTGTTCGGTTTGCGTCCAGGGATCGGAGAACGAAAAACTTCCAAACTGCCCTTGCTGGCCGGCGAAAAACTGACCAAGAAGGGTCATCTCACTGTCATCCAGCAGGGATAAAGGAAAAGACCACTTTGCGAGGGGGACACTATAGTTTCTGTATCGTTGATCGCTTCCATCGAGAAACTTCACAACGTAACTTGAGTACGATACGCTCTTAGAAGATGGATACTGTGCCGGTGCGCCGGTCTTAAGTGCTGGTATGGTCTCCGCCATTAAAGATCGGTGACTACATCGTTCAGAGCATGCATATTGAGTATCGCTTCCCGGACGGCTTTAGCGATATCAGAGCTATGATCGGAAAAAGACTGACTATCCATCGCTTGTACATTGATTGTGATTTGAGGACTTGCGACTGATGGCGCCGCGCCGGTGAGCAATCGTCCTTCCATAACTCTCGGAATACCGGCCTGCGTGTAATCCGCGCCAGACGGAGGGCCGTATGCGTCCGTATTTGCCGCTTGGAATGTTAGACTCGGCGGTAGCGAAAATGGCACCAGGGGTTGAGGTGCTGCTGGAGTACCTGCTCCGAATAGATCCATCAGCCCGGAGATGACTGGAGAAAATCCTAATCCGCCTTGTAAAAGACCGGATGCCGCTCGACCCAATTCGGTAGTAATGCTTTGGTTCTGCTGCGTGGAGGTCTCTTGAATGATGGCGTGCGTGTTCGCAGCAAGTGCGTCCGATTGGAGTTGGCTCGTCGCGACCAAATTATCGAAACGCTGTGACAAAGTGGTCAGGGTATCACTCAAGCTGCCGACCGTCTGCGGTAGAACCGTATTGATGAGTTCAGTCACCGTATTGCTTCCAACCGTTCCCGTCGCACGCTGGAGAGTATCGGTAAGTGACGCGCTATAAGGCACTGTGTTCCTCAGTTAGTAACTCTTCCAGGATAAGAAATGCTTGGACATCCCGCGCGGCAGAATCGAAGGATAGGCGAAGGTGCAAACGCTTCCAGGTGAGAAATGCTTCGATCCATGTGATACTCTGCGCCGTGATCAGAGACTTGGGACATGTATCTACAGAGACGCGTTTGCGTCGCCAGATGGTGTGGGGAGCTGTTTCGAGCGCTTTGGGCAGCCAGCCACATCTTCGTTTTATCTCCAGCCCTGACTTACGGCAAATCTCGCAGTTCCATCCGGCTGGATTAGACATTTGAAAATGGAATGCGAGTATTAGTTTTTTCGTTCGCCATCGGATAATTCACATTGTGATTTGACGGCAGTAACGATTTCGCGATACAGATTCTCAGGGCCGCGCGACGCCAGGAGTTCCGGAGTTGCCGGTATCCCATCTACGTCGATGCCCGCTAGCTTTTGCAGACCCCACTCGAAGTAAAGTCGATCGATTTCGGCAGAAACACACGCGGCTTCCAGCTTTTCGGTCGGCGAACTTCCGCCGTCTAGAAATTCATGACGAAGGAGAAGCTCTCGAATTCGCCGGATCAAATCCAAACGCCGGCCCACTGACATCTTGGAAACAACAAATGTAACACCGGGGATCACTGTCGATTGGACCTCAGCTGAGCTTTCGTAATTCATGATTCATCCAAACGCAATGGCCAATTCGTCGTCGATTGTGCCCTGAGCCCTTGAAGTGGCGAAGTGCCATTTCAGCCTATGTTCCGAATCATCGTATTCTGGTACCTCGGGCAAAACACTTTTTAGATAGGCGCCGAACAGTTGTCCTGGCTGTTGCCCAAGCTGGAGCATGGCTGTGATCGGTGACTGTTGCTTCGCGGCCTGATAAAGACCCTGGGTAGCTGGGTCATCCTGCTCATAGAGTTCAAAGTCGATTGATACTGAGCGAGTGCCGGCTGAAAGGGCTTTTGGTACGTTGGAGCCAAACTCCCGAGCCCGGACATCCAAATTGTTATCGAGGACGATTTGTCCGTCGGTCAGCGTAGAGAAACGGCTGGGTGACGATCCGAGCCAAACCTGCCCCATGTGACCTGGCACGACCGAATAGTCAAATGCGCCTATCGTCGGCTCGGCCGGAAATGCAGCCAGCTGACCTATTCCACTGGAGAAGCTACCGGTATCGGTCAAATCTTGTGCTACGCCGCTAAATTGAAATTCGTGATAGTCCCCGTTTACTTTTATACCCATTCGGTTGATACCGCCTCCGCAAAGTATTCTGTGGACGGCCGAACTTGGACTCCAGTAGTCGAAGATGCTGACACTTGGGAGCGTGGTGCTTAGAAAATATGTCATTGTCGGTCCGATGACGGAGCCTTGGACTGGATCGCTCGAAAATGGCGTATTCAGCTGCACGGTCGTAGTATTGAGAATGGCGGAAATAAAACGTATTTCATCGAGGTAGGTCAAGGCCTGGCCGGTTGTGAGTCCATGGGGTGATGCAAATGTTAAGCTCGTGCCTGTTGATCCGGCGCCCGCCGTACCCCCACCGAACGTCAATGGCGTCGCGCCGAGAGCCGCCTGGAACAGAGGCCCATAGCTTGGTCCCATGCTTCCTCCTGCCCACGTCGTGAGCAAGGTAGTAAGCTGAAAAGACGTTTTACGCCGGCCTCCTGGCGGAAGCCCGGCGAAGGTGCGGCTCCCCGTTTTGTCCTTCCGGGTGGTCACGTCCAGTTGCTGCTTGGCCGTCAGCTTGACGCTCGGGATGCGATTGCTCTGCGTAATCGGCGGCACTTGGCCGTAGTTTGTTTCGATGGCACAATAAAACCTGTTTGAGTTCGATGAAATGTAAACTGACATGATTTAGACCGGAACATTATCGAGATCAATCTATACTTGCCTCGACCGGAAATGTCACCTTGGCGCTTTTAATGAAGTTACGTCCGCCGTGTTTGACTGGCCCAAACGTAACCTCATATCCGCCCGGGTAAAAGAGCCCTTGACCCCAGTCACCTCGACTTTGGTCTAGAACGTGGGTCACTGCATCTGTATAAAAGTGAGACTGTTGGTCGATACCTTCGATTCGGTCTTGTGACACGCGAACATCAGCGGCCAGTAGAACACATCCCGAAAAGGATCGAAATTTTTCACGCAGCGTGTTGCTGACTTTATCGCAATAGATGTAAACCGATGTATATTTTGTTGCACCGGCCTTTTCCACGAGGTCACTAGACACATTTGCCACAACAAATTGCTCATCGTTAAGCGGAGAAATTGATACGTTTTCTGCCTGCGCTAGAAGGGCTATGTTACCGTTCAGCCCAGTTTGCGCTGTTAGTATCTGATGTAACTTCGATGTGGCTCTGTTCACAATACTGGTCATGCGCTACCCTCGCTGCAGATACCGGGATATGGGTCGGAAAAAGCTGGGGTCTTGTCCCCTGGCCGGCCCTTTGCCGAGCGAAAGTCCTGACGGAGGGAGTGTCCACACCTCGTTGAGGCCTAAAGGGCAGCCTGCCTGAAGACTGATAAAATCAACGGATCTTCCAGCGTAGATATTCCAGGCTTTGATATTTGACGGCGGCCCGGGAATAGTGGCCTGAATTGTACTCTGATCCGGTGCGATGACGGAAACGACCGGACTGGCGACTCCCTCCTCACCACGCGAGTTAAGCCAAGAGGCCTGTACGAAATAGGTGGTCGCCTGAAACGAACCCGAAGTAACTAGCACAACAGGCGGCTGGGCCACAGGTATCGGATCCGATACGAAGCCAACACCGATCTGAAATAATAATTCTGTAGCCCACTTTGCCAGGGTCTTGTATTCGGTCCATTTACCAAGATAACGATCGTTGAGTTGGTTGTTGTAAGCATCTCGATAAACAAGTGCAAGTGTATGAAATGTGTGCCAGAGCCGCAAAGGAGGTGTAACCACGACATAATTAAGTTGTAATAACTGTGACGAGAGACCACACCCCGGCCACCAGCCGGCCGAGGGAGAAAAGCCGAATCTAGATCGGGAGGCCGCAGCAGTGAGTTCCAGGCCAACCTCTTCCTGTGCCAGCGACAGTTTGGCGGTCACATCGATATTTTCCGTACTCGCGATGTCGAGGACGGCGCTATCCTGAGCGGCCAGTTGCTCGAGCGTCGAAATCAAGCCATCAGTGAATAGAGGCATTCAGATGAATTACTTCGTTACGGCGGAGCTCGCTTTCTTCGTTTCGGTGGCAAAACGGCCAAGGTCCATGTTGCCGGTTGTGTTGCCCTTATGCGCCAGGCGGCTCTCTTGTTGGTTTCGCTGGTGAAAAAGTCTGGTCGATTCCGGGCTGGCTAGCGAGGCACGGCCGTCAGCTATCATGGTAGCCGCTAGGTGCCTAGATACCTCGATCAAGACACCTTCTCTTCCGCCATCCGGGGTTTCGCGACTCGTAATGACCACAAACGCATCTATTAATGTTTGCTCGATGTTGCGAACCCGCTGATAAAACGTCTTTACATTCATGACGATTTGAAAACGCTTATCCTAATGCGTTAGTTAAGGGCATCGGCCGCCGAAGACTGTCATGAGTTCACTTGCACTGCAAAGTCATTTCGGAGCGCGGCTACACCATACAGTACATCGACTGTGAACTGTTGAGATAAAGTGCTAGGCTGATAACTCATAATCACTCGCATTCCGAAGTTGCCTAACTCCGCGTGCTCAGCTATGGCGCCCGTTCCGGGGAGCGGTTGTGGTAGGCGGCGAATGACGAGGCCAATTGCATCCCGCACGAATGCAAGGTTGTGAGTCGTGACTGGTGAGCTACCAGTCTTGGCGACGAACTGAGAGCGAAAAACAAAGAAATCCTTGATTTTTCCCACGGTCCCATCGATGAGGGCCCTGAGCCCGGCTTCGCCCGCGGTTTGGAACTCACTAAAACGTGAGATCTCACGCATTTGCGAGTATGTCGACGCATCGACAATTAAATGTTTAGGCTGACTCGGCGGAACCTTTGCTTGAAATAGCGCTGTTTCGGCAGCGTCGAGTGCGGCTTCAGTAATCGGAGTTCCAGCCACACCTACCGCGGCATTTGCTGTGAAGCTTGCGTATAAGTTGAGAATATCCGATTCGATTCGTTCGGCAATTGCTACGACGGCGGGCTGCATGTACACTCGCAACAAGTCCGGCACGGCCAGTACCTTTGTAACGTCCGGAATCTGAAATGTTGCTTCGACGTGAGTGTTAAGTACAATTTGCGCATTGCCAAGATTAGGGTTTTGCGGATTTACACTTCCACCCTCAGCGATATTGTTTGCAACGAGTGTTGGTGGAATGGGTACGTTTACTGTATCACCCGCCTGGGCAAGCGTTGGCTCATAATCCCTGTTGACTAAGTTACCCATGACCAGATTGCCAACCAAGGCTGGAAGGGCATCGGCCGCCACGAGTTTGACAATTGCACTGGCAACGTTAGTTGATGTGATTGCTGGCATTATTTCTCCTATTTGTGGTTATCGACGAACACACACGATCGATTCGAGCAACGAAGCGCGGATGCCGGCATGGCGTCAGCATTAGCCGCGGAGTGTTTGAGATGCAACCCGCAGAACCTCTTCCCGCACTCGTTCCATTTCGTCGGATGTCATACCGGGTCGGATCCGTTCTATGTCTATAGTCGGATTATTTCCCGAAACAGCCTTTTGCACGGTCGGTAGTCCGGAGCCACCGGATATACGAGGCGGTAAAAGCTCCGGGTTCGCAGTCAAAAACGAGCTTAGGTACTCCTTGACACCCACTTCTCCGCAATCCGTTTTGGCCACCAGCCGCCCATCTTCGGTTCGAGTAATGTCGTCCTTAACGGCTCTGTAGGCGAGGTCGAGCTTGCTTACACCTAATCGTTGCAGCTCGGAGCGGATTACCGATCCCAGTTCGGCTTCATCGGCCAGTTTTCGGCTGCGTTTGTTCTCCTCAATTAAGTCGTTAACACGCCGTTCTAGCTGTTCTCGGCGGTTGCGTTCCTCTTGGAGCTCCGCTTTATAAGCTGGCTCTGAACGAGCCTGTTCCGCCCTGGAGAACTCCTCGAGCACCTGCCTCATGATCGATGGCACGTCGATGTTCGCATTTGGATTCGGTTTCTGTGTTTCCTCCATATTTGGGTCCATTTGAGCTCAATGAAGCAAAGAACGATCGATTTCTTCCGCAATTTTGTTTTTGATTTCTTGTCGGACATCGCAGAGGTACTTGAGGGTTAGTTTTTTGAAGAGCTGCTGTTTAAATGTGCCGGACTGGATGCCGAGATTTAGCAACTTTAATGCGTCGTCAAGCTCGGTGCTAAAATCGCCGATATCAAATTCGTCCAGGCCCGACACGTCGATTGATAACTCGTCACGCCGGGCAGCTTGTACCGCCAAGAGGACTTGCTTAAGAGTGTGCTTTACGGCGTCGCCATAGGCGCGCAGTACTTCCTGGGTAATGCCAAAATCCCGTTGCTTGCTTAGGCCAGATTGGCTGATTGCCGGAGAACTCGGGCCGCCGGCCTGAGCCATTAAATAACACACTCTATAAACCTCGTCTTTCAATCGCTCTAAATTGTCCGCTGCGATTTGAAAAACATGGCCTTCAGGTTCCGTCCAGCCAAATTTATCTTCTGGAGCAAGCTGGATGTAGTACGACTCGCCTACAATTTGACTCCACTCTCTTTCCGAGTAAATGACGGGTGTGGCAAACAAGCCCATAGTTAGCGCCCAGGAAAGAGCATTCGACTTGTTGAAGTGTTCCAACTGCAGCAAAGCGGCCTTGTTCATCAACCACAGCCCTTCAGAAACGTGTAATTGAAAAACAGGGACCGTGTCTTGGGAAGCAAGACCGTGTGGGCCTTCATCGAAAAGGTCGATCTTCCCGGACTGTGGGCTAGAAGCTAGTGAGCGATATGCCTTAAATTGTTTCCTGTCATAATAGATCCAGCGTGTCTCGGTTTTCCAGCTGTCATGTCCTGTGTCGGACTGTCGTAGCCATGAGGTTCTGAACACTACCCAATCGAAATTGCCGTCGGGATCGTAGCTCCAGTTGATCAGTTCGTCCGGCCAATAGTCCGCCAAAAATGCTCGAGAGCGGCCGGCGGCGTCCTCGTCTGCACGATTGAGCGCTGGACGGCTGGCGCGTGGAAAATCCACCACGACGTAACTGTTGCCGGCAACGAGCGTATGAACAAGCTGCTGGCGGAAAAAATCTGCCAGAGTCGTACCCTTCAGATCACAGTTATCGGCAAAGGTCGTAAAAAAGGCTTTGCTGGCGTCATTCGGACCCGAATAGGTGATGATGGGCTCTCGCCGCATTAGTGTAGCGGCATACCAGTCGATGATGGAGCCAATGTAGTTCTCATAGAAAACACGATTGAGCCGCTCAAAGTAGACGTCGTTGGGCTCTTTGCTGCGCCGGACCAGGTATTCGGACGCGCGTTCGCGAATCTGCTCGCCGCCGGCGTACAGGTCGCGGTACTTTCGCCACATCGCCTTGCGGCTAACGTACTCGGGATGTTCAACATTAATGTTCATTCGGGACCGTAGCGAAGCTTTAAAACAAGGGCTTACCGCGATCTCCCACCTGTTGTAGCGGCCGGCATTCCTGCCAAAGCAGATAACCTAGTGCGTCCGAAAGGTGCGTCCGGCGACGGTCTCTCTCCTTATCCGGAACGCAGCTGTCGGCTTTATAGCAGACCTGTTCGAAATCCTTGATCAGTTCTGCACATTTTCGACTGAGCAGCAGCTGGATCTCGCCCGAGGCCGTTCGCAATTTGGTATTTGTCAATGTAATTCTGTCGCGAATACCCGGATTCGTCTTAGGAACCTTGTATTGCAGCGTGCTGGAGTAATTATCCCTGAAGTATTCACGCACGATGTGGTAGTCCGAGTTGCCTGTTGTTTGTACCGTGTTTCCGGAAGAGTCGCCATAAACCACGACGCCGGATGGATGGTTCGGAAATCGGCGGTTAAACTCTTCGCAGGCCTGAAGCGTGCTGGCGTGCCTGAGGACGATCTCATCCAGAACGTATATCGTCCCGTCGATGATCTGCGCTACCACGGAGCACATGGGGTCAACGTTGAAATCCAGCGCCCAAAGCAATGGCGCTCCCAACCGCACGGAAAGGTCACGCACATGCTGCTCGCGGCTGAAGGCATAGTAGACAACGCCGCTCTGGACATTCAGGTATTTTCCGAGTACTTCCTGTTGGAAAAAGGATTCGTCGTAACTGCTTTTCAAAAGATCGTAAAAGTCAGGGATTTGCGCCAAAAGGTGACGGTTCTCAAAAGGTTTACCGAGTGTAACTTCGTAGCCAGGACGCGGCTCCGAGATGAATTTGCGGTAGACCCAGTCGTAGCCTTTTGGGGTCCAGGCGGCGAAGCCGCAGAGTTGAGTGGCTTTGGGATCGCGCAGGCGACCTTCTAAAACGAGCCAGGCGGCTTCGGGAGTATAGGTCAGCTCGTCGAGACCGAACCAGGCAAGATTGGTGCCGCGGAGGCGTTCGAACTCATCAACGGAGCGGCAAAGGACGCGCGAGCCGGTATCGGCCATCGTCAACACGTTGTCGCCTTTGCTGTACTCGTATGGAATGTAATTCACGTTGAGAATCTCGAACAGCGTAGCCAGCGTTGCGTCCCGCAACATCGGGTAAGTCGGGGCGCCGAGCAGCCCCACGCGGCCGGCATTTAAATAACTGAGCTTAACCGCCTCCTGGCACAGAGCCTGGCTCTTGCCGGAACCGATCGGTCCAGAAAATCCTTTGAATCGAGCTTGCGAAAGGTGAAATTTGCGCTGAGAAGGGAGCGGCGAATATTTTATTCTTCGGAAGCAGACTCCATCTCGTTCGGCTCGACCCATGTCACTTTAATTTCTCGAGGTTGATCGACTTGCAGTTCCTTCTGCAGTTGCAACAGGCGAATGAAATCGGCGAAGGTGGCTTTCACGTCGTTTGAGCCGAGTTTCTGTTCGATGCTTTGTATTGCTTTTTCCACCAGACGTGCGCGCTCGCGGCCTTGATGCAGGCCGGGCGGCTCGGGAGTGGATGGATCGTTATCGGCATCGTCGGTTGGCGAATTCGCCATAAAAAACCCCGGAAACTGGCCGGCTTCCCATCCTCGGAAGCCCGGAAGATCAACTGCCAGAATCAACCCCACTTTCAATTTCAAAACTACATCGCAGAGTGCCGGGCCGATGCTGCGCCACGCGACTATGTGATTGACGAGAAAACCAAATAGAAATTTTTAACTGCAGTGATTTCGAGTGGAGCGAGGCTATTTTCCGGACTTGCCGGCGTTTTCCACTATGCTGCGCGCCAGGTAATTCACCACTTTGGCGTCGTTGCGGGCCATTTCGTAATACGCGGCTTTGAGGAGCTGGTCTTTGCGGTTGAGCAGAGTTTCGCGAATGGTTTGTTGAACGCGCGGGTCGTTCAGTTCGCGCTGGCCGGAAGGCTCGCTGGAGATGACTTTGAGGATGCGGTAGCCGTCGGAGGAAGGAAGAATGGGGGAGATCTCGCCGGGCTTGAGGCTGAGGATGAGCTTGCGGAGCTCGGGGCTGGATTTATCAAACGCGGATTGCGGAACGAAGCCGAGGTCGCCGCCGTTCTGCGCGGAATTCGGATCCTCGGAATAATTCTGGGCGAGCATGGTGAAATCCTCGCCGGCCTTGAGGCGCGCCTCGAGCGCCTGAATTTTTCTTTTGGCTTCCTCGGGAGTGCGGGCCTTGTCGTTCTTCAGGTTGTGCACATTGGGATCAGGCGCCGGTGTCACAACGATCTGGGCGATGTGCACCTGCGGCTCGGCGAGGTTGAAACTGGATTTATTGCTGTTGTAAAAATTCGTGACGTCGGCGTCGGTGATGGTGATGTGCGAGGTAATTTCTTTATTGAACAGTTTCTGAATACTCAAGTCGCGGCGTAACTGCGATTTCAGATCGTCCGCGGTCATTTTTCGGTTCTGCAACTGCTTGTCAAATTCCTCTTTAGTGTAAGGGGCGCGGAGCTGGCTGAATTTCGCCTCGACATCGGCATCGACCGCCATCAGGCCCATCTTCTCGGCGCGCTGGAGCATGATTTCGTTATCGATCATGTTCCGCAGCAGCTCGAGCTTTTGAATCATGACCTGATCTTCGCTCGATCCCTCGGAAGTTCCGGTGAACTGCGTTTGGAATGTCTTCTCGAGCTCGGCGTAGGTGATGACGCGATTGTTGACGGTGGCGGCCACGTTGGTGGGTTGGGATTTTTTGCAACCCAGGCACAACACGAGCAGAAAAGCGATACAGCCTGCAAACAAAAATCGTTTCATGAGGCGAAGATTTCATTCTACTGGAAGTCAGCGTGGGAAAGCGGCTATACTGCATGGTTTCAGGTGTAACCAGGAGAGAATCCCTTGCGAGTTGGAATGATTGGAACGGGCGCGATTTCGAATCTGCATGCCCGAGCGTATAAAAATATCGGCTACGAGCTGACAGTCTGCACGGACATCATCGAGGAAGCAGGCCGGCGCTTCGCGGCGGCGAACGGATGCGAGTTCGTGAAGACCTATGAGGAAGTGTGCCGGCATCCGCGCGTGGATTACGTGGATGTGTGCACCTTTCCGGATTTTCGCTTACAGCCGCTGCGCCTTTGCGCCGCGGCGGGGAAGCACGTCCAGGTGCAGAAGCCGATCTCGACGAATCTGGAGACGGCGCGGGAAATGCTCGACGTGGCGCGAAAGGGCGGCATCCAGCTCGGTGTGGTGAGCCAGCACCGGTTCGACGATTCGAGCCAGTTTCTGGCGAAGGCGATCGCGCAGGGAAGGCTGGGGCGGCTGATCCAGTGCGACTGTTACGTGAAGTGGTACCGGTCGCCGGCGTATTATTCGCGGCCGATCAAAGGAAGCTGGGCGACGGAGGGCGGCGGCGCCCTGATCAACCAGGCGATCCACCAGCTCGATGTTCTGCGATGGCTGGCGGGGCCGATTCAGGAACTGTTCGCGTACTGGCAATTAGGCGCGCTGCACAAGATCGAATCGGAAGACGTGGTGAACGCGGTGGTGCGCTATGCGTCGGGCGCGACGGGCGTGTTTCAGGCGGCGACGGCGTTCTGGCCGGGGTACACGGAGCGCACCGAATTCCACGGGACGAAAGGCACGGCGATCATTTCCGGAGACAAGTTGACGAGCTGGGACGTGGAGAACGACGCGGGCGAGCCGGCGCCGGTCTCGAAGGAAGTAGCGTCGGGATCGTCGGACCCGATGGCGATCTCGGTCGAGCCATTCGAGCGGCAGTTCAAAGATTTCGGCGAAGCGATCCAGACGGGGCGCAAGCCGCTGATCTCGGGCGAAGAAGGATACCAGGCGCTCGAGATTGTGCAGGCGGTGTATCAATCGTGCCGTACGGGACAGAAGTATAGTTTTGCGGCGGCGCACGCGTAGGGTGGCAGGCACGCCGGGCATGCTGAGGTGAATCCCGTTCACCGCGTAATGCACTGCTGACCGTAGGAATTCACTAAATCTGAACGAAGCTCCAGTTAGACTAAGACTGCGTGCTCGCGCGACTCGTTGCTCTCATTGTGTGGATCAGCCCATTGATGATGTTTGGGCAAATTGCCGTTCAGGATGCGACGCAGACGGCGAGCACTGCCGCGTCCGGGGATTCAAGCGGCGACAGCAGTGCGGGCCGGAGCGCCGACGATGCAACCCAGCAATGGAATCTTTATTACCAGGCGACGTCGATCGGACAGCGGCACGGTGGATTCAACGCACCATATACGGGGCCTCTCAGCCTTCAGAATTATGCGGAGCGCGTGGTGTCATTGACCACGACTTTGTTTTTCGGGTTGCGGCTGGGGAACAAGACGCAGCTTTACTTCGATCCGGAGATAGCGGGCGGGCGCGGGTTCAGCGGTGTGAACGGGATCGCGAATGCGCCGAATGGGGAACTGCCGCGCGTGGCGAGCGCGACCCCGAAACCTTATCTCGCGCGGCTGTACATTACGCACGATTTCGGTTTCGGCGGGGAGACAGAGCACATCGAGAGCGACGATAATCAGCTGGCGGGCGAGCGGCCGGTGGTGCGGTACACCGTCACGGCGGGGCGGTTTTCGCTGACCGATTTTTTCGATAACAATGCGTACACGCACGATCCGCGCACGCAGTTCATGGCGTGGGGCGTGATGTACAACGGCGCGTGGGATTATCCGGCGGACACCCGCGGTTATACCTGGGGCTGGGTGCACGAGTTCCATACGCGCAACTGGTCGCTGCGATACGGGAGCGGCGCGGAGCCCAGAAAAGCGAACGGGCCGCGATTCGACCGGCGGCTGTTTCGCGACCGCGGCGATGTATTCGAAGGCGAGCGGCGGTACTCGTTTGCCGGGCATGCTGGGGCGATCCGGCTGCTGGGATATTTGAATCACTCGGATGCAGGGAGCTATGCGGCGGCCGTGCGTGCGGCTGCGCAAACGGGAGCAATGCCGGATGTGACGGCCGTGCATCGCGCGGGGACATTGAAATATGGGGCGGGCGTGAACATCGAGCAGGAAGTGCGGCGCGATATCGGATTCTTCGCGCGCCTCGGCTGGAACGACGGGAAAACAGAGGATTTCGCGTTTACGGCGATCGACCGGCTGGCAAGCGGTGGTGTATCGGTGAAAGGCGCAAGGTGGAACCGGAAAGCGGATGTCGCGGCGACGTCGTTCACGGCGAGCGGGATCTCAGGTGTGCATGCGGTTTATCTGGCGCGCGGAGGACTGGATTTTTTGATCGGCGATGGGCGGATCAACTATGCGCCGGAATATTTGTGGGAAAGCTATTACAGCGCGCGGCTGATTCCGGGATTTTACGCGAGTTTCGATCTGCAGCGCGTGGCGAATCCGGCGTTCAACCGCGACCGGGGGCCGGTGTGGATCGAGAGCGTCCGGCTGCATATGGAGTTCGGCGTCAAGCCGCCGACAGCCAAGTGAAGGCCGACCGGTGCGCTAAATAGCTTCGAGCTCTTCTTCGAGCATCTGTTTTTGCGAGAGATCGGCGTAGTAGCCGCCGGCAGCGACGAGTTGGGCGTGAGTGCCCTGCTCGACGATGCGACCTTTCTCGAGCACGATGATGATGTCGGCCGCGCGGACGGTGGAGACGCGGTGTGAGATCAAGATCACGGTGCGGCCGCGCATAACGGCGGCGAGGCCGGTGAGGATGCGCTCTTCGGTGAGGGTGTCGACACTGGAGAGCGCGTCATCGAGAATCAGAATGCGGGGATCGCGCAGCAAGGCGCGGGCGATGGCGGTGCGCTGCTTCTGGCCGCCGGAAAGCGTGATGCCGCGCTCGCCGACCATGGTTTTGAAGCCATCGGGAAAACCTTCGATATCGCCAGCGAGGCCGGCCAGATCGGCGGCGCGGCGGATTTCCTCATCGGTGGCGCTTTCGACGCCGAAGGCAATGTTTTCCGCGATGGTGGCGCTGAAGAGAAACGTCTCCTGCGGAACGAAACCGATGTTACGGCGCAGGGGAGCGGGATCGAGCTCGCGGAGATCGATGCCATCGAGGTAGACGGCGCCTTCGGTGGGATCCATGAGGCGCGGGACCAGGCTGACGAGCGTGCTTTTGCCTGCGCCGGTATGGCCGACTACGGCCACGGTGGCGCCGGCGGGAATCGTGAGATCGACGCCATCGAGAGCGCGGCCGCTCGAGTAGGCGAGGGCCACGCTGCGAAACTCAATTTCGCCGCGCACGGAGGAAATGGAGCGAGGTGATTTGGGAGCGTGAATGGTGGGCCGCTCGCGCATGATCTGGTTGATGCGGCCCATGGAAGCGCTGCCGCGCTGCATGAGATTGACGACCCAGCCGAGCGCGATCATGGGCCAGACCAGCATGCCCATGTAGGTGTTGAACATGACGAATCCGCCGAGCGTGATGCGGCCGTGCAGCACCTGATAACCGCCGGCCCAGAGCACGACCAGGAACGTGACGCCGATCAACGCTTCGAGCAGCGGCTGAAAAAGCCCCGAGACCTTGACCAGGCGAAGGTTTTGGTGGATGTACTGTTTATTTAACTCTTCGAAACGGCGCAGCTCCGGAACTTCCTGGACAAACGCGCGGATCATGCGGACGCCGGAGAGATTTTCCTGCACGCGGCTGCTGATATCGGAAAACATGGCCTGGATGGCTTCGAAGCGCTCGTGGATGACGCGGCCGAAGAGCATGACGGCGACGCTGACAGCGGGCGCGGGCAGGACGGCGAAGATGGTGAGACGCCAGTCGCTCATGGCCATGATGGCGATGGCAAGAACGAAGGTGAGGCTGGTTTCGGTCCAGTACATGATACCGGGGCCGAGCATCATGCGGACGGCGTTGAGGTCGTTGGTGGCGCGCGCCATGATGTCGCCGGTGCGATTGCGGCTGTAAAAATCGGGCGAGAGCGACACCAGATGGGCGAACAGATCGTTGCGCAGGTCGTATTCGATATCGCGCGACATGCTGATGAGGATGACGCGCATCCAGAATTGAAAAATGCCTTTGACAAGCGCGATGGCGGCGAGCAGGCCGGCGAACTCGAGGATCACGGCGAAGGGACGCCGGTCGGTCATGGCGTCGATGGCGCTGCGGATCATGAGGGGCACGGCGGCGGCGGCGACGTCTTTGAGGACCAGGGAACCGATCCCGAGGACCAGGCCCTTACGATAGCGCCGGATATACGGCCAGAGAGTGCGAAACGATTCCAGCATGTGTTAGAGACCCGCGAGACTGGCGAGGGTCTTCGACCATTCTAAAAAAAAAATCTTGCGGCCTTCACGCGAGCGCCACCAGCCGTGGGGATTGAAATGCGGATCGGGGACGGCGACCATGCGCATATCGATATCGGGGCCGTACTTGCGGAAAGTGCGCAGCGCGCGGCGGGAATGGTAGTCGGAAGTCACCAGGATGACGCGGCGGACGCCGCGGCGGCGCAGCTCGGGAATGATGGCCTGGGCTTCCTCGTCGGTCGAGTGGGCTTCGTGGGGGAAGGGAATAAACCACTGGGCGGGATAGCCCCGGCGGACGGCGAAAGGAATGGCGAGATCGTTTTCGTGGAGATCGTAAAATCCCGGAGCGCCGCTGACCAGAATTTGAGGCGCGTAGCCCTGCTTCACCAGCTCCGCCGCCTTCAAGATGCGGTGGCCATAGGGATCGCCGGCGATGGCGACGATCAGGCCGGCATGAAACGGCTGATCGGAGTGCACCAGAGCTTCAGCCATCCAGCCGAACCAGATGGAGTGTGTGAAAAAGAGAACAACCAGGAACAGCGCGGTGAATAAGAGCTTGTGTTTGAGCGAGCGGCCGAGCGCCACGAACTACTTCTCGTCCGTGGTGTTTTTGTCCAGATGGCCGACCGATTTGAGGCGCTGATAGAGCTTCTCGACGTCGGCCTCGTCTTCGGGGCGCAGCAGGCGGTAGCGCGGCGACGGAAGCTGGCGGCGCTCCGGGCCGGGATTGAGCGACTCGCCCCAGTATTGGCGATAGGGGACGCCATCGATCAGGGCATCGCGCGAGAGGCGGCGCAGGTTGCGCAACAGGCCGTTGCAGCATTCGAGATCGCCGGGATAAATGATCAGCAGGCGGGTGTCATCGAACAAAGTCAGGCGCACGATGAGAGGAGACAGCCAACCAGTGCGATCGATGCGGCGGATGTCCATCCAGAGGACGCGCCGGCTGCCGATCGCCACGTATTCTTCATGGATCTGGATGGCAGGACGAAAAGCGAGAATCAGCAGCAGATTGGAACTCAGCAAAAACAAAGCAGCCGGGATGAATGCGGGTTTCCATTCCATCCCCAACCAGCCGGAAAAAGCCGCAAGCGCCAGCGCCGTGATTCCGAAGGAAAGGTAATGGCGAGCTGGCACGTAGCGAGTCATCGCAAGCCTCGACACCTCTAGACTACTCCGGCGGGCTGCGCTCGTCAATGCACCCGAATGGAGTGCCAGCCGCGCCAGGCGTAATGCAGACCGCTCCAGAATGTAATTGCTGCGGTGGGCCAGATAAGCGCTTGGGCAAGCGCGTGAAACGGTGAGAAAATCGGCACATTTTGCGCCATCCACGCGGTCACGCAGAGGATTTGTACGAACGTGCTCGCTTTGCCCCAGACACTAGGACGGAAGTCTCGGAATTTCGTGAATGCGAGAGCGATAACGGAAGATAGCAGCAGGAACAGATCGCGGGCGAAGATCAAGATCACCAGCCACCAGGGCACGATTCCCGCTACGGCGAGCGAGATAAAAGCGCCGCTCAGCAGAACTTTATCGGCGATGGGATCGATGTAGGCGCCGGCGCGAGTGATCTGGCCGAAGCGGCGAGCGAGCATGCCGTCGAGGGCGTCAGTGGCGGCGGCGGCGGCAAAGAGCGTGAGCGCCCGAACGTTTTGTGCGGCGATGATGGCGTAGAAAATGAACGGCGCGAGCGCGAGACGCGAGAGTGTCAGCAGGTTAGGGATGCTCGCGAGGGTGCGCATCTACGGGAGAGGATTGCTCACGGAAGTAGCGGCCGTGGGACCGCGGCTTTGGCGGATAACGAGGGTCTGGTCGGAGTAGAAAGAAGCGCCGGGCGAGAGCGGATCGGCGTGGATTTCGTACGATGATTCGGCGCCCTGAAGGCGAAAGCGATACTGCTTCAGAAGGCCGGCCGGCGGCGTGAGCTGCAGTTCAGTGAGGGACGACGCGTAGCGCCGATTGCGAGCGTAATATTGGGCCTGGGCAGCGTGGATCTGCCTGATGGTTTGAATCGCGGAGATTTCGGCTGCGCGCGTTTGCGCCTGCTTCATTTTTGGAACGGCGACTCCGCCGGCGATCACCATGGTCGCGATAATGCCGGTGAAGATGACGGCGAAGATAACCATCGAGATGAGAAACAGCCGACTTATGGCGCGCTTTGGGTGGCGCGCGGCGGGCGCGCCGCAGCTAGGGCAGGAGCCGGATCGAACGAGTTCTTTTCCACAATTCGCGCAAAACATGGAATGACTTTAAGGCAACGGGAAAGCTGTCTGAAGGCGACTAATGGTGGTGAGAGTGTGCATGGTGATGATAGGGCGCGTGAGCGTCGATGAGCTCGCGACGCGCCGGAGAGTTCATCTGCTGCTCGAGCCAGCCGCGCACGTTCGCGAGGCCGGTCGCGTTTTTGAGATTGGTGAAGACGAACGGGGCTGAGCCGCGCATCTTGCGCGCATCGCGGTCCATGACTTCGAGCGAAGCGCCGACGTGCGGCGCGAGATCAATCTTGTTAATCACCAGCAGGTCCGAACGCGTGATGCCCGGGCCGCCTTTGCGCGGGATTTTGTCGCCGCCCGCGACGTCGATCACATAGATGGCAACATCGACCAGCTCGGGGCTGAACATGGCCGCGAGATTATCGCCGCCGCTTTCGACGAAGATCAACTCGAGGCCGGTGAGCGTGGCTTCCAGATCGGCGATCGCCTCGAGGTTCATGGAAGCGTCTTCGCGAATGGCGGCGTGCGGGCAACCCCCGGTCTCGACGCCGCGGATGCGTTCCTCGGCGAGCGTGCCCTGGCGAATCAGGAACTCGGCGTCTTCCTTGGTGTAAATGTCGTTGGTGACGACGCCGATGCTCAAGCGCGGCGAAAGCTCGCGGCACAAGCAATCGACCAGCGCGGTCTTGCCGCTGCCGACAGGCCCCGCTACTCCCACACGGAAAGCTCGCATAAATTCAAGATTAGAACAGGAAATAGCGCTGGGCCAGCGGCAGCACGCTGGCGGGCTCGCAGGTGAGGAGCTCGCCATCGGCGCGGACTTCGTAGGTCTCGGGATCGACCTCGATTTTAGGCGTTGCCGAATTGTGAATCATGTCGCGCTTGCCGATCTTGCGGCAATTTTCCACCGCGACGGCGCGCTTCTGGAGCCCGATCGTGTGCGGGACGCCGGCTTCGAGCGCGGCTTTCGAAACAAACGCGAGGCCCGTCGAGGCAACGGCGCGCGCAAAAGAGCCGAACATGGGGCGATACAGCACCGGCTGTGGCGTGGGAATCGAAGCGTTGGCGTCACCCATGACGCTCCAGGCAATGAAACCGCCCTTGATCACCATTTCGGGTTTCACGCCGAAAAATGCCGGCTTCCACAAAACCAAATCCGCCAGCTTGCCGGGCTCGATCGAGCCGACGTGCGCGGCGATGCCGTGCGTGATTGCGGGATTGATGGTGTACTTGGCGACGTAGCGCTTGGCGCGCGTGTTGTCGTTGCGGCTGGAATCGGGGGCGAGCGGTCCGCGCTGCTGTTTCATTTTGTGCGCGGTCTGCCAGGTGCGCGTGACAACCTCTCCGATGCGCCCCATGGCTTGCGAATCGCTGGACATCATGCTGAACACGCCGAGATCGTGCAGAATGTCCTCGGCGGCGATGGTTTCGGCGCGAATACGGCTTTCCGCGAATGCGACGTCTTCCGGGACCTGCGGATTCAAATGGTGGCAAACCATCAGCATGTCGAAATGCTCGTCGATGGTATTCACCGTGTAGGGGCGAGTCGGATTCGTGGATGACGGCAAAACGTTCGCCAGCGCCGCGATGCGGATGATGTCGGGCGCGTGGCCGCCGCCTGCGCCTTCGGTGTGATAGGTGTGAATGGTGCGGCCGCCGATGGCGCGGATGGTATCTTCGACGAAGCCCGCTTCGTTGATGGTGTCGGTGTGGATCGCGACCTGGACGTCGTATTGGTCTGCGACCTTCAGGCAGGTATCGATGGCAGCGGGTGTTGTGCCCCAGTCTTCGTGCAGCTTCAATCCGCACGCGCCGCCTTCGATCTGTTCAGCGAGCGGCAGAGGCGCCGACGCGTTGCCTTTTCCCAGAAATCCGAAGTTCATGGGCCAGGCTTCGGCGGCCTCGAGCATGCGCGCGATGTTCCATGCGCCCGGCGAGCATGTGGTGGCGTTAGTGCCGGTTGCAGGACCTGTGCCGCCGCCGATCATGGTGGTGATGCCGTTCGAAATGGCTTCGTAGATCTGCTGGGGCGAGATGAAATGGATGTGGGTATCCAGACCGCCGGCCGTCACGATCGTGTTTTCTCCGGCAATTACTTCCGTGGATGCGCCGATCACAAGCTCCGGATCGACGCCGGCCATGGTATCCGGGTTGCCAGCCTTACCGACTTTCACGATGCGTCCGTCACGAATGCCGATATCTCCTTTAACGACGCCCCAGTGATCCAGGATTAGTGCATTAGTGATGACTAAGTCGAGAGCGCCTGTTGGACCTTCGCGAGTAACTGTGCTGCTTTGACCCATGCCGTCGCGAATGACTTTGCCACCCCCAAATGTCACTTCATCGCCGTAAATCGTGTAATCCCGCTCTACTTCGATGACTAAGTCGGTGTCGGCAAGGCGGACACGGTCGCCCTTGGTAGGGCCGTAAAGGTCGGCGTAGACACGGCGGGGAATGGGAAGACTCATGATCTCAAAGGTCCATTTACTTTGCCATTATGGCCGTGGATGACGTGCGCACCGGCAAACTCCACTAATATCACTTCTTTTTCCTCGCCCGGCTCGAAGCGGGAGGCGGTGCCGGCGGCAATGTTTAGGCGCATTCCATAGGCTGCCGAGCGATCAAATTCAAGGGCACTGTTGACCTCGAAAAAGTGGTAGTGGCTGCCGACCTGTACGGGCCGGTCGCCTGTGTTCTTGACCAAAACGGTAGCGGTTCTCCGGCCGGAGTTAGCGGGGATATCGCCGGATTCCAACAAGTATTCACCAGGTTTCATAAGTTATTTGACTGGGTCGTGAATGGTCACTAACTTCGTTCCATCCGGAAAGGTGGCTTCGACTTGTACTTCGTGTAACATGTCCGCGACACCTTCCATAAGATCGTCGCGTTTGAGTATATTGGCTCCGGCGACCATAATTTCGGCTACACTTCGGCCGTCGCGCGCGGCCTCCAGAATCTCGGAAGAAATAATCGCCACGGCTTCAGGGTAATTCAATTTCACACCGCGGGTCTGCCGTTTGCGCGCCAGCTCCGCGGCCATGAACACCATGAGCTTTTCCTGCTCACGTGGGGTGAGATGCAATCATTCCTCCTGGGACCTCAGTAAATCTTGCGAGGGATTACGGCGACACGGCCGTAGAGGGCCAGCTTCGCCACACGCCAGAACTCGACGAGCCCCGAGGCGATCTCGCGTCCCCGGAGGCTCAATGCACGAACGACAAAACCGTGTGCCGGAAGCCTGCCGAGGCCCCATATTATCACAGGTGATGTGAGGGTCTGGACGAGATTGGCGAGCTGCGTTTCGAGAGTGCGCCAGGTTTCTGGAGTGCGGCCCGCCCGGCAAATATAGAACGACGAAAAGTAGCGGAACTGGCCGAGGCGTGCGGCGGACGTCAGCGGCCGCGCCAGAGGATCGAGCAGATTGCGCTCGGCGGCGATCGGCATGCCGAAGGCACGGAGCTCGAAGCCGAGCCGGAGAGCGTCATAGGAAAACAACTCACCGCGCGCTTCTCGCCCCGGCGCCACCATCTCCCACCAGAACAGGCCTGCGTCACCTTTGAGGTCGATGGTGGTTTGCTGCCGGTAGCGTGCGCCCGCGAATGGAATCAGCGCATCTGGCAAAAATTCGAGCAGTGCGCCTTCGCTAACGCGAACTGTGGTGGAACATTCGGCCGGTTGCGCCTGGGAGCGCGCGCGATAAAGCCGCGTTGCGCCGGTCGAAGTTACCTGAGCCTCGGCGCGCGGGCCAACATCGATTTCAAGCGAGAGCCGGTCGCCCGCCAGCACGCCACCGGAGAGATTATGCACGTGTACCAGAACCGCGCCATCGCCCGAATCGAACGCGCGGACGACTTTGAGCGGCTGGCGCTGTTCTTTCAGATGGAGCACGGTGCGCGCGCGCGAAGCGTCGTAGTCGAACTGAAGACCCAGGCGGCCGTTGGTTTCGGGCATGGCGTTTAGCTGATAAACAGACGCGTCTCAAGGGCGACGTGCCGCATGGAAGCCATGTCGGCGAGCGGAGTGAACGCGCCTACTTCATCGGGATCGAGCGCAGCGCTCGCTCGCGCGGCATCGAGAATAGCCGGTTTTAAATCCCAAAGGATTCGTGCGGCCTGTTGCTGTCCCAGCGGCATCAACCGCTGGCACACCGATATAAGACCGCTTACGATCTGCTGCAAATAAATCGCAGCGGTGAGGTCTTCATCCACACCGATCACGCCGCCGATGAAACCGAAAGCCGTTGCGTGGTGCGCGTCGCCCTCGGGCGCCGTGCCGCTTTCCAGCGCCGCGAACAGGTGCAGCAGCCGGCGGCCGAGCGTGAGGCTTGCCGTGCGCGTTTCGTGAGCAGGTTTGCGCGCGCTCAATTTTCTATTTAATTCAATCCACTGCTCGCACGAATCCGCGAGCATGGAAAGCCGGTGCGCGGCGCGGCAGAACACGGCTTCTACGACACCGGTTTCCGCGAGATAGTCGCGCAAGAAATCCACGAGCCCGCGCGCGTCCAGATAATTTTCGGCGATCAACGTTTCGAGACCGAACGAGTGCGCCGCGCTGCCGATCGGCAGAGCGCTATCGGCAAGCTGCATCAGTTTCAGCAGCCGCAGCAATTCAGTAGGTTCGTTTGTTCGGTTGCCGCTCAAATAATTGGAAGAGCGCTACGGCTTCGTCACGCAGAAAATCGCCGACGATCTCGACCGTGCTGCCGCTCAACTCCTTCATCCGCGCGTTCGGTATGTGCAGTTCGTGGAAGCCCGCGGCGAATGCATCTTCAATGCGCGCGCCATATATTATTTTCGAAATCCGCGCCCAGTGGCACGCAGCGAAGCACATGGGGCAGGGCTCGCAGGTGGAATAGATCACGCAGCCGGAAAGATCGATGCTCCGCAGCTTGCGGCAGGCTTCGCGAATGGCGTGGATTTCGGCGTGCGCGGTGATATCGGTGGTGAGCCAGACAACATTGTGCGCCGTGCTCAGCACTTCGCCACCGCGCACGATACACGCGCCGAACGGTGTCTGGCCGAGAGCAATGCCTTCCCTGGTCTTCTCAATTGCGAGGCGCATGAATTGCGCGTCCGGTAGCTGGCTCAAAAGAAAACTTTATCAAAACGCGCCCGCCCGCACATTCAAGATGGGATACTTCGGCCAGTCTTTGTAATCGAAGTGCCACCACTCGAAATCGTAAACGGTGAACCCCTCGGCCTCCATGGCGCGGCGCAACAGCTTGCGATCCCAGCGCGCCAGCGACGTGCCGCCGGGATAATCGGGATACGAGCGCTCCGACATTTCGTCGTAGAGCCCGACCATTTCGACGGGTTTGCCGGTTGCGAGATCGTAGAGCGTCAGGTCCACGGCGCAGCCGCGATTGTGGCGCGAGCCCTGGCTGGGGTCGGCCACGAAGATGCGCTTATCGGGCGGCGTACCGTCCCAGAACATTTTGGTTACGAACCAGGGACGATAGGCGTCGTGGATCAGCAGGCCGTAACCTTTCTCTTTAAGCTTGCGATGCGCGCGCACCAGCGCTTCCGCTGCCGGCCGCTGCATGAACGCCCGCGCTTCCGGATAAAAAACGGTACGCATGAAATTGTTCGTGGTGGCGTAGCGGATATCGAGTTTGATGGTCGGATCGAGCGCCGTTAGCTCGACCAGATCCGGCTTGCGGAAACCGCCGGTTTCGTGGGGCGGGGAAGCCGCCAGCGCCTTACGCCGCAACTCTGTCACCGGCTCGAGCGGTTCGATCGAGGCGCTCGTTTGCGTTTCGCCGGCGATTGCGCGGCGTTTGAAAACCACTGCGCTCACGCGAGCTTCGCTCGCCCGGCCGCCGGCGTCGCGCTGGAACGTCAACGTTTCGCCGTCATACAAACCCCAGCCCGGGAAGCGGAAAACGTTTTTCGAAATTTCGGTGAGCGGATAATAGTCGTACCACTCGATCAGCGCGGTGAGCTTGCCGTCTTTTTCGAGAATGTAGAGGATGTCGTGGTCCC
Source organism: Bryobacteraceae bacterium (assembly GCA_035280425.1). Classification (GTDB taxonomy): domain Bacteria; phylum Acidobacteriota; class Terriglobia; order Bryobacterales; family Bryobacteraceae; genus QHXW01. Next base: position 32,454 of record DATEFW010000011.1, on the reverse strand, counting down.
AGCCGTACTCGCCGATCAAGCCTCGCCAGCGTTCGGGCGCCGGCGGCGGTTTGGGCACGGCAACTCGGTTCCGACGCTCTTTGTCGATCAGAACGCTGTCGTCTTCGGGATCGATGCGTGTGCCGTAGGCCAGGCGTCCATCGACGGTTAGCGAATCGCCGGACTGGCGCAAGGAAACGCGCTCGCCGCCCGCGGCAGGCAGTTCGTAGAGTTTGCCGTTGCGCTCGGTCAGATCGATTGCTTTGGCGCCCTGACCGTAATGCCCGTCGAGCCGCCGTGCCAGCGCGGGATCGACTGCCCTGGTCACGTGGATTTCAGGAAGCGGCTTGCCGGCGCGGGCGGCCAGCATCAGCCGCAGCGCCTCGTGCGCGATGTGATTGGTCACTGCGTTCGAGCTGTCTTTGGTTGTGACCGCGACCACGCCCAGCTTGTCATCCGGCAAGGCAGCCAGCTCCGTCGCAAAACCGTAAATGGCGCCGCCGTGGCCCACGGCCCGATGGCCTTCGAATTTCGACAATCGAAAGCCGATGCCGAAGCCGGCGGTCTCACCGGGCTTGGCGAATTGCGGCTTCCACATTTCGTCAAGCGTTTCGGGCTTCAGTACCGGGCCGTGCGGGTCGCGACCTCGCGCAAACAGAACGCTGAGAAAATGCCCGAGGTCGATCACGCTGGTGTAAAGACATCCCGCCGGACCAATGCCGAGTTGAAACGTGGGCGCTTCGAAAACGCGGCCGTCGTAAGTCCACATGTAGGCTTTCGCCAGGTGGCGGACAAGCTCGGGTTCCGGCTCGAACGCGCTTTCATTGAGTCCCATGGGCGTGAGCACGGCCCGTTTCAGATATTTCGTGTACGGCTCTTTTTTACGCCGTTCCAGGACGTAACCCACCACCGTGATTCCGGCGTTCGAATACTTGGTGTGTATTCCGGGTTCATAGACCAGCTTGGTTTCATTCATGCTGCCGACGGTCGCCGCCAGGCTTGGCTCCGTGGGATCGAAATAATGGCCCACCGGCGGCTCGCGCACCAGGCCCGAGCGGTGCGACATCAGCTCGCGGAGCGTGATCGGCTTATGGAAGGGATTCGCCGGATGAAAATCGGGAAGGTACCCGGTGATCGGCGCGTCGAGCGAAAGCTCGCCGCGCTCGACAAGTTGCATGATGCCGATATCGGTGAAAAGTTTCGAGACCGAGCCGACACGGTAAATGGTGTCCGCGGCCGCCGCAGTTTTCTTATCAGGATCGGCAAACCCGAATCCCTGCGCCCAAACGATCTGCTGATCGTCCACCAGCGCAACCGAGATGGCCGGCAGCTCTTTATCCGCGAGCTCGTGTTCGATAAACGGCGTGAGCGCCCGCGCGACGGCCGCGTAATCTTGGCGCGGAGCCACGGTGGCCGGCGCCGCACAGAGCAGGGAAGCGATGCCGAAGATCAGGACGGCCGCAAATCGGTGCATGCGGCCTATTCTAAGCCACTATCGCTGGAGTATGACATCCACGCGCGATGGTTGGATATCCAACCGGTCGATGTGGTGGCTCATCTCGAATGGCTGACCGATCTTCGCGTCCGGATAGTACGGAAGAAAATAATTCTGAATCAGAAAATCGAGCATGCGGCCCTCGATCGTAACGCCCGACACCTGTACGCTTTCAATGTTGACGGTCGCACGCCCGCCGCCGGAATTGATCCGTGCGGTTACGGTCACCGGACGCTCGCCCGCGAGCAATTGCCGCGCCAGCCAGCCCGGCGGTTCGCCCCGTCCGCTACGCAGCTTCAAAAAATCGACCAGCGCCGAGCCCGTTGCGGACCCGTTTCCCAATTGAAGCTGCGGATTCCGCACGCCCTCAGGCACGACTTTGGGAATTTCCTCGACGGCATAGGCGTTTAATTCGCGTTCCGTCAGCGTCACCCGGGAGCCGGGTTTCAGGCGGTCGCCCTCGATCAGATCGAACTTGTGCTGCACCGAGGCGTAGTCTGTCCGTGCGCTGAACAGCAACGGCAATCCGCCCAGCAGCAATAAGCCGGCGACCGGCAGCGCGGGCCAAAAACGCCTCATAATTCATTATACGGATCGCGAAAATACTCTGTTACATTGCTCGTGGCCAGTGTATATTTTGGAATGAACGATCTTTCATGAGATTGTGATCCGCAAGCCGATTTATATCCGGGCCGGCGGATTTTGGGCGACGAGCGTACCGACCGATGAGCTCGATCATTCCGCGGCTCGATTACCTGCGCCAGCAGCCGCTGGCCGCCGACCTTGCCGATTGCCTCCACCAGCTCGACGAAATCGACCTGGACGTTAAAGGGCTGCTTGCCGGCCTGACCGAAGAGCAATTCCACTGGTCGCCTCTCGCCTCCCGCTGGTCGATCGAGCAATGCCTGGTCCATCTGGTGATTGTCGGCGGCATTTATCTGCCGATCCTCGACGACACCATGGAGCAGGCGCGCGCCGAAGGCCTCATCGGCCACGGTCCGTTCCACTATGGCTTCATCGAGCGCTGGTTCGTCAACTCGACCGAGCCGCCGCCCAGCATCCGTCTGCGCACGCCGCCTTCTGCAAGGCCGCCGGACGATCAACCGCTGGACGTCGCTATAGCGGAGTTCCATACGATTCAGGAACAGTTGCGGAAACGCGTTCACGCAGCCAACGGGTTGGATCTTGCCCGCGCGAAAGTCACGTCTCCATTTGTTAGCGCCCTCAAGATGGGGCTGGGCTCGTGCCTTTTGTTTCTCGCAGCGCACGAGCGCCGGCACGTCTGGCAGGCCTGGCAGGTCCGCAAGGACGAGGATTTTCCGAAGTCCGTCGAAACCGCAAGCGCGCAGCCCAATCCTGCCCCGTTGGTTGAGCCGCCCTCGGCTGTTGAAGAACCGCCGAAAAACCCGGAGGAGACGGCGCCCGAATAGCGAATTGAAAGGGCGGGACGGCGTAAAGCGCCGGACGCCGCCCGTAGATCAGGAGGAGCACATGAAAACTAAAACGTGGATCGCGCCGGTTGCTCTGAGCTTCATTTTCACCCTCGTGCCGGCGGCCGCGGATGAGGCGAAAAGGGCCAAGATCGAGGAACTCCTCACCGTCATGAAGGCCGATAAACTCACCGACCAGATGTTCGAACAGATGAAAACCATGATGACCAGCCAGGTCCGGGCGGCTGCCACGCCCGACACGCGCAAAACCGCCGAAGAACTCTCCACCAAAATCGTTCGAATGATTCAGGACCGCATGAGCTGGGCCAAATTGAAGCCCGAATACATTCGAATCTACGACGAAACATTCACCGATGAGGAAATCTCCGGGATGGTCGCTTTCTATCGCACGCCCATAGGCCAGGCCATGCTGGAGAAGATGCCGGCCGTGATGACGAAATCCATGGAGATGGGCCGGAAAGCCATGACCGATCTGCTGCCGGAGATTCAGCGCCTCACCACTGAGATGCGCGAGAAGCAGCAAAACGCCCCGCCCAATAAATAGCGTTCGCTCCGCGCAGCGCCGAATTCCGTCCGCCCCGCCGCTCCGTTGTATGATGAGCGAACGCGTCGCCGCGTCGAATGACTCTCCCCGCAACCACGCCGCAACAGAAAGACGCCGCGCTCGAGCGCAAAGCCTGGCTGCTCGTCGCCTTCATGTGGGTTGCGTACTGCCTGAACTACAGCGACCGCCAGGTGATCTTCTCGATTTTTCCGCTGCTCAAATCCGAGCTGCACTTCACCGACGCTCAGCTTGGCCTCACGGGCTCGTTCTTCCTGTGGGTCTACGGTCTCTGCTCTCCGATTGCCGGCCAGATCGGCGACCGCTTCTCCAAGCGCCGCCTCGTCGCTCTCAGCCTCTTGCTATGGAGCGTCGTCACCGCGGCAACCGGCCTGTCCCATTCGGTGACGATGGTGCTGGCCTGCCGCGCGCTCACGGGCGTGACCGAATCGCTGTTCGTGCCGGCGGCCGTCGCGCTACTCGCCAACGCGCACCGTCCCGAAAACCGCTCCCGCGCGTTTGCGCTTTACGCCAGCGGCCAGTTTGCCGGCATCGTCGTCGGTGGATGGTACGGCGGATTCGTCGCCCAGGAGTTTAACTGGCGCTTCGCGTTTTATACGTTGGGCGCCGCCGGCGTGATCTATGCGTTCCCGTATCTCCGTTTTCTAGGCAGCTTCAGCGAAGAAGCCCGTGTCGAGACCAAAAAATCCGGCGCCGGTCTGGCGGTCACCGCGCTCGCGCGCATCCCCATGTACTGGGTGCTGTGCGTCATGGCCGGCGTGGTTAATCTCACGCTGTGGGTCCAATACACCTGGCTGCCCGATTTTCTCTACGAGAAATTTTCATTGAGCCTCGCCGGCGCAGGCTACACCGCAACGGTCTACTTGCAGACCGCAACGTTAGTTGGAACGCTCGCCGGCGGCGCTGCGGCCGACTGGCTCTACCGCTACACCAAAGCTTCGCGCTTCTGGCTGATCACCATCGGCCTGCTGCTCGCCGCGCCTTGCGTACATCTGATCGGCGCAAGCGGCTCGCTCACCGCCACCAAAATCGCCGCCGCCGCATTCGGCCTGACCAGCGGCTTCGGCATCGCCAATCTCTATATTTCTTCTTTCGATGTCGTCCCGTCCGATACCCGCGCATCCGCCGTGGCGTTCATGAATCTCGCCGGTTATCTGGTCTCGGGGTTCGCTCCGCTGGCCGCCGGGGTCTGGAAGCAAAGTCTTGGAATCGCGCGTGTCATGAGCTATACCGGCGTGCTGCTTGCCGCCGCCGGCATCCTGCTGCTCGTGTCCATCCGCTTGCTGTTCGCGCGGGACTACGAGCGCGTCCACTAACCCGCGCCGCGCGCATTACTTCACAGTACCTGCAAAATCAGGCATTTCAGATAATGCGTTTCCGGAACCGTCAGCAGGATCGGATGATCCTGCGCCTGCGTGCGGCGCTCGACCACGCGCAGCTCGCGCCCGGCATCGAGCGCCGCCTCCGCGATCAATTCGAGCAGCGTGGCTTCGCTCACATGATGCGAGCACGAACAGCTCACCAGAATTCCGCCTCGCCCGAGCAGCCGCAGCGCGCGCAGGTTGATCTCCTTGTAACCGCGCACCGCTGCTTCCAGATTGCGCCGCGATTTCGCGAACGCCGGCGGATCGAGCACCACCGTTTGAAACTCGCGCCGTGCCGACGCATAGCCGGCCAGCACCTCGAACATATCCGCTTCCCGAAATTCGATGTTCCCGATGCCGTTCGCTTTCCGGTTCTCTTCCGCTGTCGCCAGCGCCGCCGCGCTCGAATCTACGGCCTCGACCGATTCGCACTTCGCCGCCAGGTGCAGCGCGAAGCCGCCCGTCGATGTGAAACAATCGAGCGCGCGCCCGTGCGCGTAGCGCGCCGCAGCCACGTAATTCTCGCGCTGGTCGAGAAAAATTCCCGTCTTCTGCCCGTGCACCAGATCCACGCGGAAGGAAACCCCGTTCATCCGCACTGTGAGATCTGACGGCGCTTCACCCGCGATCACTGCGGTCTCGAGCGGCAATTCCTCGTGCTTCCGCGCCGGCGCGTCGTTGCGCGCCACAATGCCGCGCGGCGAAAACAAATCGGCGAGCCCCCCGACGATCCACTCCTTGGCCGCGTCCATCCCCTGATCGAGCGTCTGGATCACCAGGTACTCGCCGTAGCGGTCCACTACCAGGGCCGGCAGCCGGTCGCCTTCGCCGTGCACCACGCGATAGGCATCGGTGTCTCGCACGACCTTCCGGCGGTACGCTGCCGCCTCCGCCAGCCGCCGCGAAAAAAAGTCGCGATCGATCTCTTCAACCTGCCGCGAAAGAAGCCGCAGCGTGATCTGCGATGTCGAGCTGTAATGCGCCCTGCCGAGCGCGCGGCCCTTGGGATCGATCACTTGGACCACCGATCCCGGCGCAGCCTCGTCGCGGCTCACAACGTCACTTGAAAAAATCCAGGGATGACCGGAATTCACGCGGTCCGCCGCCTTTCGATTGACCCGGATTTCCGTCATCGCGGCGGACGCTTAGAGTTGCCACATGCGGCGGCGCTCACCGCATCGCCTGCAATCGCGCGATGCGTTCTTCGGTCGAGGGGTGCGTGGAGAAGATCCGCGTGAGAAATCCGGCGCTGAATGGCTTGATGATGAACAGGTGCTGCGTGGCCGGCGAGGCCTCCATGGGAATCCGTTTCGACCAGGTGTCCAGTTTTTGCAGCGCCGAGATCAGCTCGTAGGGCGTGCCCGTGTATTTGGCCGAAGCGGCGTCGGCGTCGAATTCGCGCGTCCGCGAAATTGCCATCTGGATCAGCAGCGCCGCGATGGGCGCCAGAATCATCATGAAAATCGCGCCGAAAGCCCCGCCGCGATCGTCGTCATCGTCGCCTCGCGCGCCGCCAAAAAAGAACGCCATGCGCGCCAGCGCCGTGATCGCCGCCGCAATCGTGGCCGCCACCGAGCTGATCAGAATGTCGCGGTGCAGCACGTGCCCCAGCTCGTGCGCCACCACGCCTTCGATTTCACGATCGTCCATCAGCCGCAGAATGCCCGTCGTGAACGCTACCGAAGCGTGCGATGGATTGCGTCCCGTCGCAAAGGCGTTGGGCGAATCTTCGTCGATCAGCCACAGCCTCGGCATCGGGAGGCCCATCCGCCGCGTCAGGTTCGCGACGATCGGCTCGACGCGCCGGTAAATTTCCGGATTTTCCGTTTCACTCAGCGGCTGCGCCGAGTAGGTCGCCAGCGCAATCTTGTCGGAGAAGAAATATCCGGCAAAATTCATGACCACCGCGAATACCAGGCCCAGATAGAGGCCGTTCCGCCCGCCCAGGGCCTGCCCGGCCACCAGCAGAACGCCGCTCAGCAGGCCCAGCAGTAAAACGGTCTTGAAGGTGTTGGTCCCGTGCATGGTTGTTTCACCTTTATTTTGTCACCAGTCCGGCGTTATTTTGTCACAAGCTCCGCCACGCGTTTCGCGAACTCGAGCGTGTGTTTCTTCGGGTCGCCTTCCACCACTACCGTGTCGCCCGGAACAAAGTCTCCGCTCAGCAGCTTCATGGAAAGCGGGTCCTGCACCAGCCGCTGGATCGCGCGCCGCATCGGCCGCGCGCCGTAAGCTGGATCGTAGCCCTCCGTCATGATCACATCCTTCGCGCTCTCCGCCACTTCCAGATGCAGCCCCTTGGCTTCGAGCAGTGTCCGCACCCGGCCAAGCTGCAAGTCGATAATCTTCGCCAGATGCTCGCGGCTCAAAGTATTGAATACGATGATATCGTCCACGCGGTTCAAAAACTCCGGCCGGAACGTCTTGCGCAGCGCGTCCAGCAGCGCCCTCCGTACTTCTTCATTGCCGTTGGCCCGCGCGTTTACCGAAAATCCGATCGCGCCCATGTGGTGAATCTCGCTCGACCCTACGTTCGACGTCATGATAATAACGGTGTTGCGGAAATTCACCGTGCGCCCCTGCCCGTCGGTCAGCCGGCCGTCATCCAGAATCTGAAGCATGGTGTTGAACACTTCCGGATGCGCTTTCTCGATTTCATCGAACAGCACCACCGAATAAGGCCGGCGCCGCACGTATTCGCTCAACTGGCCGCCTTCTTCGTAGCCCACGTATCCGGGAGGCGCGCCGATCATGCGGGATACCGCGTGCTTCTCCATGTATTCCGACATATCGATGCGGATCATGGCTTTTTCGTCATCGAACAGAAATTCCGCCAGCGCCCGCGCCAGCTCCGTCTTGCCCACGCCCGTCGGTCCGAGGAAAATGAAGCTGCCGATCGGCCGGTTGGGATCGCTCAATCCCGCGCGGTTGCGCCGGATCGCGTTCGACACCAGCCGCACCGCCTCGTCCTGCCCCACCACGCGATCGCGCAGCCGGTCTTCCATGGTGATCAGCTTCTGCACTTCGCCTTCGAGCATGCGGCTGACTGGAATGCCGGTCCACTTCGCCACAATGCGCGCGATGTCTTCTTCATCGATTTCTTCTTTGAGCAGCGCGCGCCCGCTCTTGATCGTTTCCAGCTCCTTCGTCGCTGCCTCCAGGTCTTTCTCTAACTGCGCCAGCCGGCCATAGCGCAACTGCGCAGCTTTTTCCCAGTCGCCGGCGCGGCTCGCCCGTTCTTCTTCCTGGCGCGCCTGTTCCTGTTCTTCTTTGAGCTGCCGCACGCGGCTGATCGCCGTTTTCTCTTTCGTCCAGCGTTCCTTGAGGCCGGCGGATTCCGCCCGCAAACGCTCCAGCTCGTTCTCTACCGTGCGTAGCCGGTCCTTCGAAGCCTTGTCTTTTTCCCGGCCAAGTGCCTGCCGCTCGATCTCGAGCTGCGTCACCCGCCGGTCGAGCTGATCGACCTCCGTCGGCATCGAGCCGATCTCGATTCGCAGCGACGCGCCGGCTTCATCGATCAGGTCGATGGCCTTGTCCGGCAAAAAACGGTCCGTGATGTAGCGGTTCGACAGCACCGCCGCAGCCACAATCGCAGCGTCTTTAATGCGCACGCCGTGATGGATTTCGATTTTTTCTTTCAGACCGCGCAGAATCGCAATCGTGTCGTCAACGGTCGGCTCGCCCACCAGCACCATCTGGAAGCGCCGCGCCAGCGCCGCGTCTTTCTCGATATATTTCCGGTATTCATTCAGCGTGGTGGCGCCGATGCAGCGCAGTTCGCCGCGCGCTAAAGCCGGCTTCAGCATGTTGGCTGCGTCGATCGCGCCCTCGGCGGCGCCTGCCCCCACCAGCGTGTGCAACTCGTCGATGAAGCAGATAATTTCCCCGTTCGATTCGCTGATCTCTTTGAGAACCGCCTTCAAACGGTCTTCGAACTCGCCGCGGAACTTCGTTCCTGCCACCATCGAGCCGAGATTCAGCGAGACCAGCCGCTTGTTGCGCAACTGCTCGGGCACGTCGCCCTTGATGATGCGCTGCGCCAGGCCCTCAACGATGGCCGTTTTGCCCACGCCCGGCTCGCCGATCAGCACCGGGTTATTCTTGGTCCGGCGGCTCAACACCTGCATGACGCGGCGGATCTCCTCGTCGCGCCCGATCACCGGATCGAGCTTTCCCTTGCGCGCCTGCTCCGTCAGATCGATGGCATACTGCTCGAGCGCCTGGTATTTCGATTCCGGATTTTGATCCGTGATGCGCTGCGTTCCGCGTACCGACACCAGCGCTTTCAGAATGGCGTCGTACGTCGCGCCCGCGCGGTCGAGCAACTGGCCTGCCGGGTCGTGCTTCTGCACCGAAATCGCCAGCAGCAGGTGCTCGGTCGAGACAAACTCATCCTTAAACTTTTGCGCCTCGTCAAACGCGCGCTCGAAAACCTGGTTGACCGAGGGAGACAGATACATGCCCGCCCCGGCGCCCGTCACTTTGGGCAGCGAACCGAGCATCCGCTCCGCTTCGAGGACAACCGCGTCCGGCTGCACGCCGCACTTTTCGAGCACCGGCCGGACAATTCCTTCGCGCTCGCTCGCGAGCGCAATCAGCAGGTGCAGCGGATGCACCGCCTGGTTTTGGTTCTTCTCCGCAACCGATTGGGACTGCTGAACGGCCTCCTGGGCCTTTTGCGTCAATTTGTCAAAACGGAACAATTGGAACCTGCTTTCTCGCGCAATGGGGCGGCCCCAGCGCCGCCCCATTCCCTATAACTGTTAGATGCTGAAGGTCAGTTTTTGACTTCTACCTTAACCTGCTTCGGCTTGGCGGCTTCCTTCTTCGGCAGCGTCACCGTCAGGACGCCATTTTTATAGTCTGCCGAAACCCGTTCGGTGTCTACCGTAGCCGGTACGCTGAAGCTCCGCGTGAAGCTTCCATAGGCACGTTCGATACGATGGTAGCCCTTCTCTTCCGTATTTTGTTCGAACTTGCGCTCACCCTTGATCGAGAGCGTCTCGTTTTCCACTTGGACGTCGATGTCCTCGAGCGGCACATCCGGCAAATCCGCCTTCAATACCAGCTCATTTTCCGTTTCCAGAATATCGACCGCCGGCGACCACGGACGGCTCACGCGCGGCTCGCTCATCCAGCGGGTCACGGCATCTTCGAACAAACGCAAGCTGCTCAATGGATCGTGTTGCAAAGACATAGCTTATTTCCCTCTCCAGTAAATGTTAGTCTCGGACTAGCTTAAAATCTAATCCTAAATAGATAATAAAATCTTAGTCTAACGATGTCAAGTACCGGAGAGAAAAATCCCGCTTGTCTTTGCCTGAAAAGGACTTAGCGCCGGAAGCCGCGGTGGCCGTAGTATCCGTGCCCGTAGAAACCGTGATAGCGCGGACCCCAGAAGAACGAGATACTCGGTCCCCAATAGTATGGATAACCCCAACCGTAGTAATAATATGGAGGCGGTGGTGGCGGCGCGCATCCATAACCCGAGCAGGCGTATCGCGGCCGGGGCTGCGGGGCTTCGGTTTCGTAAGGCCGGTCGTATTCGTTCGGATCGACGTAGCGGAAAGCCTGGGGCGCGCGATCGGTCACCACAGTGATCGGCGCTTCCACACGGAAGGTCAATACGGATTCGGGATAGATCACGGTTGCCCGCCCTCGGGTCAGCAGGACTCCAATCACCCCGGCTACGGCACCCGCTCCGGCCCCGATGCCTGCTCCTGCTCCACCTCCCGCCGCCGCGCCAGCCGCGGCGCCAATGGCCGTGGTTGTGCCGATGCCGACGGCATCACGCCCTTCGGAAGTTGGCCCGCGGCGGTCGATCAACTGCGATTGGATGGGGAGCTGCTGGCCATCGACCAGCGTGAGGTCGGTCAACTGCACGCCAAGACGCGAAACGCCTTGCACGCGGCCGGCTTTTTGCGCTTCTGCGACCCGTCCGCCGACCAGTTGCCCGCGCTGCGCCACGACGATCCCATCGACAACAATCGGCCGGACCAGTGTGGCCGAAAATGCGTCGCCCGGCTGGTTGCGGTCCGAGGAGAGCGGCTGGTCAACGCGCACCGTGACGAAAGTGCCGGGTTTAATGGTGAGCTCCGGCGGAATGCTGTAAGATGGCCGCGCGGGTTGGCTACGTTCCTGGCGAGCCGGTGGCCGGTCGGGCGGTGGATCGGTGGCGCGACGCCATCCAGGGTTGGATGGAGCGTTCTGATCAGCCGGCGGCGCCGGCGGTTCCGGGTACTGCGCCAGGGCAACGCCGGCCGTCGCCAAAAGACCGAGCGCGAGGCTTTTAAGGGTAAACTGAATCGGTTGAATGGGATGGGTGCGCATAATCGCCGCCTGTTTTATAGATCTCGACGCAATCAAATCTGCATCTGTTTCGCCATCCCACGAGGCCCACTAACCAATTGAAAACAAGCGGAAAGGAACATGGTACGGTTGGCTGGAATCAACCGCCGATGGTGGTTTTTGGCCACCTGACGCGGTGGAGATAGAATCTGGATATGAACCGGTTGCGGGAGGCTTTGGAGCAAGCCGAATCGAAAGGGGTCGCGGTCGGTCATTTCAATGTTTCCGACCTGGTGTTATTGAAAGCCGTGTTCAGCGCGGCGCGCGAGCTGAACGTTCCGGTCATGGTGGGGGTGTCGGAGGGGGAGCGCGAGTTCCTGGGGGCGCGCCCGATCGCAGCTTTCGTGCGGGAATTGCGCGAAGAACACGATTTCCCGATTTTCATGAACGCGGATCACACGCATTCGCTGGAAAAGGCGGCGGAAGCGGCTCGTGCCGGCTTCGATTCAGTGGTGTTCGACCTTTCCGCTTTGAGTTTCGAAGAAAATGTGAAGAGGACCAGCGAGGCAGTTGAAGCGCTCAAGAGCATCCAGCCGGACATTCTGGTGGAAGGAGAAATCGGGGACATCGGCACGGGATCGGAGATCCACCGGGAGGCGCGGGGTGGAGCGCTGACGACGGCGGAAGAGGCGCGGCAGTTTGTCGAAGCAACGCGCGTCGATATTTTGGCTCCGGCGGTCGGAAACATGCACGGCATGCTGGCGAGCATGGTGCGGGGCGAATCGAGCAAGCGGCTGGATATTGAAAGAATCGCGGAAATCAAGCGCGCAGCGCGAGTACTGCTGACGCTTCACGGTGGATCGGGAACAGGCGACGAAGATTTTCGAAAGGCGATTGCCGCCGGGATCACGATCGTTCACATCAACACCGAGCTAAGGATCGCCTGGAGGCGGGGCGTGGAGGAAGGGCTCAGAAGACACCCGGAGGAGATTGTGCCGTACAAGATTCTCCCGGATGCCGTGGACGCGGTAAAACAGGTGGTGCTGTCGCGGTTACGGCTGTTTAATGAGGCACGGGCCGCGCAGGCAGGATGAAAAATTTCGGAGCTACCGTGGCCGCCGCGCCGGCGAATGCGAGAGATGCACGCACCCAGCAGGCTAAGAGGAGCATGTAGGCCGCCCGGGCAAGCCTCAGCGTAGGCGATTGCGCGGCCGCCTGGAGCGACGGAATTTTTTACTTTCGTAACACTAAAAAAGAGATTCGGAACGGTGATGGGCGATACAGCGTCCGAATCATGTGATACGCAGATCAGTTTTCATCTGTTTCGTGATGCCCGTTTTTTCGGCGTGCGCGCAGCCTTTTTCCTTTGGCATAGTGGGCGGCGAAGGTCTGACGCAGGATTTCCAGAATTACAATCTCCCGCCGAATAATCCCGCCCCGGGCGACAACCGCCGCATACTCGGCATTTCCACTCCGCAGCGTTGGATCGCCGGCGTTACGGTGGAGGCGCGCCTGCCGCGCGATCTCTCGGTCGAGGCCGATGGGCTATACCACATACTTCGGTTCAGAGAGGGGAACCAGTCCGGTCAAGCTCCGCCGCAGTTGTTCCAATACCAGCATTCTGTGACTTGGGAGCTTCCGGTCCTGTTGAAATACCGTTTTCAGCTACCGGTGGTGAAGCCGTTCATTGATGCGGGCCCCGCGTTCCGGTACTCATACGCCCGGAGCTTCACAAACCCGTCCAATCACGGATTCGCAGCCGGGTTAGGAGTCGAGGCCCATGTCTGGAAGCTCAAGATCGCGCCTCAGTTCCGCTACCTGCGCTGGGCGCGCGATCAAAATGTTCCGAGGTTTGCTCTAACGACCGTTACGGATCAGGTGGAATTTCTGACGGCGATCACTTTTCCGTAAGTCTCGCTTCTGCTGTATGCGACCGGTGCAGGCGTCAAACATGTCCGACGGAAGTTTCACCGGTTGTCGAACGCCGTAGCCAAGTTGCCGTATTGCGCTCACCAGTGAGAAGTGGCCCGGCAGCGGATTGATCCTCCCTAGTCGCTCGCATGAACGAATGGGGCGGCTGTTGTCGTTAGAGACGTTCACGCCGTGCGCGTCAGTTATCGCGGGGCGCCGCCGAAGGTGATGCCGAGCAGGAACTCGCCCTCGTTTTTATTCCAGCGGATCAGGTCGTTGGCATCTCTAAAATGCTCGGTGCCCCAGCGAGTGTACCGGATTTCTGGAACGAAGTGAACGCTCGCCAGACGGAGATCGAGGCCGCCGCCGACGGCCACGCCATAAATCGTCTGGTGACGGACGGCTATGGTATCGCCGGTCGGAAGCACGGAACCAAGGGAACGTGCTTAACTGAAGGAACGAACCTACCGATGAGGCCTATTTCCTATCGCAGGGCGTTGAGTGCTGCCCTCCTGTACCTCGCGCTGGCGCCGGCAGCTTTTCCAGCGAAAATCAGCGATATTGCGCCGAAGGCAGACGCGATCGTCATAGGCGCGATCACCGGGGGCGTGCAGTCACGCGAGAATCTCTCCCTCGACATCGACGTGATCAGAACCCTAAAAGGCGGGCCGGTGCCGCCCGTTGTGCACATAAGCCATCCGTGGACTCGCGTGGGGATCGCTTACCCCCAAACGGCCAGCATCAGCGCGAACTTTCTGGGGATCTGGTTTCTGAAATCCGGGGGCGCCTCGGGTTTCGACGTCCTGGCTGCTAGCGGTCCCGGCGGCATTTTGCCTGGTCTCTTCTGGCCGGCGGTAAAGACACTGCCCCCATCGTACGAATATCCAGCCGGCGCCGCCTTGACGGACGCCATCGTATTTGAGTTGGGTGCCGGCATAGAATCCATGGGCCGGAATCCCGAGACGTTCCTGGACGCCACGGAGTCCCTGAACACCCCCGCCGTGCAGTCCGTGCTCTCGCGATTCCTGAAGTCGAAAGTCCTCTCCTTTCGCTCCGCAGCCGTTGCAGCCATGCTGGAGCGCGTGCAGGAGGGCTCGATAGCTACCCTTGCGCAAGTTTGGCCGTCCATAAGCCAGGATCCGAGTAGAACCCGAGTCCTTACGGCGCTTCACGATGCTTTCCGCGATACCACTCCAGCCGCCGTGCAGCAACTGGCTTCGCTTGCGAGTGTACCGGCGATATCTGCCGATCTTAGAGCGGCCGCGGTGAACGCGCTTGCCGCGATTCACACGCGCGAAGCTCTGCCGTTTCTGGCAACCCTTCTGCAGAGTGCGGATATCAATGAGCGCGTGAAGGGCGTATTCGGCCTCTCCTCGTTTGCGAACGGGTGCGAGCCGCAGACTGCGGCGAATGCTGTCAGCCTTGCTTACCTGCAGATACCCGCGTCTGCGCCTTACGAGACGACAAAAACCGTCGCCAATTTCGCCTTCGAGCAGATGCCGGACGATCAGGAAGCCGCTCTGGTTTCGTTCTGGAGTTCCTGGTGGAACGAGCGCCCGGAACTACACTGAAGCAGCTCTCCATCTGCAATTTTTCCCGGCATCACGGCGCCTGCGTTGCGGAACTTGACACGGCGCATCTCGTCAATATGGCATTTTGCCTGGTTGTTTATGCACCGATGCCCGGGCCTGCACGCTCTAGTTACGGCTGGATTGTAGGGATGGTCGTCGTTTGGCCCATGCTGCTGGAGCTTGCGTGGATCTTTGCCAAGAGCTTTAGATTGCGGTTCGCGCCGGCCGGAGGCGGACTCCAAAACCAACAGCATTTTCCGTCGCCAATCGGTTAGAGTGGCGCAGACAGCACCTCGGCCCGGGATGGAAATCCGTACTCTCCCGGTTACGCTGCGAGCTTCACGCCGTGCGAATGAGTTATCGCGGCGCGCCGCCGAAGGTGATGCCGAGCAAGAACTCGCCCTCGTTTTTATTCCAACGGATCAGGTCGTTGGCATCTCTAAAATGCTCGGTGCCCCAGCGAGTGTACCGGATTTCTGGAATGAAGTGGATCATCGCCAGACGGAGATCGAGGCCGCCGCCGACGGCTAAGCCATAAATGACCTGGTGATGGACCGTTATGGTGTCGCCGGTCGGAAGCACATCTAAGGCAGCGTTTTTCAGGCTGCTCAGCGTGTCGAAGTTGACGCCGCCATCGATAAAGGGCTTAATCACGGGGAACGGGAACCGGTACTTGGCGAGCAGAGGGAACTCCCAGGCGTTGGCCGATGCCTTAGCGCTCGACACGACATTGTTGAGCACGGTTCCATGTTGGGTGTAATCCAGGTGGCGGTACAAACCGTCGATCTCCACGCCGAAGCCGAAAGGAAGATAAAGCTCCAGAGTGGGGCCGATGATGTAGCGGTTGGTTCTTGTGCCGAAAAAAGAACCCACCGAAGGATTCGGCGATGTGGTGGTGGTGACGAAGTCCGTTAGCGGAATGCCTCCCCTAACACCGACGGCGACCGGCTGTGCGAACGCCACCGGCGCCACGCCCAATAGCAAGGCTAATAGAGTCTTCATGCTACTGCTTACGGAGTTGCGGTTTCAGGCGTTACGGCGAGGTTTGTTCCAGGTGTGGGGTTTGTAACGGAGAGGTGTGGGAATGAGGGCGAAACGTTATGCGCCATACGGAATCCGTGTTGGGTGCAGGTGTTTGAAAAGACGTTCGTTGTTCGTGGTTTCATAATCCGGCGCCACGGGCGACGTTCAGCAAAAAAAAAGAAGCCGCCGCGAAACCGAATTCACGGCGGCTGTGGATTTCGTTGAGTTGTGACGCGCGCGCTTACTTTTCTTCTTCGCCCTCGGGCGCTTCTTCTTCCATCTCGCGGCCTTCGCGCTGGGCTTTCAGGCGCTCTTCGCGGCGTTTGGCGCGTTCAGCGGCGCGCTTGACCAGTTCGGAGCCGACCAGCTCGATCATGGCCTGCTCGGCGCCGTCGCCTTTACGAAAACCGAGGCGCACGATGCGCGTGTAGCCGCCCGAGCGCTGGCCGAAGCGCGCGCCCAGGGTCTCGAAAAGCTTTTTCACCGATGCCGGTGTTTCGAGAAACGCCGCGGCCTGCCGGCGCGTGTGCAATGTGTCGCGCTTGGCGAGCGTGATCATGCGCTCGACCAGCGGCTTGACGGCTTTCGCCTTGGGCACGGTGGTGATGACGCGCTCCTGCTCGATGATGCTGGTGACCAGCCCCTTTAGCAGGGATTTGCGCGCGCCGACATCGCGCTTGAGTTTGTATCCTCCTCGTCTGTGTCGCATGTGGGTTACTCGCCAGGCTGCCCGGTCTCGGCGGGCGGGCCGAACGGGCCTTCATCGTCGAGAAGCGGCTCGGGAAGAATGGTTCCCGGAGGAGGAGGCGGCGGAGCGACCAGCTTGCCGTGGGCATCGAGCTTCATGCCGAGCTGGAGGCCCATGTTGCCGAGAATTTCCTTGATCTCGTTGAGGGACTTGCGGCCGAAGTTTTTGGTGCGCAGCATTTCGGCTTCGGTCTTCTGGACGAGCTCGCCGATGGTCTGAATGTTGGCGTTCTTGAGGCAATTGTAGGAGCGGACGCTCAACTCGAGCTCTTCGACCGAGCGATTCAACTGTTCGCTCATCTTATCCATGGTGTGCTCGGCGGTCTCTTCGGTCGCTTCGGGCAGCTCTTCGAAGTTGATGAAGATGGCCATGTGATCTTTGAGCAGCTTGGCGGCGTAGCCGATGGCGTCCTGGGGAGAGATGGCTCCGTTGGTCCAGACTTCGAGAGTGAGCTTATCGTAATCGGTCATCTGGCCGAGGCGCGCGGCTTCGACGGTAAAGTTCACTTTGCGCACGGGCGAGTGGACGGAATCGATGGGGATGTAGCCGAGCGCGAGATCTTCGTCGAAGTTCTTGTCGGCGCTGACGTAGCCGCGGCCGGTCTTAAGCCGCATTTCGATATTGAGCTTGCCGCCTTCACCGATGGTGGCGATGTGGAGATTGCGGTCGAGGACCTCGACGTCCTGGTCGGTCTGGATCTGGCCGCTGAAGACTTCGCCGGGCTGTTCGGCGACGAGGCGCACGGTTTTGACGCCTTCGCTCATGATCTTGAAGGGAATCTGTTTGAGGTTGAGGATGATATCGGTGGCGTCCTCAACCACGCCGGGGATGGGGCTGAATTCGTGCTCGACGCCCTCGATGCGGACGGCGGTGATGGCCGCGCCTTCGATGGAGCTGAGCAGAACACGGCGCAGGCCGTTGCCGATGGTGGTGCCGAAGCCGCGCTGGAAGGGCTGCGCCGTGAACATGCCGTAGCGATCCGTGAGCGTTTCGGTATTCGCGACTAATCGTTTGGGTTTTTGGAAACCTTTAAACATATTTTTTTAAGACCTCGTTTACTGCAGAGACGCCGAAGGGCGATGCCAGTCCGCGCCTCTGCGGCCCAAAATCGTTTTACTTCGAGTACAGCTCGACGATGAGCTGCTCGTTAATGGGAATCTGCACGAGCTCGTCACGCTTGGGCAGCCCGGTAATTTTGCCGCGGAGATTTTCGCGATCGACTTCCATCCATGCGGGCGACGGGGCATGCGCGGTGGCGTCGCGCGCCGCCAGAATCGTGGGATTTTCGCGGCTGGGTTCGCGCACGGCGACTTCGTCGCCGATCTTCACCTGAAATGACGGGATATTGACCTTACGGCCGTTGACCTGAATGTGGCCGTGGCGTACGATCTGGCGCGCCTGGGCGCGGCTGGTGCCGAAGCCCATGCGATAGATGACGCTGTCCAGGCGGCGCTCGAGCCCGCCCAGCAGATTTTCGCCGGTGATGCCTTTCTGGTGTGCGGCTTTTTCAAAACTGTTGCGGAACTGTGTTTCGAGCACGCCGTACACGCGGCGCGTTTTCTGCTTTTCGCGGAGCTGGAGGCCGTAGCCCACCAGTTTGGCTTTCCGGTCTTTCCCATGCTGTCCGGGAATGAAGTTGCGCTTTTCGATGGCGCACTTCTCGCTGTGACAGCGCTCGCCTTTCAAAAATAGTTTCATGCCCTCGCGCCGGCAGAGCCGGCAAACCGGGCCTCGATAACGTGCCAAGATCCCTCCTTTGGTTCGGTCACGTGCAGTTTACAGCCGCAAGCGGCCTTCGTCCTGCTTGGTAATTCTTTGGCGCCAGCACCTGGCACCGGTCTTCTACACCCTTCTTCTCTTCGGCGGGCGGCAACCGTTATGGGGAATCGGAGTCGCGTCCTTGATGGAGCGAACTTCGAGTCCCGCGGTGGATAAGGCGCGCACCGCCGACTCGCGGCCCGATCCAGGACCGCTGACTCTGACTTCGACCGTTCTCAATCCGCTCTCGCTCGCTTTATTGGCCGCCGTCAATGCGGCCTGCTGGGCGGCGAACGGCGTTCCTTTACGCGACCCGCGGAACTGCTGGGAGCCGGCGCTGGCCCAGGAGATGGTGTTGCCCTCCTGGTCGGTGATGGTGACGATCGTGTTGTTGAACGTCGCCTGGATATGCACGATGCCCGAGTGGACAACGCGCTTCTCCTTCTTCTTGAAGCTTTTCTTCTTCGCCGGTGGTTTGGTTGCTGCCGCTTTGGCCATAGATTATGTCTTCGCCGCCGATTTTTTCTTATTGGCAATGGTGCCGCGGCGCGGGCCTTTGCGCGTGCGGGCGTTGGTGTGCGTGCGCTGGCCGCGCACGGGCAGGCCTTTGCGATGGCGGAGGCCGCGGTAAGAGCCCATCTCGATGTGACGCTTGATATTCATCGAGACTTCCTTGCGCAGGTCGCCCTCGACGGCGCCTTCCTCTTCGAGGATCTGGCGCACGCGGTTGACCTCTTCTTCGGCCAGGTCGCCGACCTTCTTGTTGAAATCGATCCCGGCCCGGTGGAGCAGGGAACGGGAGCGGCTGCGGCCGATGCCGTAAATGTAAGTGAGGCCGACTTCCGCCCGTTTCTGCGGGGGCAGA
Source organism: Bryobacteraceae bacterium (assembly GCA_035280425.1). GTDB lineage: Bacteria > Acidobacteriota > Terriglobia > Bryobacterales > Bryobacteraceae > QHXW01. The sequence goes on along the minus strand of DATEFW010000011.1, from coordinate 13,439 downwards.
TCTACGCCTGCAAGACGTGCCATAACGTTTTCTCCTATCCCTGACGCTGCTTATGTTTCGGATTCGGGCAGATGACCCGCACGACGCCGCGCCGGTGGATCACCTTGCACTTATCGCAAATTTTCTTAACGGATGCGCGTACTTTCATAGAAAATCAGGTGCCAGGTGTTAGGTTTCAGGTGCCAGCAAACCTAAAAACCGGCGGCTTTCACAATTTCCTCAAAATCCGGCCGCGGGTTTGATCCTGCGCGGCCAATTCGACTTCCACCCGGTCACCGGGCAGCAGGCGCACGAAATTCCGTTCCGTCATGCCTGCTGAATGAGCCAGCACCTGCCGGCCTCTGCCCAAATCGACCCGGAATACCAACTGCGGCAGCTCCTCAATCACCGATCCCTGGCACCTGGCAGGCGACACTTTACGGCCTGGTCAGCACCCAGGGGCCGTTGGACGTTACCGCCACGCAGTGCTCGAAATGCGCCGAAAACGATCCATCCTTCGTCACTGCGGTCCATCGATCGCCCAGCACCCTGGCATCCGGCTTTCCGGCGTTTACCATGGGCTCGATGGCCAGCACCATGCCTTCTTTCAAGCGCGGATTCTCGTTCTTGCGATCCACGTAGTTCGGAATCTGCGGCTCTTCGTGAAGCTGTGTTCCGATGCCGTGCCCGACGTACTCCCTCACCACCGAAAAACCGTTCGCAGTCACATGGCGCTCGACGGTGCTGCAAATGTCAAACAGCCGGTTGCCGGCGCGCACCTGCTGGATGGCCAGCTCGAGCGACTCCTGGGTGACGCGGAGCAGCTTCCTGGCGGATTCCGTCAGCTCGCCAACGCCGACGGTGACCGCCGAATCGCCGTAATAACCGTTTAATTCCACTCCGGTATCGATGGAAACGATATCGCCCTTTTTCAAAATTCTTTTCGACGACGGAATGCCGTGCACGATTTCGTTATTAACCGAAGTGCACAGCACGTATTTGTACCGTTCGCCCGCCGCGGGGACAAAATAACCTTTAAAGGCCGGCCGCGCGCCCGCTTCCGCAATCATCCGCTCGGCGGCCGTTTCCAGATCCTGGGTGCTCACACCCTCTTCAACCATTTCCCCGAGCTTCTGCAGAATCTGGTAAACCAGAAGCCCGCTCTGCCGCATTTTCTCCAGTTCCGCGGCCGTCTTGCGAATAATCATTGCAGCCGGATCAGCCCCTCGATTTTCCGGAACACCGCTTCCGGGGCATCGTGGCTGGCGTCTATTTCGTGCAACGCCTTGTTCTTGGCGCGAAAATATTCGATCAGCGGCCGGGTCTGTTTCTCATACGCATCCAGCCGCTCGCGCACCACTTCTTCGCGATCGTCATCCCGCACGATTAACTTTGCGCCGTCCAGATCGCACACGCCCGGCACTTTAGGCGGCCTGGAGCTGGCGTTATACAAGGTGCCACACACAGGGCACTGTCGGCGACCGGAAAGGCGGGCAATGATCACATTATAATCGACTTTCAGGTGAATCACCAACTCGCGGACGCCGCGGGAGCCTAACATGGCGCACAGGGTTTCGGCCTGCGCCTGGGTGCGCGGATAGCCGTCGAGAATGCAGCCGCGCTCGCAATCGCCCTGTTGTAACCGTTGTTCTACCAAGCGGTTGACGACGTCGTCTTTGACCAGAATGCCGGCCTTCATTTTGGCCTCTACCTTGGTGCCGACAGCGTTTCCCCTGCGGATGTGATCCCGCAGCATGTCGCCGGTCGAAATCTGAGGAATCCCAAAGGACTTGACCAGGAGCTTGGATTGGGTACCCTTGCCTGAACCGGGCGGACCGAACAGGATGACGGCCAAGGGGGGTGTGAAGCCGGAAGCGTTATCGGACGATTGCGCTACCCGGATTTCGGTTTTGGGCAGGTTCAAGCCGTCATCCTTAGAACGTACTTCGCCGCCCGCGGATTCGTCCGGCGCGTGGTGTGAAACCTTCATAGTGGCGCATGATCAACTGCGCTTCGACCTGGTTGATGGTGTCCATAGCCACGCCCACGACGATCAGCAGCGACGTTCCTCCGAAATAGAACTGCACGTTCAAGCCTTCCAGCAGAAACCGTGGAAAATACATGTCGATCCAGTTGCCGACCAGCGGCAGGTGCTGCAGGTGGATTCCCGAAATCATGATGTCGGGAATCATGCAAATGATCGAAAGGTAAGCGGCGCCGACCACCGTGATCTTTGTCAGGATGACGTTGATGTAGTCGGCGGTATTGCGCCCCGGCCGGATGCCTGGGACGAACCCGCCGTACTTGCGCATATTGTCGGCGGCTTCATTGGGGTTGAAAATGATCGACACATAGAAGAAGCAGAAGAAAAAGATGCCGACGATGTACAGCACGACGTAGAGCGGCTCACCATGCTGGATGGCAGTCAACATTCCGGTCAGCCATTTGCTGTTTTTGACCAGCGGCAGGCTGCGCACGGTTTGGGGGAACGCCAGGATGGACGAAGCGAAAATTACCGGAATGACGCCGCCGGCGTTCACTTTGAGCGGCATGTGGGTGGATTGGCCGCCCATGACGCGCCTGCCGATCACGCGTTTGGCGTACTGCACGGGGATGCGCCGCTCGCCGCGCTCGACGAACACGATGAAAGCGACGACCGCGATCATCATGATCAGGATGGCGCCCAGAGTGATGGGCCCCCATTCCTTGGTAACGAATACGTTGGTATAGATATTGCCGATGGCATTGGGCAGGCCGACCACGATGCCGGCGAAGATGATCAGGGACATGCCGTTGCCGATGCCGCGATCGGTGATCTGCTCGCCCAGCCACATGATGAAGGCTGTGCCGGCCGTGAGCGAGATGATGGTCAGCATCATGAAGCCGAACCCGGGATCGATCACGATGCCTTCCATGGCCTCGAGACCGGCTGCAATTCCAAACGACTGAGCGAGAGCCAGAGCGATAGTCAGGTACCGGGTCCACTGGGTGATCTTGCGGCGGCCCAGCTCCCCCTCTTTCTGCAGCTTCTCGAGGGTCGGCATCACGACGGTCAACAGTTGGAGAATGATGGACGCCGTGATGTAGGGCATGATGCCCAGAGCAAAGACGGTGAGACGCCGGATATTGCCTCCGGCCATGAGATCAAAAAAACCGAAGATCGTGCCTTGTGCGTGGGTGAAAAAATCCTGCCAGCGCCTGACATTGATGCCGGGCGTGGGAATGTGGCCGCCGAGGCGGTACACGGCCAGCAGTGCCAGAGTAAAAAGAACCCGCTTGCGCAGGTCGGGGACGCGGAAAATATTGCCGAGGGCTTCGAAAAATCTCATGGTCGTGCCTTAGCCGGATTAATGCTCCGGGTTCGCCGCTCCGATAACCACCGCTTCGCCGCCGGCTTTTTGGATCTTCTCCACCGCCGAGCGGGAAAACAAATGAGCTTCCACGCGGATCTTGCGGGTAAGCTCGCCCGCTCCCAGTATCTTTAAGCCATCACCCAATTTCCGGACCACGCCGAGCTCGGCGAGACGATCGGGAGTGAAGCTATCGCCGGCAAGTTTTTCCAGGCGTCCCAGGTTCACTACAGCATACTGCTTCTTGAAAATATTGGTGAAGCCGCGCTTGGGCAGGCGGCGATGCAGCGGCATCTGGCCGCCTTCGAAACCGCGCAGGAGGCTGAAGCCCGTCCCGGCATGCTGGCCCTTGCTGCCGCGAGTGGCTGTTTTTCCCCGGCCGGATCCCATGCCGCGGCCAATGCGCTTGACCCGGTGCTTCTGGCCCGCGGGAGGTTTTAGATTGCTCAGGTTCATTGGTTTCCTACTCCACCACCGCCAGCAGATGCGGCGCTTTGTTCACCATCCCGCGAAAGCCGGGCGTGTCGGGACGCTCCACGACCTGGTTCAATTTCCGCAAGCCCAGGCTGCGAACGATCTTTTTGTGCTTCTCGGGAGTGCAAATGGGACTGCGCACCAGCTTGATTTTGATTGTACCGCCACTCTTCTTCTTCACAGTTTCTCCACCGTCAGGCCGCGCATTTCCGCCACCGCGTTTTTGTCGCGCAACTGCTCGAGCGCATCGATGGTGGCCTTGACCACGTTATGGGGGTTGTGCGAGCCGATGGATTTGGTCAGCACGTTGGGAATGCCCGCGGCCTGCACGACGGCCCGCACGGGACCGCCGGCAATCACGCCGGTGCCTTCCGGCGCCGGCTTGAGCAGTACCAGGCCGCTGCCGAAGCGTCCCAAAACCTGGTGCGGGATGGTGGTATCGAGCAGATGAATCTTGCGCAAGTTCTTCTTAGCCGCCTCGATGCCCTTGCGAATGGCCGACGGCACTTCCTTGGCCTTGCCGACGCCGAAGCCGACCACTTTGGCGGAGGAATCTCCGACTACCACCAGCGCCGAAAAGCTCAGGTTTTTGCCGCCCTTGACGACTTTCGTCACGCGGTTGATCGAGACCACCTGCTCTTTGAGATTGAGCGTCTGCGGGTCGATGCGTTTGACTACGGTTGCTGCCATCGTTAGAACTCCAGTCCGGCTGCGCGAGCCGCATCGGCCAGCGCCTTGATGCGGCCGTGATAAAGATAGCCGCCGCGATCGAATACCACGCGCTTGATTCCTTTTTCTTTAGCGCGCTGGGCAATGGTTCGCCCGATGAGCTGCGCCCCGGCCAGATTGCCGCCCCTGGCCTTTGCCGCCACGGCTGGTTTTTTGGGCGGCTTTTTGTCGCCCTTTTCGCCCTTTTCGCCCTTCTTTTCACCTTTGGCTGAAGCTTTCTCGCCCTTGGCGGGCTCCTTTTCGGCCTTGGCGATTTCTTTGGGAGCTTCGACGGCGGCGGAGGCGCTGTTGAGCAGCGCATCTTCGATCGAGGACGCGGCAACCAGCGTACGGCCGGCGGCATCGTCGATCACTTGCGCATAGATATGGGTGAGGCTGCGGAACACCGCCAGGCGGGGATGTTCCGCCGTTCCGCGGACCTTGCGGCGAATCCGCCGGTGTATGCGGCCCCGGATTTCGTTCTTGTTGATTCGCTGGATCATGCTTTGGCACCTGTTGCTGCGCCGGTCTTGCCGACTTTCTTGCGGAGCACTTCGCCGGTGTAACGGATTCCCTTGTTCTTATAGGGATCAGGTTTGCGCAGCGCCCGGATGTTGGCGGCCACCTGGCCGAGCAACTGCTTGTTATAGCTGGTCAGCACCAGATGAGTCTGCTTGTCGATTTTCAGATCCACGCCATCGGGCAGCAGAAATTCGATCGGGTGCGAATAGCCCAGCGTGAAAGTGGCGACGCGCCCCTTGACGTCGGCGCGGTAGCCGATGCCGACGATATCCAGCTCTCTGGTGAAACCGGTGGAGACGCCCTGGACGGCATTGGCGGCAAGCGCGCGCGCCAGACCGTGCAACGCGGCCTGATGGTCGTTCTCGCGTTTCAGCTCCAGGTTGCCGTTGGCCTGGGTCACCTGAATGCCCGGCGGGATCGGCACCGTGAGCTTTCCTTTGGGTCCTTCGATCCGCAACTGTTCGCCGATCTCGGCTTTCACGCCTTTGGGCAGCGGGATTGGCTTATTTCCAACTCGTGACATATGACTTAACCTTGTTCAGCGCTCCACGCTTTACCAGATCTGGCAGAGCAGTTCTCCGCCGACCCCTTCCTTATGCGCTGTTCGCCCCGTCATGACGCCGCGCGGAGTGGTCAAAATATTGATCCCCAGGCCGCCTTGCACCCGGGGGATATCGTCGCGGCCCACGTAGACGCGGCAGCCGGGGCGGGAAACTCTCTCGATCCGCGTAATCACCGGCGCGTTATTGGGCGAATACTTCAGATAAATCTTGAGGACCTTCTTGACGCCCTCTTCAGCGATTTTGAAGTTGGCGATGTAGCCTTCTTCCTTGAGAATGCGCGCGATTTCGGCTTTGAGCCGGGAAGCCGGCACATCCACTTTAGGATGGCGGGCCAGCATGGCATTGCGCAAGCGGGTCAGCATGTCGGCAATCGGGTCGGTCGTCATGATTCCTCCTACCAGCTTGCCTTAATCACGCCGGGAATCTCGCCGTTGAGCGCCAGCTGGCGGAAGCACAGCCGGCAGATGCCGAACTTGCGGAGAAAGGCGCGGGCCCGGCCGCAGCGCCAGCAGCGATTGCGGTGCCGCACCTCCAGCTTGGGCACCTTCTTGCGCTCGGCTCGCGCGCGGGCAATGGCTCTGGCGGATCTGATGTTCTTTGCTTTTCTGGCGGTGGTAGCCATTCTTTTCTGCTTCTCCTTCACCTACTGCCGAAACGGCATTCCCATGGCCTTCAGCAGGGCCACGCTCTCGGCATCGGTTCGGGCCGTGGTGGTGATCGAAATATTCATGCCCTTGGTCTTTTCCACCTTGGCGTAGTCGATTTCCGGAAAGATCAACTGGTCGCGGATGCCGAGTGTGTAATTGCCGCGGCCGTCGAACGATTTGGTGGACACGCCGCGAAAGTCGCGCACGCGCGGGAGCGCGACATTCACCAGGCGGTCGAAAAATTCGTACATGCGGTCGCCGCGCAAGGTCACCATGCAGCCGATGGCCATGCCTTCGCGGAGCTTAAATGCGGCTATCGACCGGCGCGCCTTGGTCACGACCGGCTTTTGTCCGGCGATTTGCGCGAGCTCGTTGACGGCGCCATCCATCAGCTTGGCGTTCTGCGTGGCTTCGCCCAGTCCGATATTGACGGAAATCTTCTCGAGCTTGGGAACGGCCATGACGTTTTTGTAGCCGAACTCCTTGCTGAGAGCCGGCGCAACGGTCTTGGTATAAAACTGCTTCAGTCTGGCTGCCATACGCTTACTTCTTATCCAATGTCTGCCCGCATTTGCGGCACACGCGCGAACGACGCACACCGCCGCCGGGAAGCGATTCGACGTGGTGAGCGATGCGCACCGGGCCGCAGGCCGGGCACAAAATCATCAAATTCGAAACGGCGATCGGAGCCTCGCGCTCGGCGATGCCGCCCTGGATCTGCTTGGCCGGGTTGGGCCGCGTGTGGCGCTTGATCATCGACACATGCTCGACCAAGGCGGTGTTGGTGCGCGCGTCCAGGCTGAGTATCCGCCCGGATTTGCCCTTGTCGCGCCCGGCGATCACGCGCACCTGGTCGTTCTTTTTGAGTTGAATGCGCACCGGTTCAGCCGGCTTCTTCCGTGCCAGCGCCATCAGATCACCTCCGGCGCGAGAGATACGATTTTCATAAATTTCTTGTCGCGCAATTCCCGGGCCACCGGACCAAAAACGCGCGTGCCCACCGGATCGTTCGTGTCGCTGATCAGAACGGCGGCGTTGGAATCGAAGCGGATGTAGGTGCCGTCTTTACGGCGGGTCTCCTTGCGCATACGCACGATGACGCAGCGCACCACCTTTCCTTTCTTAATGGCGGAATCGGGAGCGGCCTCCTTCACGCTCGCGGTGACCACGTCGCCCAAGCCGGCGCGCAGTCCCAGGTCGCCGCCGCGTGGCAGGATACACTGCAGCCTGCGTGCGCCGCTGTTGTCGGCAACCTCGAGAATGGTTCGCATTCCGATCATAAAAAGTGGCTCCTAAAATCGCTCCCAGGCGCAGGGTTTCAGCGAACTTAACCCAGACACCTGACCTTCAAACCTGCACATCCAAATCCGACGGCTGGGTCTCGACCTGCGCGGCGCGCCGCACGACCTCGGCCAGCCGCCAGCGCTTCAAATGGCTGAGCGGGCGGCATTCCACAATGCGCACGGTATCGCCCAGCTTGGCCGTACTTTCTTCGTCGTGCGCATAAAATTTCTTGCGCTTGGTAATGATGCGCTTATAAAGCGCATGGGGCACGCGCCGGCTGACCTCGACCACGATGGTCTTCTGCATTTTGGCCGAGACGACTTCGCCGATTTTCTCGTTCTTGTTTCCCTGCTTCTCGTCCGCCATACGTTATTGCTTTTCTCCGCCCTGCGCCTGCTGGGCCAATTCGCGCTCTCGCAGCACGGTGAAAATGCGGGCGCGGGTCTTTTTCATGTTGCGGAATTTTTTCAAACCGTCAAACTGCCCCATAGACATCTGGAGTTTCAGCCGGAAAAGCTGCTCTTCGATATCGCGCAACTGAACCTGAAGCTCCGGCGTGTCCTGGTCCCGAACTTTTTGCGACCTCATCGTGTTCCCCTTATTCGGCCACCGTTTCGCGCGCCACGAGCTTGGTCCTCATCGGCAGCTTATGCGCGGCGAGCGTCATGGCCTCGCGCGCGACCTCGGGTGTGACCCCTTCCATTTCAAACAAAACTTTGCCGGGACGAATTACCGCCACCCACTGCTCCGGCGCCCCTTTGCCCTTTCCCATGCGGGTTTCCGCAGGCTTCTTGGTGATGGGCTTGTCGGGGAACAGGCGAATCCAGACTTTCCCGCCGCGCTTGATGAAGCGTGTCATGGCCACGCGGGCCGCTTCGATCTGGCGGTCGGTGACCCAGCCGCATTCCAGCGCCTTCAGGCCGTAGTCGCCGAAGGCCACCGTTGACCCGCGCCAGGCCTTTCCCGCCATGCGCCCTCGCTGCTGCTTGCGGTATTTCACTTTTTTGGGCATCAACATGGCGAATCAGCTCCCTTGCTCGTCTTCCGACTTAGCGGGCGGCGCCGGTTGTGCGCCTGGCTCGGCAGCGGGCTCTGCGCCGGGCGTTTCGCTCCGGCCTTCCTGTTTCCAGGCCGGCTGAGGGGGCATCAGCGGCGGCATCAGCGGTCCGCCGGTGCGCGTGGGGCGGGGAAGTTCGGCCGGCGGCGCCTGGGTTGCCTGACCGACCGGCGCTGCGGCTGTGGGTGCGGGCTGCGGTTCGCGGCGCCGTTCCCGCCGCGGCTCCATGCGCCGGGGCTCAGGTTCCGAAGACAGCCCGCTCCGTCGCAATTTCGTATCGAGAATCTCGCCCTTATAGAGCCACGCCTTGACGCCGATGACGCCATAGGTCGTGCGCGCTTCCGAAAAGCCGTAGTCCACATCGGCGCGCAGCGTGTGCAGCGGAAGCTGTCCCTGCAGATACCATTCGCTGCGGGCGATTTCCGCGCCGTTCAGCCGTCCCGATACCCGGACTTTGATTCCCTGGCAGCCGAAACGCAGCGCCGAATCGACGGCCTTGCGCATCGCGCGCCGGAACGCCACGCGCTTTTCGAGCTGCAGCGCGATCGATTCCGAGACAAGCTGCGCGTCCAGCTCCGGCTTGTGGACTTCCTGGATGTCGATAAAAACTTCGCGCTTGGTGCGCTTGGCGAGGTCCTGTTTCAGCTTTTCGATCTCGGCGCCTTTGCGGCCGATAATGATGCCGGGCCGCGAGGTGCGGATCGTGATGCGGAGCTTATTGCCGGGCCGGTCGACCTCGATCGAGCTGACGCCCGCCGACTTCAGCCGCTCGCGCAGATCCTCTTTAAGCTCGAGATCTTCCTGCAAGAGTTTGGGATAGCCCTGCTTGGCGAACCAGCGCGAGCGCCACGGCTTGTTGAATCCCAGCCGGAAACCGTATGGATGAACTTTCTGTCCCATGCTTTACGATTCTTTCTCCGCCACTTTGACGACGATGTGCGCCATGCGCCTCTGATACCGGTAAGCGCGGCCCATCGGCGCCGGGCGGATGCGTTTCATGCGCGGCCCTTCATGGACGTATGCTTCGGAGACATATAATTTGTCGACATCGACGTCCTCGGAGCGGTTTTGCGCGTTGGCAATGGCGGATTTCAGCACCTTCTCGACAGCCGGTGCGATGCGTTTGTTGGTCGTCCGCAGCGTAGTGATCGCGTCGCCCGCCTGCCGGCCGCGGATTAGATCCACCACCAGCCGGGCTTTTTGGGGTGAGACCCGAATATATCTGGCTTCTGCTTTGGCTTCCATGTCTTCTCCCCCTCTCCGTTAGGCCGGCTTGGCGGCCTTTTCGGTCGGCGGCGCACCCGCCGGCGCTGCCGCCGCTTTTACCGAATGTCCCTTGAACTGCCGCGTCGGCGAGAATTCCCCGAGCTTGTGCCCTACCATGTTCTCGGTGATGTAGACCGGAATGAATTTCTTGCCGTTGTGGACGGCGATGGTGTGTCCGACAAACTCAGGCAGAATGGTCGAGCGGCGCGACCAGGTCCGGATGACTTTCTTCTCGTTCGTGGCGTTCATCTTGTCGACAGCCTTTTCCAGGTAGCCGTCTGTAAAAGGTCCTTTTTTAACGGAGCGTCCCATGTGCTTATGCCATGCCTCAGTGCTTCTTCTGTTTCCGGGTCACGATCCACTTATCCGTGCGCTTGTTGTTGCGGGTTTTGAAGCCGCGGGTCGGCTGGCCCCAGGGAGTCACGGGATGGCGCCCGCCCGAGGTCTTGCCTTCACCGCCGCCGTGCGGATGATCCACCGGGTTCATGGAAACGCCGCGGTTATGCGGCATCTTACCCAGCCAGCGGGTCCGGCCCGCCTTGCCGAGCGAGACGTTTTCGTGATCTACATTTCCGACCTGTCCGATGGTCGCCATGCAACCATCTTGCACGCGCCGAACTTCACCCGATGGCAGCTTGAGCAGCGCGATGCCGCCCTCTTTGGAGATCAATTGCGCCTGCGCGCCCGCCGACCGCGCCATCTGTGCCCCCTTGCCCGGGCGCAGCTCGATGTTATGGACCATGGTGCCGGCTGGAATATTTTTCAGGGGAAGGGCATTGCCGACCAGGATGTCGGCTTCGGGCCCGGAGGAGATGGTCTGCCCGACTTTCAAACCGTCCGGCTGGAGGATGTAGCGCTTCTCGCCGTCCTTATAATTGAGCAACGCAATGCGGGCCGAGCGGTTGGGATCGTACTCGATGGCCGCGACTGTCGCCGGAATGCCGATCTTGTCGCGCTTGAAATCGATGTTGCGATAGGCCTTTTTGTGGCCGCCGCCGATGAAGCGCGACGTCACGCGTCCCGTGCTGTTACGTCCGCCGGTACGCTGTTTCGGCTCAAGCAGCGATTTCTCCGGCCGCTCGCGCGTAATGTCTTCGCGCGAAACCACCGTCTGAAAGCGGCGCGTCGCCGTGGTCGGCCTGTAGGTTTTAATCGGCATGTCTAAACCTCCGCCCAATCCGGCGCCTTTTCGCCGGCCTTCAGTTTGACGTACGCTTTCTTCCAATCGCGCCGGAAACCGGCGAAACGGCCGCGCCGCCGTTCCTTGCCTTCGAAATTGCAGGTGCGGACGTTGTCGACTTTCACCTTGAAGAGCTTTTCGACGGCGGCCTTCACTTGCACCTTGTTCGCTTCCGGTGCAACCTCAAAGCAGAGCGTCAGCTCCGCTTCTTTTTTGGCGACGCCTTTCTCGGTTACGAGCGGCCTTCGGATCACTTCGTGCAGGTTCATCGGGCCAGCGCCTCCGAAAGTTTGGCTGCGGCCGATTGCGACAGCAGCACGCCATCGTGGCCCAGCAGGTGATATACGTTGACGTCACGGGTCGGAATGAGCGTGACGCCTTGCAGATTCCTGGAGCTGAGTGTGAGATTACGGTTCTCGCCGTTATCGACCAGCAGGACTTTCGACGGCGCGCCCAGCTTGGCGAGCACGGCCCGCATGGTCTTGGTCTTGTGATCGCCGAGCTTGAATGCGTCGACGATCTTCAATTCGCCGTCGCGCAATTTAGCGGTCAATGCAGAACGCAGCGCGCCCAGAACCATCTTGCGCGGCAGCTTGTACGCGTAACTGCGCGGCACCGGGCCATGGATCGTGCCGCCATGCCGCCAGAGAGGCGACCGCACCGATCCCATGCGAGCCCGGCCCGTGCCTTTCTGCTTCCAGAGCTTCTTACCCGAACCCGCGACCTCGCCGCGGACCTTGGTTTTATGCGTGCCCGCCCGCTGGCCGGCCTGGTAGTGGCGCACGGCCTCGTAGAGCAAAGCCTGGTTTACTTTCGCCGCAAACACCTGGTCGGCAAGCTCAATTTCGCCGACCTTCTGATTATTCAAATCGACAACTTCGACGGTAGGCATGGCGCGTTACCTCTTGGCCCTCCGCACCACAACGTATCCGCCGTTCGGTCCGGGCACCGCGCCTTTCACCACCAGCACGTTATCCTCGGCATCCACGTCGATCACTTCCAGATTGCGGACCGTGACGCGCTCGTGGCCCATGTGACCGGCCATGCGCATGCCCGGCAGCACCCGGGAAGGGAAGCTCGAAGCGCCGATCGAACCGGGAGCCCGGTGAAACATGGAGCCGTGCGAGCCGGCGCCGCCGCGGAAATGATGCCGCTTCACCAGGCCGGCAAACCCGCGGCCTTTGCTCACGCCGATCACGTCGACTTTATCCTTCGGCTTGAACTGATCCACCAGCACTTTGTCTCCGGGCTTGAAATCGTCGTCGCCCTGAGCGAGGCGGAACTCGCGCAGAAACTTCGCGCCCTCGACACTTGCTTTCTTGAAATGGCCGGTCAAGGGTTTATTGATTCGCGCCGGTTTCACAAATTCGACCAGGCCCAATTGCACGGCATCGTAGCCGTCGATGGCCGGCGTTTTGCGCTGCACCACCAGGCACGGCCCCGCTTTGAGCAAAGTCACCGGCACGGCCTGCCCGTCCGGCCGGAAGACCTGGGTCATTCCGATTTTCTTGCCAAGAATTCCTGGACTCATAAAAAACCTCAGGTGCAAGGTTTTAGGTTCCAGGCGTTAGTTTTTCTAACACCTGACACCTGGCACCTAACACCTCACTTATGATCCTTTCCAAACGCCTTGATCTCGACATCCACGCCCGCCGGCAAATCCAGCTTCATCAGCGCGTCCACCGTTTGCTGCGTCGGCTCGAGAATATCGAGCAGGCGCTTGTGCGTGCGGATTTCAAACTGCTCCCGCGACTTCTTGTCCACGTGCGGCGACCGCAGCACGGTTGTGATCGACCGGGCCGTCGGCAGCGGAATGGGTCCGGCCACGCTTGCACCGGTTCTCTTGGCTGTGTCGACGATCTCCGTAGTGGACTGGTCGAGCACCCGGTGATCGTAGGCTTTCAGGCGAATGCGAATGCGTTCTCTCAGCGCCATAAATTATCCGCCCGTTACGCTATGATCTCCGTCACCGTTCCGGCGCCCACGGTTCGTCCGCCTTCGCGGATGGCGAAGCGGAGGCCCTTGTCCATGGCCACCGGGGTGATCAGCTCCACCACCAGCCCCACGTTGTCGCCCGGCATCACCATCTCGGTGCCCGCCGGCAGCTCCGCCACGCCCGTCACGTCCGTCGTCCGGAAATAAAACTGCGGCCGGTAGCCTTTGAAAAACGGCGTGTGCCGCCCGCCTTCTTCCTTCGACAGCACGTACACTTCGCCCTTGAATTTCTTGTGCGGCGTGATCGAACCGGGTTTCGCGACCACCTGGCCGCGCTCCACTTCGTCTTTTTCAATGCCGCGCAGCAGCAACCCCACATTGTCGCCCGCCACGCCTTCGTCCAAGAGCTTCTTGAACATCTCGACGCCCGTCACCACCGTCTTGCGCGTCTCACGGAACCCGACGATCTCCATT
>DATEFW010000010.1:0-63604 GCA_035280425.1 Bryobacteraceae bacterium | reverse complement strand
CAACGGCCCCTGCCCGGTGAAAAAGATCGAGACATAACTTCCGACGGCCGCCGGGTGTTGTGCGTCATTGCGGGAGTGATTGGCATTAAGCGCCGCCGCGGCGCCGTGGAGGTCGGTGAAAATCCCCGGAGATGCCGCTGCAACCGAAATATTCACCGGAAGCGACGATTGTCCCACTGCACGAACCACTACCGTTGCCGGTCCCGGCTTGATCCCAAACGGAACTTGCGCATTGATCTGGGCGGGCGAAACGTACAGCAGCGGAGCTGTCACGCCGTTGATGGTGACGGAAACGTCGGCCACAGATAGCGGCAATGGCACGGCTGAAGCGCTTGCGGCGACCGGAGCGAGACCGGAACCAAATAGAGAGATGAGCGAACCCGGCGAGATCCGATCCGGCAAGAAACTGGCTGCATTCGTCACCGCCGCAATGGCCGGTGGATCGGATCCCAGCTCGCCATACACAACCAGGTTGTACGCCTGCCCGACGTAAACCTTACCCCCGGCTATTGTCGGCACAGCAAACTCGGCGAAACCGCCGAGGTTATCCGATGGTTTCGTGTTGCTGTCGAACAGAGCGGCGAGATTGGCTGCATTATAAGCTCTGAGGGTGCCGAAATTATCGCTCGAAACCGTCCACACGATACCATTGGCGTTTCCGTCGGCCGAAATGCTGGGCGTCGCACCGAGCAGGCCGATAGTGTCCGGCGCTTTGGCCGACGCCTGCGAGGCAAGCGACGCGTTTGATACCCGGAAAGCGCCGAGCGGCATGCTTTCCGGCGCGACGTAAATCGAACCGTTAAAGTATGCTGCCGCGCCGAAAACCGAGTGCGGCAACACGGGCAGGGATGCAAGCGCCCTGGAATCGCTGCCCGACTGCGCGCCGCCCATGGCATCGCGATCCAGCAGATACATGCGGCCTTCTTTCCCGACGGCGAACAGCAGGTGCGGATGCGCGGGACTCCCCGCCTCTTCGGGCAAAAGGAGCGCGCCGGCGGAGCCGAGGTCGATGTCGTTCAGGTTCAGAAAATCCTGATTGAACGGGGTGAAGAAATCTCGGACGGAAAGTTGCGGCGCAGGCGACAGCTTGATCACGCTGTCGCCGTAGTTTCCTGCATTCGCATCGAAATCGCCGTTGGCCGAGATCATGTAGATGTTGCCTTCGGCATCCGCAGCCGGACCGGCACCGCCGTTCCAGAACGACGCGCCATTGCCGGCGGGCGTGTCGTTGAAGGCGCCGATGAGCTTGAGCGTTTTGGCATCGTGCGCCAGCACGAAGCCGTGATAGGAACCCAGATCGCAGTTGGCAGACCAGGGCGAGTAGACCACACCATTCCGCAGGAGAAGCGCGCCGCGCTGTTTATACCAGAACGAAGAAAATCCCGACGGCTGAATGACTACCGGGCTGCCAGGACGTTCCGCGCCGCTGGTGACATCGATGGCGTGGAGGCGAAAAACGTATGCGGGTCCAGGTTCCTTGGTCTCAGCCATCAGGTAAATCGTGCCCGCCGCAGCGTCGATCACCGGGGTGCCGATAATCCCCAGCTCAGGCCAGATCACCTGGCAATTGACATCATCGGCAGGCACGGCAGTGACGCCATGACCGGGATCAATGAAGCTCACCTGCCACAACGGCTGCGCGTTCGAGCCTGAATCATCGTCGGCATCGAACGCGTAAAGGCTGTCATGGCCGGTGGCGACCAGGACGATGTTATGAAAGCCCTGGCCGGCGATTTTTACGCGCGAGAGATAGAGGGGCTGCGCGTAAGCCGGACCATCGATGGGATGCGAGAAGCGTTTGCCGAAAAGGCCGGGCTTGACGTTGGCGGGTGTCAGCAGGATCTCGCTCAGATACTCGCCGGTGCGGGCGTCATCGTTGTGATACGTGGTGACGCTGGTCTGGGCAGCCGCGGCGAAGACCGCCAGGCTGCACACAAAAATCCGGTTCCGGATCGACGGACTCGGGCCGTGGCGCATCAAACGTATGGTTCGGAACCCCCGTGCCCGGTTACAGGCATGGATTCGTTTCTGATATCTTGGCCCACATGAAACGCAGAACCTTCTTTTCCTCTCTCGGGGCGGGCGCCGCCGCTGCGCTGGCGGGTGTGCCCCAACTCCGAGCCGATCTGCCGAAGATGAAAATCAAGCGCGTGCGGTTCTATCAAAACCCGCGCTCCCGCCCCATGTTCAACCAGAGTTTTAACATCGTGACAATCGAAACCGACCAGGGTATCACGGGAATCGGCGAAGGCGGCTCGCACGATACCGTAGCCGAGTGCGGAGCGGTGCTGATCGGCGATGATCCGTCGCGGATCGATTACCTTTGGCAGCTCATGTTCCGCGGCCATTTTTATCCGGCCGGGCGCGAAAAGCTCGATGCGCTGGGAGCGCTCGATATGGCGCTGTGGGACATCAAGGGCAAGGCTTTGGGCGTGCCGGTCTACGAGCTGCTCGGGGGCCTCGCGCGCGACCACATCGAGTGCTATTCGACGGGCTTCCCGGAGAAAGGAAATATCAAGGAGACGGCGCGTGCCTGCATTGAAGCGGGTTTCCGCGCGTTCCGCACCTCGGTGACGGACCCGGGCGATACCCGGCCTTTCAACTCGCACCAGATGGTCCACAAGACCTATGACGAGTGCGTCCAAATCCGCGAAGGCGTGGGCAAGGACGGCGACTGGGCCATCGATTATCACACGCGGCTCGATCTTTCAGACGCCATCCGGCTGAGCACGCTGATTGAGCCGCTCGAGCCTTATTTCTGCGAGGACCTCCTGCGCTCGGAAAACACCGAGGCTTACCGCGAACTGCGATCGCATGTGAAAGTGCCGGTCGCCGTAGGCGAGCAGTTCGGCGACCGGTGGGACATCAACCGGCTGATCGAGCAGCAGCTCATCGATTACGCGCGCGTGACTATTCCCAATGTCGGCGGCATTACCGAATACAAGAAAATTGCGACGCTCTGTGAGACCCACCAGGTGGGATTGATCCCGCATTTTACCGGGCCGGTATCCGAGGCCGCTGTGGCGCAGGTGGCGGCCACATTTTCCGGACCGGTGATGATGGAAATGGTGGGCGCCGGGCCGGCAAAGGAGCCGCATCTGCCTGAGAGCTATGACTTTCGCAATGGCAAGATCTGGCCAAACCGGCGGCCGGGCCTCGGCGTGGAAGTGGACACCAAACCATTGCAACTGGCGCTCGAAGTCACGGAGCGCGTCCGCCCGATTCCATTGTTTTACCGGCCGGACGGTTCGTATACGAATTGGTAGGCATTTAAGGTCTTCGTTCGATACCAATGGTCCACCTCCTCTGCCATGATGGACCGGTAAGAAAGACGCGCCCCCAAATGCCGACTCTGAACGAAGCCGCGGTTCTTGACATGGATCAATTGCGGAACGTCAGTATGGACGATCCCGAGCTGATGCGCGAGTTGGTGGCAGCCCTGATTGAGGACACGACAGCGCATATCCCGATGATTCAAGACGCGGTCGAACAAGCGGATGCCACCAAATGCGCCCGCACTGCCCATTATGTGAAGGGCGCTTGCGCCAATGTCGGCGCCATGTCCATGGCCGCGCTGCTCAAGACTATCGAATTGTGCGCGAAAACGGGAGATTTCTGCGGCTGCCGGACTTCGCTCGCCAATCTCTCGGCGGAGCTCGAAAAGTTTTCTGCTCAGGCCACTGGTATCTAGTGGCCTCACTCCACAGACATCGTTACCGTATTCGAAGGGACGCCTGAGATCGTCAAATTTACCGGAACCGCCGGACCGGGCTGAATGCCGGCCGGCACCTGCACGTTGATCTGATAAACACCCACCAGGCCGGGCGCCAGGCCCGAGAAAGTAACCAGGGCGGTCGCCGATCCGATAGTCACCGCCGGTTGTGCTATGGTCCGCGACAGCGGATCGGAAGGTGCCGGCGCGCCGGTAGCCGGCTGATTAGTCACTAACCCGAGACCGGTGCAATAGATCGAAACCGTTTCGCCCGTCGCGGCCGGGCGCCCGCCCCACTTTCCTCCGTCCGCAGCACTCAGCATTCCATCACTGTGAACGATTGCGCCCTGCCCTCTGCCTGTACCGTCCATGGAGTAGATTCCCGGGGAAACGCCGGCCAGTTGCAGGGTCACGGTGCTGCCGTCCACGCCGTATCTGGAAACGTGGAGGCCGGTTTCGGCCTTCCCCTCAAGCTCCCAGGGCACCTGAACGTTGACCTGAGTGGCCGACGCAAAACTGAGCGGGGCCGGAACACCGCCCATCTCGAGACTCGCCCCAGCCAGCGCCAGGGGCAATGGCAGCCAGGCCGCCGAGTCCGTCCGCAGCGCCAGACCGGTGCCGAACACAGCCACCAGGCTCCCTGGAGCGACCGGTGCATTCAGGGCATAGCTTGCCGAATTGAGCACGCCGCCCGTTGCTACGGCCGGCGGCGTCGCACCGATGGCGAGGCGGCCGAGGGGCGCATCCAGGTTCGCGGATCGAACCCGCTCCACAAGGTCATACTTCGGGCGGTCCGTGACATCCACCATGCCGAACGCATAGTTTTCGCCATATATCAGGTCCGGCCCTCGGCCGGGGCCGCGGCCGGTAACGGGCTCATTTCGGTATTGAAACCAGGCCACGCCCAGGCATTGTGCGTTGGTGGCCGCTTCAAACAGCCACTGCCGGTAGAAGTCTCCCGAGCCGGCATCGTCGTCCGCGTGAACACCGTAGGTTCCGAAGCCCCGAAGCGTGCCATAGTCGGCGGGCAAGGAAAACTCGCCCAGCAGCACCGGCTTGTCGGTCTCCTGAAAGAGACGGCTCAATTGCGAGTTGCTAAACGTATAGCTGTAAAAGTCGTATCCGATCGCGTCACAGTTAGCCGATATGAGCCGCCAGTCTGCATCGTTCTGCCAGTAACCCGGCGAAATCCAGAAGCCAAGGTAAAGATGGTTGGGATCGATTTGCTTGACTGTGTTGTAAATAAACTTGTAGTAGCTGGACTCATAAAACTGGCGGAGCATCTCAATGTCGGAATCCGGCGGCGCAGGCGTGCTGGCATAGAGGTCGCCGACCGAGCTCGACGAAACTCCCCACGCCGCCGCCATCGTTTGCACGTTGTTTGAATATGTGGAAGCGAGCGCTTCGTTCACCAAAGCCTGCTTCGCGGCTACGCCGGCAGGGCTTCTCAGGACTTGACGTATTTCGTCCGCGGAAACAGTCTCGTCGATTTCATTTCCCAGCGACCATCCGACCACCAGGGGATCATTCGTGCGCGGCGAGATCTGGCCGGCGAGCGAGCTGCGAAATTGCGCCTGAACACGGGCATCGAAAATATCCGGATGATTCACCAGGCTCGGTACATCGCTGCGGCTGAGCACAGGGAGAATCGGCAAGTTCCCTGCATCGCTCGACCATTTACCAAGCGCCGTAAACCCCCACGCCTTCAGGCGGCGCACAGTTAGATCCGTCGCGGTGGTGTCCCAGTTCGCGCCGTACTTCCGGATCATATTGACCGTGTGAAAGGCAACGTCCGCCGCGCCATCGCCTGTGTACCATGAATCGTATCCCCAGGCCGCAGAGTACGGAGCCGTCGTCGGCGGGAGGTATTCGAATTCCCACTGCCGGTCGGTCACAGGCGTACGGTCCCAGTTGAGCGCCGGTGCGGTGTCAAGTCCGATATAGAACGTTGGATTACCGCTCGGGGTTATCAGCCACCACATGCCATCGTGTCTGGCGAGATGAAAAAAGCCGGTCGGGTGGTCGCTCCATCCAGCTTTGGTTATGCCGCCAAAGGCGTCGTAGCCTCCGGGGAATCCCCAGTCGTCCAAACGCCTGGTCTCTTCGGCCGCGGCGGCAACCAGATCGGCATCGCTCTGCACTTTACCGGGAAAGATTGAGTAGCGGCTCTGGCCGTAACGGTCCAGATAAGGTGCGAAACTGCGCGGATCGGGCGGGGTAACGATGCGAAACGTTGCGGTCACCGTCAGCGTCGATCCGGGCGCTGGATACCACGAAAAAGTCTTCGACGAGCCTGGGGCGAGCAGCGTCAAGGGCATGGACCGGGGTGGCCCTTGAGTGAAATCGACGGAGGCCCCTGATCCGTCACTCGCGGCGGCTACAAGGCTCTCCTGCTGGATGACATATTCCGACGGGCCATTTGCCCATCCCTGGACCACATTTGTGTCAAGCCCGTGTTGATCGTACCCGCTAAAGGCGCCGGGGCTGTTGCCTGCCGAAATGCCATCCAGCCACATTTCCGCCGATGCTGAAGTAATGACGGCTTTCATGGTGTACAGGTGATTGATTTGCCAAGCGGGCTGGGCGACGAGAGCGCGCCAGTTTGAGCCGTCCGCCACTCCCAGAAACAGCTTCATATCGGCCAGGCGGCAGGGTGTGCCGTCCGCTGCATCGTTTTCGAAATCGATATAGAAACCGAGGACCCCGAACCAGCTACTTTGATCGGCGAGAAACAGGCGGCAGGGTGCGCTCCGCAGCGGAAGCGCTGCGAATAACAAACAGGTAACAACAAGCCGCAGGCCCATCAGAAGCTTCTAAAACATTTTAGATATCACAACACCGGAATGGAGGCCATGGGGTCACGATGGCACGCCGCCAGGCTTAGAAGCTATACCGGATCGCCAAACTCGCAAATGAATTGCGGTGATACTGTCCGAGGAAGTCATCTGCTTCGCCGCGAATCCAGGTGAAGCCGGTCGTAAAGCGCCAGTGTTCCCGGTACGCTTGCGTGTACTCGAGTTTCGCCCAGGAACCGCCTCCATCCTGCCGCATGGCGGTCTCCAGAACAACTGTTCGGTTCGGATCGATATTGTAGCTGGCGCGTCCCAGAAACGCCCGGGTCAGCCCCCGGTCGGGAGCGAAATCAAAAAGTGTGCGCTTGACGGTCACGTATTGGCCTGCATAACCGCCGACAAACAGCCACTCGCCTTTCTGCCGCTCCAGTTGGACGACATACATGGCGTAATCGTCTGCATCCTTGTTTGGCGCGGAGAAGTAGGCCGCTTCAGTTTTGACCGTGAACCAGCGCAGCGGGATCGCCGCGTCGGTGCCTTCCATGCGCATGCTTGGATAACGGCGCCGGAGCTGTAAATACACCTCTAGCTGGCGCGACAACAGGGTGGGATCAACCAGCGGCAGGTGATTGTAGCCCTCGTAAAAAGAGAATGAGAATTCGGCCACCTGCCCGATGTGGTTCCAGCGCGCGCCGAATTGCTGCCCGCCGGGAATCTGCGCTCCGCCATCCAGCACGGGCGGATGCGCATTGAAAGGCAGAGCCGGTATGACAATCCAGCGCTGGCCAATCAGCGGAATGCGGCTGGGAGTAAAGCGCGGCGCCCAGACGAACTCCGCGGTATTCGACTGATCGCCTATGGTGAAGCGTGCGGCGGTGATGCCGAGAAACTCGCTGTTGACGACATCCACATAATCCTGGGGTGCGAAGCGGTCCGTGGGATTCAAAATGTCCGCCTTACCCCAGCGGACGAACTGTTTTCCCAATTCCACAGTGACCAGCCCTTTGGTGTAAGTTGCATTCAAACTTTTAATCGAAAATGCCGGGCGGGCGGCGCCGCGATCCCAGTACGATAATCCGAATTCGCGATCCACCTCGTGATGCGTGTCGGTGCGGGCCTCGATTCCGCCGCTAAAAATTAAAGAAGGCGAAAGCTTGTAACTGGCATCGTAATCCAGGATCGCTCCGCCGACAGCCCGGCCGCTGTCACCGGCTGCGGTTTGAGGATAGCCCAGCAGGTCTGTTTCCAGAAAGCCGCGCTGCGTGAAGCTCTGCGCGAAACAGGCCGGGGCCAGTAACAGGAGCTGACCACATATGCATAGAAACCACTTGAGGCGGACACGGCTCCTATTCATAAGCCAGGAATTCGACCAGATATCCGCGCCATGCGGCTAAGGAAAACGAACAAGGCGGCTGCAATGCGCCAGATAGGGCGGCACGGAAAGGGCATGGCCAAGCGTCCAGCATCCTTTATCGTACGGAATCGTACCCAGACCCGGCTAGGACTTTATGGGCGACCCGTGTCAACGGGACTTGTCGGAGCGGCCCGTGGGTACGGGGTGTGGCAGCGACACCAACCGCAGCGATCTGTCAACTTTTGACGACTCAGACGCGTCTCAAAATAGTGATCCACAGACTCGTTTTGGCATTAACGGTGACCCTGCCCGGGTTTGCCTCTGCGCCGCTCGGCTGCCAGGGAAGCCGGCCCCTGGCGCGATTCGAGGTCATGATCCGTCCTTTTTCCAAAGGCGCGCCTCTGCCTCTGAAGTCGGTGGCCGAGATCCCCGCGGGTTCGCACCTGATCTGGAATCCCGTACATCTGATGCCACAGGTCTCGGCCGGCGCACAGGTTGCGCTGGTGCTGGTGCCGGCCTCCGACAGCCGTCTGATCACGCTGGAGCCCCGAAAGGCATCCGTGAGCACGGAGTGGCAACTCGTCGAGCGCCCCCAAGTAATCGCGCTGCTTTTCGGACCGCAAGGGCTCAGCGAAGGGAAGATCCAATCGATGGTGACGCGCGACCGGGAGCTGTTAAGGGAATTGGCGGATTATGCGGAGCAAAGTTCCGAAGTCGAATCTCTGGTACAGCAACTGGCTGACGCGCAAAAATCGGGTAGCAGCGCCGATGCGGTGATCAAAGGATTTTCGTCCCAATACGGAGCCGCCGCTCCGCGGCTGGACACCAAGGCTTCATCGGATCAACAGGCGGCTTTGCTCTTGAAGGCGCTGCTGCCCGCGTCCACCGCCTATGATCCCCTGGCCAGCCGGGGCGCCCAGGTACAGCAATCCGGCGGCCTGGCGGCATCCGTTGCTGAAATGTTCTTCGGCAATCCGGTGGCCCTCGCCGCAGGCGGCGCAGCGCTGTTTCAGAACCTGAAGACGGCTCTGTTCCCGAACACCGAGTTTCGCTCGGCATTCGCGCAGGATGCTGAGAAAAATGACCTGGCACTCTGCACCAAGAATACCGAGTCGAAATCCAAGACCCACACGGCATATCTTTGGGCATACCGTGTGCCGGAACATAAGCAGCCTGTGCTGGCGCTGGAGGGAGCCCCTCGCCTGCCGCTCGGATCGAAGTCGGCGGTTGCTGTCAAACTGGGCAAAGATTCCACACCGAAGGAATTTGCGTTTGTGCGCGATTGGCGGCTGTCGCCGGCTTCCGGAGGCGCATCGGTGCCCGTAGAGGTCGGGCTCACCGGACCCGCTTCTCTGACAATTGATCTCACAGCGGTACATGCCTCGCCAGGTGATTACCGCTTAGAGGCCACATGGGACTGGAGCCCTCTCACGGTCGGCGGAACTCTGCATTTGGACCGCTGCGGCGATTTCGCCCACGTCGCGCTTGCGCCCAGGGAACGTGACAAGCTGATCGAGGGCAACGGAGGGGTCACCGTGGAATTGACCGGAGCGGATTTCGAGTTTCTCGAAAAAGCCGCGCTGGAATCCTTATCGGCCGATGCCAAGCCGGCCGATGTGACATTCACTCTGCCAGTCGGCAAACGCCGCGGGCCTCAGAATTCGGTAAAGCTGAATCTGGACACCGCCAAGCAGGGTGCGTACCGTTTGCTGCTGGCACAGTCGGACGGCGTGGAGCACGATATCCCGATCACAATCCTGCCTCCGAATCCGAAAATGTCCATTCATCCGGTGCGCATCAACTTGGGAGAACCACATCAGGCCATTCACTTCCAAGGCAGCGGGATGGAGCGAATCGAGGCAGTCTCTTCGAGTGCAGGCGAGATCACCGGTAAACCGGATGCGCACGGCTGGTCCGGCGAGATCGCGCTGAAAACCGGCCTGGCGAAAGGCCAAATGTTCCCTGTGCTCCTGAAAGTGCAGGGTCTCGATGATCCGGTGAAAGTGCCGGATGCAATCGAGATCGTTGGGCCGCGGCCGAAAATCCGGTCCGTGCAGAAGTCGCTGTCCTGCAACCTGGGAATCGATATCGATAGGGACGAGTTACCTGCCGGCACGGCGGTGGGACTTGCGCTTACGGTTAGCCACCTGCGCCATAACGCCCGGCCTCAACTGGAGGTCGAGTGTGAGACCGGAGAGCTGCGTCAATCATTGAAGCTTGCACCTGGAGAACCGTCAGGCGGCGCGGCCCTGACCTTTTCGGGGCCGGAGGCGTTATATCTTTCTCTGGATCCCGGCGCAGTGGGTTACGCCGGATGCGAACTGGCGGCCACGGTAGACCTGGGCCCGGATGGCCGGTCCGACTCCGTTGTTCTTGGCCGCGTGATTCGCGTTCCCCGGCTCGACCGGTTCACGCTGACGAGTGAAAAGGCCGGTGATTCCAACTATTCCGGCATCCTCGAAGGCCGCGATCTCGACGTGATAGAAAAAACCGGTTGGGATGCCGCGAACGGCGTGCCGGTCGATTCGATCGCCACTCCTATTCCCGGCGATCCTACCCGGCAGACCTTGCGCATCGCACTACCGTGGCCGGCGCCGGCGCCGCATGCACCTCTGTATGTCTGGCTGCGCGGCGAGGCCCAGGGGCGCAAGACGACTGTGACCTATTAGAATCGACTGGATCAGGAAACTTCAATCCGATCATCCCGCGCTATCGTGCATCTTCCGCGTACTTGATCACGGTATCCACGATGCCGATTTCCACACGCCGGTTTTTCTCGCGCGCCTCGGCGCTCTTCCCATTGACTCGCGGACTCGACTTGCCGAAGCCCTTCGTCGTCATGATCTCAGGCGGAATCCCGGATTTCGCCAGATAATCGCGGACCGCCTGGGCTCGCCGTTCGGACAACGCTTGGTTATATTCAGCGGTTCCAACGTCGTCGGTGTATCCGTAGACGTGAAGCCTGTACCCGTGCGACGCCAGCAGTATTCCTGCCAGCCTGCTTAGCAACTCCCGGTTTTCAGGTCGAATGGTTGCCTTGTCGAAATCGAATTTGAATGAGTCGTTGCTGAGATCGATGACCATGCCGTCAGCGGTTCGCCGGGTAGCCGCCACCTTCGAAAGAGCTTCCTGCATACGATTCAGCTCCTCCTGGCGGGCCTTGCGAATCTGGTCCAGCTCCTCGCGTGCGTTCAGGGCTTGCTGTTGGGCGTGGATCGCCTGCTGGTCGGCAAGCGTCTTGGCCGCCTGGGCTTGCTCGGCTTCCTTGACGGCTTGGGCATGCGCCAGTTCCGACTTGGACGCACGCTCTTCGGCAACTTGCGCCTGCTCGCGCGCGGTCTGCGTCTCCTGATGGGATTGCTTCAACTCTGTGTTGAGACTCTCCTGCTTTCGCGCGAGCGTTTCGATCCGCTGCAACGCGGATTGCACTTGAGTTTCAGTCTGCCGCAGTTTCACCCAGATGAACCAGGACTCCACGAGCAGCAAAATTACTCCAACCACCACCGCGGCAAGGAGCCATTGGGATACCGGCCTTTCCGGCTGCGGCACTTCCGGCACGGCTGGCGGAATGACTGACATCCACCCTCTATTGTGAAACGTGTCGGGTTCGGGTGGAGGTGCCCATCCTCGCCGTGCTGCTGCGCTGCCGCTTCACCGGATAGAATCAGCTTGGACAAACCCCTGTTTGGTAATGTCTGTAAATTCAGGTATCAAGCGATTCTCGGACACGCAAATCCAGCGATAATCGCCTGTACAGGTCTCAACTCTGCCCGGTCGCGATTTTGGTGCTGGCCGCCGCTATGTTCGGTCAAGCTCTTACCTCTCTCACCGGAACCGTCGTTGACCCGTCGGGAGCCGTCGGGAGCCGTCGTGCCCGGTGCTTCGATTACGATCCAGAACACCGCCACTCACGCCGCGCGCGACACGGTATCCGACAGCGCCGGTCGATACTCGTTTCTACAAGTGCAGCCCGGGATCTATACCGTCACTGCAAAAACGTCCGGCCTGGCCGATGTGATGGTCAACCGACTCGAGCTTCTGGTTGGCACTCCGGCTACTCTGACGATTGCCTTGGAAAAGATCGGGACCGTTTCCGAAGTGGTCTCTGTTTCGGCAGAGGCCGTGCAGCTTAACACCACCGATGCCTCGCTGGGCAACGCCATTAGCGGAAAGGCCATTACACAGTTGCCGTTTGAAGGGCGCAATGTCATGGGCCTGCTATCGCTCCAGCCCGGTGTTACATTCCTTGGCGAGCTGCCCACCGGGCTTCGTCCCGACGGAGCCGTCCGCCCGGATCATCGCACCGGAGCCGTCAAAGGTGGCAAAGCGGACCAGGCCAACGTCACGCTGGACGGCGTCGACGTGAACGACCAGCAGGACCACACTTCGTTTACCAGCGTTCTACGCGTCACTCTCGACTCGGTCGAGGAGTTCCGCACCGTCACCACCAACGCCAGCGCGGATCTGCGCCGCAGCTCGGGCGCGCAGGTCGCGCTCGTCACCAAGTGGCACCAACGACCTCCACGGTTCGGCTTATGAGTTCAATCGCAACACGTCGCTCGCCGCTAATGACTTTTTCAACAATCTGTCCGCCCTGCCGCGTGATAAATTGATCCGCAATGTCTTCGGCGCGTCCGCAGGCGGCGCCATCAAGAAAGACCGGCCCTTTTACTTTCTCAACTACGAAGGCCGCCGCGACCGCAGCGAATCCACCGGCCTAAGAATCGTACCCACAGAGAATTTTCGCAATGGATTTTTCAAGTACACGCGCAAAGACGTCAGCATCGGCGAGCTGACGCCGGATCAGGTCAAGCAGCTCGATCCCCTTCACATCGGGGCCGATCCCGCGATCCTTTCACTGTTCCAGTCGTACCCGCTCCCCAATGACTTCACGCAGGGCGATACCCTGAACACCGCCGGGTACCGCTTTCACGCCCCGACGCCACTGCGCTAGAACACCTACATCGCCAAGGTCGATTATCAGCTCGATCAGAATGGCAATCATCGCATTTTCTGGCGTGGCAACTTGCAGAACGACAATTTTGCCAACGGCATTCCGGAGTTTCCCAGCGAGCCCGCGTCCAGCGCGTTTCTCGAAAACAGCAAGGGCTACGCCATCGGTTACACCGCGCTGCTTCATCCGAATTTGACCAGCAGTTTTCGTTATGGCTACACGCGGCAGGGCCAGGAATACACCGGCATTCTGAATGCGGGTTTTGCCTGGCTGCGCGATATCGATACCATTAATTCCACCAGCACGGGCCTGACGCGCATCACCCCGGTTCACCAGCTCAGCGAAGACCTGGGGTGGACCAAGGGCGCGCACAACCTTACCTTCGGCGGCGTGGTGCGCCTGATCAACAACAACCGCCTCGACTTCCGGCACTCCTACAGCAACATCGAAGGCAATTCTTCCGTGTTGGTGGATGGCGGACTTGAACTTCTCGCGCCCGACGCCGCGAACAGCACCGTCTACAAGCGCCAGTTCAGCAATCTGCTCGGTCTCCTCACGCAGGCCAACGCGCAGTACAACTACGACATCCAGGGCATTACCCTTCCGCAAGGCGCCGGCATCAAACGCAATTTCGCCGACCAGCAGTACGAAACGTATTTGCAGGACAGTTGGGCGCAGTAGCCCGGCGCGGTCGAGGCCGCTGTTCCGCACAGGCATACTAAACCGAGTCGTCAGGCTTGGGCGTGACCTGGAAATCACCATCGTTTCTGAAAGGCGCAGGTAACGTTCGGTTTCACCGGGTTGATCCAGCTCTCTCTTAACTTCCGGCGGTCCGCGCCGCCGGAGATTGAGATGGAACCTAAATAACATTGATTGGAATGCCAGGAATATGCTCACCGGGCGCCGCCATAGAAAAGGATATGGATCGCACCCCGTAAGTACCTGTACTGTGAACAAGCTCGGGCGGGCTACGCCTGAAGAACCAGTGTGGCATTGCTGTTGCAACCTTCGAGGCAGTGATTGTCGCCGTCCAGCGCCGGGGTGTCTCCCGTTTCGTGCAGCCAGCTGCTGCCAGCCGCCGAACCAGTCTCCTCGCCGCCTTGGTTGGCATTTATGTGACGCTCCTCCCATTCCAGTTTCAGATCGGTCACCAAATGAACCTGGCGCCATCGGACTGCATCCTGCCGCTAATTCTTTTACTGTCAGCCGGCGAGCTGAAGTATCGCAAAGCAGCCTGGAGCTTCTGGCATTTCGGGATTGTATTGGTTTTCGCAATCAGTTCACTGGTTTTTGCTCTCACTGCGGGCGAGTTGAACCGGTATGAGCTGGTGAACAAGGATATCGGGTTGTTGCTGCTGTTGCTGAGCTATGCCGTCATCACTTCGACGGTCATGGAGTGGCAAGATCTTCGCCGGATTCTGCGCATTTTTACATTGAGCGTCGTAGCACAGAATCTGGTGATGGTTGCGTCGTTTCTTGGCGCTTATTTTTGGGGAATTAGCACACCATTTGTCGAGTATGGAGGCAGCCGGCTCTCAGGGATGCTTTTGGATCCGAACGCCTACGGCGGCCTGCTGGTCTTAACGCTGGTCATTTGTGAAGGTGCCTCCTTCGGCAAACAGCCGCTGTTCAGAGGCATGCCCCTATTGATTTGCAGGCTGACGTTGGGTCTTGGGGTTCTGTTCACTTTCTCACGCTCGGCGTGGATCGCTCTAGGCCTGGCTCTGCTGGTTCTTTGTATCGTGCGGAAGCAAGAGGCTATCAAACTGGCGCTCATCGGCTTGATCGGCGGACCGTGTGTGTTTGTGCTCATGGGCAGTGGTTTTATCAGCTTTTTCGAACGAATGGCGGCCCGGCCAAAGCAGGTCCAGGGCCGATTCGACATTCTCCGGCACGCATGGGCTATTTTCCAACAGCATCCGCTGCTCGGGGCAGGTTTAGGGAGCTTCCGCATCGCGGAACGCACAGTGGTCCACAACACCGCTTTCTGGTTCCTGGCTGATTTCGGACTGGTAGGATTGGGCACATTGCTTGGGTTCCTGGGCTGGTTCTTTTTCAAAGCCTGGTTCACCTATCGCGTTGCGCCAGAGACGGAAAAGCCGCTCGTACTGGCGCTCCTGCTTGGGCAAACCGCCATGTTCGGTTTGGCGATGGGAATCGAGGCTTTTTATCAACGACACTGGTGGTTGATCATGGCGCTGATCGCTTCCAGCTATTCCATTGCGCGCCGCGAATTATCTATAGCCGCACCCATGCAATTGCGGAGCGGCCGCCACTTCAGCAGAGCCGGCATGCCCGTCCGCGGGCCGGTTCGCTTCGAGAGGGCAGGGTTGGATACTATTCGATGAAAGACACCAATTTCATCCCCTTTCACCTCCCTTCCATCGGTGAAGAGGAGATACAGGAAGTCACTGACACGCTGCGGTCGGGCTGGCTGACGACAGGACCGCGCGTAGCGCGCTTCGAACGTGAGTTCGCCAACCATGTGGGCGCCTCCTATACGGTTGCCGTGAATTCTGCCACGGCAGCGCTGCACCTTGCCCTGGCCGCACTCAAAATCGGCCCGGGTGATGAAGTCATCACCACGCCGATCACATTCTGTTCGACGGTGCAGGTCATCTTGCATGTGGGCGCTACACCTGTTCTCGCGGATATCGGATGCGACGGCAACATCGATCCGGACGCGATCGAGAGCTGCATTACCAGCCGAACACGTGCGATCATCCCGGTGCATCTAGCCGGTTTGCCCTGCGACATGGCTAGAATTTGGACAATTGCGCGCAAGCGGGGGATCCACGTCATCGAGGATGCTGCTCATGCGACGGGGGCCCATTACGAGGACCGCCCTGTTGGAGCCGGCCGTACCGGAGATGCGAACGCCAGCGACGCCGTCGCGTTTAGCTTCTACGCAACCAAAAACATGACCACCGGCGAAGGTGGAATGATCGCCACACCCTGGTCGTCGCTTGCTGAAACCATGCGCATGTTGGCCCTGCACGGCACAAGTCACGGCGCTTGGGACCGTTATACGCGAAATGGCAATTGGCACTACGAAGTGGTCGCTCATGGCTTCAAATACAATCTGAGCGATATCAATGCGGCTATCGGGATTCACCAGCTGGCGAAGGTAGAAAAATTCACGGAAGTCCGCGCTCGCTATGCGGCGATCTACAATCGCGCATTCGCCGAGATGCCTGAGGTGGAGATTCCTCCGGACAAACGAAATTGCCGGCATGCGTGGCACTTGTACATTTTGCGGCTGAACCTGCCGACACTAAGAATCACCCGCGACGAGTTCATTCACGAGCTGCGGCAGAAGGGTATTGGAACCAGCGTGCATTTCATTCCAATTCCCCTGCATCCCTTCTTCGCGCAACTGCAACTCGGCAGGCAGTGTTGCCGTGCGCTCGAGCTATATCCCCGCGTCGTTTCCTTGCCGCTCTATCCGGCAATGTCCGAGGAGCAGGTCTGTTACGTGGCCGAATGTGTGAAAGATGTGCTGGAGCGTGCGCGCCAGGTCAAGTTCGCCGGAAGTAGTGCGGTCGCGAAGCCGGGGTCAGACCAGGTGGCGGGGGCGCCATGATAAAGCTGATTCACATAACCACGGTCCCGCAAACACTGAATTTCTTTACCGGGCAGATCGGTTTCATGAAGGAGCAAGGCTTCGAGGTGCTCGCCATTTCGTCGCCGGACAAGCTGTTAGGCGAGTTTTGCTGCCGAGAAGGCATTCGCGGCTATGCGATCGAAATGCAGCGCGCTATCACCCCGCATCGCGACCTTGTGGCGGCATTTCGCTTGGCGCGGTTATTTCGGCGCATTCGGCCGGCAATCGTTCATGCGCATACGCCCAAAGCGGGCTTGCTCGGAATGCTGGCTGCAGCCGCTGCTGGCGTCCCGGTGCGCATCTTCGAGATCCACGGGCTGCCACAACTAACGGCCACCGGTATGCGTCGGACTTTGCTGAACTGGGGTACGCGGATCGCCTGCCGGCTCTCGCATCGCGTTCTGTGCGTCAGCCATTCGATTCGTGCAGCGGCAGTCTCAGGAAAGCTTGCGCCGGAACAGAAGATTGCAGTGGCTGGCAATGGGAGCGCCAACGGAGTAGATGCTGACGGCTTATTCAATCCTGCGCACCTTGCTCCCAATTCCCGGAACCAGGTGCGGGCGCGCTATGGGATTAATCCCGATGCGCTGGTCATGGGTTTTGTTGGGCGTCTGGTGCGTGACAAAGGTATGGTGGAGCTGGTCGCTGCCTGGAACCTGCTGCGCGACGACTTCCCCAATCTGCATTGGCTTCTGGTAGGTGACTTTGAGCCCCACGATCCGCTCTCGGTGACGGTCCTGAAGCAATTCCGCACGGATGCACGCATTCACCGGACGGGATGGTCAAATAACTTACCTGAGCTTTACAGCGCCATGGATCTTCTCGTGCTTCCCTCTTACCGGGAGGGATTTCCGGTGGTAGCCCTGGAGGCTGCGGCCATGGCATTGCCGGTCGTGGCCACGCGCGTGCCAGGCTGCGCCGACTCGGTCGAGCACGGGATAACCGGCACTCTGATCGAGCCGCGCGATCCCCGTGGACTAGCCTCGGCGATTCGTGCGTATTTGACCGACCCGCAAATGCGGGCACGGCACGGCGAGGCGGGCCGCAAGAGAACTTTGCTCGATTTTCAGCCGCAAGCGATCTGGTGCAGTGTGCAGGGCGAATACGTGCGCTTGCTGCGCGAGAAATGTGCCGGTTACGCAACGCAGCCTACCGATCGGATGGCTTCAGCGGGATGGGGGGCAAACACGTTATGAGGAGCACAGTCCTGAAACGAGGGATCGACTTGATCGTCGCCGTGACGGGACTTGTGCTGCTGGCGCCGGTGATGTCGGTCGTCGCGATTTTTGTCCGGCTTACGATGGGATCACCGGTGCTGTTCCGCCAGACCCGGCCGGGCTGGAAAGAGAAGCCGTTCGCACTGTTGAAATTCAGAAGCATGGCCGATGAATCGGATCGTGCGGGGAATCCACGTCCCGACGAAGAACGGCTGACGGCGCTTGGCAGATTCCTGAGGCGCTTCAGCCTGGACGAGTTACCACAGCTCTGGAATGTATTGAAGGGAGATCTAAGCCTGGTGGGTCCGCGACCTCTGCTGATGGAATATCTCCCACGGTACAGCGACTTCGAGCGAAGACGGCACGAAGTCAAACCCGGCGTAACCGGCTGGGCCCAGGTGCAGGGGCGTAACGCTCTGACCTGGCAACAGAAGTTCGCGCTGGACGTCTGGTACGTGGATCACTGGAGTATCGGGCTCGACATCAAGATACTGGCGCTTACTGCCATGACCGTCTGCCGGGGCAAAGGTATAAGCCATCCGGGGCACGTAACCATGGCGAAATTCGCGGGGTCGCAGCAATGAGGGGCAGGCTTGCCATTTGGGGTGCGGGCGGCCACGGTAAAGTCGCCGCTGAAACCGCAATGGCGATGGGATGTTATCGCGAAATCGTGTTTTTGGATGACGATCCCGGCAGCCAGGGCAGCACGGTGATGGGTCTTCCCGTGATTGGCAGCAGCTCGGAACTCGCCATTCTCACCGACCCTGATGAAGTGTTCATCGCGATTGGGGACAACCACCAACGGGCCAGAGCCTACCGGCGCATTGAAGTTCTGGGCCTCAACCTGGCCCTTCTCCAGCATCCCTCTGCAGTAGTGTCCCGGTTCACACGCATCGGGAAGGGCACGCTCCTCATGCCGCGGGCTGTCATCAATCCCGGCACACGTATGGGAGTGAATTGCATTGTAAACACAGGCGCCATCGTCGAACACGACGGCGTGATCGAAGACTACGTACATCTATCGCCGGCAGTGACTGTCGGCGGAAACGTTTTTGTGGGGGAAGAAGCGCATTTGGGCATCGGCGCTATTGTTTTGCCGGGCGTACACGTCGGACGGCGCACCGTAGTGGGCGCTGGATGCGTGGTGCGTCACGATCTGCCAATGGATGTGGTGGCGGTCGGGGTGCCGGCCCGTATCATTCGCTATGGAAATCATGACGATACCTCTTTCGAGTCCAGACATCAGCGCAGTCGAGAAGCGAGCCGTACTGGAGGTCCTCTCAACACCGCACCTTTCGCTGGGCCCCAAGCTTCCTGAATTCGAGCGCGCCCTGGCCGAACGCACCGGCGCAGCGGAGGCGGTCGCAGTGAATTCGGGGACAAGCGGACTGCATCTGGCCGTTAAAGCGGCGGGTTTGGGCCCGGGCGATGAGGTCATCACCACGCCGTTCAGTTTCGTGGCCTCCGCTAACTGTCTCCTGTACGAGGGCGCCATCCCCCGCTTTGTGGACATCGACCCGGATACTTGCAATCTGGATGTTCGCCAGATATCCGCAGCCATCACGCGGCGCACGCGCGCAATACTTGCGGTACATATCTTCGGACGGCCTTGCCCGATGCAGGACATCATGGAAATTGCCCGCAGCAAAGGGCTCATCGTCATCGAGGACGCCTGCGAAGCGCTGGGCGCCACTTGCCGGGGTAAACCGGTCGGCAGCTTCGGACAAACCGGTGTGTTTGCGTTCTATCCAAACAAACAGATCACTACCGGCGAGGGCGGCGCAGTGACTACAAGCGACCGCAACGTGGCGGCTCTGTGCAGGAGCTGGCGAAACCAGGGACGCGCCGAGAATAGTACATGGCTGCAGCATGAACGCTTGGGCTACAACTACCGCCTGTCCGAGCTCAATTGCGCGCTTGGGTTAGCCCAACTTTCACGTTTAGATAAGATTCTGGCAAGACGCGCGCGGGTGGCGGCTCGTTATACACAGATATTCCAGGATTCGGTGCCGCAAGTCGCTCCGCCCGCTCCGGCCGCACCGCAAACAACTATCAGCTGGTTTGTCTATACCGTGCGCCTGAGCGACGAATTCTCCCGCCAGGATCGCGACGATGTGATCGCGGATTTGTGTGCCGCCGGAATCGGCAGTCGCAATTATTTCACCCCCATTCACCTGCAACCTTTTTACCGCGACAAATTTGGGTTCAGCCGGGGCGACTTCCCGGTCGCCGAGCGCACTTCCGAGCGAACCATCGCTCTGCCATTTTTCAGCCAGCTTAGCGATAAGGATATTGTTGCCGTTGCCGATACGCTGGCACATACGCTGGCTCGGCGCAAACGCGTTACCGTCTCGGTCCATGGCTGGTAACTCTTCGGACGGAACATACCCGGCAGTGAGAAATAGAGGGAACTCCGGTAGCCAGAAGTGGGAGGCAAAGTACTGTTTCCGCCCCCTTCAGTAAACCTCAGCATTTCATCAGGTCTGCCCCGCAATGAATTTTAAGGAGTTGGCTGACACCTGCTGAAACCGCTTGTCTCGGTTAAATGGCAGAGGCATTGCACAGTGCAATTTTGATGGGGTGGGTGGACCTGGACGTGAAGCGCAGGATGGTAAGTTCAACGACCGTTGATTCTCGCTTTCATGCCAAACCGTTCGAACGCGGCGTAATCCTGTTCTCCTTCGATACCGAACAGATCTGGGGGTATAAAGACCTGTTGAGCGAGAGCGAATTCCAAGCCGTTTTTCCGTGCACGCGCGACACACACGAGAAATTACTGAAATCGGTTTGCGACGCCGGCATTAGCGCCACCTGGTTCTTAGTCGGTGCCATGTCACTTCCTGGCAGCCGTGGATCGCGGGATTCCAAAATGGCGGGCCTTTCACCCGAATCGGTTGCCATGGTGCCGGAAGGCAATGAATCGACCGCGCCGCTATGGTACTCGCGGTCGTTTGTCGAGCATCTGCGCGATGCTCAACCACGGCAGGAGATCGGGCTTCACGGTGGGCTGGTTCACTTGATATGGACCGGGCCACGCAACACTACGGACTCTATTAGTTGGGAGTTGGCGCAAGGTGCCGAAGTACTACGGCAGATGGATATTCACCCAACATCCTTTTCTTTTCCGCGTGACGAGGAAGCCCACCACGAGTTGCTCCCGCAACAGGGGATTTGCTGCTACCGGGGTAAGACTCCCGTACTTGCCTTCCGATTGGGCCGTACCCTTCCCGGCGCCATACTGCGAATTGCGGACGAGCTGCGGGTTGCCAGACCCCCGATGGCGTGCCCACAGCAGCTTCTGCCCGGCCTTTGGAACATTCCATCATCGCTTTTTCTCTACCCGATAAGTCCATCACGAGCAAGATTGGTACCCCTCCGGTTACGCATTGCCCGCTTCAGCCGCGGCTTACAAGCGGCTATCCGTGAGCGAGGAATCTTTCATTTCTGCCTGCATCCCGAAAACTTGGCCGAGTCTCCCAAAGGGTTTTCTCTATTCGAGGAGATGCTGGAAGAGGCGGTGCGCGCGCGCGACCGTGGAGATGTCGAAATTCTTACAATGACGGATGTCGCCAGCCGCCTGGAAAACCGCGTCAACCGGCGGCCTGCCGGCGGAAATTTGGCACACCGCTTAATGTGAGGAAAACCACTGCTGGGTCACCGATTCACAAATACCGATAGTTCATTCCACTTTTTCAGGGCAGGAAGGACCTTCAAACTGCTCAAATATACGGATCTTCGGCGAGAATGGAGGAAACGTACGCCTGGATCACGGCCTCGAACTGCGCCCAACCGCAATCCTGCCAACTTCTTGCGCGGTAATCACCAATAGGGACCAGCGGATATCGTGTTGAATCCGACCGGCAATCGGCACGAAATTTGCCTCTAGCTAGACGAGGTGATGGCAAACCGGCTGAAAGCCCGCCCTTGCAGTTTTATATATGGGCTGGCACTACTCTGTTTTTTTACGGATGGCGCGTGGGCCGGTAGCGCACCTCAGGTTACCAGGGTCGACAACGCGGCATCGTTTACCGCCGCGATTGCACCTGGAGGGCTGATTAGTATATTCGGAGCAAACCTGGCGGCCGGACCAGAAGCGGCTCAGAGGCTTCCTTTGCCCACGGAACTCAATGGCGTCCGCATTTCGATCAATGGCAGCGCCTTATCGTTGCTGTATGTTTCTTCCGGCCAGATCAATGCGCAGCTGCCATTCAACGTAACAGGTGGCCAAACCCTTTCGGTCAACACAGCCAATGGTTCGGGCCAGATACCGATCGCCATCTCCGGCGTAGCACCGGCGATATTCTCGATTGATAACGCGCAAGGCTCCCAGCCGGCAATTACACATACCGACGGAACGCTGGTCTCATCGAGTTCTCCCGCCCGCGCAGGCGAATTCATCTCGATTTACATGACCGGTCTCGGTCAAGTAAGCGGTCAAATTACTGCCGGCCAGCCGGCGCCCTCCTCGCCGCCTCTTGCCGTCACCGTTGGAACACAGGTCAACCTGGGCACCGGCGCACCACTGGTGCCTTCATTTGCCGGCTTGTCGCCGGACTACGCAGGCTTATACCTGGTTAACGTGCAACTACCGTCGTTGAACCCTGGAACCTATATGTTGAGCGTTGTCGCCGGGAACAAAGCCAGTAATACAGTATCGCTGCCTGTATCTGCCGCAACTGCCGTCCAACATTATGAATATGTACTGACCAGCGGCAATATTTATGCGTACGACATGGATCACGGATTCAGCCTCGTCAAACACCTCACCTTGCCCCAGGCGCAAGCCATACGAGGGGTTACCGCGAGTCCATCTACACACATTCTGTACATCAGTCACGGAGGTGATGGCGGCGTGGTCGGCAATGGTGGGCTCCTCGCCTATAATTTACTAACTGATACGGTGATGTGGTCTGTGGACTACCAGGCTGGCATAGACAGTATGGCAATTACGCCGGATGGAAAAACCATTTATATGCCGACTGGTGAAGCGAGTCTTGGTTCAACCTGGAACGTGACCAATGCGCAAAATGGCGCCATCGTCGGAACGATAAATGCCGGCACGAGTC
Source organism: Bryobacteraceae bacterium (assembly GCA_035280425.1). Classification (GTDB taxonomy): domain Bacteria; phylum Acidobacteriota; class Terriglobia; order Bryobacterales; family Bryobacteraceae; genus QHXW01. The sequence goes on along the minus strand of DATEFW010000010.1, from coordinate 40,905 downwards.
CTCATAACACGATCGTTGGTTTAGATGGCTCAAAAGTCTATATGGGTCCGAGAAACGCAAACTTCCTCGTGGTGGCAAGCACCGCGACGAACAACGTGTCGCAACGAATCGGACCATTAATCGGCGGTGTCAGGCCATTCACGATAAATGGTAAACAAACCCTGGCGTTCACGACAGCCACCGGCTTCCTGGGATTTCAAGTCAGCGACATCAACACCGGTCAGGTGCTCTACACCGTACCTATTGGTGGATTCAGTGTGCCGACCGGTTTCACTCCGAGTACGCCGAGCCACGGCATTTCTCTATCCCCGGATGAAAAGGAGCTGTGGGTAATGGACGCTGCAAACAGCTACGTGCACATATTCGATGTCACCGGCCTGCCGGCGTCTGGCCCTAGGCAGATAGCTAATCTTCCACTCACGCGGCCGATGACCGGCATCGAGACTCCCTGCGTTTACGACTGCACCAGGGATGGTTGGATTCAGCATAGCCGCGATGGCCGATACGTATTCATCGGAGATTCCGGTGACGTTTTCGATACAAAAACACGGCAAGTTATCACGAACCTTGCCCCGCTGTATAACACACGAATGCATCTGGAAATCGACTGGCAGAACGGAGTACCAATCTCAACTACGACCCGATATGGATTAGGTTATGTAACTCGATGAGCTTGGGAATCCTCAATAAAGCTTCAGGAGTTTAAACGAACTGTTGAAATAGATATTTTGAAAAACTGAAATGTACAGCGCAAAGTGCGAAAGCTTTTTTGCACGGGCGCGATAAAACAGGCACTGACCAACAAGTTTATGAAAAAGCGACAATTAGCAAGCAGAGCACTGAAGAAATGCAGATTTATAATTCCTGCCACTACCGTGATGGCCACGACGAAAGAGCCATTATGACAGCTCTCGTGCTGGATGCTCACCTCAAAAGCTCGCTGGCGGCGATTCGCTCTCTGGGAATGCGTGGGGTGTCAATAGTCGCGGGTTCGCATCGCCGGACGGCAATGGGCCTGTTTTCCCGCTATGTTCAAGACACATTTACTTATCCCCAGCCCCTTTGTGATCAGCGCGGCTTCGTCGAAGCGGTCATCGAAAAGTCGAAGGCAATAGGTAAGCCTGTTGTTCTCGCGTTCAGCGATGCAAGTCTATTGCCTCTTGTCCGTCAACGGCACTGCACGGGTGATCATTGGATCTACCTCTCGCCTGGCAATGCCTCTCACTTTGAGATTCCTTTCGATAAGGCCCGTACCCTGGAGCTCGCGCAAAAAATCGGCGTGGAGATTCCGAACACGTTCTTCAGCACAGATAAGGCCGGGCTAACACGCTGCTTGCATGCGATCACTTACCCCGCGGTGGTCAAGCCCCGACGAAGCGTCAGTTGGACCGGCAACGTGGGGACGCACAGTACCGCTGTTTACGCACTGTCGGCCGAGGATCTGGAGAGAAAATGTGCCGAAGTCGTCGCGCGGACTCAAGAATTTCCGCTCGTCCAGGAGTACGTACGGGGCGAAGAGGCCTGCGTGGAATTTCTTTGTGACCGCGGCAAGATTCTCGCTGCCTGCGCTCACCGAAGAATTCGCTCGTTGTGTCCTTCAGGCGGTCCATCCGTCGTTAAGCAAACGGTGCCGCTGTCCTACTGCGGGATAAACCAACGCGCGGAGCGTCTCTTGGCGGAACTGCATTGGAGCGGCCCCATCATGGTGGAGTTCAAAATCGACCGTCGAAGTGGAATTCCGAAACTCATGGAAATCAACGGGCGGTTTTGGGGGTCTCTGCCACTGGCCATCGCGGCCGGCGTGGACTTCCCCGGTTTGTATTATCGCCTAGCTTGCGGCGAACACATCGAGCCCAGCACTGAATATGCAGCGGGCATCGTGTCGCGACACTTTTTGGCGGATTGTAGAAATCTGCTCTGGGCTCTTTTCAAAAATGACCCAATTCGACCTTTTGCCTACCCAAGTCGTTTGCAGGCGGTTAAGGAATTTCTAATATCGCCCGCGCACTGCCTGGCGGATATTCGCGATCCCAGGGACATGGCGCCAGTCTTCGCGGAAATTGTAGACATAGTTGCTCGGCTGACGCCGAAAACTTTGGTGCCGCGAGCCCTAACCGGCGGTGCGGAACCTAATAGCGTGATCCGCACGACCAGAGAAGCGGCAGACACGGTGTTGACCAAGTAAGCAGGCCACTTACTGCTGACGCCAGGTCAGTTCCACGCGTACCGGTATTTCGTTCTTTATTGGTATGGTCAAAAGCTTGGGCGGTTCGATTTTGAAATCGGACAATTTGGCCGGGATACGTTGGGAGTCGTTAGCTGGTTTCAGGAAACCGCGCTTGCATCGGTTCCGCGCTAGCCGAGATTCTTCTCGGTCTCTCCGATGTACCCGGCTTTCGTGCTCGTTTTGACTTTCATTGCATTTCTCTTGCGTATAAAAATTTGTCGCGTTCCAGGCTTAGCGCTGTTTTTGGACAGCCGGAACTCCGGCCCTCAAGTTGGTCTTGTTTCTCATCTGGCGTTTCCTCGGCTTTCGGATTTGCAAGCCGGATGCCATTCGTTGCAAGCCTGCTACGGGTGCACGCTTGAAATTGGAACCAAACGAGTTGTTGGCGATTTGCTATCGAGCAGCCGCGCAGAGTTTCGCCCGGCAGCTATCCGGACGGACACCCGGCGAAACGAACCGGATACGCCGCTATGCCAAAAGTTTCTTCACCACTTCGCCGCTGACATCCGTCAGCCGAAAATCGCGGCCCTGGAATTTGTATGTCAGGCGCGTGTGGTCAATACCCATCAGGTGGAGAATCGTCGCGTGCAGATCGTGGACGCCTACCGGGTCGTCGGCCACGTTGTAGCCTATGTCGTCCGTTTTGCCAACAGTCACGCCGGGCTGGACACCGCCGCCCGCCAGCCACATAGTGAAAGCTCGCGGATGATGGTCGCGGCCCAGAAATTTCGAGCCGGAGCGCGCTTCATTCATCGGGGTGCGGCCGAATTCGCCGCCCCAGATGACGAGCGTCGAATCGAGCAAGCCGCGCTGCTTCAGGTCCTTCACCAATGCCGCGGTAGCCTGGTCGGTTTCGCGGCAAAGCCAGGCCAGCTTGTTGACGATGTCCTCGTTGTTGCTCGCGCCATGCGTATCCCAGCCTCGATGATAAAGCTGGACGAAACGCACGCCGCGCTCGATCAGGCGCCGCGCCAGCAGACAGTTGTTGGCAAACGACGCCTTGCCGGGCTCTGTGCCGTACATTTCATGGATGGCAGCCGGCTCTTTCGCCAGATCGGCCAGCTCGGGCACACTCGACTGCATCCGGTAGGCCATTTCGTACGAGGCAATGCGCGTGGCGATTTCGGGATCGCCCACATCGGCCTGGTGCGCCGCATTCATCTCGCGGATGAGATCAAGCGAGCGCCGCCGCGTTTCCGCGCTCACGCCATCGGGATTCGAAAGGAACAGCACGGGATCGCCCTTCGAGCGAAATTGCACGCCCTGGTATAGCGTCGGAAGAAAGCCGCTTCCCCAGCACGATTTTCCGCCGTCGGGCTGATTGATGCCCGAGAGCATCACGACGAATCCCGGCAGATTTTGGGCTTCGCTGCCGATGCCATAGGTCAGCCACGCGCCCATGCTGGGCCGGCCGGGAATCTGATGGCCCGTGTTCATGAAGATCTGCCCTGGCGCATGGTTGAACTGTGTCGTGTTCATGGAGCGAACGAAGGCGACATCGTCCACCACCGTCGCCAGATGCGGCAGCAGGCTCGAAAGCTCCGCGCCGCACTTGCCGTGGCGCGCAAACGTATGCGGCGAAGCGAGCAGCTTGGGCGTGCCCTTGATGAATGCGAAGCGCTCGCCCTTGATCACATCCGCCGGGACCGGCTCGCCATTGTACTTGGCCAGATCCGGTTTGTAATCGAACAAATCGAGCTGCGACGGCGCGCCGGCCATGAACAGGTAAATGATCTGCTTGGCCTTGGGCGCAAAGTGCGGCGGCTTCGGAGCCATGGGGTTTGGCGCCGTTTCGGCAAATAAAGCCGGATTGACGAGCGACCCCAGCGCCAGCGAGCCGATTCCGAATCCCGCCTGCTGAAAGAAATGTCGCCGTGTCTGAAGCAATAGCTGGTTGGGTTGCATTCCCGATCTACTCCTTGGTCATCGTTTCATCCAGGTTCAGCAGCACGTTGGAGAGCATGGTCCAGGCGGCGAGATCCGGATCGGCGGCCCCGGTCATGCGCTTGGCGTCCTCGCGATGCTGTTCGAAAAAGTTTTCCTCCTTCTGTTCCCAGCTCAACATGCGGTCGAGCTCGCCGGGGTTGGGAGTGCGTGCCATGCACAGACGAAACGCCATTTTGGCGCGCGCCTGCGGCTCGGATTTGACCGAGATGCGCCGCGCCAGAGCCTGCGCCGCTTCAAAGAATGCCGGATCGTTCAGAGCCGTCAACGCCTGCAAGGGCGTATTGGTGCGCACGCGACGCACGGTGCAGATTTCACGGCTCGTGGCATCGAAATTGAGGAAAGCCGGATAGGGCGCGGTCCTGCGCAAGAATGTGTAGAGGGCGCGCCGGTAGCGGTCTTCTCCTTTGCTGACTTCCCACTTCTCGTCGTTATAAGGCAGATCCCAAACACCCTCCGGCTGCGATGGAAAGACGCTGGGACCGCCGATCTTCGGGCTCAACAGCCCGCTCGCATCGAGCACCAGGTCGCGAATCAGCTCGGCCTCCAGCCGGAAGCGCGGCCCGCGCGCGAGCAGCCGGTTGTAGGGATCGCGCTCCTGGAGTTGCGGCGTAATTTTCGAGGACTGCCGGTAAGTCGCGGATGTCACCAACAGCCGCACGATGGCCTTCATGCTCCACGGCTCGACTGCCCTATGGCCGCGCGCGGAGGGCTCCATAAACTCGACCGCCAGCCAGTCCAGAAGTTTCGGATGCGTAGGAAGGGCGCCCTGCGTGCCGAAGTCTTCCGAGGTCTCGACGATGCCGCGGCCGAAGATCTGCTCCCAAAACCGGTTGACCGCCACGCGCGCGGTCAGCGGGTTATCGCGGCTCACCAGCCACCGCGCCAGGCCCAGCCGGTTCGGCAGATCGTTTTCTCCGAGCGGCGGCAGCACGGCGGGCGTATTCGCGTAAACCAGATCGCCCTTGCTCAGGTAAGCGCCGCGAATCCGGATATAAGTGGACGGCCGCTCGAACGAGGGCTTATCGCGCATCACCAGCGTGCTGACGATCCCGAGATCCTCGAGCTCTTTGCGCGCATCGGTCAGCCGCCGGCGCGCGGCTTTGAGTGAGGGCGCGGTGGAACGGTAGTAGTCCGCGAGTTCTTTGTTCTGTTCGGCGGTGCGCGCGCTTTCCGGAATCGTCAGCAACGCGCGCAGCTTATGGGAAACCGTGACAATCGTCGTTGGATCCGCCGCCGAAGTCACCGATATCCGGAACCGCCCGATGTTCTGGCCGGAGAACTCGGAGTCCTGCCGCAGCCGGATGTGGAGCAAAGTCTCGCCCGCGCCGAACGGCGTATCGGCGACGAACACGATCTGGCGCGCCAGCCTCTCGTCCTCGCGGGAAGCGTCCACGCTCCATAGCTGTTGAAATTTTTTATCTTTGATCTTTCCGTTATCGGCAACGATCTCCTGGAAGGCTACGGTTTCAGAACGGTCCGGATGTTTCGCCGGAGCCGCATCCACTTCGAATGCTTTCAGAAAGAAATTGCCGTATGCGTCCCGCCCCGGACCGCCGCGCGGCAGGCTTTTATCGGGCAAGGTTTCCACACGAATTCCGGTTACGCCGCGCACGCCGGTTTTAGCCGTGATCTCGTAGACTTCACGGCTCGGATTGGCGCCCGAGGCGAGAATGGTGCCGTCCGCCTGCTGGGCCAACGTCGTCCCGCCTGTGGCGCTCATTTCCGAAGGGACCAGCGTGGTCCAGCCTTTCGCCGCCGCGAGGACCGATCGCTCCCATTCCTGCTGTTCGCGCGCCAGCTCCGGAGTCGGCGTCTTCATCCGCAATTGAAGCTCGTCGATCTCTTCCTTTAACTTCTTGCGCCGCGCGGCCTGCTCGGCAGTCGGTAATTCGAGCTTAGCTTCGACGTATCCGCCGTCTTCATCCGAACCCATATCGGAGTTGTTAAAGAACGCGAGAAAGCGGTAATAGTCTTTCTGCGTGAACGGATCGTATTTATGGTCGTGGCACTGCGCGCAGCCGAGCGTCGTGCCCAGCCATACGGTTGCTGTCGTGTTGACGCGATCGACCAGATATTGCCAGTGAAAATCCGCCCGGTCGACGCCGCCTTCCTCGTTGAACATGGTATTGCGGTTGAACCCGGTGGCGATGCGGTCTTCGTCGGTCGCGTTGGGCAGCATGTCGCCCGCGATCTGCTCGATGGTGAACCGGTCAAACGGCATATCGTGGTTCAGGGCATCGATCACCCAATCGCGGTATTTCCAGATAGAGCGCTTGCGGTCGGCTTCAAATCCGTTCGTGTCGGCGTAGCGCGCCAGATCCAGCCAGGGCAGCGCCCATCGCTCGCCGTAATGCGGAGAGGCCAGCAGCCGATCGACCAGCTTTTCGTAAGCATCCGGACTCTGGTCCGCCAGGAACTGGTCGATTTCTGCGATAGTCGGCGGAAGCCCGGTCAGATCGAGGCTCACACGCCGGATGAGTGTCTCTTTTGCAGCTTCAGGCGAAGGCCGCAGGCCTTCTTTCTCCAGGCGCGCCAGCACGAACGCATCAACCGGGTTGCGCACCCAAGCGGTATCCGCGACCTTGGGAACCGCCGGACGCACCGGTTTCACGTAAGCCCAGTGCCTCACGGCGTGCTGATCGTCCGGCCAGGACGCGCCCTGATCGATCCATTCGCGAATCAGCTCTATTTTTTCCGGCGGGAGCGGTGTTCCGCCGAACGGCATGCGCACGCGCGCATCGCTCGAGGTGAGCCGCTTCAGCAGCGGGCTGTCCTTGCTGTTTCCCGGCAGAATCACTTTGCCGGAAACGCCGCCCGCGAGCGCCGCCTTCGAATCCAGATGAAGGCCCGCGCTGGCTTTTTCACCCTGATGGCACGAATAGCACGATGCGCGAAAAATGGGCTGAATGTCTTTTGCGTAATCGACGGTCTGTGCCGCAACCGCCGGTTTCCGGTAAAAACTCGAAAACAAAATCAGGCTTGCACCCGCTAATAGGGCAACGCTCGGTCTGAGGCAATTCATGGAACTGTGGCTTTCCTATTCTATGGCAATTGGAGATGAGTGGAGATTCGATAACTGTCGGCATAGTTACAATTTGCTAGCAGGCCACCGTTCCAGTGGAGAAAATGACTCATCCTGGTGTGACACGATGTTATGAACCAAAGTTAACCGCGCGTGTTGCTGGCGGCCCGAACAATAGACTTAGCCAGACATTTCGAGTGGCCATTGACGTGTTAATACCGGTACCGTGGGCCGGCCCATCTGGCCGTCCATCCGAGGAACGCTGTGAGCTATCAATCCATTTCGGCCGAGTCTAACGAGTCCGGCCCCGTTGCAGCTGAAAACCGTCGGCTTTCCGAACGCCTCCCCGTCAACACGCTGCTGCAAATCTGCTGGGAAGAAAAGAAGGACGTCCGCCGCCAGGTTCGCGCCCGCGCCATCGATGTCAGCAAATTCGGCATCCAGGTAGAATCCGAAAAATCCATTCCCACCGGAACGCTGGTCTACGTTTACACCGCGCAATTCACTCCCATCAGCCGGGCGAGCGTTCGCCACTGCGCGCCCAAAGGAATGAATTACCGAATCGGGCTGTACATGCCGGATCGTTTCGTGGACGATCTCTGATTTACTGCACCGCGATCACCGAATAGCTCACGTTTCCATCTGGACCCGACCACGAAAAACTCTGCAGCCCGGACTGCACGCCTGCCGGGACGATCACGTTCACCTGATAAACTCCCGCGAGGCCGGGTGTGAGGCCAGCGAACGTAACCGTGGCATCCACCCCGCCGATCTGAACTTGCGGCGTCTGGCCGGCTCGGGCCGGCGGAGATACCGGGGACGCAACACCCGCCTCAACCACCGGATCCGTGAGGCCCAATCCCAACCCGTAAATTTCAAGCTTTTCACCGGCCGCGGCGGGGTGGTCCATATCCGCCAGAACGCCGGTTCCCGCATGAAATGCCGCTGCCAGCGCGTAATAGAGGTTCCCCTGCGTGACCGGGATAACAAAATTCTCCGGGGAAACGCTCTGGACGGTGACATTCAATGGCGTGGAAACGGCCTCTGCCGGGTAGTGAATCTGAAAGATCGCCGTTCCCACAGCCGCCGATTGCGGCAATTGTGCATTGATTTGCCACGGTGTCACGGCCAGGAGCGGCACTTCGAAGCCATTCACGAAAAGCGAGATTCCGCCAAGCGAAAGCGGCAGCGGGAATCCCGAAGCCGTTACTAGTTCGTCCGTCCCGATATTCGTGCCATAGACGCTGATCAGCGACCCCGGTGAGGCAGCGCCGTGGCCGCCGGCGCTCCTCACGCCATTGGCATTCAACAGGCGCGGCGTGTAGATCGGAAAGAATGCGGTGATGCCGGTGATGGTATCTGTTGGAATCCGGTAGACCGCGGCCGGCGTCCCGTAGAGCGGCTTTAGTGTAAAAACCACTTGCAACCCGTCCCCGCTGACTGCCGCGCTTTCCGGTGCGGAGATGGAAAGCCTGGTCAGCGTCAGCGCCGCTCCGTTTCCGGTTGTGCGAACGCTCTTGATCTGGCCGCTTTGCAGGAACGTTACCATCGAGCCGTCGGCGGATATCGACGGGCCTGCCGCAAAATCGGGACCGCTCGAAAGTCTTCGTAGCCCTGAGCCGTCCGGGTTCACCACCCAGATCTGATTCACCGGCTCGGGTCCCGCATCCGAAAAATTGCTTTCGAAAGCGATTAAGCCTCCATCTGCGCTGATGGTGGCGTTCCCGGCGAAGAAAGCAGAATTCCCGAACTGGGTCACCGGCTTCACGTCCGTGCCGTCCAAATTCATCACGTAAACATCGGTCGCCGCGGCAGCGAAGGTAGGGCCCGATGGAGCCGATGACGTAAACACCACCAGGCCGCCGTTGCTGATGACCCGTTGCGCAGATGGCGCCATCGAACCGCTGTAGATCGGTAGATGCGTGAGCCCCCTGCCGTCCGCGTTCACCACATAGAACGGCTGCTGCCGCGCCACCGCGTAGACCACCTTGCTCGCATCAGGCGTCAAATGCACGGCGCCTATGCACGAGCGAAAACAATTCGCGCACAGAGGCTCAATGCAACCTTCTTTATCGACCGCGAGCGTCAGATCGCTCGGGCCAAGCGCGGTTTGACTCAGCAGGTGAACTTCTTCCGTGCCGGCAGGACCCGACGGCAGTGCCGCGTACGCGATGTCCGTTCCTTCGAGAGCCAGGCTGGTGACGCCTGTTAGTGCCAGCTGGCCCGCATAATTCGTCAGACGCCGTACGGGCGGTGCCGCGTTCTGCGCAAAAGTGTAGACATTCGTGCCTTGCCGGGCCGTGCCATCCGGATCGGCTGCCGCCGCAAACACCACGACACGCCCATCGGCGTCCGTCGCGGGCGGGATCAGATTAATGGCGTCGCCCAAACGGAACGGCAGCACGTCCGCGGGTCCGATCGCAGGCAGGATGAACAAAATCGCAGCTATCGAAACGCATCGTGGCGCGAGTTTCATTGCCGGCCCCGGCGACAGAAATGGTCGCAAGGCTTTCACCACCCGCCCCGCTTCCCGTAAGGTCACGCGACGCCCAATTCCTTCCGCACCAGTTTGACTCCATCCACCAGCGCCTTCAACTTCTTTCGGGCGGCCCAACGCGCGGTCTGGCTCAGCCCGCAGTCGGGTGCGAACGACAGCCGCTCCGGCGCAGCGTATTTCAGGCACCGGCGCACGCGCTCCGCAATGTCGTTCGGTGTCTCGATGTAGTAGTTCTTGACATCCACGATGCCCACCGCGACATCCATCGACTTCGCAATCGAGCCGATCAGCTCGATTTCCGCAAACTCGCGGCTCGCCATTTCCAGATGCATTTCGTCCGCGCGCAATTCGAGAAACGCCGGGAACATCGGCGCATATCGCCGCGGAGCCACCGCCCGCGCCTTGTAATTGCCGAAGCACAGGTGCGTCGCCAGCCTGCAGCGCCCGTAAACAGTGGAGACCGTCCGGTTGAAAATATCCACTAGGCGCGCCGGATCCTCGCGATGCGCGTAGCAGCTCATTGAAGGCTCATCCACGCAGATTTCACCGCAGCCTGCATCCACCAGCGCCTCCAGTTCCTGCCGCACGATCGGCACGAGCGCCTCCGTCAGCGCGTAGCGGTCCTTATATTGCTCGTTGGGTATCAGCCGGCCGCTGAGCGTGTACGGACCCGGCACGCTGACCTTGAGCGCCACGCCCGCCGGCGCGATACGCTTGAGCCGCAGAAAATCTTCTACCGCACCTAAACCGCGCGGCGCCCCAAGCGTTCCGGTGACTTCGTGCTTCCCTCGCTGATCGTGCGCCGGAGGCCCGAAACGGCGGTCCGTCCGCGACTCCGGCTCTACGCCGCTGAGAAAACCGTAAAACGACAAATTGAAATCCAGCCGCGTCTGCTCACCGTCGGTGATCGCGTCGAGCCCCGCGGCCATCTGGTCGCGCACGGCGGCCGCGACGGCGTCGTCCAGCATTTCCGCCAGATCATCGGCGCCGAACTGACCCAGGTGCTGCGAAGCAAACTCCAGCCAGCCGGGAAACGGGTAGCTGCCGATCACCGTCGTGCGAAGCGGGCGCTGTTTCATGGCTATCCGCTCACCGTCCACCCGCCATCCACGCTGACGACCTGCCCGGTGATGTGCCGCGATTTTTCGCCCAGTAGAAACAGCGCAGCCTCCGCCACATCCGAAGCTTCCACCAGACCCTGGCTCAGCGGCTGCTTGTGCGCCATGAACGCCAGCACCGCGTTATCCGATTGCGCGCGTGCGCTCATCGGCGTCCTCACCAATCCCGGCGCGATCACATTCACGCGGATCTGGTGCGGCGCGTAATATGCCGCCATCGCCAGGCTCATAGCAATGATGGCGCCCTTGCTCGCGGCGTAGGCATGTGTGCCAAAATGCTTTGCTTCCGGCGAAAAGGCCAGCACGCTCGACATGTTCAGGATCGTTCCGCCCCTGCCGCCGCCGAGCCAATGCTTCAACGCTTCGCGGCACACCAGGAACATGCTGCGCGCGTTGGTATCGAGCGTTACATCCCATCCATCCGCCGTACATTCGTGCACAGGGCCATCGCCGAAACTGCGGCCGCTGATACCGGCCACATTGAACACCGCATCCACCGAATGAAATTTTTCCAGGCACGCTTCGACCGCTCGCCCGGCCGCGCGTTCCTCCCGCAGATCGCAAGCATAATAACCCGAGCCCGGAATCTTCGCGCTCAAATCCCGGCAATGCGTTTCATTGCGGCTGATCACAAACACCGAATCGCCCTGCCGCGCCGCCGCGAGCGCCGTAGCTTCCGCGATTCCGGTCGACCCGGTGATCAGCAGCACGCGCCCCATGCCTCAATACTCCACCCGCACCCACCGGCCCGAACGCATCGATTCGTAACCCGCATCGAGCACGCAGTTCACCAGGTAGCCGTCCTCGTAGGTTTCCCGCGGCATATTCCCGTCGCGCACGCATTCGACGAAGTGGCGCATTTCCGCCTGGTAGCCGTAAGCGAAAGCTTCCTCCGGCAACGGCCGCGTCCAACCGAAATCGATGTCCGCCTTTTCCACCACATAACCCGCCGAGCGCGTGGTGAACGCCGTGATCGGCGTGCCGCGCGTGACATCCGTGAAGAGCGACCCCTCCGAGCCGTGAATTTCGTTGCGCAGATCGAGCCCGCCCTTGGTCGTCCAGGAAAGCTCGCAGTGCCCGATGCCGCCGCTTGCAAATTTCAGCACCAGCAGCGCGTTGTCCTCGCCTTTGGTTTTCTCCTGATGAACCAGCCGCGCACCCCACGCCATCACCTCCGTGATGCGGTCCTCCTTCCCGAAAAAGTAGCGCGCCGCTTCGATCGTGTGGCAGCCGAGGTCGTTCATCGCGCCACCGCCGGTCTTTTCGATATCCCAGAAGTGCGCGCTATGCGGCCCGCTGTGCGATTCCCGCGAGCGCACCCAAAGCACCCGGCCCACGCCGCCTTGCTCGATCGTCTGCCGCGCCTTGACCACGCAGGGAGCAAAAACTTCCGTCTCCGCGTAGCCGTGTAGCGCGCCGGATTGGCTCGCGGCTTCGAACATCGTTTTCGCTTCCGCGCGCGTCCGACCCAGCGGTTTCGTGCACACCTGGTTTTTGCGTGCGCGGGAAAGCTCGTGCGATACCGGAAGATGCGCTTCATTCGGGAGCGCAATAACGTACAGGTCAATATCCGTGCGCGCGATCAGCTTTCCTAGATCCGCCGTCGGCTCGCTAATCCCCCAGCGCCGTGCGAAATCCTTCGCGCGCGCCTCATCGCGTGAATAGTTCGCCGCAACCCGCTGCCCCGCTACATTGGCCAGCCCCTGCATATAAAACTCGGCCACGAAGCCCGAGCCGAGGAGCGCGATCGAAATCTCACGCATACAAATGCCGCAAGCTCGTTCGGTACGCTTCGTAAAACCGTTCGAGTTGTTCAGCGGCATTCGTGTCACCGGTGAATTGATGGCTGGGAAGCAGCACGGGCTTCAATCCGCGCTTCACCAGCCGCTCCGCTACTTCGCAACGCAGCATGTTGATGATCATGCCGCCGGTCACCGTCGAAACCGGGCCCGTCCGCCATTCCAGGCCATCGATTTCCTGCACGCAATCTCCCGGCGGGCAGTGGTTGTCGATCACGATATCCGCGAAATCCACCAGCTTCTTGCCCGAAGAATGCGCCGCCTTCACGCGATCGGAATGCTGCCGCGCAACGATCGCAATCACCGGCATGCCGCGCCGCTTCGCTCCCGCCGCCATCTCGACCACCACCGGCCGGATGCCGCTGGTCGAAATCACAATGAAGGCATCGTGCTGGCCGAAATGAAAGCTTTTCAAAATTTCTTCGGCGTAGCCTTCGTATTTTTCGAGATAAAGCGGAGCGCGCAGCCCGTTGGCCCCGACGATATCCGCGTGGTTCGATAGCGCCTGCTCCACCAGCGCCACAAAGCCCGGAAAGCATCCCTGCCGCGGCGTCATCTCCTCGCACATCATGCGCGAATGGCCGTTGCCGAACAGAAATACGAGGCCGCCGCTAGCGATGCGGGAAGCGCACAGCTCGGCTGCCTGCTCGATCGCGGAAAGCTCGTGTTCTCGCAACTCCCGCAGCAGTTCCATCGTCCGCTCGAAATAAGAAACCCCAGCGTTCATGCGATCACTACCTATATCAAAAAAGCCGGATTACCGGAGTATTCTGGCTTCATGCTGCTTGGCATCGATATTGGAGGCACCGGGATCAAAGCCGCGGTCGTGGATGACACCGGCGCGATCGCCCAAACCCGGCGCTCGACCACGCCACCGTCTCTTGCGGAATTTCGACAATCGCTGTGTGGGCTGGTCCATGACCTGATCAACCCGAACACCCGCATCGACGCCGTCGGCATCGGCTGCAAGGGGATCATTCATCCGCACACGTGCCGCGTCGAAGTCCTGCCGGGCACCGTGCACTATCTCGAAGGCCAGGTGCTTTCTGAGATTCTGGCTCCCGTCCTGCCCGAAAAGACCGTGATCGCCGCCGATAACGACGCCCGTGTTGCGCTCTTTGGAGAACTCGCCTGGGGCGCCGCGCGCGATCGCCGGAACGCCATCATGCTCACACTCGGAACTGGCGTAGGCGGCGGGATCCTCGCCGGCGGCAGAATTCTTCGCGGGGCTACCGGCGCGGCCGGGCATCTCGGTCACCTGACCGTCGATCCCGACGGTCCTCTCTGCATCTGCGGAAACCGCGGCTGCCTCGAAACACTTTTCTCGGCGCGCACCATCGAGAGCGAAGCCTTTGCCGCCATTCATCGCGGCGTCCACTCGCGCCTGCTCGAATGCCGAACAAAACCGCCGTCATGCGCTGAGATTTTTGAACTGGCCGAGCAGGGTGATTCCGTCGCCGCGGGCATTATCGCGAAAGCCACGCGCGTTTTGGGCGCCGCTATTGCCGGTCTGGCCTTTGTTTTCGATCCCGAAATTGTGATCCTTGGCGGCCAGATCTCCGGAGCCGGCGACGCCCTGCTAATTCCTTTGCGCGACGAATTCCGGTCGCGCACCCATGCGTTCCTGCGGCGCGAAATTCCGATCGTGCGCTCGGCGCTGGTCGATCCTTCCGGCGTCCTGGGCGCCGCGGCCCTGGCGCTCGAAGCACTGCGCGATCGCCAACGCGTGAAAAATTAGCCGCGCATTTTTCGAAACGTCGCCAGGCAGCGCTCGGCGGTTTCAAGCGGCGGATACGCGCTGCCCTCCTGCTCGATCAGGTAATATTCAATGCCGCCGGTCGACTCGGCAGCTCGGAAAATCTTCTTCCACGGCGCCACCCCCTCGCCAAACAGAACTTTGTATCCTTTGCCGGCATCCGGTGACCAGTCCTTGCAGTGCATCGACACGATGCGTCCCGGATTTTTATCGATCCACGCCACCGGATCGCCGCCCGCTTCGATGCACGTGCCTACATCGAGTTGCAGCACGACGTCTTTCGCCGTATTCGCGGCCAGCAATTCGATCGGCCGCTGCCCTTCCACCATCCGGAATTCCGGCTCGTGGTTGTGATAGCCCGCGCGCATTCCGAGCGGCTTCAGCTTTTCCGCCGCCTGGTTCAGCCGCTCCGCCACCTTCTTCCACCCGTCGAGACCTACGACTCTTCCTGCGCTGGCCATCACAATAATCTTGCTTCCAATCGTTTGATTGAGCTCGATGGCGCGCTCAAGATTTGCCGCATCAAACGAACTCGCGTCGTTGTGCGTCGAACGGCACTGAATCCCGAGATCGTCCAGCAGCTTGCGAACTTGTTTGGCGTAATCGGGCGTCCACTGAAAGTACGGCGAGTAAAACTCCACATCCTGGTAACCCAGCTTCGCCACCGCGCGAACCGTGCCCATCAGATCCTTCTTTAATTCATCGCGGACCGAGTACAGTTCCAGTCCGACGGGAACATGTTTGCCGCGCGAAGCCGAGGAAACCAGCGGCGCCCCCGCAGCCACCGCCAGCAGCGAACGCCGGGAGAGCAAATTGCGTGACTTCATCGTAAGCAACGATATCACAGGCCGGCGGGCGTAATACGAATCGTCAAGCCCGCGCGAACCATGCGCTCCCAGGTGCTATCTTGAATCGAGAGGCCTGTCTCGCCGATGTACCCGCGTCGTCTTGTCTTCGCAGCTTGTGTGAGTCTGCTGCTCATCGGCGCGTTATTTGCCTTCCAGCGCCCGTGGCGCGAATATCCGGGCGTCGAGTACGAAAATTTCCCGATCCCACCCGATTACCAGGAAAAAACCGAATGGGTCTTCGCCCGCCTGATGTACCCGGCCATTCCCGGCGCCTGGGGTTTTCGCGGAAATCCCGACTGGAAGCACGGCCGTGCCAACTGGACCATCGATTATCCCCGCTCCGATCGCCATTTCTCCGAAGCCTTGCGCCGCCTCACGCGCATCCACGCGCGATCGGTCGAGCAGCCGGTCGATCTGGATGACGGCGACGAAGTGTTCTATTACCCGTTTCTCTACGCCGTCGAGGTCGGCCACTGGGCCCTGACCGATTCACAAGCCGCCAAGCTGCGCGAATATCTGCTGCGCGGCGGCTTTTTCATGTGCGACGATTTCCACGGCACGTTCGAGTGGGAAGTCTTCAACGCCAGTATGAAAAAAGTTTTCCCCGACCGCCCCATCGTCGACATCGATAATTCCGACCAGATCTTCCACACCCTCTACGATCTCGACGATCGCTATCAGGTCCCCGGCGCGCAATTCATCTGGAGCGGCCGCGTCTACGAGCACGATGGTTACGTCCCCCGCTGGCGCGGCATCTATGACGACAAGGGCCGCCTCATGGTCGCTATCTGCCACAATATGGATCTCGGCGATTCCTGGGAGCACGCCGATAATCCCGAGTACCCCGAGAAATTCTCCGAGCTCGGCATCCGCATCGGCGTCAATTACGTCGTCTACGCCATGACGCATTAGGACCCTGCTGTTATGCTGGAGTAGGAAGCACGGTGAAACTGCGGAATTTACTATTTGCTGCCATAACAGCGGCGCTGTTGCTCGGCGCCGTCTATGCTTTCCAGCGCCCATGGCGCGAATATCGCGCGTTCGAGTACAGCAACTTTCCCATCCCGCCCGATTATCAGGAAAAAACCGAATGGGTCTTCGCCCGCCTGATGTACCCGCCGATTTACGGCGCGCGCCTCGGCAATTGGAAAGAAGGCTATTCGCACTGGACCATGGATTACCCGCGCTCGGACCGCCACTTTTCCTCCGCCCTGCGCCGCCTCACACGCATTCACGTGCGCTCGGTCGAGCAGCCCGTCGACCTCGATGAAGGTGACGAAGTTTTTTATTATCCTTTCCTCTATGGCGTCGAAGTCGGCCACTGGGCCTTGACCGATTCCCAAGCCGCCAAGATGCGCGAATACCTCCTCCGCGGCGGTTTTTTCATGTGCGACGATTTCCATGGCACCTATGAATGGGAAGTCTTCAACGCCAGCATGAAAAAAGTTTTCCCCGACCGCCCCATTGTCGAGATCGCCAGCTCCGATCAGATCTTCCACACTCTTTACGATCTCGACGACCGCTACCAGGTTCCCGGCGCTCAATACCTCACCACCCACAAGCTCTACGAGTACGATGGCTACGTGCCGCGCTGGCGCGGAATCTATGACGACAAGGGCCGCCTCATGGTCGCCATCTGCCACAACATGGATCTCGGCGATTCCTGGGAGCACGCCGATAACCCCGACTACCCGGAGAAATTCTCCGAGCTCGGCATCCGCATCGGCGTCAATTACGTCGTCTACGACATGACGCACTGACCGCGCGGACTGGTTGAATACGGCTTTGAGCGGCAATCAATCCATCGAGTTCTTCGAAACGCAGTTCCGGCGCCAGGTGCATGCCCAAGAGTACGCGTTGAATCCGTTCGAGACCTTTGCGCTTGATTACCTCAAGGGTAAGATCCTCGATCTCGGCTGCGGCCTTGGCAATTTGAGTCTCGAAGCAGCGCGCCGCGGACACGATGTCGTTGCGCTCGATGCCAGCCCGGCCGCCGTGGCCCGCATCCATCGCGATGCGCAGCATCAAAACCTTCGTGTGCTCGCGGTCCAGGCGGACCTTGAGCGATGGGAAATCGATCAATCCTACGACACCATCGTCGCCATCGGCCTGCTGATGTTTTTCCGCCGCGACCGGGCCCTCGAGCTGCTGGCGGATATCCAGAAGCACGTCACTCCCGGCGGCCGTGCGATCGTCAATGTGCTTGTGGAAGGCACCACATTCCTGGGCATGTTCCAGCCGGGAAATTACTACCTCTTCAAACCCGGCGAGCTCGCCGAAAGACTCGCCGGTTGGAACATCCTGTCATCCCGACGCGATACCTTTCCCGCCCCTGAAGGTACCCGCAAAGAGTTCTCAACAGTGATCGCCGAAAAGCCCGGATAGCGCGGCTTTCATTTCTTCGCCGGTTCGTACGGCACAAATCCCCGCGCCTTCGTCTTCAGCCGGTAAACCGACGTCTCCGCTGTGAGATAAAGTGTCCGGTAATCGCTGTCGCCCCAAGCCAGGTTCGCCGGCTGCTCCGGCGTCGCGATCGTCCCCAGGTGATGCCCCTCCGCATCCCAGATCCAGATTCCCTCCGGCCCCGTTACCCAGATGTTTCCCTCGCGATCCACCCGCATCCCGTCCGGATCGGCCGATCCGCGCGGCGCCTCTTCGGTCCCGAACACGCGGCCGTTATGCAGTTCCCCGTCACTGCCGAAATCGTAAACGCGAATGTTGAGTTGCTTGCTGTCATCGATGTACAAGCGCTTGCCGTCGGGAGAAAATGCCAGCCCGTTCGGCTGCGTCAGATCTCGCGTCAGCAATCTCAGCGAGCCATCCGCCGCCAGCCGGTATACTCCCTGAAACGGATTCTCCTGCTTCTCCGTCTTCGGCAGATCGAGCGTCGGATCCGTGAAATACAGCGCCCCATCCGGACCCAGCACCACGTCATTCGGCGTATTCAGTTTCTTGCCCTCATAACGATCCGCCAGAATCTTGTACGATCCTCCCGGCTCGACCGCAATCACCGCGCGCAGCACGCTGCTGCACGTGATCAAGCGATGCCTGCCATCCAGCGTATTGCCGTCCGGATCGCCGATCTCGCGCACCAGTTCCGGTTGCCCGCCGGGCCGAAGCTTGTACAGCCGGTTGCCTTTCTCATCGCTGAAATACAGGAAACCGCGCGGGTCCCACACCGGCCCCTCGGTAAACTTGAATCCGCCCGCCACCTTCTCGAGCTTCGCGCCGCGATCCAGCAGCTTCCAGAACGCCGGCGTTTCGGCTTTCAATTCGAACTTCCGCTCGTGCGATGGCGCTTGCGCCCAAAGTCCCGCGCCAACCGCCCAACACGCGAGAACAGCCGCAATTTCAATTCGTGTCTTCATTGTTAGTGCTTCGTTCGAATATATTCGATCACGTCCCCGATCTGCCGGTCGTTCAGATAATCCCCGAACGCCGGCATCACCGGACCGCCCTTCCTGATCTTGCTCGCGACATATTCTTCGGTCGGCTTTCCGCGCGTCAGCGGAAGCTTTTCGTTCTGAAATAAACGGAACAGACTCGGCCCGAACTTTTTCCCCTGCCTGGGCCGGTTGATCTCATGGCACACCGAGCAGTTCTCGCGATATAAATAACGCCCCGAACGCAGCGGTTTCTCCCACGGCGGCGGTATTCTGTCAGCCGCGAACATGCCGGATGCCGCCGCCAAAAACAGCGCCGCCCATCGCCCGCCGCGCATCATCGTGCCTCCGGCAAATTCACGATCTCCCGCGCCCCTGCCTGTTCGAGCCGCCGCGCCGCGCCCGCCGCCACACCCTCGCCGCACTCGACCCGCACGTACACCGAGCCTTCCTTGAGCGCCGGCGGCGCCGCGCCCCTGCGCCTCCGAATCAACAACCGCCCTTCCCATAAAAGCGCCAGCACCACGCCCGCCACCGCGCCCGCCATCGTCAATTCGTAAGAGATCACGCCCGTCGACCATCCGGAAATCACCGGCATTCCGCCCGTCACCAGCCGGTAATTCCGCTGCGTGAAAAAAATGAACAGCGTCGCGAGGCCGCCGTTGACGATCGCCCCCAAAACCGCCGCGAGCGAAATATGGCTCCGCCGCTCCAGCGTTCCCGCGGGCAGTTCCACCGGCCGGTCGGAAAACAATTCAATCTCGCGCGAAGAAAAACCTTCCTCGCCGAGCGCCGTCACCGCCCCGGCCGCCGCTTCCGTGCTCAGAAATTCAGCCGTGAGCCACATCTTCGTATTCCCAAACGCCGATCACCGGAAA
Source organism: Bryobacteraceae bacterium (assembly GCA_035280425.1). GTDB lineage: Bacteria > Acidobacteriota > Terriglobia > Bryobacterales > Bryobacteraceae > QHXW01. Next base: position 21,430 of record DATEFW010000010.1, on the reverse strand, counting down.
CACCTTGACGAAAAGCAGGTAGAGCAGCGCCATCGCCGCAAACGCCGCCAGCGTAATCGTGATCTCCACCCAAGTCGGCCGGTACACGCCCCACACCGCCGCCAGCCGCGGTCTCTCCAGTGTGTTCACGATGATCAAAAACCGCTCGATCCACATTCCGACCAGCACCGTCACCCCGCAGAACGCCACAGTCCGAATCGTTCGCAGCCGCCGGATTCCCAGCAGCACAAACGGAATCGCGAAATTGAGCGCCACCATTCCCCAGAACAGCGGCGCGAACGCTCCATAAATGCGGCTCTGAAATACCGCGTATTCCGCCGGCTGGTGTCCGTACCAGATCGTCAGGTGCTCCGCCAGCGTGAAGTAAAGCCAGCACAGGCTCATCAGCAGCAGCAGCTTCCCCAGATTATCGAAATGCACCAGCCGCAAATAATTCTCCAGGTGCAGAAACCGCCGCAGCGCCGCCATCACGAGCACCAGCGCGGCGATCCCGCTGAAGATCGCTCCCACCACGAAATACGGTCCGAAGATCGTGCTGTGCCACATCGGCGCAATCGCCATCGCGAAGTCCCACGCCACCACTGTGTGCACCGAAACCGCAATTGCCAGAATCAGCGCCGCCATCAGCTTCATCGCCTGCTCGAGCGCGTGCCATTGCCGGTCGCTTCCCACCCAGCCGATCGCCAGCCGCCGGTACACCGCGCCGCGCCACCCGCGCGCGTGCGCCGCCAGTTGCGCCAGATCCGGAATCAGCGGCAGGTAGAGATAAATCACGCTCGCTGTCAGGTAGGTGAAAATCGCGGTCAGATCCCACATCAGCGGCGACCGGAAATTCGGCCACAGCAGCCGCTGATTCGGATAGGGAATCAGCCAGTAAAACAGCCACACCCGCCCCAGATGAATCAACGGCAAGATCGCGCCGATGATCAGCGCAAATACCGTGATCGCTTCCGCCGCGCGCGTCACCGGCTTTCTCCAGCCCGCATGCGTCAGCCGCAAAATCGCCGAGATCAGCGTCCCCGCGTGCGAAATGCCGATCCAGAAAACGAAATCCGATTCATAAAACGCCCAAAATACCGGCCGCGTGTATCCCGCGATTCCCAGCCCGCGCGCGATCTGGTATCCCCACGCCGCCAGCGCCGCCGCAACCACGATGCTGCACACCGCGAGCGCCGCCCAGTAGCCCGCGCCTGTGCTCGTCAAAGGCCGCCACAAGTCGGCCCGAACGCCGGATTGCGGAATTTCCGCGACCGTCGCCATCATTCCCCGCGCTTCAGATAAAACACCTTGGGTTTCGTCCCCAGATCTTCCAATAGCTGCGTCGCCCTGCCGCTCGCCGCCAGCCGCGCAACCTTGCTCTCCGGATCGTTCAAGTCCCCGAACACCATGGCTTCCGCCGGACACGATTCGACGCACGCCGGCTGCACCTCTCCATCCCGGATGGCGCGCCCTTCTTCCTTCGCTTCCATCTCGCTCCGCTTGATGCGCTGCACGCAGAACGTGCATTTTTCCATCACGCCCACCGGCCGCACCGAAACATCCGGATTCAGTTGCAACCCCAGCGGCTCCGGCCACTCCGGTTCGAACCAGTTGAAGTAGCGCACGCTGTACGGGCAGTTGTTCGCGCAGTACCGCGTCCCCACGCACCGGTTGTACACCTGCACGTTCAGCCCTTCGGCGTTGTGATACGTCGCATACACCGGGCAGACCGGCTCGCACGGCGCTTCATCGCACTGCTGGCACAGCACCGGCATGTGCTTCACTTTGATATTCGGAAACTCGCCTTCGTAATAACGGTCGATCCGGATCCAGTGAAACGCGCGCCCTTTCGCCGCAGATTCCGCGGTCGAAACCGGCAAATTGTTCTCCGCATGGCACGCCGCCACGCACGCTTCGCAGCCCGTGCATCGGTCCAGATCAATCGCCATTCCCCACCGGTGCGGCTTGCCGTTTTCCATCGTTTATCTCCGCCGGATCTCCGGCTCGCGATCCACCGCCGAAAATTGCACCAGCGCCCCTTCCGCGCCCGTCTTCTCTATACGCACCCGCGTCCCGCCGAACGCCGGCACGCCGGTCTGCGGCTCATGAAGCGCCGCCACAATCGCCAGCGGATTCGCGCCGCGCCCCGACGCATACCGCCCGTAATGTGTGTGCCCCTGCCCGATCCCCATGCTCACCACGCCCGGAATCGCCGCCGGATGCACATAAGCCGGCGCCTCGATCCGCCCGTTTGCCGAGATCACCCGCACCACATCGCCGTTTTTCACTCCCAGCTTCGCCGCTGTCCGCGGATCGATCTCCACCGGCAACCCCCACATCGCACTCGATGCCGGATCGGGCAGTTCCTGCATCCACGGCAGATGCGCGCCGCTTCCATCGCCGAATTGCAGAGACGGATATGGCTGAAACTGTAACGGGAATTCCGCGCCGCTCCCCTGAACCACCGGCTCGCTCAATTTCGGCAGCGCAAACCGCGCCGCTCCCGCCCGCGCGCCCTCGCTTTCCGCCCACCAGCCGCCCTGGCGTTCGCAATGCGCCGCAAACTCCTCCGCATCCCGCCATTCACCTACGGGCTTGTGCGCCGCGAATAATTTTTTGTAGGCATCTTCCGGCAATTCCTTCGCGATCGTCTTCCCGAGCTTCTTCGCAATCTCCACCAGCAGATCTGCGGTCGCGCGCGTATCGTAAAGCGGCCGCACAAACGGCCGAGCGCCCGCCAGCGCCCGTCCCGGCGCCACTGCCGGCTCGATCACCGCGTCCGATTCAAGCGCCGCATGGTCCGGCAGCACCAGATCCGCATATGCCGCGCTGTCATCGATAAATCCCGAAAAACTGATCACCGCCGGCGCTTTTGCCAGCAGCTTCGCCGTCCCCGGCCGCGCATACGCCGGATTGGCGCCATCCAGCACCACCAGTTCCGCGTGTTCGAGACGCTTTTCGAGATCCTCGTAGCGCGGCCGGTGCGCTTCGTATCCGGCATCCGCCGCCGGCTGGACACTCCGGCCCACGTTGCCCAGCAGAAGATTCAGCGCGCTCGCCGCAACCACTGCTTCGAGCGAATTTGCCTGCACAATCGACGCTCCCGCCACGACAACTGCCGTTTCCGCACTCCCCAGCTCGCGTGCGACCCGCCGGATTTGCTCTCCTGGAATACCCGCGATCTTCGCCCCGCGCTCGAAATCCGCCGATGCAAACCCCTCGCGCAGCTCCGGCGCCGCTTTTGCCGCCGCAGCCAATTTCTCATCCACCAGCACGCGCCCGATCGCCAGTGCCAGCGCAACTTCTCCACCCGGCTGAACCGGCAGCCACTCATCCGCGCTCGATGCGGTCACTGAAAATCGCGATTCCGCCTGCGCCAGCCGCCCGCGCCGTCCAGGCCTTCCCCGCCGCATGTGCCCGAACCGGCGCGCGTAAAACACCGGCGAAACCCATCCGCCAAGAAAATCCGCGCCCAGACCCAGCACATAATCCGCGTCCTGAATTTCGTAAACCGGAAGACCTTTCCAGTCAAAAACGATCTCCGCCGCTTTCCGCTCAATTTCGAAATCGCACAGCCCCACGGTGCTCGCCGCCGGTGCCTTGAACGCGTCCAAAAAAACCGCAATCGCCGCTGCCCGGCTGCCCGCCTCCGCCCTTCCGAGCCACACGATTCCGCCTGGATCTTTCTCCGCCGCTTTCCTGAACAACTCAGCCGCCGATTCGAGCGCCGCATCCCACCCCAGCGATTCAAACCTGCCCTCGCCTCGCTTACCTGAGCGCTTCATCGGTCCGCGCACCCGGTCCGGATGATACAGCGCCTCAACCGCCGCCTGCCCTCGCGCGCACAGCCTGCCTCCGCTCACCGCGTCCAGCGGATTTCCCTCGATCTTTTTGATCGCTGCAATTTTCTCCCGAACCTTTTCCTTTCCCCTCACGACCTCGCGCTCCGCCTGCATCACCCGGACAACCGTTCCGCATCCCGCGCTGCATTCCCGGCACACGCTCGGATGCCATTCTTCTTCGCCCGCGACAATTTCCTTTTCCGGCACCAGCAGCGGAATGATCTCCCGCGCCTGCTTGCCGCACGCTCCCGTCAGCAGCCCCCCGGAAGCCGTCCCGACGATTTTGAAAAACGAACGCCGTTCCACCTGGTTTCCTCAGTAATGGCAGGCCGCGCAGTCCTCGGTCGCGTGCCGCTCGCGGTGACAGTTCAAACACCGGCCCATCGTCTGCCGCACCGCCCGCTGAGCCACCGTCATCTTCTCCACTTCCCCGTGACACGTCTTGCACTCGATCTTCGCCCGGATGTGCGGAGCGTGCTGAAATTTGACCTCGGCTCCCGCCTCAAAACCGTACACCCGCTCCCATGGAACTTCGCGCTTGGCCTTCGCATATTGCAGAAGTTTTTGGACGCCCGGGCCTTTTGTCGCGACCATCCGGTGGCACAGCATGCATTTCCGCACCGAAGGCATTCCCGCCGCCGATCCCGTATCCGCCGTAATATGGCAATCAGTGCACTCCAGGCCCTTCGCTGCATGCTTGTTGTGCGGAAATGCAATCGGCTGCACGGCAGCGGCTAATGCAATTCCCGCCGCCAGCAATCCAATCCCGGTTCCCTTCAGGCCGCACTGCATGTCTAGAGTCCGATTTCTTACGTTGTCGATCAGGCGTGCAATCCCGCGGAGTGCCGCGGTGATCCGAGAATTATACACGTGTTACAGAGGCTCAAGCGGGATCAGCCGGGGAATTTCCTGGGAGACGATTCTTTTGCGGATACTGCGAAAAAAGAATTGGCGATTAGCGGTTTCGGGCATCCACCTGCAGCCCGTACTCGCGCAGCAAGTCACCGGACGGCGAGTGGACACGGATAAAATACGTGCCCGGTTCGAGCCCATTCCGAACAGAGGTTTGAACGTTGTTGTCTTTTGAAGCGGCGCGCATGTCGGCGAGCCGACCGCCGGCCGCATCGACAATCTCTACGCCGTATTCCGGGAAGGACGCCAGGCCCGTAATGTTCAGGCTGAGTTCGAGCGGCTTGTCCGCAGGCGCATGCTGGATTTCCGAGCCACGCGTCGTCTCCAGTGCGATTGCCAAAGGCTGCCCAGCGCCGGCCGGCTCCCGGGCGATGTATACCGCCACGCCGATCAGCAACACGCCCGCGGCCGCCATGGCCCATCCAAGCCTCCGGAACGTCAGCGCGCCGGAAACGCGCGTCCAGAACCTGCGGTGTGATTCCTCGTCGTGTTCCAGTTGTGCCGCAGCGCCACGCATCGCTGCGACGTAAACGTCCATTTCCTCGAGCCGGCCTTGACACTGCGTACAAACCAGCAGATGCTCTTCCAGTTCCCCTAATGCCGGTTCATCCAAAGAGCCTGCCGCATACTGCTCAAGTACCTCATTCTCGGGATGTTGATCCCCGTCAAGTTGCATAACAGCACCTTTTCCGCTCGCAGGACCGACCCCCGCGAATCGGTAGTGTAAACCTTATCGAAAATTCTCAAGAAAATCGAGCGATACCTCGACGCGCCAATCTCCGCCGGCCCAGCTCTCCAAACCTCGCCTTAGCCCGTGACTTCAGCAGTCGAAACTGCGTTTCCGTCAGGTGCATCTGGGAGCAGATCTGTTGCTGCGATTGCTCCAGCAGATAGAACCGCGTCAGGATCTCCCGGTCGCGCCTGGATATGCTGTTCAGAACCCTCTTGGCAATTTCTTCGTGCTGTTGCCAAATGGCTCTCTGTTCCGGGTTGCGGTTGGCGTCCACCATCACCGTCCCCGGCTCCAGATCGACCTGCTGGCGCCGGGTATGCACCGCCTGGTCAATGTGTGCGGCCACCTGCCGCCGCACGACGGTCCGCACAAAACCCATCAACCGTTCGGGTTCACGCAACTCTCCCCGGCGCACGGCCTGCACTACGATCAGGAACGTGTCGTGGACCTTATCTTCCAGATCCTGCGGACCCAGTTGCCGGCAGAGATAGAACCGGACGCCTTTCGAGAAAACACGATATAACTCCTCCATGCCGGACTGGTCGTTCACTTTGATCTTTTCGACCAGCTCGGTCCAATTGGTGCCTGGTAGCGGAGCATTAGCTCCCGCCGGATCGCCCCCGGGGGGAACCGTGTCTGGTGGCGCGCTCAAAGCTTCAGTGTTGGATGCAGCCATATATTTTTTTGTTCTACAAGTCTCCTGCAACAAAGTAAGTGGCCCAATACTGCGGATTTGCACGCCATCCGCCCGCGCGCAGCATATCGAGCTGCGCCCGTTGCAGGGCCACCTGCGGCCCGGCATCGGGTGCCTCCCCAAGATGTTTATAGAAATTGATGAATAACGTGCCGGTATCATCCGGCGTAGGCCAGTGGCTCGCCAATACGGCTCGGGTGCCAGCCGCCAGCCAGGCGCGCGTAAGACCCATCAAGCCGGAAGCGGGAAACGCCTCTGCCCTTCCGGAGCTGCAGCCGCTCAACACCACCAGCCCCGTGTCCACGCGCGATCGGGTGATCTCCAGAGGACTCAAAAATTGCAGGTCACCGGAGGGTGAGAGGCTCAAAGCGACCATACCGTACTGCGGGCTTTGCCGGGCCTGAAGAAAATGCGCTGCAAAGTGGATGATCGAAGGGTGAGCAGCGAGTGCTTTCTCGAGCGCTAGGGGCGATGCATCGAGTCCCTCCAGCAAGCGCACCGTCCCCAGCCTCGGGCCCCACACGCGCGCGCAAGCTTCGACCTCCTTGGCACTTCCCGCCAAGCGCGCTAAAGTGGGACCGGCCGCATCCCGGGACGCACCGGCAGCCAGCACCACCGGCAGAAAACCTCGACCCGGTTCCGTCCGCGGCCTAAATCTTGGATCAGCCGTGTTGTACACGGCATCACCCACGCCCAGAAATCCGCGAGCCAGCGTCTCGCTCCACGGCGGAGCGCGGCCTTCCGCCATGGCCGCCGCACTAGTGGCAATGCGAAGCGCGTGCCGCTCGGCGAGAAATTTCCCGTCCGGCCCCACGACCAGCGCGCCGAAAGGAACCTGAAACAACGGTTCGTCGAGCACCAGGATCCAGCGCGCCTTGTTCCGTAGCCCCCGGTCCAATTGGCCGAAAAGCTTTTGGTAAAGGGCGCGCCCCGAAACGAGACCCGGCGTTCCGCCCGCCCGCACCGCTCCGGAAAATTCCACGGCATCCGCCGCCAGCTCGCTCCGCGCCGGCAAGGAACACAATTTGAATTGCTCGCGGCTTACGGCCCAAAGATAAGAGTGCGGCTCACCCATGTGAAAGCTGAGCAGCACCTCATCTGCTTTCAGTGCCCGTTGTACGCTTCGGGCCAGATCCCCCGGTACGGCATCCTTATTCGAGCCCGCCTGAGCTTCCATTTCGAGAACAACCGACCGCAGTTGCCGCATCTTCCGCCGCAACTCGGCGCTATCGGTGGTGATCAACCTGGCTTCTACGCCGTGCAGTTGCGCCAGGGTTTCCCAATAATTCGCGGGCAGTGCGCGGCGCCAGTCGTCGAAGGCAAGCAACGCGCGGAGACTGGCGGCACGATTTTCCTCGGCCGCGCGGAACGTCTCGCGCGCCAGCTCGCGATTTGCCGTGGAAAAATACAGGCTGTTTCCGGCATCGATAAAGGAAGAATAGATTTTCTCGAGGCTGACCTCGGATCCGACGCGGGTAAAATCGGAAGGCAATACACCCAGGCGCCAGTCGCGCGCCAGATCCAGCGCCTTTCGGAATTCTCCGAGGGCTTCGGGAATGCGGCCCTGCGCCATCCGTACTTCGCCGAGCGTGTGATGCATCTTCCACAAAGCAGCCAGACTGTCGGGATGCGTCTGCCGCGCCAGCAGCGTTTCGAGAAGGCACTCGGCGGACCGTAAATCGCCCTGCGCCAGCCTGAGCGCGCCCAGATTCAAATACGAACTGTCGAGCTTGCGTAGTCCATGCAGTTTCCGCAACCGGAAGCTTTCACTCAGCGCCCGGTCGGCCTCGTCGAGATTACCCACGGCCACAAGTTCCTCACCCCAGTGATCCCAAGCCTCGGCAACGGCTGGGAAGTCGCCTCCCTGATAGGCCGTGTCGATCGCCTCCCCGATCACCGCAGCCGCTTCTGCCATGCGGCCCTGGCGCGCGCGGATCACTGCAAGTTGAATCAGGCAGCGCGATGCGGCGTCAGGCGGATCCCCGGAATCGTGATCCGCGAGGCTCTGCTCGATAGCGCCGGCCGCTGCCGGCAAATCGCCCATGAGTAGATAGAGAGAAGAAATGTTTCCATGAAGGCTGCGCAGGTTAGCCCGGTCGTTCACAACCTCGGCTAGTTTTCTTGCCTTGAGATATGCGTCCAGGGCATCGCGGTAACGGTACATCGCATATCTACAATTCCCGATACCGGTTAAAAACCTGCCGGCCGATTCCCGATGGCCCGCGCGCAGAGTCTGTTCATAGCCGGTTTGATACAAGTGTTCGGCGTCGAGGTATTCGCCGGACTGAAAGACGCGGTAAGCCTGCTCCAACAGCAGGCTTGCAGCCGCACGTTCATTGGAGAGCTCCGCAGACGGCTTGAACAGCGTCGTCTTTGCGCTCGGACCGGTTGGTTTCACCGACCCGACGGCAGCAAGACTGAGTGACAGGCAGATCAAGCTGCCAATCTTTCTCATATCCAGCCGTCTGTGAAAGGATTTGGGGAGGCCTGGTTGTCTCCGGGGATATTACATTCAGAATATCCCCAGAGGATCATACCAGAGTTTTGCCTGAAATGTGGCAATTTTTTTGGTTTGCAAGGAGCAACGCGCGATTCTGAAACGCGCCGAATTACTTGTTTACTTCTGAAGTACTATCTGGAGCCAGAATACGTGTGAGGCGGAGGGATGATAATCGGGTCGCCCATTCGTCCTTTCTGCCTGGCGGTAAAAAAACACCGAAGCGCCTTACACTTCCAGATTTATCGGGATACCCACGACAGGGGGGCGATTTTAGGAATTACCTGATTGAAGGGAAAAGGGTTATTTCTGCTGAAAATTTGTGACTCGAGGAAAATGCCTACCGAATTTTGGGGGTCTAATACTTATATCTTCAGAATTTGATGAGTATCTCCGGAATCGCGGGCGGCCAGCACGATTTCATTCACACGATAAATGTCGGCGAGACTGAGACCGGCTGGAGCGCCGTGGTAGACGGATGCGAGGAAATCGACGAACAGCGAACCTGCGGGGGGAAGGTCGGTAAGTTGGTGCGGCGGGCGGCTGCCGGTAACCAGCGTTACGCCGGTGGCGGCCTGGTATTCGGCGACGCCTTTGGCGCCGGCGAGGCGCAGGCGATCGTCGCCCCAGGTGGGCGCGGTGTCCGGGCGGCAATAATCCATGTGCAGCGCGGCGGTCCCGTGATTGTCGAGACGGAAAATCGTGGCGGTGGTGTTTTCCATGTCGCGCAATTCGGGATGGCCTACGCGGCCCTGGAACGATACGGTCTCGACCAGTTCGCGGCCGCTCGAGAAGCGCATCAGGTCGACCATGTGGACGGCGATATAGGGGATCGTTCCGCCGTACGTCGCGCGGTGCTTCATCCACTCGGCGCGCTCGCCTAATTTGTAGGATTTTTGCGCGGAGATTTGCGCGACCTCGCCGATTTCGCCCGAATCTACAATTTGTTTCAGCGCGCGATACTGCGGCTCGAAGCGCATGGAGATGAGCATGGTGAGCCGGATATTATTTTGGGCGACGGCCGCGCGGACGCGACCGAGATCCTCGCGCGTGATGGCCAGCGGTTTTTCGGCGACGATGTGCAGCTTGCGTTTTGCGCAGGCGAGAATGATTTCAGCCCGCTCGCCGTTGGCGCCGCAAATGCCGGCCATATCGAGCGATTCGCGATCGAGCAGTTCCCGCCAGTCGCGGTACCGGCGCGCGTTGGCGCCATGCCTGCCGCGCGCGACGTGCTCCATGAGCTGCGGATCGCGATCCTGGATCGCTACCAGCTCGATATCGGGAAGACGGTCCATGGGTCCGAGAATCTCGCCGATGTGACCTTCGAGCCCGATGATGGCCAGCCGGATTTTTTTCGGCAGCCGGATTTCCTGTGCCGCGGCTTGAGAAGCCAGGGCCGCACCCGCCATCCATGCCCGCCGCGAAATCTTTTGCATGCTGCGATTCTGACACAGCATCAGACGGAACGCAGGAGCGGCGGCGTGTGCAAACTATTTGAACGTCAAATTTAGCGTGTTGGCCTTGATATTGTCGGCGGTAAGCACGAGGCTTACCGAGCCGGCGCTGATGAGCGAGCGCGGCACGGGGCCGACGTTGACCTGGTCCTCGCCGAAGTACGTGCCCTGTGCGCCGGCGAAGAGGACCGGGAGTGTCACGGACCCCAACACGACACTGACATTGGCCTTGGAGCTGACGTGGCGAATGCCGGTGCCGAACAGCAGCAGATAGACTTTGTCGGTTTCGGGACCGAGATCGATGGGCGCGGCCACAATATTCTTCGAGGGATCGAGCTGGTAGACCTGCTCAACGGTTTGGGAAGCGCCCGGTTTCAAACGCAGCACCAGCGCGGCAGCGAGCCCGCTGGCATTCAGCGCAAACAGGCCGGGGGCGACGGGCGCAACCTGCATCGTGCCGGTGGTCACGGCGCCGTCGCCGGATCGGATGGTGACGACAGCCTGTCCGGCGGCGACGTTTCCCGGCAAAAGGTAATTCACCTGGGGCGCCGAAACGAAATACTCCTGACACGAGAAAACGTTGCCGCCGGCGTCTTTGACTCTAACGGTTGTGCCGTTGAGGTCCGTCGGCAGAGGCGTCGTGACTGCGGTCTTGATCCCTGTTGCCAGGTGAGTGCCGAAAGCGGCGACGATGGTGTCGGGCGCGACGGGCCCAACGGCGAAACTCGCGGCGGAAACGTTGGCGAGCGAGCCGGTAGTGTTGAGCAGCACGGTAACATCGACCGTGCCGTCGCGCACGGCGTTCGAAACGGCCAGATCGATTTTGCCGTCTTTATTCAGATCGGCGGACGCAACTTGATTCGGGCTGGGGCCGGCATCGAAATAGACCGGCGCCTGAAACGTCCCGTCGCCGTTTCCGTGCAGCACGGCGAGGCCCTTGGCTTGAACAAACGGCAGTGAATCGATGACTGCAAGGTCGGGCTTGCCATCGCCATCGAGGTCCGCCGCAGTTACGGAGTTGGCAAATTTTCCGATGGCATAAGAAGCCGGCGCCTGGAAAGTGCCGTTGCCGTTTCCGAGCAGCACGACGATGTTGCCGGAATTGCCGCATGCGATGACCAGGTCCATCTTGCCATCGCCGTTCAGGTCGGCAACAGTGCCGGACACGCCGGTGGCGCCGATGGCAAAAGTCACGGGCGCGTTGAAGGTTCCGTCGCCTTTGCCCGAGAGCAGCGCCACATCGCTCGAAGAATAATTGGCGGTGATCAGATCGGGAATGCCGTCGCCGGTGAAGTCCGCGGAGCCAATCCAATCCGGACCTTTGGAAACCGGGTAAGCGGCGGGCGCCTGGAAGGTGGCGTCCCCATTCCCTAAGAGGACTTCGACGTGGCCGGTGTTCTGTGAAGGCACGGCCAAGCCCGGCTTACTGTTGCTGAAATTTCCCACCGCGAGCCAGTTGGCCTGGTCGCCGATGGAAATCTTTGCGGCGGGCTGAAATGTTCCGTCGCCGTTGCCCAAGAAAAGCGAGACATCGCCGAGGGGTCCGACGGTGCTGGTGCTGTAGAAATCCGGCACAGCGAGATCCTGGCGGCCATCGCCGTTGAAATCGGCGACGACCACGGTTTGCGGAGAGCGCCCGGCCGGCGCATACAACACGCCGTCTTGGAACGTGCCATCGGCGTTGCCAAGCAGAACCGCGACGACCTGCGGATCGCTGGGAGTGCCGTTTGAAGCAAGCACGAGGTCGGGTTTGCCGTCGCCGTTGAAGTCGCCCACGGCCACGCCCTGTGTGTATCCGCCGACAATATTCGCGGGCGTGACGATGATTTTCGCGGAAAAGCTGATGGTCTGCGCCGCCGCGACGCCTGCAAAGGACAAGCAGAGAAGGGCCCAGGTTGGATCACGCATCCGTGGACCTCCGTTTTGTGGGTCCGTCCACTATACACAGATCCAGACGAGTTGTCACGGGAAATGCAAGCGCCGCGGGCCGGATTTTACACGGCCGCCGCCGGTTGTAATAAGATGGTCCGCTAAACCCGAGTATGGACCACATACTTTCGATCGTCTTATTCACGCCTTTGGCCGGGCTGATTATCCTGCTGTTCATCCCGGCATCGAACCCGCGGGCGGTCAAGATCTGGGCGAACGTGGCGTCGTTCATCGGCTTGCTGGTCTCGCTGCCGCTGGTTTTTCAATTCGACCGCACCAAAGATTTCCAATTCGTGGAGCACGCGAACTGGATACCGTCGATCGGGGCTTCCTACCATCTGGGGATCGACGGGCTCTCGCTGCTATTGGTGATGCTGACGACGCTACTGGGGTTCCTGTCGATTCTTTCGAGCTGGAAAGCGATCACGGACCGCCTGAAGGAGTACTACGCGTTCTTTCTGCTGCTGCAGGTCGGGATGCTGGGCGTGTTCATGTCGCTCGATTTTCTGCTGTTTTTCGTGTTCTGGGAAACCGTGCTGGTGCCGATGTACTTCATCATCGCGATCTGGGGCGGAGCACGGCGGCTCTACGCGGCGATCAAGTTCATGATTTATACGCTGATCGGCTCGGTGCTGATGCTGCTCGGGATTCTGGCGCTTTACTTCCAGCATTACAGCCAGTATCAGGTTTACTCGTTCGACATCGCCGATCTGATGAAAGCCAGCCTGCCGGCGACCATGGCGTGGTGGGTTTTCTGGGCGTTCTTCATCGGCTTCGCGGTGAAGGTGCCGATGTTCCCGTTCCACACCTGGCTGCCGGACGCGCACACCGAAGCGCCGACGGCGGGCTCGGTGATTCTGGCGAGCGTACTGCTGAAGATGGGGACGTACGGTTTTCTGCGGTTCTCCCTGCCGCTGCTGCCGGATACCTCGAAAAATCCGACGGTGGTGAACGTGATGGCGGTGCTTTCGATCATCGGGATCATTTACGGCGCGCTGGCCTGCCTGATGCAGAAGGACTGGAAAAAGCTGGTGGCGTATTCCTCGGTGAGCCATCTGGGTTTTTGCACGCTGGGAATTTTCGCGCTGAACCCGGCGGGGATTCAGGGGTCTATCATCCAGCAGATCAATCACGGAATTTCGACGGGCATGCTGTTCCTGATTGTGGGGATCGTGTACGAGCGGCGGCACACGCGCGAGATCGCGGAGTATGGGGGCCTGCTGCGGGTGATGCCGGTGTTCACGATCGTGTTTCTGATTGCGACGCTGAGCTCGATGGGGATGCCGCCGCTCAACGGATTTATCGGCGAGATTACGATTCTGCAAGGCGCTTATCAGATGTCGCTCAACTGGGCGGTGTGGGGCGCGGTGGGAATCGCGCTGGGCGCGGCCTACCTGCTGTGGCTGTTCCAGCGGACGATGCTGGGCGATCTGGGCGAGAAAAACAAAACGCTGCGCGATCTTTCGTGGCGCGAGATCGCGGTGTTTGCGCCGCTGCTCGTGTGGGCGTTCTGGATCGGGCTATATCCGAAGCCGTTTTTCGGCGTGCTGGATAGGCCGACGGCGCAGATTGTGGAGAGGGTGCGGCCGGGGTATTACGCGGAGCATCATATGGTGAATCCGCTGAGCGGGGTGGTGGCGGAGAGGTAGCGGGGATCGAGATCTTAGTACTGAACCTCAATTCGCCGGAAATTGACAAGCTGGCGATCGCGGTGGAAGAGGCCGCGCGCGCTGCTAGCGTGGCGAAGCCTCGTTTTGTCGAACCGGCGCGCGGAACGCTGGATCGCGCGAAAGCGAAGCGGCACCAGATCGTGTTCGGTCGTCGCGGTTCTGGGAAGACCAGTCTGCTGGCCAAAGCGGCTGCGGATCTCACTGTTGAGAGGCGGCCGATTGCCTTTGTCAACCTTGAGACTTTCAAAGGGCACAGTTATCCTGATGTGCTTCTGAGTGTCCTTATCGAATCCTTCAATAAATTCGAGGAGTGGCTTGCGACAGCCGCGACAAATCCAGCATCGAAAACAACCTTTTGGAATAAGTTGTTCGGCGCTGCGCCTAAAAGAGCCCCCCTGGACCGGAAAAAGGTAGCAGTTCTCGTCGAGGATTTAAAGGGGTTGATTGCGGCGCTAGAGGCCCAACTCCATCTCGCCGATACTGCAACGCGGAGGGAAACAACCGAGTCCGCCTGCGAGGCGACTAGTGCTGTCGAAGCAGATGCTTCGGTCAACGTTGGCAAATTACATTCGGGTGTAAAAGGGTCGGTCCAGGATGTAGCCAGGGAGCGGCTGCACGTCACGGAGGAATCCCGCAGATCAAAGGTAGATTTTTTGCACCGTCATATCATCGAATATCAGTCGCTGTTCAGACGGATTGCCGCCGATTCTGGCGGTGACGCTTATTTATTCTTGGATGATCTCTACCACATACGGAGAAGCGATCAGCCGAATGTACTCGATTACTTTCATCGGATCGCAAAGGGAAACGATCTTTGGCTGAAGGTGGGTACTATTAGGCACCGGACCGAATGGTATAAGCACAGCGACCCGCCCGTCGGGGTCAAAATCGGTGATGATGTCGAGGAGATCGACCTCGACGTTACGCTTGAGAAGTACGGTACGGCGAAACAATTCCTCGTCGACGTGCTTCAAGGCATCGCAGATGAGATTGGTTTTGGCTCTATCGACATCATTCTTGCGCCAACGGCTGTCGATCGGCTTGTCCTTGCGTGCGGTGGGGTCGCTCGCGACTTCCTGGCGTTATTCCGGCGCTCTCTCAATGTCGCGCGCGAAAGGCGGGGAGGCGCACGGGGTGAACGCATCTCTGCCACCGATGTAAACCAGGCGGCGGGCGAATATGAATCGTCCAAACGCGACGAACTGAAGCGGGACACGCTTGAGGAGCGTGCAAATGTGGAGGCTGCGTTCGAATCCGTTAAGAGCTTCTGCTTGGATGAGACTAATGCAAACTGCTTCCTACTTCAAAAGGATCGCACGGATGAGCCAGCAAAGCTCATCGAGGAACTGGTGGACTTGCGCCTGCTTCATCTAGTTCAGTCGCGCGTGACTGTCCGGGACCTACCGGGGAAATTGTTTGTGTCGTACATGCTGGATTTGGGGCAATACGCCGGTGAGCGAAAGCGACGAGGTCTGGAAATGATCCAGTTCTGGAGGCATGACGGCAAGGAGCGACTTCGCCGAAAGAAGTTGGTCTATGCTCCCCGGGAAAGCACATGAAGAAGCATTACGACTTCTCCAAAAGCAAACGCCGGGGTATTACGCGGAGCATCATATGGTGAATCCGCTGAGCGGGGGAGTGGTGGCGGAGCGGTGAAGTCCTCGCGACGTCTTAGGCGGCGAAGGCCGATTGTACCCGGATCTTCACGTGTGCCCAGTCCTCGGCGCTGAGATGTCCAATAAACGTTACGTTTGATCGGTGAAGCGTGAGGATGTAAGCGCGAAAGCACGACTGTGCGCGTAATCCCGCGGCTTGCCAGTCACGTAGAAGGTAATCTGTGGACGCGAGCGGCGATGGGATTTTTGTCGTCAGTATACCGACGATCACGTCGGGACGTTCCGTCAGGTACGTTTCGCTCGCGACGATGACCGCAGGGCGCACCTTCGTTTCGATGGCGCCTGGCAACATCGCCACAACTACATCACCAGGCTTCAATCCGAATCTTCCGACTCGGCAGCCTCGATAGAACGCGCGGAGGCGGCAGTGAACTCCTGAAGATCCGAATCAGACCAGGAATCGGACCAGTCGATTGATGTGTTTGGAGCAAGAGCAGCGAGCCGGCGCACGAGGGCGGCTAGTTCCTCGGCTGCCGCCGGAGGAAGCCGCCGGAACGCATCCACGAGAACTTCTTCGCTGGCGGTGAGTTGCATCGGCACTCGAAACCAGTATACGACCGTTGAAGCGGCTTGGCACCCGGGCACAACCGGGGCGTTGCGCGCTTACGTCGAACGGTCCGGGGAACCGTTGGAGGCTATTCTGCGGCGCGTGGTACGGGAAGAACTGCGGAGAGCGGGCTGAGGGCGACAGGACTTCTATGTCGCCGGCCGATTGCCGCCGGGCCGCTCCGAGACGTAAAATGAAGTCGAGAGTGTTTTGGACATGCGTACGCTGATCAAGGCCTTATTTCATCCTTCGGAGAAGCCGCGCATCACCATCCGCGAGATTGCGACCACGACGCCGGACGGCCGCACGGTGGTGCGGACCGATGCGCTGGTGAAGCGGAGCAAATTCGAAAGCAAGGCCGACGAACTAAAAGCGTTCGCGGAACGCGTCGTTAAGCCGCCCAAGTCCGAAACTCAGCCACAACCGATAACCAGATAGCAGATGCCCTGGAATTTGGCGCTGCTGCCGCTGCTGGCCGGTTTTCTTTTCCTTCGCAGTTGCTATTACTATAAGATCCGCTCGCAGCGATTTGAAGGCTACCGGCTATTGCTCGAATCGGCGGGCTGGGCAGTGGTGCTGGCGTTTTTAGGACGGCTCGTCACCTTTGGCGGGCACCTGGTTATCGCCGGCTCGGTTTTCGAACAGCGCTTCACGGAGTTCATGCCATTCCCGTTTGGAGGAACCGCTTGCGTCACGCTCGCGCTCGGCCCATTGCTGGCGTGGCTGGTCAACCTGAATATCGACGAGGTGCGCGCGAAGGATCTCGCGATCGATCAGGCGGAAGACGCCCTGCTGGCCCTTTTCGTCGATGCCGTGGATGACGACAGCGCGCTGCTGCTCACGCTCGATAGCCGCAAAATCTACGTCGGCTTTGTTACCGAGTCGCCGAATCTGGAGAAAGAGAACCGCTATCTGGTGATGCTGCCCGTCATCAGCGGGTACAGAAACGCCGACGATCTGACGGTGACATTTACAACGGATTACATCTCGCTGTGGAGAGGCGGCAACGTTCCGCCGGAATCGTTTCTCACCGTCATACCGGTTTCGACCATCAAGACGGCGAGCGCCTTTGACCTTGCCATTTACGACCAACACTTCGCCCGGCGGCGCCTGGCGCCTGTTGGCAATCGATAGACTGAATTGAGCAGTGCCGAACTCGCAGTCACTTGCCTTTCCAGCACGCCGGCCGCTTTTCCAAAAATGCCGTGATGCCTTCCTGGGCGTCGGCGGCGAGCGCATTCATGCTCATCACTTCTTTGGCGTAGGCGTAGGCTTTGGGCTGGGCGAGATCGATCTGGGTGTAGAACGCCTGCTTGCCGATACCGATGACGAGCGAGCTGGCATCGGCGATGCGCGCGGCGAGCTTGCGGGTCTCGGCGGCGAGCTCGGAGGCCGGCACGACGCGGTTCACAAGACCCCAATCGGCGGCGGTTTTGGCGTCGATCAGTTGGCCGGTGTACAGCATCTCGAGCGCGCGCTTGCGGCCGATCGAGCGGGAAAGCGCGACCATGGGCGTCGTGCAGAACAGGCCGATTTTGACGCCGGGCGTAGCGAAGGCGGCCTGGTCGGAGGCGACCGCGAGATCGCAGGTGGCGACCAACTGGCATCCGGCGGCGGTGGCGATTCCCTGCACCTGGGCGATGACCGGCTGCGGGATGGACTGAATTTTTTCCATCAGCCCGGTACAGACATCGAAGATGCGGCGGTAATCGTCGACGCTGCGGCCGGTCATTTCGGAAAGATCGTGGCCGGAGCAGAAAACTTTTCCGGCGGCCTGGAGAATCACGGCGCGGATCTCGCGATTGCGGCCGATTTCGTCGAACGCGCGGATCAGCTCTTCCATCAGAGCCAGCGAGAGCGCATTACGGCGCTCGGGGCGGTTGAGCGTGACGATCGCTAGCGCCGCGTCGCGTTCAAAAGTCAGATACCGCCAAGTGGCGACTTCGGTGGTGGCTGCCACGCGAGTACCCTCCCATCGATCATGGTAGCGCCGCGGGCGGAACGCCGGGCATGCGCGACGTTCTAAAACTGTGTGACCGGGCGCATTTCGGAGCCGGTCCAGATGGTGGGGGTCACGAATTGATCGGGCGGCAGGTCGAGCAGGATCGGCTTGACGAGCAGCAGGACCTGGCTGTCGCCCTGATCCTTGGTGTTTTTGCGGATTAACTGGCCGAGAACGGGAATGCCGGAGAGCCAGGGGATGCCATGAATCGTGCGCGCGTCGGATGAGCTCATCAGGCCGCCGATCACGGCCCACTGGCCATGGCTCAAACGCACTTTTGAGATCAGCTTGCGGTTGGAGATGACCGGAATGCCGTTGAGGCTCGATCCGCTCAGGACTTTGAACTCGCTTTCTATTTCGAGCGATACTTCATCCATGCCGTTGATGTGCGGGGTGACTTTAAGGCTGACGCCCAGGTCCTCGAAAGTGAATGAGGGCGGCGGGGTATAAACCTGACCGCCGGTAGAGAAGTTGGCGGGGCCGAAATACCCGGAGCTCATAACGGGAAAGCGGTCGCCGACATGGACGGTAGCGGGAAGGCCGTCGATCGCGCGCACGTAGGTGCGGGTCAGGGTGCGGGCGCCGGAGCGGGTCAGGGTGGCTGTGATGGTGGAGTTGGCAATGGCGAGGCCCAATTGCGTATAGCCGCCGCCGAACGTGGCGAGAGCGGTGATGCCTTGCGGGATGGAGGGAACGCTCTGCCAGAACTTGCCGAGAAAAATCAGCGGAAAGTTTCCGGGCAGGTCGACGCCATAGGCAAGGGAATAGCTGCGGTCGACTTCCACCAGATCCATCTCGATCTGGACTTGCGGGCGATGGTGGAGCAATTCCTCGATTACGCGACGGGCCGGCTCCACGCGCGAGACACGGTCGCGCATGACGACCATGTTCTGTGACGAATCCCACACGATGTGCTCGATCGTGAAGAGCTGGCGGACGCCCTGCACGATCTCGCTCAGCTCCTGCATGGTGGTGGCTTGCGGCACCGCCACGCTGACTTCTTCGGTGGGCTCAACTTCGCGGCGCTTCTGGTCGGTGTCTTTGACGACCAGAAGCAGCTTGCTAGAAATCGGGACGAGGAAAGAATCGGTGGCGGCTTCCATGGCGCGGAGGGTCTGGCGGTAATCGCTGTCAGTAAGGTGGAAATGGATCTGCGGGCCGGAGGTCGGATAGTCGCCATCGAAGACCGTGTCCAGACCCAGGGATTTGGCAATCTGTTCCCACAGAGACCGGGGGTCGGCGCGGAGATCGAAATCGCGGCGGTCGGCCGGAGCTTTCAGAGTGGGCGGAGGCTGCGGATGGCGCTCGGCGGCGCGGTCTTTGGCAGTAATGGGGTCGAACACGGAGTCGCGGGAGGCGGCATGGGCAGCATTGACAACGGCGCCGGGCGCTTTGGGAGGCGACTCGAGCGCGGCGCGCGACTGCACGGCCTGGCTTCTCAGCCAATACAGCTGGTTTTCGGGTTCGAGCCCGGCGGCCTGGGAATAGAGGAGATAGGCGCGCGCCATATGTCCGGCACGCTCCTCGCGGCGGCCTTCTTCATAAAGTTTTCGGGCGGAGCCTTCGGATTTGCGAGCGTCGGCGGCGGGGATCGGGCGCGAGGCGGCCAGCATCGCTATCAGTGACACGATGAGCGCCAGTGCCCGCACAAATCAATGACGCGCCGGGCAAGCCAGGCGTGCATAAAGGTTTGCTGCAATTCGGCCGAACAATTCGAGAGACCCTATGCCGTTACTAGGCCAGGAAGAATGGCTTTTTTGCCCGCCGGTGCCGAGAGACCTGGAAAGCCTGGGAATCTCAGCCGGCCTCGTTACCGATCTGTTCCTGCGCCGGCTTGCGGCGGATGGCACGAGCGACCTGACGTCGCTCGCGCGCGTGCTCAGGCTTCCGGTCGCTGTGGTGCACTCGGTTTTCACGGATTTGCGGCAGCAACAGTTGATTGAAGTCAAGGGAATGGCGGGGAACGATTACCGGATTACGCTTTCCGGGAGCGGCCGCGCCATGGCGTCGGAGCGCTTTCGCATCAGCCAGTATACGGGCGCGGCGCCGGTTTCGCTCAAGGCGTACATCAATGCCGTCCGCGAGCAGGCCGCGGACCTAGAGATCAACCGCGAAATGCTGCGTACCGCGTTCAGCGATCTGGTAATTCCCGATGAGCTGCTCGATCAGCTCGGGCCGGCCATGATCGAGCAGTCGTCGATGTTTCTCTACGGGCCTCCGGGAAACGGGAAAACCAGCCTGGCGGAAAGGCTCCTGCGCGTGTATCAGGATGCCGTGCTGATTCCATATGCGGTCGAAGTGGACGGGCAGGTCATTACGCTCTATGATCCGGTGGTGCATCAGCGAGTGGCGGAGGACGATCCGGATCGGGATCCGCGCTGGGTGCCGTGCAAGAGACCCTGCATTACGGTAGGCGGCGAGCTGACCACCAACTTACTCGAATTGCGGTACGACGACTCGGCCGGCATTTACTCTGCGCCGTTGCAGATGAAAGCCAACAACGGCATTTTCCTGGTCGACGATTTCGGGCGGCAACAGGTTTCGCCGCGCGAGCTGCTGAACCGGTGGATTGTGCCGCTCGACCGGCGCGTGGATTATCTTGCGCTGCGCTATGGATTGAAATTTGAGATCCCGTTCCAGTTGCTGGTGGTGTTTGCGACCAATCTCAACCCGAGCGAACTGGCGGACGAAGCGTTTTTGCGCCGCATCCATAACAAGATCTACATTGACTCGATTCTGCCGGAGCACTTCGACGAGATTTTCCGGCGCGTGGCGCGGGCCAAGAAGGTCGAGATTACGACGGAAAGTTACGCTTCCTTCCGCGAGCTCTGCCTTTCCGACGGGCGGACGGAACTGCGCGCGTGTTATCCGATGGATGTTTGCCGGATTCTGCATTCGATCGCAAAATACGAAAACCGCCCGCCGGCGGCGACGGCGGAGAATCTAAAGCGGGCGGTCGAACTGTATTTCGCGGTGGGATAGTTGCTATCCGGCGGAGGGATCGGCGCGGGCGGCAACCAGGGCGGCCCGCAGGCGCTCTGTGCTCAGTTGCTCCAGCTCGCAAGGAACACGCGCACAAGCGGCTTCGATGGCTGCGCAGGCATCGCTCGATAAAGGCTTGTCCTGGCGCGGCACCGGGGTAAACGGCCCTGCCGGCGGGAGAGCCGCTTCGGATTCAAATTCCGGATGATCCAGCGCCGCGAGCAGATGATGGACCCCAATTTCCGAGGCCTCTTCCTTCTCGGCCAGAAGGAAGGCTTGCAGCAACGCCTGAATGGCTGGAGGGAGGGCAGGCGGACCGTCGTTCTCGGGCATCCGGCTCTATCGTATCAGGCTCGATAACAACGCTCGACGGGCCGGCTATTCCACGTTAGATGCAATCAGCCGCTCTACGATGATGACGTCGCGCCATGTGCCATCCAGCTTGGCGTGCTTTTCGTAAACACCGACCTCGCGAAAGCCCATGGAGCTGACCAGGCTCCGGCTGGCCCGGTT
>DATEFW010000009.1:0-34697 GCA_035280425.1 Bryobacteraceae bacterium | reverse complement strand
CGTCCCGATCCCCACAAATGAAATGGCAGGTACCCCGCCAGCACGCCTGCAAGCGCCATATTGACGACGTTGGCGCCGAGCGAAAGAATCCCGCCGTCTTGGAATATCAACGCCTGAACGGCCAGAATGGCAATGAGTGTGACGCTCGCCGCCGCAGGGCCCAGCGTATATGCGAGCAGCGCCGCGCCGACCAGATGGCCGCTCGTCCCGAGACCTACCGGAAAATTGATCATCTGGGCGGCGAACACGAACGCGCCCATGACACCCAGCAGCGGCACTTGCGATTGCTCGAGGCCTCGCTGGGCGCGCCGCGCCAGAAAGCCGGCCGCGGGCAACGCCGCCACGTCCAGCGCCGCCCAGACCGGGGTTGCCAGGAATCCGTCCGGTATGTGCATGAGAAGCGATTTCCACAGTAGCACGATCCGAAAAATCGTGCCACCCACCGCCGGACGGCATGCGGGCGCCGATTTGCCCCGTCCACGGCGTCCTCTATAATCGGATACGAATGAGCGGGCTGAGCCGGATTGGCGTCGCGATCGATTCCGAACTTTTAAATCAATTTGACCGGCTGATCTCCAAACGCGGCTACACCAACCGCTCGGAGGCCTTTCGCGACCTGATCCGCGATGAGCTGGTGGAAAAAACCTGGGAATCGCCGGAAGCGAGCGTGGTGGGCACCGTGACGCTGGTGTACGACCACCATGTGCGCATGCTGAGCGAGAAGCTGACGGATTTGCAGCATGAGTTCCATCGCTCGATCCTATCGACGCTGCACGTGCACCTGGATCACGACAACTGTCTGGAAGTGCTGGTGGTGCGCGGAAAAGCCGGAGTTGTGCAGAAGATTGCCGACGCGCTGATCAGCACCAAGGGCGTCAAGCACGGCCGCCTCACCATCACCACATCGGGAGCCGAGCTGAAGTGATCGTGGGGACTGGGATTGATCTCGCCGAGGTGGATCGCATTCGCGCCGCCATCGAACGGTACGGCAGGCGCTTTATCGAGCGCGTCTACACGCCATCCGAGATTGCCTACGTCGAGCGCCGCGCCAACCGCTTTGAGCGCTATGCCGGCCGTTTCGCCGCCAAGGAAGCCGGAATGAAAGCGATCGGCACCGGCTGGAAACGCGGCGTGCGCTGGCAGGATTTCGAAGTCTCGAATCTGCCATCCGGCCGGCCCACGCTCAAGCTGCATGGCGAGGCCGCGCGGATCGCGAATGGGCTCGGCGTCAAGCTGATTTCGCTCTCCATCACGCACACCGCCCAGTTGGGGATAGCGCACGTGATTCTCGAGGCTTAACGCGGAAATCTATTTTTCTCCGCTGCCCTCGGTGCTGCCCCAGATGGCGTTACTGCCCCAGATGGCGTTGCTGCCCCAGATGGCATTGCTGCCCCAGATGGCGTTGCTGCCCCAGATGGCATTGCTGCCCCAGATGGCGTTGCTGCCCCAAATGGCGTTGCTGCCCCAGATGGCATTGCTGCCCCAGATCGCATTCGTGGGATAGACAAGGTAGGCTTGCTGCGTGAACGGGTTGTAGGTTGCGCTAGGCGATTGAGCGCTGCCGTTCGCGATGTCGGTATCGTTCAGCGCGGCGTAAACATCCACGTAGCCCGCGCCTACGGTCATAATGTCGTAAGTGTCGGTGTAAGTGATGCCAGTCGAAGGGTCGGTGGTGCTGCTATAGGCTGGGAATGTCGTTTTCGTTGCGGTCTTCATCAGCCGTGCCTTGACGGTGTCAGGGCTCAAACTTGGAGTTTTCTGGAGCATCAGCGCGACCGCGCCGGAAACGACGGGCGTCGCCATGCTGGTGCCGCTAAGCGAGAAATATTGAGCTCCGCCCGCTGTCTTCGACGTCGTGTAATACGAGGGATACACGACGTTTGCCGGAAATTGCGCCGCGAGCGTGGAGCCGGGAGCGAGCAGCGAAACGACCGTGTTGCCGGGAGCGACCACGTCCGGTTTTACGGTCAGATCAATATACGACGGCCCGCGCGAGCTGTAGCTGGCGATTAAATCGTCGCTCCGCGGATAAGTTTCCAACGTCTTCATGCAGCCGACGGTAATGGCGTGCGGGCTGTTTCCCGGAGAGGTAATCGTCGCATACCCGTTGCGGCCCAGATTACCCGCCGCCGTCACCACCACGATTCCGTTTGCCCAGGCCGCTTCCACCGCCCTGCATAACGGATCGAGATGGCAGCTCTCGTAAATCGGCCGGCCCAGTGAGAGATTGATGACGCGGATGTTGTATTTGCTCTTCAAGGTGATCGCTTGCTGGATGGCTGCGATCACGGCGCTATCGGTCGAGGCGCCGTTCTTATCCAGCACTCTTAAATCCAGGAGATTGGCGTTGGGCGCCATGCCTTTCAGAATATGCAAAGACCCCGGCATGGACGACGAGTGGCCGTTCCCCGCCAGGATTCCCGCGACATGCGTTCCGTGGCCGTAATCGTCATACTGCACGCCGCCCGAGACGAAACTCTTCCGGTACACCACGCGCGACTGGCCCCAGCTATTGTTCAGATCTGCGTGCTGATAGATTCCGCTGTCGATCACGGCGATACCGATGCCGCTGCCGGTATAACCGGAATTCCACACCATCGGAGCGTTGACCGCGTCGGTGGTGTAGTCGAGCGATGCCTGTACGTGCCGATCGAGCGAGATGTAGACCACGTTGGACTGATTGGAAAGGGTAATGACATCTCCGGCGTTCAGCGTGGTAGCGACGGCATCGATCAAGCTGAATAAGACGTTAACCACCACCTTGACCACACTGTCGAGAGTGCAGACGACTCCGCCGACAAGACCGAGCAATCCACCACCGCCGCTGCAAGTCTGCTGCGGGGCGCTGCTGTACTGAACGATCACGTTTACCTGAGCGTTCGGGTTCGAGAGCAATGGCAGCAGATCGGGAGAAATCTTCGAGTTGTCCGCGAGCGCGCAGGCGGCGAAGGCGAAAAACACAAACAGCAGGCCACAGCGGATCAGGTTCTTGGCAGGCCGGCTGGAAGAGGTCGGCATATCGGCACTCCTGATGACACAGGTTGACATCGCGCTAACCAAAAGCAACCGGTGTGCCATCGATCGGCCCGCCTAACTCGCTGATAATGCATCCGGATGATATCCTTCGACGATTGCCAGACCGTCACTCGGTGCCAATTTGTCACTGAGCTCGCAAGCTCAAATCAGAGTACAGGAGAGATTGACTATGTCATCCAGTTTGGGCGAACGGTAGCTCGTTTGGTGAACATTTTTTGGTGTCAATCTGTCACAAATGCGCAACCGCCGCCAATCCTGTAAATTGCGCTTTTGCAATCAGTTGGCTGGTTCCTCCATTTGGATTGCCAATTGCCCTAGTCGATAACTTAGTAGAACCGGGACTGCTATGTCCGCTAGAGCCAAGATTTTCGTGAGTCTCATCATCGCCGTGGGCTGGCTGACGCTGGCACGGGGGTTGATGCTCTGGCAAACCCACGATTGGATCGGTTTCGGCCTCTACTTCGCGATCGCGGTTCTGTCTTCCGGGCTCAAGATGCGTCTGCCGGGAGTTACCGGGACGATCTCGGTTTGCTTCTTCTTTCTTCTAATGGGCATCGTCTCCCTGAGCCTGCCGGAAGTCCTGCTGACCGGCCTGACGGCGGCGCTGGTGCAGTACGGATGGCAGTCGGCCAAGAAGTTGACTGTGGTTCAACTGCTCTTTAACGTTGCGTCGGTGTCGATTGCCATCAGCCTCTCCTATAAGGCCTTCCACTCGGTGATGTTGCGCAGTCTGCCCATCGAACTAGCCGTCTTGCTGGCGACGCTGGCGTGCACGTATTTTCTTGCGAATACTTTCCCGGTAGCGGCCGTCATCGCGCTCACCGAAGGCAAGTCGTTCGTGCAGGTCTGGCGTAACTCGTACCTGTGGTCGTTTCCCTATTACATCCTGGGCGCGGCGAGTGCCGGGCTTTTCGACATTGCCCGCCGCTATCTCGGCTGGCAGACCACGATGCTTGGGCTGCCGGTGATTTATCTCATCTATCGTTCCTACGGCATGCACCTCCGCCATCTCGAAGAAGAGAAGCGTCATGCCGAAGAGCGGGCGGCCCAGTTGCTGCGGACGGTTGAATCGCTTGCGCTGGCGATCGAGGCCAAGGACGACACGACGCACGATCACCTGCAGCGCGTGCAGGTGTATGCCATGGAGCTGGGAAAAGAGCTGAAGCTCGATGAAAGCGAGCTCGAGGCGCTGCGCGCGGCTTCTCTGCTACACGATATCGGCAAGATCGCGGTCCCCGAGCACATCATCAGCAAACCCGGCAAGCTCACTCCGGAAGAATTCGAAAAAATGAAGGTTCATCCCGTAGTGGGCGCGGAAATTCTGGAGCGCGCTCAGTTTCCGTATCCCGTAGCGCCGATTGTCCGAAGCCATCACGAAAAGTGGGATGGCTCCGGTTATCCGGACGGTCTGAAGGGTGAAGAGATCCCCATCGGCGCGCGCATTCTGGCGGCGGTCGACTGCCTGGACGCGTTGGCCAGCGATCGCCAGTACCGGCGCGCGCTGCCCATCACCAAGGCCATGGAAATGGTTGCCGAGCAGGCCGGAAAATCATTCGATCCAAGAGTGGTCGAACTGCTGGGCAAGCGCTACCAGGAACTGGAGACGGTGGCCCGCAGCCAGCCGGTAGAGTCCCTGCACCTTTCGACCAACATCAAAATCACGCGCGGCCTTGCGCCGGCGGCGGGATTTGAAACCGCGCGCATGCCGGACCGGCCGTCATCCGTTAATGGCGCCGGGTCAGCCACTCTGGTGGAATCTGTCCGGACACTCAAGAACGTTCTTCAGCCAAAAGAGCTGTGGTTCATTCTGGCCGGCCGGCTCGAAAAGGTCGTTCCGTTCGAGGCGCTGGCGGTTTACACGCAACACGGCTCGCGATTGATTCCGCGCCACATCAGCGGACGGGATGGCGAGCGTCTGCATGGCATTACGATTCCGGTGGGTGAGGGACTTTCCGGCTGGGTGGCAAAAAACAACCGGCCGATCTTAAACGGCAACCCGGCTGTCGAGTCGACCGAACCGGGGGAGCAAACGGAATTGGATGCGCTCAAGTCCGCGCTGTCGGTGCCCATTGCCGGGCGTGAAAACCAGGTTCTGACGCTTTATCGCGCGGAAGCCGATGCCTTCACCAAAGAAGAATTGCGCATGCTGGTGGCGCTTGGTGGGGAATTCGGAAGCGCAGCGGACCGCCAGAATGCCGACCGAGGGTTTCTCACGCCGGCTCTCGAAGAGACGCTATTGCCCGTTTGACGCGCTCGCACATCTCTCACTCGTAGCGCAACGCGCGAACCGGCTCGATGCCCATTGCCCGCACGGCCGGCGCGAGGCCTGCCAGAAACGCCACGCCGCAAATGAGCACCGTCCCCGCCGCCAGCACCAGAGGATCGTACGCGCTGACGCCATAGAACTGCGACTGCACCAGCCGCCCGAGGGCATAGCTCAACGGCAGCCCGCAGGCGATTCCGATCGCCGCCAGCACGCCCACCTCGCGCATCACCGCCAGTAGCAGACTGCGCGGCACAGCGCCCAACGCCAGACGAATGCCGAACTCACGCGTTCGCCGCGTGGCCGAATAAGAAATCGTTCCATACAGCCCGACTGCCGCGAGCAGCGAAGCCAGCGCGCCGAACGCAATGGCCAGAGTCGCGATCAGGCGGTCTTTGTAAATGAAGTCGCCGATCATCAACCGCATCGATGAAAGCCAGTCGACCGGCACACTGGGCTCCAACTGTTTCACCGCCGTTCGCACCGCGGCCATCATGGCCTGCTCGCCGCCTTGCGTGCGGACGAAGAAAGTTGCCTGCCGGGTAAAAGCCTCCTCCGCCTGATCGTAAGGAATGTAGAGAAAATGGCGCGGCTTTTCCCGCACGTCGTTGTATTTGGAGTCATGAACAATGCCGACGATCTGCATGTCCACATCGTTCGAACCGGTGATCAGATGCCGTCCAAGAGGATTGGCGTCTTCAAATAAGAACTTGGCGAAGCTTTGGTTAATGATGGCGACCTTCGAGCTTTTGGCTGTGTCGGCCGCCTCAAACTCCCGTCCGGCAACCAGCGCAATCCCGAGCGTGCGGAAGTATCCCGGACCGACGGCATCCGAAGCGCAATCCGCGTATTGCTCGCTCGCGGCACGCGTTCCGGGCGCTTTGACGCCGTTGCCCCATCCCCAGCCGCCGAACGGCGAGTAGGCCGATCGCGCCACCAAGGCCGCACCCGGCAGGCTAAGTAGACGCTCTTCGATTTGTCGAAACAGATTCAAGCTGCGCTCATGCGAGTATCCGTTCAGGCTCGGATCGATGGCGAATGTCACCAGATGGTCGGCGCGAAAGCCAAGATCGGTTTTCAGAAGGTTGACCAGGCTTTGCGTGAACAGGCCGGCTCCGGAAAGCAGCAGCAGCGAGAGACAGATCTGTGCAACGACCAGGACTCGGCGCGCGCGCGAGGAAGATGCGCTGGATCCGCTCGCCCGTTCTTTCAAGGCTGGCGCGAGATCCGGGCTTTTAGCCCGGAGGGCCGGGAACACTCCCACCAGCACCCCCGCTATCAGGGAAAGAGCCAGGCTGAACCAGAACAAGCGGAAGTCCAGTTGAGCGGCCAGCCACCCGCCGCTTTCGTCGGCCGGCAGCAGGTGCAGCAGGCCGTTGGTCAGATTCTCGGAAACCAGCAACCCCAGCATTCCGCCGGCTAATGTGATCGCCAGGCTCTCGACCATGAGCTGCCGGACCAGTTGACGCCCGGATGCGCCCAGCGCGAGGCGAATCGCAATTTCCCGCTCTCGCGCCGTCGCGCGTGCAATCAGCAGGCCGGAAACATTGGCGCAGGCGATCAGCAGCACCAGCCCGACCATCACCATCAGGACAGCGAGGGGCGTTTTCCACCGGTCTCCGAACTCGTTCAAACCTTTTGCCGCCGGCTGAACGCGCAACGGCTTCGCCAGGATTTTCTTCCTCGCCTCGGCCGTGACATCGTTGAATCTCGGCAGTTCGTCCTCAAGAAACGAATGGTAGAGGGGCGCCAGCATGGCATCCGCCTGCCGGTGTGTGACTCCAGGCCTGAGCCGGCCGAGCACGTTCAGCCAGTAGGCATCCACCTGGTCGCGCTTGTCCCAGTCCGGAGTGATCGATCTGATGACCGAGACCGGAGCAAAAAAATCGGGAGTGCGCCCGCTGATGATGCCGCGAAAGCTTTCCGCTGCTACACCCACCACGACAACCGGGCGGCCGTTCATCAGAACCCGGCTGTTCAGCACGCTCGGGTCGCGCCCGAGGCGCGTGGCCCAATACGAATGACCCAGCACGATGGCCGGATTTTCCGCGACAGCCGAGTCATCGGACGGCACAAGCAGGCGCCCCAGCGCAGGTTTTACGCCCAGGACCTCGAAGAAGTTGCCGGTGACGATTTCCGCCATGGTGCGTGTCGATTCCCCGCGCCATGCCAGAGTCGCCGGAAAACCCGCCCGCGCAACAAGGCCGCTGAATACTCGATTATGATCTCGCAGCGCCAGATACATGGGATAGGAAAAGACGGTCTGGTTATTGTCCCGGCGCGTCATGCCGAAGCTGTAGTCGTTCGATTCGAGCGTCACCAGCGTCTGCGGGTCACGGACAGGAATCGAGCGCAGGACCACCTGATAAAGCAGCGAGAAGATGGCCGTATTCGCGCCGACCGCCAGGGCCAGCGATAACACCGCCACCAGCACGAAACCGGGCGAGCGCCGGCAGGTTCTCCAGGCGAATCGAAGGTCATTCCACATAGCAGAGTCTCCGGCTAAGAGGGCACGCCGATTGCCGGGTACGATTGTACTGAATTGTCAAAGGATTACAGAGAACTGGGCTGGCAGCCTGCCATCCGGTTTCGGAACACAGTGTCCGATTTCGGACGCTCTAATACCCTTACACCTCGACGCCGGGCTCGGAGTGCGGTACGGCCCGCAGTTGCGCCTCTTCCAGGCGTTTCGCTTCCTGCCAGGTGTAAATCATGCGATGAATCACTGTCAGGTTGGAGAGCACCGCGATCACCCACAGCACGGGCGCCATGCGGTCGAACAACGCCCCGATGATAATCAGGACCACGCGCTCGGGCCGCTCGAGAAATCCGACCTTGCACTTGGGAATCGTGCACTCGGCGCGCGCCCGCGTATAGCTCACCATCACCGAGCCGGTCATGACGATCGCCGTCAGCACGATGTAGAAGAAGCGGTTGATCGAGGCGTAATAGACCAGCAGGCCCATGAACAGCGCCAGATCGGAATAGCGGTCGACTACCGAATCGAAGAAGCCGCCGAAGCGTGTTACCTGGTTGGTCTCACGCGCCACACGGCCATCCACCATGTCGAACAGGCCCGCCAGAATCACCACCACGCCGGCCCATCGAAAGCTGCCTTCCGCAAATAAAAATGCCGCCCAGCTATTGATCACCAGTCCGAGAAATGTCAGGACGTTGGGATGAATCCGCGAAAGCGCGAGTGCGCTGACGATCCGGTCGATGATCTTGCCGCAGAACCAGCCGATCGCGCGGGTATAGGTCATGCTATTCCGCCAGCTCGTGGATGGTGGTCAGTTCCAATATTTCAAATTCTCTCATTCCTCCGGGAATCGTGACCTTCACGGTGTCGCCTACTTCTTTGCCCAGCAGGCCGCGGCCGATCGGCGAGGTGGTCGAGATCTTTCCATTGGCTGCATCGGCTTCCTCGCTGGTCACCAGATTATATGTAATCCGTTCATCTTTTCGCGTGTCCAGCACGATCACGCGCGAGCCCAATCCCACCCGGTCGTGCGGAATTTTGGAAAAATCCACCATGGACATCTCGGCCAGGCGCTGCTTCAATTGGTTCAGGCGCGCGTTGACGAATCCCTGCCGTTCTTTGGCGGCGTGATACTCGGCGTTCTCGCTCAAATCGCCGTGCGCGCGTGCCTTGAGGATTTCTTTCGGCAGCTCATTGCGCAGCTCGTATTCAAGAGCTGCGATCTCATCTTGAAGTTTCTTTTTGAAATCGGCCATGAGGCGAAAAGCAACCCCTCGCCCATTATAGGCGCACTGGAAGGGGGACGCAGAGTGTATGAAAACACTTATTGGCTTGTGATGGTGACGTCCTGGCTCAAAGATCCCACTGCAATGTGGAAGACGTTGCTGCCGACCACCGCGCCCAACCGCACGTCCAGCCCGAAAACGCCGGGATAGAACGCGTCTTCATTATTTACGCCGATGACCGAGCCTCCTCCTGAAACGACGGTCGCGGCGGGCTTCACTCCCGGCACTGTGATGCCGCTCGCGTCGGTGACGCGGAAGTATACGGCATTCTGGCTAAGCGCTCCGGCCTTCGCATCCGTCACGGTGTTCAGGATAGTCAGATTCACCGGTATGCCCGATGGCACGCCATACCAATAGGGAATGCGTTCGTCGATACCGGAAGTGGCTCCCACCACGTGGACGAAGCCTTCATACGCGCCCGGCATGAGACCGAAGCCGGTGATCGTCACGGTGACGTTGGCCGACGCACCGGGTTGGAGCGTGAGGCTGTTCGTTGAAACCGTTATCGTCGGCCGTTTTCCCAGAGCTTCGAGCGCTGCGGCCGTGCGGCTTCCCGGCGGCACCGGCCCCGAGGGCGCGTCCCGCCCCGCGGCGAATATGTTGAATGTCTCCGCGGCGGAACCGACA
Source organism: Bryobacteraceae bacterium (assembly GCA_035280425.1). Lineage (GTDB taxonomy): Bacteria > Acidobacteriota > Terriglobia > Bryobacterales > Bryobacteraceae > QHXW01. The sequence continues at coordinate 25,006 of DATEFW010000009.1, read as the reverse complement.
TTGAAGACCTTCACCGTGCGTGATTGCTGGATATTCGCGGCGCCGATCGCAAAAGACAGCGATGTCGGGGTTTCGGCGGACGTGGCATGCACGGCCGCGTTCATGTCGAGCAGCCCTGCCCCCGATTGCTGAATGCGCGACGGTGTCCCGAAAGATAGTGAAATCGGCGCGGCTGTATTGATCAATAGCGACCGGTACTCATCCACCGTCAGTCCAGGATGCGCGGCCTTGAGCAGCGCCGCTGCGCCGGCCACGATCGGCGACGAAAAGCTTGTGCCATCTACCGTCAAAAAGCCGCTTGGGTCGTAAATATCGCCCTTAGAATCCGATGTCTCGGCTGCGGTGTAAACGTTGGATCCGACCGCCACCAGGTCCGGCTTAATCGAGTTATCGACGTTCGGGCCTTTCGATGTGAAATCCGCCAGCTTGTCGGAATCCACGAAGCTCGGCTGGATGGTGAAATTAAGAGTCGCCTTGAGCGATGAGTTCGACGCGGCCGCCGCCTTGATCTTGATGCCGTCCTCGTAGGCCACCATCACCGCTGGCAGCGTGGCGCCGCCCACCGACATAGTAATCGGATCGGGACGGGCCTGGTCGGTGTAAACCAGCACGCCCACCGCTCCGGCAGCCTGTGCATTGGCGATCTTGTCGGAAAAAAAGCACGGCCCGCGTAGAATCAGCGCGATGTCGCCCTGGAGGCTGCCGGCGGGCATGCTGGAGCAGGCGCGGCCGTCGTTTCCCGTTGCCGCGACATCTTTGATCGGCGCGGTCAAGGCCTGAGCTGGCGCAGGCCCTGATCCCGGAATGGCAAAATAGCGGGTGCCGCCAACCGTCGCGGATCCACCGAATGCGCGATCATTGGCCGACGCGCCCACTGAAATAGCCGACGGCGCGATCGCCGGCGGGCCGATCGTGCGCAAGTCCGGCCCGGCGTTGCCCGCCGACGCCACCACGATCACGCCCATCGCGGTCGCATGCTCGATCGCCGATACCTCGGGGTCGTCGGCCAGATTATCGGCAACCGGAAAGCCGAAACTGAGGTTGATCACGTCCATTCCGTCGGCTACGGCGTCGTTGATGGCTTTGAGGATGGCGCTTTCGCTGGCTTCGTCGTTCACGCCGGGCGATCCAAAAATTTTGTAATTCCCCAGGTATGCCTTCGGCGCCACGCCGCGAATGGTTGCGCGCGGCCCGGCCGCAAGCTCGCCCGCAGCAGCCATCGCCGTCGCCGTTCCGTGGCCCTTGTGATCGCGCGCCGAAGTGTCCGGATCCGTCTTGATGAACAGGCTCGCATAACTGCGCGCCACGATTACCTTGCTGTTCGTAAACGTCTTTTCGGAATCCTGATTGACCTTGGGAAAGCCCGCCGGAATGGGAAGCGAGGAATCCTGAAATCCGGGATGCGTGTTGTCGATTCCGCTATCGATCATCCCGATCTTCATGCCCAGACCGGCGCGGTCGAGCCCGATCTGATTCCACGCATCGACCACTTTGTTCACCACTACCGCGCGATCCAGCAGCAGCCGGAAGGTGCGCACCGGATGCACGCGCTTCACGCCCGGCACCGTCGCGAGCCGCGCGGCCTCACTCGCGGGCATGCGCACCATCAGGGCATTGGCCACGGTGTCGACGCTATCGACCACCTGCGCGCCTTCGCGCTCGAGCGCCTGGCGGACGCGCTCCTGCTCAACCCTTACATCGCGGCGATGCCGCACAATCAGCGCTTCGTTCGGACGCCGCCCGTGTGCTCCGGCGCGCACGGCCACCGGCGGACTGGCCAGTTCCACAATATACCGGTCCGGAATGACCGCGGCCGATACCGCGGGCAGAATAATCAGCCCGGCGAGCCACAGAGACCACCTGAAGAAGCGCTTCATCCCCGAAAGACCTGAACGTTATTACTGTACCGGCAAATTCGACGCTTTGGAATCTTTACCATTTATAGTGATGACCACCGGCTGAAGTCCGGGCTTGACGCTGCCCGGCACCGTCACATTGAGCTGGTAAAGTCCGACATTATACGGCGCGAGACCGTTAAACGTCATCTGCGCATTCACTCCGCCGATCTTGACCACCGGCGTCGCCCGCGTAACCGCGAAAGGTTTGGCTGGAGTCGGATCGCCGCTCACCGGTTGATTCGTCACTGCGCCTAGCCCGTTCACGTAAAGTGAAATCGATTGCGTGCGCTTCGCCGGATTTGCGCTCGAGATGATTTTGAACGACGAATCGAGCGCCGCCGCCACCGTCCCCGAGCCGGCCAGATCGTGAATTTCGAACGCCGCCGGCGACGAATCCGCCAGCGGCACCGTATAAACCGCGCTCTCGGACCCATCCACGCTGACTTTCATGGATGCCGACGTTTGCCCCTGAAGCTCCCACGGAATCTGCACATCCACTTGTCCCGGCGTCACGAAGAAGATGTGCCCCGGCACGCTGATGCCCGGCGCGTCGAAACTCACGCTGACTCCCGCGAGTGCCACCGGCAGATAAGCTGTCGACGCCACCTTCGTCGCTTCGCTCAACGCCACGCCGTAAATTTCGATGTACGAACCCGGCGCCAGGCCCTGGCCCACCTGGTGGCTGCCGGCATTCACCACGCCATTCGAATTGATCGTGGGCTGCAACCGCGCGCGCCCATCAAACTCCACCTGAGTGCCGGCCACATCCGCGGTAAAGATCTGATCGCCCAACTGCGATCCCAGATCCACCTGTGCCGCTGCGATCCCATCTATATCCGTCGCCCCATCGGCTGCCACGATCGCGCCGTCGCCCACCGCGACGTTGAACGCTGCCGGTACTCCGGTTACGCCGACGCCAAATCGATCGATCAGCTTCAGGATCAGATAAAAACCCTGCTCGAATGCCGATCCGCTAAATGTCGCACCGCCCAGCAGGAGGGCGTTGTCGGGATTTCCGTCGCTCACCACATAGAGATACGGAATGCGCAACGTCGTGGCGCTCAAATGAATCAGGATGAACCCCTCGTACGAGCCGGGCGTCGAAAGTCCGCCCTGCAATTGAACCGTCAGCTTGGTCTGGCCTGGGCCCAGGAGGCCCGTATTGGGCGCTACGGTCACATGCGCCAGTGAATCCGAATCGGTCGGCTGCACCTGCGTGTCGAATCGCATGCTGCTCGCGGTCACGTTGGTCAGGGTCAGGGTCATCGCCAGCGGAAACTTGACCGTTTGATCGAGCGCGCCGAACGATAGGGTCGCCGGCTCGACCGTCACCGGCGTCGTCACCGCCGCTCCCACATTCAATTTGCCGGCGCCCGCGGCCACAATCCGCGCCGTGGCGCCGTTGTCCGTCACATTGCCGGATGCCGTATTCACCAGCGCCGATTTGATCTGCCCCGGTGTGAAATTCGGGTGCGCCTGCTTGACCAGCGCCGCCGCCCCTGCCGCCAGCCCGACCGCGAAGCTCGTGCCTTGCGCCGATGTATAGCCCGAGGGGCTGTACAGGTCGCCGTTCGGATCGTAGCTTTGCCCCGCCGTATAAAGATCTGCGCCCGGCGCAACCAGATCCGGCTTGATAGCCCCCGTCAGAATCGCCGGGCCTCGCGAAGAAAATTCCGCTATGGCGTCCGCCGCTGCGTCCACGGCAAACGGCGTCGGATCGAGCGTTACCTGCTGCTGGGGATTGGATTTCGCGATCGTTTGAAGCGCCGCGCCGTCCGAGCTGCCCACCATCACCGCCGGAATACCGGCGAGTGTCAGCCCGGTTGGCGAAAACGGCGTCTGATTGCCGCTGGTCTGCACGATGATCGCGCCGACCGCGCCCGCATTCGCGGCATTGGTCACCTTATCCGCGAACGCGCACGTGCCGCGCTGGATCAGCGCAATCGCCCCCGCAAGCGAATTTGCCTTAAGCGCCGCGCACGCGAACCCGTCATTTCCTAACAGCGAAACATCGCGAAGCGGCGCGCTCAATGCACTGCTGAGCTGCTGCCCGTCCCCGAACAGCGCATTGAATCGCCTGGTCGGCGCATTCTTCATCGGGACGATCACGCTTTCGTAGAAGACATGCGCATTCGTCGTCGCTCCCACCGTGATCGCCGAAGGCGCAGTCCCGGGCGTATCGATCGAGCTCAGCGCCGGATAATTGACGCCCGTGTCCGCGTCGTTGCCCGCCGGAACTACGACCGTCACCTTCAGCTTCACGGCGTTCTCCACCGCCTGCGCCCGCACATCGCAGGCATCCGACGGAATCCCCAGCGGCTGCGTTTGCGGCGGATTCGCCGCGCACGAGGGATCAGTCTGCAGCGGTCCATAGAGCGCCGGATCGCCGACCGGCAGCGCCACGATGTCCATGCCGTCGGCGATGGCATCTTCCAGGGCTTTCACGATCACGGGAAACGTGGTGGTATCGTTCACCCCCGGCGAGCCGAAAATTTTGTAATTTCCTAGAAATGCCTTGGGCGCGATGCCCTGTATGGTCGCCAGCGGCGCTGTTACTTTTTCTCCGGCAGCGATCATCGCAATCGCCGTCCCGTGGCCCGAGCGGTCGCGCGGCGAGTTGTCGTCCGGCCGCGAATCCGCCGCCAGAATCTGCTCGAACGGCAGCATTGCCACATAGCTCCGCGCCACGATCACTTTGTGATTGGTGTAATTGGGATCGCCTTTTGGAAACCCCGCCGGCGCCGTGAGCGAAGCGTCCTGAAACGCCGGATGAGTCTGGTCGATTCCGGTGTCCAGAATCCCGATCTTGACTCCCGCCCCCGCCTGCTGCACGCCGCCCACGGCGCTCCACCCCGCCGAAGCATTCACCAGCCCAGCGGCCTTATCGAGTTTCCGGTGCGCTGGTGGCAAATAGACCACCCGCGTCACCCCTGGAATCGATCGCAAGTCTTTCACGCGATCGCTCGTCGTGCGCACGAACACGGCATTGAGCAGCACCCGCGCCGAGCCGGTGACGCGAACGTTCCGCCGCACGAGATCGTCTGTAACGCTCCTCTGTGCGGCCTGGATCCGTAAATCCGGCTCGGCCGCCATTGCCGTGTGCAGCTCCGCGCGCGTGCCCACCTGGCGCGCCAGCGGCGGATCGGCGAGAATCAGCGCATAATCGTGAAGCTGCGGCTCTCCCCAAACCGTTCCGATAGCAAGACTTAGGATCACGAGGCCGCGCGCTGGAAATTTCATGCGTGTCCGTAGACGGAATGGCACACCCGCAGGTTTCGACCAATCTGACGCGCGCGAATGGGATTGCGTGCAGTCATCTTTACAGCGCCCTTAACCCGCCTCGATCCTTCCATCCCTCCTCAGCCTCAATTTCTCCCCGCGCCACTCTACCGCCGTTCCACCAAGTCCCGCCACCCAAACCGCGAATCCCCACAAATCGCGGAACGGCATCAGGAACCACCAGCGCGCGGCATTCCGGTCGCCGAGCACGCCTGCACCGGCCGCCACCCCGGCGAGGATTCGCATCGCGAGCGCCGCAATCGCCACCGGCCACGCGCCCGCGATCAGCGCCACGCCTGCCCACACACTCGCGTTCGTCACCACATAGCCGTAATACCCCGCCGTGCGCGACACCCGGATCGTCCGTGCCCAGCGCAACTGGTGCCGCCACGCGTCGCCCCATGTCTCCGCTCCCAGATGCGTCTCGACCACCGTCTGCGCAAGCCCGATCCGTCCTCCGATTTCCGTAATGCGGTGGCCAAGCTGGTAATCGTCCGCGAGATATTCGCCGATCGCGTCAAATCCGCCGATACGCACCAGGTCTTTGGCCCGCAGCGCCATCGTTGATCCCAGCGCGAATTCCGCTACGCCTAGCGCGCGCGCCACCAGCACGCTCGGCGCAAAATCGGTCGCAATGCCCAGAGCTTCCCAGCGTGACGGCCACGTTGCGCCCTCGGCGCGATACAGGCAGGTGGCGAGCCCGATTCCCGGCTTTTCCAGCAGCGTGGTGACGTTGCGAAGATAATCGCGCTCCACCACGATGTCGCTGTCATTGATCACCAGCACCGGGTAGCGTGCCTGCGCCGCAAGTTCCGCCAGAACCGCCACTTTTCCGTTCGGCATCTTTCGCGAACACTCGACCAGGCGGATCGGGCGCTCCGGGAATTCCGCCGCGAGCCGCAGAATATCAGCGCGCGCTGGATCGTCAGGATTACTTACTCCGAACAGAATCTCAAATTCAGGAAAATCGAGCAGCGCGTGGGAATGGATGGCTTCGTAAAAATTGGGATCGCGCCCGTGAACCGGCTTGAGAATGGAAACCGCAGGCGCGGGCGTTGTTTGAGTGGGTGGCTTACGCAGCCTGGCCGCGGCCGCCACGAGCGCGATCAGGTAATACGCCGCGGTGATCACCGCAGGTGCGCCCAGCCAGGTCACCGGCGCGGGGTCCGGACGGTATCGCCGCAATGCATCGCTAGAACGAAATCAGCGCTACGCCGCAGGCCACCAGCAGCACGCCGGCCCAGCGCTTCCACCCGATACTCTCGTTGAGCAGATACTTGGCGAAGATCGTTTCGAAGATGTAGCTTGCCGCCGTCACCGGCACGGCGAAGCTCAGCTCCGAGACCGAGACCAGCGCCATGAACGCGAAGAAGGAAACCGCCATGGCGAAAATCGCTGCGCCGATATAGCGGCAGCGCGCCAGCGTCGAAGCGGCGCGGCCCAGCGCGCCCGGGCGGAAGTCGTGAATTTCGCCATGCCGCCGCATGCCGATGGCTTGGAGCACTTCACCAGCCGTCGTCGCCGCAACAATCACCCCGACCAGCAACCACTTCATATGGCCGCCGCCTTTTTCTTGGGCAGCGTTGTACGCGGGGCCGTCTGGCCCACCAGCGCCACTCCCACCACGATGAGCATAATGCCCACCCAGCGTGCCAGCGAAACGTGCTCGTGCAGAAACACCCGGCCGACTACGGCCACCAGTGCGTAAGCAATCGACGTTACCGGCAACACGTAGCTCAAGTCCGCCCAGCTCAGCATGGCCATGTGCGACAGGAGCCACAGGATCAGCAGCGTCGCTCCCAACGCGACCCACGGATTGAACAGGGCGCGGATGTAGGGAATCGGAGACAGCGACACCAGCTCGCCAACGCTCTGCATTCCTCGGCTCAATAACGAATTACCCAGAACGTTGGTCACGACAATGATGGTTGTAAAGACGCGAGTTTTCAGATGCGAGACTTTTATGGGGGAGGTCATTGGGAAAGGATGAAGTGGCGGGCTAATCGCCAGCGCCGGCCGCGGTGGCCGCCTCCCGCTGATCGGCGACGTAGCGCTTGCGTTTGGCGCGCACTGACAAGTACTCGCGCGCCTCCTTGGTCAAACGCCTGCGCTCGTGCCCGTTGAAGATGGCTTTGCGGACCACGCGCCACACCACGCGCGGCCGGAAATAATATTCGCTGTAGAATTGCTCGACGGCATCCATCAGCTCGGCTTTGCTTAGCCCTTCATAACTGACGTTGGGAAGCTGGTGTCCCGTTTCATCGGCCATGCCTTGGATGCTTACCAGAGCATTCTTCTGCGCGTATTCGTAGAATTCGGTGCCGGGAAAGGCATGGCCCAACGATACCTGGATGGTCTCCGCGTCCATGCGCTTGGCGAAGTCGATCGTCTTGCGGATGGTCTGCTTGGTTTCGCCCGGCAGCCCGATGATGAAATCGCCGTGGATGGTGAGCCCCAGCTTTTTGGCGTTGGCCGTAAAGCGCTCCGCCATCTCGATAGTCGCGCCCTTCTTGATATTTTTCAGAATCTGCTGGTCGCCCGATTCGTAGCCCACGATGAGCAGCCGGCAGCCGGAATCCTTCATGGCCTTGAGCGTTTCATAGTCGGTCGTCACGCGCGACGTGCACGACCAGGTGAATTTGAGCGGCTTGAGCTTGGCACACAAATCCAGCGTGCGCGCTTTCTGATAGTTGAAGGTGTCGTCGTCGAAGAAGATTTCCTTGATCTGCGGGAAAGCTTCCAGCGCGAAACGCACTTCCTTCGCCACGTCGTCGGACGAGCGCACGCGCCAGCGGTGCCCCGAGTGCGTCTGCGGCCACAGGCAGAACGTGCACATCGCCGGACACCCGCGCGTCGTATAGAACGAAATATACGGATTGAGCAGAAACGGGACGTTGTAGCGCGTCACGTCGAGATCCCGCTGATAGACCTTGGTCACCCAGGGCAGTTCGTCCAGATTTTCGATGACGCCGCCCTCGGGGTTATGCACCACTTTTCCGTTTTTCCGGAAGCTCACACCCGGCAGTTCTTCGAGCGGCTTGCCTTTGGCGTAATCGGCGATCTGGTAATCGAACTCGCGGCGCACGACGAAATCGATTACAGAATGCTCGAGGGCCTTGTCGGGTTCGATTGTCACCGGCGGTCCGACGAAGGCGACCTTGAGTTTCCGGTTGGCATCCTTCATCATCTCGGCAATCCGGATGTCCACGTCGAAGCCCGGGCTCGAGGTAAACAGCACCAGCAGCTCGAAATCATTCGCCATGGCGACCGTCTGCTCGATAGAAATCTTATGCGGCGGTGCGTCCACAACCTTGCTGTCCGCAAGCATGCCTGCCGGGTAGCAGATCCAGACCGGATACCAGTACGACTCGATTTCGCGCGCGGCCGGCCAGCGCGATCCGGCGCCGCCATCAAATCCTTCGAAGGAAGGGGGGTTCAGGAACAGTGTTCGCATCAACGCTCTCGTATCACGCCGACTAAATTCCGCGCTTTCTTCTGGGGCCCGAGGCGTGCGGCCGGGAACGGCCGCGCCGCCCTGAATGACTGCCGATTACTTACTCGCTGGCGTCCGTTATGTCGGATGCTTCGGAGCTCTCGGCCAGCGAAACGTTGCTGAAGTTAACCGTCAGCTCCGCTTTTCCCACCAGCCTGGTGTCTACCACACTTTCCAGCCGACGCGGTATGGCCACTCCGTCCCGAATGTCGTACTGCCGAACAAAATCGATCCGTTTGATGAAAATAGACGGGTTCTTGACGAGCCGTCCGCTCTCCCTTACCGGCAGACAAGTCTCCGCGTCGAGCCAGAGCTCTCCCTTGAACAAGCCTACCCGTTTCTTGCGCGGTGTCAACTGAAACACATGGATCTCGCGCCCAGCCTGGTTGATCAGGCTTTTGTATTTAAACCGGTAATTGGCCGGCGTAATGGCTAGGGACGTAGCACCATCGGTGGGAGGTTGCACCTCAGCCGTGAGGTATCGCGCGATCACATCGCTCTTGACCGTGCTATCTCCTTCAAAATGAAGAGCTTCGTAAGTGATGCGCCCCAGCCTGGAAATGTGCCGCAAAGCATGTAAGTGCCCTAATTTCTGAAGCTTGGGTAGCTTGCCTTCGATGTCGACCTCCATCGAAGCGCCCCGGAGCCGCGCGCTTTGTACCTCGGAAGCGGCTGTAAAGTTGTTTACAACAGTCTGGGGCGGGATGTTCGGCGCTGCGCAAAAGGCGAGCCAGGGAATGAACGCGAGTGGAAATACGAATCGAGGTCGCAAGGACTTCATATCTAATTGCAATACGGTAGTTTAACAATTTACAGATGCAGGGATCAATCTGTTTGATACAGATTTCCGCCGGGTTTTATTCCCTTAGGCAGGACTTTTAAAGCATTGACTTTCAGCTAAAGCCTAGTGTTGAACCGCAATAACGGCGCCCGCAGGCGAAACCTGCGTTGAGATCTGGGCCACCACCGGAATGTCTCCATCCGGGGTTCCGGATGGCACGGTGACATTGAGCTGGTACAGCCCGGGCCCGGTCAGGCCGACGAACGGAGCTTGGGAAATTACGCCGCCGATCAAGATGGTCGGGGTATTGGCTACGGTAGCCGGGCTGGTGACGAGCATGCCCTCGGGAATCGGGGGCGTCGTCTGGCCGAATCCGGTACCGTAGAGGACGATTGTCTCACCAGGCTTGGCGGGAGTGCCCTGGCTCGGGTTCTTGCCGGCCGGGCCGACCAGCGAGCCATCGGCATGGGTAGCGGCGACGTGTTTTCCATCTGCGGCGAGGAAAAACGCCGGTGCAAAGGTCTGCATCTGGACGTTCACCACCGCGCTCGCCAGGCCCTGATTGATTACAGAGATCTGTGCCGGACCAGGCGGTGTATCGGCGGGAACGAGTATGTTTAGCTGCCGTGGGCTGACATAGGCAAGATAGGCGGGCTTGCCGTTGATCATGACGTTCACCAGGTCAAGCGTGGTGGGCAGGGCTCCATTGATGAAGTCTTCCGACTGCCAGGTCCGCGTGGTGGCCGAGAGGCTGGAGGCCTTAATGGCGACCCAGGTATTCGGCGCTATGCCGGGCTGGAAGCTTGCTCCATTGAGCACCTGGTCGGCGGTGATGACCGGCGCTGCCTGCAGGCGGCCGAATAGACCATGCGTTCCGTTATCGGGACCTGGAATTCCGGCGGTGAAATATACAGCGCCCTTATCGCCGCCGTTGCCGCCGTTGCCCGGCTGCAAGGCCCAGAGATTGGGAACGACGATCGGAGTTCCGTACACATCGTTCAGCGTGGCCACAAAAGCTCCGGACTGCGGATTGAAAGCATTGATCGTGCCGTCGCCAAAATTTCCGACGAGCAGATCGCCGGCGAAGTCGCCGAAGGCGGCGGGAGCGATTGCCAATCCCCATGGCGCGTTGAACTGCGCGGCTGAAATCCGCTGCAGCAGATTGCCGCTGATGTCATAGACGTCGACGAATCCCTTACCTGCGCCCGCAACGGCGAAGTTTTTATTAGCATTCTGGAGCGCGTAGGCAACGTAGAGCTTCCCGCCGAGATTCTGCACGTTGAACGGGGCGTAGCCTGGAGGCAGCATGGTATCGACAAAGCCGTTCGGAGTCGCCACCGGTTTCCAGCTGGTATCAAACACATCGACTGTGCCGGCGTGGAAGTTGGCGGCGTAGAGGAACGACGTGGAAGTGTTGCTGGCCAATGCAAGCCCGGTATAAACCGCGCCAGTAGACGAATTATCGACCTCGACGACCGCGTGGGTCCGGTCTACCCCCGAGTTCCAGCCTGAAATTGTTCCGTCAAGCGTGTCGAATAGAAAGACTGCCGACTTGCCGGTGGCCACCTCAAAACCTCCCGAGCCGTTCCAGACCGTGCCGGTGGGTACTCCCTGCGCGCCGCCTTTGGCGGGAGGAATGGTGACAACCAGGGGGATGACGCCTCCGTTGGAGCCGTAGAGCGTCGAAACCCCGGAAGCGGCATCCGCAATCCAGAAAGGACTGGTCGCCGACTCCGAGATGCCCCATGCACCCTTCAGGTTCGTGTCGGTGTTGTCTGCAAGAAAGGGCACATCGGATACGAGGTTACGCACCAGGTAGGCGTTGTCTGCCAGAACAGAACCAGGTACGAATACAGAGAAGCACAGTGCGGCCACAGCGGCTGTACGATTTTTCATGTTTGCGAGTCCGTTGACCAGGATAATGCGGAACGTGTGCCCGAGTACTAATAAAGATACAGATTTAACCTACAGTTTACAATTTGAATCTGTTCGGATCGCGCAGAGAATGACCAACGCCGCAGCGTGATTTACGAGACTTTGGGCCATCCAATGAGAACGGCGTTTCTCAAAAAAAACAGCAGGTGGACCGCCGTGTTCCACTGAATCGGGCAATCCGCCGGTCGTTTGGATCAGATCTATTTGGGTGCGGGAGGCCACCTAGCGTTGGTATGGCGATTGCGAGCGAATAGTCAAGTCGCGACGTTGATACCCGATAACGGAGGAAAATAACAGGTTTCACGAAAAAGCGGAAGCCGCTGCTTTTGTTCAGAAGAACCACATGCCTTACCGCTTGCTACTAGTAGAAGATCATCGGATTTTGCGAGAAGGCATCCGGTCGCTTCTCGAACGCCAGACCGAGTTCACGGTGGTTGCTGAGGCGGAAACCGGGCGCCAAGCCCTCGAAAAATGCAAAGAGTTGCACCCGGATGTGGCATTAGTGGATTTCGGCATCACGGACGGGTTGGACGGCGTGGAGACGGCTCGCCAGATCCTGCGGCACTGTCCCGGAGTTCGCGTCGCCATCCTTTCGGCTTTTGAAGATGAAGCAACGGTGGTGAGTACCGTGCAAGCGGGTGTGCACGCCTACATTGTCAAACAAGCTCCGTTTGCAGAACTAGTGGAGGCGCTTCGATTTGCGGCGCGCGGGAGATCGTATGTAAGCCCTTCGGCGTCGCACCGATTGATCGATCGCATTGGGCGGACGTCCGTCCGGCATCCTATGACAAGCCGCCTGACGCCGCGCGAACGACAAGTATTCCGGCTGATTGTGGACGGCAAATCCAACAAAGAAATCGCGGCACTGCTGGGACTTGGGGTCGACACGGTGCGCGGATATCGTAAAAGCCTCATGAAGAAGCTCAACGTAAGCAATGTGGCCGGACTGATTCGGGCGGCGCTTGCAGCCGGGATAATCGAAAACTCGCGGGCGTCAGGTCAATGAGGGTCTGACGCTGACTCGGCTTCCGTCTTCTCGGGAATGAAATCCGTAAGCCGGCAACCTGGAAATTGAGCTTTTCTCCCGTTTGGCATGGCGACAGTGGCTTCCGTTTGCCAGACAGATACTCTGTGTTGTCGTTTCCCGGTTAGCAGACCCATGGTCCATTACTTGCACGCGTCGTCGGTATCGTGCCACACCAACCGCGGCCTAGTTGTTTGGTCCTGCGGACTTAACCGACCAGCTTCGGGGTGCGGCGTGGCGGAAGGGCTCAGCGACTGTGTCGAGAGAACTCACATGCCGGCGAGGTTACTGGGTTTGTCGGTGGGCTGTTCTGTTTTTATTGTCAGCGGCCACGCTAACGGCACAGCCTGTATTACGGTATCTCGAGGACCTGGGATTTCAGTACGTATCCTGCATGGCCACCGACCAAAGCGGGAACGTATACGTTGCCGGCTCGACAGTGGTCTCGCTGACGCCTGGGGGCGCTGTTGCGAATAAGGTGCTCGTTGCCAAGCTGGATCGAGCTAATAACCTGACTTACCGGTACATCTTTGGAGGAACAGGAGGAGATTTCCCCCGAGCGGTTGCATTGCAGACGGACGGGAGCCTTGTGGTGGTGGGAACGACCGGATCATCCGATTTCCCGCTGATCAATCCCGCCTCGAGGAACGCGCCGCCTGTTAACGGAACCGGGTTTATCAGCAAAGTCGATCCAGCCGGCAAGCATCTGGTGTTTTCCACGTTCCTGGGAGGCCCAGCGAATGACGGGGAAACCGAGATTAATGCTGTGGCGGTAGATGCGGTGGGGAATGTCTACGTGACGGGTGCGACGCGTGCGGACCATTTCCCGGTCACACCAAACGCCTTCCAGACCGAGGGTCCGTTCGAAGATCTCCAGAGGGCAGAATTTGCTTTCATCACCAAGTTGAGCCCGAGCGGTAGTCTCCTCTATTCGACATACCTCGGCGATAATCACGCCATTTGTTACGGCGGAAGCAGGTGCGAAAGCGCCTCGGGCATTACGCAGGGTTTCGCCATAGCCGTGGGCAACGACGGAGCTATTACGGTGGCCGGTTCTACCAGTGCGGACAAGTTTCCAGTGACGGCGGGAGCATTTCAAACAGACTGCAAATGCACGTATCAAACTTCGACAGGTTTTGTCACGAGGTTCAGCAGCGATGGCACGAGGCTGGAGTGGTCCACGTTTCTGGGAGGCAGTGGAAACGCGGATGCTTACTTAGGCGATCAGGCCGAGGCTATCGCATTGGCCAGCGATGGTGGTGTAGTCGTGGGGGGCGCCGCCGCCAGCCCTGATTTTCCGGTGACCCCTAACGCTTTTCAATCAAACCTGCGGGCGACGGGTGGTTACGGCCTACCACAGAACATTTTTGTCGCGCGGCTTAATGCAACAGGTTCGGCTTTGAAATTTTCAACGCTGCTTGGCGGCAGTATCCGCGAGGATCTTAATGCGCTGCAACTGGACACCCAAGAGCACGTCTGGCTGACCGGCACTACGCGCTCGCGCGATTTTCCCGTTTTGCCGGGCAGCCTAACGCTCGGAACATCGTTTGTCGTGGAGCTGGCATCGGATGGATCGGGGCTACTGAAAACGCAGATGCTGCCTGTGGGCGGTGCTGGGCTGGCATTGGCAGTTGACACCGGCGGTAACAAAACGTTGTTGGGCTCAGCCGGATCGCTGCTGCGCCTCCCCCCTGGAAGCCCAACCGGAACGTCGATATTCGGGCAAGCGAACGCGGCGGGGCCTCTGGTTTCGGGTTTTGTTGCTCCTGGCGAGATCGTCAGTTTCTACGGAACAGGTCTCGGTCCCATTGCGGGTGTGGGCGCCAGGTTCGATTCGACCGGCAAGATCGCAACCATGCTCGCCGGCACGCAGGTGCTGTTCGACGGGAAGCCGGCCCCGCTTCTCTACGTGGGCGCTAATCAAATCAATGCGATCGTCCCGTTTGAAGTCAGCAGCAAAACTTTGACGACGGTGCAGGTGGTGTCCGGCCTGGCGGCGTCGCCTACTCTCAATCTTTCCGTCGAAGCCGGCTCTCCGGAGGTTTTCTCTATTCCATGGTCGCCTCCTATTCCAGTGGATGCGGTGTTCCCCTACGCCGCCGCTTTGAATGAAGACGGCACCGTTAATTCGCCGAGCAATCCTGCCAAACCGGGATCAATCGTCGTCGTGTATGTCAACGGCGCCGGGCTTTTTGTACCGGCGCTCGTCGACGGATCGATTGTGCGATCGGCCTCCGCCAAGCCCGTACTTAATGTTTCAGTCTTAGTCGGTGCGCCGGGAGTTGGCGGGTCTGCCGAGGTGTTATATGCCGGAGCTGCACCTGATCTGGTGGCGGGAGCCCTGCAGGTGAATGTTCGACTTCCCCGGAATGCAGCCGAATACTTTCTGCAGGTGCAAGTCGGCAACTTCATGAGCGACGTGGTTCAGATTGCCGTCCAGCAGTAGCTGGGGCCTCGCGCGCCGCCGCTTCGAGGATGCATGCGCCTTGTCGACGGCGGTTCCATGCCGGGAATGGCGTCGTCGAGGGTGTCAAACAGGAAGGGGGCGGCTTAAGGCGATCGCCTAGTTGAGCCGATCGCAGTGTACGATTGGTAGATTCATGGCCCGGGAAAACGGATTGCCTGATCCGGACAATCGCCCGCATCCTGAAAAGAGGACTCCATGACCATACTCAGCCGATTGGAGCAATGGAAGGAGTCCGGCGTCCTATCTCCGGAGCAGCACACACTCCTGGCAGGCCTCTCGCGCGGAGAGCCTTTTTCCATTTTTCTCGAGCTGAATATTCTCCTCTACGCGGGCATTCTGGCGTTCGTCGGCGGGCTTGGCTGGACCGTGGCCACCTGGTCGCAGCAACTGGGCGACGCCGTCATTCTGACGGTTCTCTCCGCAATCCTCGCCGCCTCGTTTTGGTACTGCTTCTCTCGCGCGCCCGCCTGGTCGCCTGAGGAAACTCCGTCGCCCGGTCTGTTGTTCGACTACGTGCTTTACCTCGGCTGCCTGGTTTGGTCCGTGGAGCTCTCTTACATGGAGGCGCGGTTTCATCTGCTCTCCGGGCAGTGGGATTTTTATCTATTGGCGACAGCCGGCCTGTTCTTCTTTCTGGCTTATCGTTTTGATAACCGCTTCGTGTTGTCGCTCGCTTTGTCCGCGCTGGCGGGATGGTTTGGACTCACCATTTCGCGCTGGCCGTCGCATCAGGACGCAACATACCGGCAGTATGCCATTCTCTACAGCCTGGTGATCGCGACGGGCGGAGGCGCACTGAAGCGCCGCGGCCTGAAACCGCACTTCTCCGGCACGTATCTGAATATCGCGGCCAATGTACTGTTTTGGGCGCTGCTCTCCGGCGTCTTCAAGCGCGAGGGCTATCTTGTATGGCTTCTGTGCCTGCTGGCGGCCTGCGGCGCATCTTTCGCGTGGGGTTTGAAGCGCCGCGAGTTTTCCTTCGTCGCTTATGCCGCGGTGTACGGCTACGTGGGGATCAGCGCGGTCATCGTTCGCGACATCCATGACGACACAACGGTTCTGGGCTATTTCGTTTTTACGGGCATCGCCATGCTGGCGGCGCTCGTGCAGATCGCGCGGCGCTTCGGGAGGGAAGCGTGAGAGCCTACAGCGCAGCGAGCGAAGAAGCCCGGCGCGCGCGCGATCTTCTGAAGGACTGGGCCGGCGAAGGTCTTCTCACCGCGGAGCAGTACCAGCGCATGGAACGTGAAGCCGTCTGTGACCTCCGCCGTACCAACATTTTTCTGCGGCTGGTTCTGTTTCTTTTTACGCTGATCGTCGTGGGCGCTGCGGTCGGGCTGTTCTTCGTGGTTTTTTTGCCGCATCCGGGGGATTTAACCATTGGCATATTTCTCGTGATCTTCGCTGCGCTTTCGTATGCGGCTGCCGAATTCGCGGTCTCCAAAGCCCGGCTCTACCGGTATGGGATCGAGGAAGCGCTCGCCGCGTGCTCGGTTGGCTTTCTCTCTGTGGGGCTGTACATCATCTTTTTCGGAGGCCTGTTTTCTTCGCGGATGCCGGGCGGAATGGGATGCCTGGTTCCTGCGGCCGGCGCCGCGCTTTCACTCTGGATCTGGCATCGCTTCGGGCTCCCGTATGCGCCTTTGGCCGCGATGATCTTCGCCGTCTGGCTGCCGGGCTACTGGACGTCGTCCCCTGCGGCGAGGCATGTGATCGTCGCGGCGTTCTACCTGGCCGGTGTTATGACGGTGGCCACGGTGCGCCGGCGCCATCGCTTCACTTATCTCAACAGCGAATATTCGATTGCCGAGGCGCTGCTCTGGCTCGGTATCTATCTGGCGATCAACCTCCAGCTTTCGCCACTGAACCTGCGCGGGCTTGGGAGCGGTGTCTCTGTGAGCGCCGCTCAATTCCCGCGCTCGTTCTACTGGGCCACATGGGTGCTGATCTGGTGCCTGCCTCCCGTTGTGCTGGCACGCGGTGTGCGCGGGAAAGACCGGTTCGTCATGCTGGCGGGCACGATCGCCGCCGTCCTGACGCTGATTACGAACAAGCCATATCTTGGTTGGCAGCGGCATACCTGGGATCCGATGCTGCTGGGCGCGTTCCTGATCGGCGCGGTGTTGCTCATCCAACGCTGGCTCGCCAAAGCGCAGGGAGGAGTTCGCCGCGGCTTTACCGCGCAGCGCTTGTCGGCAAAAGACAAACGCTGGATGAACTTCGCGATTTCCACCATGGCACTCGCCTCGCCGGACATCGTGACGCCAGGTCCGCAAAAAAGCACTCCGGAGGCCCATTTCGGCGGGGGAGATTCGGGAGGCGGCGGCGCCAGCTCCGATTTCTGAGGCCGCCGGAGGTTATCGCATGGCGCGGGCGACGGCGGCTTTCCATTCGCCGAACAGGCGCTCGCGGGTGGCGGCGGGCATTTGGGGGTCGAAGCGGCGCTCGGCGCGCCAGAAGCTTTCGACCTCCTGAACATTTTTCCAGAAGCCGACGGCAAGGCCGGCGAGGTACGCCGCGCCGAGGGCGGTGGTTTCGACATCCACGGGGCGAATGATCGGCGTGCCTAAAATGTCCGCCTGAAATTGCATCAGGAAATTGTTTACGGCAGCGCCGCCATCGACGCGGAGCTCGCGGAGGGATTCGCCGGCATCGGACTGCATGGCTTCGACGAGCTCGCGGGTTTGATAGGCGATGCTTTCGAGAGCGGCGCGGACGATGTGGGCGCGGCCGGTAGAGCGGGTGAGGCCGGTGATCAGGCCGCGGGCGTTGGGATCCCAGTGCGGCGCGCCCAGGCCGACGAAGGCGGGAACGAAATAGACGCCGCCGGAATCGGGCAGAGACATGGCGACGGCTTCGGACTCCGCGGCGGAGCCGATCAGCTCGACTTCGTCGCGGACCCATTGGATCGCGGCGCCGGCGATGAAGACGCTGCCCTCGATGGCGAATTGCGGCGTGGAGTCGTGGGAGGCGGCGCGGGTCGAGAGCAGGCGGTTTTTGGAAACCGGCAGGCGCGATCCGGTGTGGAGCAGAGCAAAACAGCCGGTACCGTAGGTGTTTTTGGAAAGCCCGGGACGGAAGCAAGCCTGACCGGCGAGAGCGGCCTGCTGATCGCCCGCGATGCCGGCGATGGGGATGGGCGCGCCCAGGTGCTCCGGCGCGGTTTCGCCCACAGCGCCGCTTGATGGCACGATGCGCGGGAGCATGGAGCGCGGGACGCCGAAGATTTCGAGAAGGCCGCTGTCCCAGTCGCCGGTCGCCAGATCCATGAGCATGGTGCGGGAGGCGTTGGAGAAATCGGTGACGTGCGCGGCGCCATTGGTGAGCTTCCAGATGAGCCACGTGTCGATGTTGCCGAACAGAAGCTCGCCGCGGTGCGCGCGATCGCGTGCGCCGGGGATGTTTTCGAGAATCCAACGGATTTTGCTGGCGGAAAAATAGGCGTCGATGACGAGGCCGGTTTTTTGGGTGATGGCGGGGGCATCGGACGAGGCCGCGAGCGTGGTGCAGAAATCGGCGGTGCGGCGGCATTGCCAGACGATGGCGGGAGAGACGGGCTGGCCGGTCGAGCGATCCCAGACGACGGTGGTTTCGCGCTGGTTGGTGATGCCGAGGGCGGCGATATCGGAAGCGCGTATTCCGCGGCGCGAGACCACGCGCTTTGCGGAATCCAATTGCGCGTGCCAAATTTCGAGAGCGTCCTGCTCGACCCAGCCTGGCTGCGGGTAGCGGCTTTCAAAGGCGGCCGACTCCATGGCGACGCGGCGGCCTTCGCGATCGTAGAGGGCCGAGCGCGCGCTGGTGGTGCCTTCGTCGAGCGAGAGGATAAACGGCATGGGGGAATTATAATGTAGGCATGTTCTTTCGCCGGCCGCAGCCAAAGCAATTGAAGTCCGAGGAACGGATGGAGCAACTGGTCAGCAAGGGGTTCGATGTGCAACCGCTGGTTTCGATCGGCGACTGGCGCGTGAGCCGGAACGGTTGCGCGGCGATCGTTGCGAACGTGCCGGGCGGCCAGCCGCGCGTGACGGATCGCGCAGGCATCATGATGGGCGATCAGATCGGCATGCTGGTGGACGGCGGATTCCAGAAATTCTTTCGAACGGGCAGCGGCAAGCAGAAGCCGGCGCTGGCGAGCGAGCTCAAAGCGCTGCACGATTTCGAGGAAGATCTTAAAGAGGCGCTGGGCCTGGAGAGTTTGTACAACGAGTCGCTGGGGACGGTGTCGACGTATTATCTTTACGACCGCGTGAAGGACCGGGACCGCGGGGTGCCGAAGCGGGCTTGGGAATAGCGGCTGCCGTTTCTATCTTTTCGGGTGGCGGGCTATCTGAACGGATAGCGTGCGGCGCGCTGGGTTTCTCCCGGCTGGGCGGTAATCGCAGCAAATCGACAACAAAATCAGAGGGTTGGAGCGGAATCTGAGGCGGATTCAGGTTCCAGAGTGGCTGGCAGGGCGATTGCTTGTGTCAGGCACGGGAGGATCGAAATTATGAAGATCAAGACGAATCTGAAAGCCGGCTTCCCGCCGAACCCGTGCGCGAAGCTCTAAATCACCTGGGAGACGGAGCAATGAAAACAAGAACCAACCTCAAGGCCGGTTACCAGCCGCCCGATCCGTGCCTGCATTAGAGAGACGACGATGAAAACGCGAACGAATCTAAAGGCCGGTTTCGAGCCACCCGATCCGTGCTAACCGGCCAGCGATAGCTAGTCACACACTGTCGGCACCCTCACGACGCCAGCGCGGCTTGCAGCATGGCGCGCGCGTAGGCGACGTTGTAGGCGAAGCCGGCATAGCCGCCGCCGCCCGGATAGTAGGAATGAAATCCGGTATGCTCGCGATCGTAGTCGAGCGCGCGCGGATGCTCGGGGTAAACCAGGCGCGGGTACTTCTGCCGCACCAATTCCTTCATCACAGCGAACATATTGACCTGGCCTTCGTCGATGAAGACCTCGGTGTATTTCTCGTACGGCTTGCGCACGCGCACGTTGCGGAAATGGACGTGATTGATGCAGTCGCGCTCGCCGAAATAGCGGCAGACCTCGACGGGATCTTCGCCCATTTCGCGGGTGACGCCGCAATCGAAAGTGATGCCGTTGGATTTGCTGGGAACGATATCGACCAGGTGCTTCCAGCCTGCGAGGGTGCCCATGATCTGGCCGGAGCCGCGGCTTAAGGGCGAAGGGGGATCGTTGGGATGGAGCGCCATGCGGACGCCGGACTCTTCAGCGACGGGAATCACGGCTTTCAAGAAGTAAGTGATGTTGTTCCACATTTCATCAAGCGAGTGGACGCCTTCGGCAGGGAGCGGAGGAAGGTCTTTGACGCGGCCGTAATCGAAGGCGGTGTAGCCTGCGCCGGCGCGGCCGGTTTCTTCGTAATATCCCTCGACGATGCGGTGCGCGTAGAAATTGTATTCGATGACGGGAAGGCCGGCGCGTCCGGCGGCGCGGATGGACTGGCGGACCTTGTCGATTTCTTCATCGCGGCCCGGGCGCCCGTAGATAGTGTTAGGGAAGCCGCCGATCATCATGTTGCCGAGCGAGAGGCCGCCCGATTTGAGGGTGTCCATGATGGAGCGGATGCGGCTCTCTTCCCAGGGGATGCGCGGGCCGCCCATGAGCACGTGATCGACGCCGAGCTGTTTGACGCGGCGGCAGCCTGCGGCATCGAGAGCGCCCGCCGAGAGACTGCCTGCGCCGGTCTCGAGGCAGATCTTTGGCGTGTCAGCCGCTTCGGAGTGAAGGCCGGAAGTTTGCGATGCGGCATTAACTTGAGATGACATTGCGAGGGCGCCGGCGGCGCCGAGCATCCGGCGGCGGGAAAAACGCGAATCCATAAAATAAGTTCTCCTGTTCCGATAGTGTAGTGCTTCATACAGTTAGACGGAAACATTAACGCGGGATGAAGGTTGTAAACCGGGTCACGCGACCGTACGTTGTTCTTGTCTAGGAGGGAGCGGTTATGACGACCAAGTTGCTGGCACTCACGCTTTTGGCAGGAAGCTCGCTGTTTGCCCGGACGCACGTGTTTGTCGGAATCGGAATCGGCGGCGGGTACGGATATTATCCGGCCGCTCCTCCTCCGGTGGTTGTGTACGCACCACCGCCACCGCCGCCGGTTTATTACGCGCCGCCGTGCCCGGGTCCGGATTACGGTTGGGTGTCGGGATACTGGTATCCGGCTGGTCCGCACTACTACTGGCATCGAGGATTCTGGGCGCGACGGCCGTGGGCGGGGGCGCGGTGGGAAGGACCGCGCTACCGCGGGCACCGCTACTATCACGGGCGCTGGCGGCGGTGAGCTTCGGCGCTCGCAGGGGGAGTGCCGTATGTTTCTGACGAACGCGCCGTTCTGCAAAAGCTACGGCAGCGCGGGAACGGTGATGGTCTGGTTGAACCTGAATAGCAAGCACGAAGTCGACGAACTGTACCACCGCTGGCGCGGGGCTGGAGCGAAGATCCTGGCC
The DNA here is from genome assembly GCA_035280425.1 of Bryobacteraceae bacterium. Taxonomy (GTDB): domain Bacteria; phylum Acidobacteriota; class Terriglobia; order Bryobacterales; family Bryobacteraceae; genus QHXW01. The sequence goes on along the minus strand of DATEFW010000009.1, from coordinate 3,656 downwards.
GAGCCGGAGGATAAGCCGTGGCACCTGCGCGAGTTCCGGGTTGCCGATCCGGACGGGAATCAACTGCGCGTGCTCTACGATTTTAATTGGGAAATGCGGCAGGACGAAGCGGGCAGCGCCCGAAGCTAATCCTCCGCGGCTACCGCTTGCGCGCCAGGATGTAGAGCGTTGCGGGGCGCGTGCCTTGCTCGATGGTCTCGAAACCGGCTTCCCGCAATCGGGTGGTCCACCACTCGGGGCCGCGCGTGCCGCTGTGCAATAGCAGCGGTCCGAAGGTGAACTTCAACCAAAAATCTTTGGCGATGACCATCATGAGAAACTCGCCGCCGGGTTTCAAGACGCGGGATGCTTCGGCGAGCGCCTGGCTGATCCCCTGCCGGCCTAAGTGATCGACGGCGTACGTGCTGACGATGCCATCGAACGTCGCAGGCTCGAACGGCAGCTTTCGCATGTCACCGGTTTGAATGGTGGCGCGTTTCTCGACGCCGGCGGCGCGCAAGTTCGCGAGCAATCGTTCCTGCCCGCTCATCCCTGGGCCAAAGTGTTGCTTATACGAGTCGGCGAATAAATCGAGAGCGACCACGGTCGACTGCGGGCGCGCTTCGAGAACCATGAGGGTCGATCTGCCGGTGCCTGCGCCCATATCGAGAACGCGGCCGGCGCCCGACGCGAGGAATTTTTCTGTGGGCAGCGGAAGCCTTCCGTTTACGTTCAATCCGAAGCGGGCGACGGCACACGCGGCGAGCGACCAAATGGTCGCAACGCCGAGCAGGAGCATCGGAATCTTCGGCCATCTCCTGGCGCGTCCCAGCAGCCAGAGCGGCAACGCGATGGCCGTGATCACAAGGTGGCCGTAGGTCAGCCACCACGGGTATCCGAACTGAATTGCTCCGTTCATGTTTTTTCAGGCGGCGTCCTCAAAAAGGTTCACGATGTCGCGATTGCCGGATTCCCGCGCGAGCGCCTGAAACGACCGGCCTTTGGTGTCGCTCGCACGGCGCAGGGAAGGGAAGCGCTTTAGAAAGCGCGCGACCCAGCGCGTGTCTCCGAGCTGAATCGCGTAAGCCAGATCGTCGAGCTCGATGCCGAGATATCCGCCGAGCTCGCGCAGATATTCGATGGCCCAGCCGGCAGGCGTGGCTCCGAACCGGCTGTCGGGGGCGTTGACATCGGCGCCACGCGCGACGAGCAGCTTCACCATAGCGCGATTACCGTTGAATGCCGCGTAGTGGAGGGGTGTTGCGCCGGTTTCGTCACGTTGATTGGTGAGTGTGCCGTCGGCGTCAAGAATCGCGCCGGCGCGCTCCAGATTTCCTTGTGAAACGACATCGATCAGTTCGTTCATGGAGCACCTCGCGGCAGTCGATCAGGCTGCGCTAGCCGGCTGGTTGGGCGCGCGCTTGACCCAGCGATAAGCCGCAACCGAATTCTTCCAGAAATATTTTTCCGCGACGGCGGGACCCTTGGCGGTGAAATATTCGCGGACGACGCTCAGGACCTGCGGATAGGGCGCCCAGAGATCGCTGTTCGGCCAATCGCTGCCGTAAATCACGCGGTCTTCGCCGAAGATCCCGAAGATCATGTCCAGGCGATCGCGGTAAAAATCGAGATCGAGCGGCACGCGGCCGTCGACGCGCCGCAAAACTTCCGAGACTTTGACGTAAACCTGCGTGCGGTCTGCCAGTTCGTGCAGGTGAGACGCAACAGCCTTGTGAACCTCCGGATCGGTGGGCGGATTCATCTGCGGCAGGTGGTCGATGACGATCCGCAGTTCCGGCACCTGATCGGTGACGCGCACGATGGCAGCGATCAGCGCGGGATCGGGATTCGCGGTATCCATTTCGAGACCGGCCTTCGCGAGTTCTTTCAAACCCGCAACAAAATCGGGCCTCGATAGCTCCGCCGCGAGATTCCGGTCCCAGAGATTTCCATAACGGATGCCGCGAAACAGGGGATTGCGGTGAAAACGTTCGAGCTGCTTGCGGAAATCGGGTTTGCCGGGCTCGAGATCGCCGACCGTTCCGACAATGATCTTGTCTTTGGCGGCGACGTCCAGCACCCACTGGTTGTCTTCGAGCCACGGGCTGGCTTCAACCTCGATTGCGCCCGTAACCCCCAACGGCACGGCGATATCGCGATAGCGGCGCGGCAGCGCCGGCTTGTAGAGAACGCGATCATTTTTATCCGGCCATGGGACGCCTTGCGGGCGCGTGGGATCGAACAGATGGATATGGGCGTCGATGATCGGAATGGACGCAGCTTGCGCCTCTGAACCCCCCAATGACATTCCCGCAGCGACGCCCAGAAAAGTTCGGCGATTCACCCCGGTATTGTATCGCGCGCCAGTCCGGCGCGACCGCCATTACTCCACGTCGAAATCGGCCATGCGCAGAGGTGCGGTTTTTCCCGATGAATCCAGGGCCTTCAATTCGGCCCGATAAGCGCCGGATGCGAGCTTGTCGAGAGGCAGCTTGAGTCCCACCGGGATTACCGGATTTCCGGCCCGGATCAGCGTGGCCACATTCATCACCCCGGTATCCTGCTTTTGCTCGCCGGTTTTGCGATCGAGCACGCGCAGCTCCACACCGACCATGGGAGGACTGTTAGTGGCCAGGCCAGGCTCATAAATTTCGGCATAGATGACGCCGGGGCCGGATTTCGAGAAGCGATACACAGCCGCGGGAGTAACCTGCATGCCCTCCACCACCAGGGTTCGCCGGCCCTCCAGCAATTCCGCGTCGATGCCCGTTTCGGCATCTCCCACTCGCCGGAGATCTTTGCTCAACGCCAGCGCGCTCAAGGTGAATTGCTTGCCGTCATAGGGATCAATGGCCAGCGGCGCTTCCAGCTTTCCGAAACTTTCGCCGCCGGCGCTGAAGGCGACCTTCAAGGTGTACTGGCCCGATGCCACTTCGAACTGGTTTTCATAGTGGAAAGGATGCTCGTGAAACGCTTCCAATTCCTTTTTGTTATCGAGATCGAGTTTGACCGCATCACTGAAGCGCGCGGCCACGCCTCCGTCGGGCCGGTATGCAATCCCCAGGACATTGATCACGGAATGGAATTTCTTTTTCTCCTTTTCGAACTTGATGGAATCGGAAGGAACATCCATCGCCATGATCACGCGGGCCGTGTTGGGCGATGTGTAAAAGAACGGAAGCTGCATGGAAGCGGTTACGTTCCCCGCGCCTGAGCCGGTAACGTGCGCTTCCAGGTCTTTCTCCGCCGGGTCGCCGCGCAAAACATCCACCGGCTTGACGTTGCAGTAGCCGCTGCGCGCGCGGACGCTCGAGCCGCCGCGATCCACTTTAACCTTTAGAGTGTGGCAGCTCCCTTCGGGTGATTCGGCGGGAGCGTAGCCGAGAATGTAGTACTCATTCTGCTCCTTGCCGATTTTTTCGAGGCCGCCGAGCAGATCGTTGGTGTTGACGATCACGAATCCGCCAGTGCCCTCAGCGAGCATGTAGAGGACCTGCTGATTGACGGACGCGCTTTCCGGGAAAAGCGGAACGATCTGGCGCGCCTGGTTGTATGGGTTGTTCATGTAGGGCTGACCCGGCATGGTGTTGCCGCCGCCTCGGGTGCCGCCACCGCCTCGGCTGCCGCCACCGCCGGCGCCTCCGCGGCCGCCACCGCCGCTGTTGCCTCCACCGCCT
>DATEFW010000008.1:0-3111 GCA_035280425.1 Bryobacteraceae bacterium | reverse complement strand
GGGGTGTCGAAGATGGTCGTCATCGGGCAGGCGCAGCGGCGCCAGTGGAAGCCACGGCGCGAGTCACCGGGTGCTGAACCGAAATCGAAAATCTTCACCCGCCTCGACGCCCTCCACGCCCGCATGGACGCGGTGCTCGCGGCGACGAGGCCGCACGTCGAGGAGCGCAAGCCGCTCATGGTCCGCGCCTGGGCCGACGATGACCCGCGCCGGCTGAAGCAATCGGCGCGGCTGCGGGCGCTCGGCGGCAACCTGCGGCAGCGGGGCGCCGAATGAACGGCCGCGACAACCATTTCGACGACCGGGTCGGCTCCAGGCGTTCAGTAGAGAGCCACGCCCACAGGCACGCAAAGCAGCTGTTGGCCGATTGGCTCAGGGAAGCAGCGGCTGCCGTTGGGCATGATGAATATGCCCGGTTTCCGATAGATTTGCCGCTGCACTGTCACGAATGTCTTCACGATTCATCAATCTGCAGATCTCCGCGCTGCCTGCCGCACGCTATCTGTTGGCGCGTCAATCGACCCGGCCCATCGTGGGGGATTTGGTGTGAATATCCGGTTCTGGCCGACGGCACCGGAATAATCCCTGTTTGGGACGAAGTGGGGCCCCAGTGGCGATCGCGGCCACCATCATACGACGATTTAACGTTGGCGGGGCGCATGCCCGCGTGCGTGATCGATATCGCAGTTCAGCACAAGGGCATGATCGTTTATGCATTAGAGATTGTTCATAAACATCACTGCACCGCTACCAAGATCGAGTTCCTGCGCGAAAAGTTAGCAATACTTGAAATCCCTGCGGCGTGGATTCTGGGCCAAGTTGATCGGCCGCGCGGCGTTCCCGCAGAGTTCTGGCTGTGATTTCCGGCCAGCGCATAGTCAAAGAACTCGGCGGCGCCGGCAGCTTCTGGCGTGCCGGAAAGGGTATGTGCCGGTGCCCCGCGCACAACGACGGGACACCGAGCCTCAGCATCACCGAGCGGCCCGATCGGGTGCTGGTGCATTGCTTCGCCGGCTGCGACCAGCGCGCCGTCATCGATGAGCTACGCGCTCTCGGCCTTTGGGCCGAGCGAGACGAGCATGGCATGCGGCCGCCGCGACGCCCGGCCTACATTGCACCGGGATTGGACGCCGACGAACTCGCCCGCCGTGACGAGGCGCGTGCGATCTGGAGCGCGCGGCAACCGCTCAAGCGCAGCGCTGCCGCTCTCTACCTCTGGAGCCGGTGCATCGACCTACTGCGTGTGCCGCCGACGCTGGGCGCGCTGCCGGGACTCTTTAATTCCGAGCGCAACCGGTCGATGCCGGCCCTAATCGCCGCTATCCAGGACGGCAGCAACAAGGTGACGGCCGTACAGCGCATTTGGGTGCTCGACAAGTTGATAATCGATGGCGCCTGGCCGAAAGGCGGAAGCAAAGCGCCACTGAATATCGCAAAGAAGACGCTCGGGCCGATGGGCGACGGGGCGATCCGGCTGGGGCCGGCAGCACGCACGATCGGCATCGCCGAGGGCCTGGAGACGGGCCTTTCCGTCAAGCAGCTTTACAGCTTGCCAGTGTGGGTCTCCTGTGGCGCCTGGCGAATGGGAAGCGTCGCGCTTCCGGAGATCGTCGAGCGGGTCATAATATTTGCCGACAACGGCTCGGAGGGGGAGAAAGCCGCCCTGAAGGCGCAAAATCATTTTGCTGCCCAAGGGTACGCCGTGGACATCGAATTGCCCCCGGCCGAGCACAGCGATTTCAACGATGTGTTGATGGCTGCCGTTCGGCCGGGCAGGGCGGCATGAACGGCAATTACAGCAATGTTTCCCCTTTCCCGAAGCGCAAGACGCAGCCATTCGAGGTCTTCTGCCCGGTCAGCTGGAGCGGCGTCGAGCCTGAGCCTATCAAATGGCTGGTGCGCGGCTGCATACCCCGCGGCACTGTCTGTCTATTCTCAGGCGACAGCGGGCTCGGGAAGTCTCTCCTGATGCAACAACTTCAGACCGCGGCCGCAACCGGATCCGACTGGCTCGGATTCAACGTCGATCGCGTGCGTAGCTTCGGGTTCTACTGCGAGGATCCTAAGACCGTTTTACATTGGCGACAGCGCGAAATATGCAAAAGCCTGGGAATTGACGAAGGCGATCTTGAAGACATGTCGATCGCCGCTCGGGTCGGCCTCGACAATGTTCTGATGGATTTCAACCGCCGTACCGATGAAGGGCGCGCCACTCCGGTTTACGATCAGCTACGCTCCTACGCCCGCGATTTTGGGGCTGAGTTGGTCATAGTCGACACAGCTGCGCATACTTTCAACGGCAATGAGAACGTGCGCGCTCACGTCACCGCTTTTGTAAATATTCTCCAAGAGATAGCCAGCGAAACAGGCGGCGCCGTGGTGCTGTGCTCTCACCCGAGCGTTTCAAGCATGCAATCCGGTTCCGGTTATTCCGGCTCGACAGCATGGCGCGCCACGGTGCGGGCACACATGTATTTGAAACGACCGAAAGGGTATGACGACGAGTCGGACGACGCCGATCCCGACATTCGTGTTCTCAAAACTATGAAATCCAATTGGGGGCCCGGCACCGGCGTGCTGCGGCTGAAATGGGATGATGGCGTCTTTGTGCCGATCGCGCCGGAGCGCAAAAGAGTGAGCGGTGCGATTGAAAAACTCACGATCGACCGGGCCATTCTCGATGGCGTCCGATATCTCGTAAAGCGGGGTGATAGGATCGCTGCGGAAAGCATGGCGCGGAACAACCTGGTCGTAATGGTCGGCCGTCTGCCGAGCTGCGCCAGCTATACGCGGCCAGATATCGAGGCTGCCGCCGACCGGCTTTTTGAAGACGAACGTTTGATAAGGGTGCCGATCGGCCCGCCATCAAAGCGGCGCCTTTTCATCCGTACCGAGGACACGAACTACCCGGAAGAGGAGGGGTAACGAATGCGCATCCCTCCACGGCAGGCTTCCCACCTTGCTTCCCACCTGCCTTCCCACCTTCCCACCTCGCTTCCCACCTCCGAGGTGGGAAATTGGAGGTGGGAAGCCCAAAATCGTGAAGGTGTTGAAATCGCTCACTTCCCACCTTCCCACCTTTTCTTCCCACCTTCCCACGTCACCCCTCCC
>DATEFW010000007.1:0-381076 GCA_035280425.1 Bryobacteraceae bacterium | reverse complement strand
AACGGCGCCTGCTCCGCCGTGCGGCACAGCGCCGTCAGCACGATCTCCCGCGGCTGCCGTCGCAGCACTTCGATCACCGGCGCCCGCTCGATCCGCCTCTCCGCCACCAGCCTCCGGAACACCGGCGTCTCCAGAATTCCCAGCCGGATATACAACCCCACCGCCACCAGCACGATGCTCAATACAAACGGCACGCGCCAGCCCCACGTCAGAAACTGCGCGCCCGAAACCGCGCTCATCGCCAGCACCGCCAGGTTCGAAAGAAACAGCCCCGCCGGCACCCCGAACTGCGGCCACGACGTAATAAATCCGCGATGCCGGTTCGACCCCGCCCATTCCATCGAGAGCAGCACCGAGCCGCCCCACTCGCCGCCCACGCCGATCCCCTGGATGAACCGCAGCACCGTCAGCGTGATCCCGCCCCAGATCCCGATCCGGTCGTATCCCGGCACAAACGCCACCAGAAACGTCGCGCAGCCCATCAGCAGCAGCGTCGCAATCAGCGCCGCCTTCCGCCCCAGCCGGTCCCCGTAATGCCCGAAAATCGCCGCGCCGATCGGCCGCGCGAAAAATCCCACCGCGTAAACGCCGAACGCCTCGAGCGTCCCCACAAACGGATCCGCTTTCGGAAAATAGAGCCGCGCAAACACCAGCCCCGTGACCGTGCTGTAAAGGAAAAAGTCGTACCACTCGATCGCCGTCCCGATCGTTCCCGCCAGCACCGCCCGCCGCAGTTGGCTCCGGTGCGCGTGCTCGTCGATCGTTCCCGCGTCCTGGCTCGTGGGCATCTTGTCAGTCTACGGCGAAATCAAGGCTGCCGAGCCGCTGCCCGAAAGTATTCCGCCGCCTCCCGCCGAAACAGAAAATAAGCGATCGCCGCACAAAATACCGCATGCACCGCCAATTGCGGCACCGAGTGGAACGCGCTCACCACCACGTGAACTGCGATCCACGCAACCGCCAGCCACCGCGCCCAGTTATGCCCGCGCAGCAGGAAAATACCCGCGGCCACCGCCGCCAGCCGCACCAGTTCCACCCACAGCGTGTCGCCTGCAAACACCGCCCGCCCCTCGAATTCTCTGAAGTGGTACGCGAACCCCGCCGTCCCCACCACGATATACACCCACGCGATGATCGTCACCGCAATCGGACGCCGCTTCATCGTCTATTCCTTCAGCGGCAGCAATTCCGCAACGCGCATCTTGTACGGCCGCTCCATCGTCCCCACAATCACCCACGCTTGCGGATTGAAATCGCTGATCACTTCCCGGCACCTTCCGCATGGCGCCATCAGCCGCACCTCGCCCGCCTCTTTGCCCGTCAGCGCCACCACCGTCTCGATATCCCGCTGCCCGTGCGCCACCGCATGGCAGATCGCCGCCACCTCGCCGCAAATATCCGCGAACCCCACACCCGCCTCCGTGTGAATGCCCGTGAACACCTCACCCGGCCCCGTCCGCACCGCCGCCGCCACCTCATGCCGGTCTTTGACGTACAAGCGCTCGAGCGCCTCTCCGGCGAAGCCGATCAGTTCCCGATCCGCAGCATCAAGTTCAGCAGCCATGTCTCCGGATATTCTATTTCCCCTTCGCCCGCATCGCCGTGATGGGGCCGCTGCCTGCCCGCTTCCCGCTCTGCACGCCTCTGTGTTTTACATTACAATTGTCCCTGCGATCCGCAACCTGGATCCGCCCGAAAGGATCTCTCGCCATGGCCAGCGTGTCTCAACTCGGCTACATCGGAATCGGCGCCAGCGATGTGAAGGCCTGGCATGATCTTGCCACGCACGTTCTCGGAATGCAGGTCATCCCGGGCGACCAGCGGTCCACCTCTTACCTCCGCATGGACGAATATCACCATCGCGTCGAACTGCACCCCGGCGCGAGCGACGATCTCGAGTTCGCCGGCTGGGAAGTGCCCGACCAAGCGGCCCTGCACGTCGTCGCACAGCAGCTCGAAGACGGCGGCGTCAAAGTCACCGCTGGCACCCGCGATGAAGCCGACGGCCGCCGCGTGATCGATCTCATCCACTGCGTCGACCCGAGCGGCGTGCGCACCGAAATCTTCTGCGGCCGCCCCATCGACCCCAAGCCGTTTCATGCCGGCCGCCCCATTTCCGGATTCAAAACCGGCGAGATGGGTTTAGGTCACATGGTGCTTTCTACGCCCAGCCTGAACGAATCGCTTCGCTTTTACCGCGACCTGCTCGGTTTCCGCGTTTCGGATTTCACTGAGGTTCGCTTTCCCGGCGGTGAGCTGCGCCTCGCTTTCCTGCACTGCAATCCGCGCCATCACTCCGTGGCTTTCATGGAGGCCAAGCGTGCGCCCAAGCGCATCAATCATTTCATGCTGGAATGCAATTCTCTTCTCGACGTAGGCATCGGCCGCGACCTCTGCATGGAGCGCGGCGTTCCCATCGGCATCGACCTCGGCTGCCACATGAACGACCGCATGGTTTCCTTCTATCTCGCGAACCCTTCCGGTTTTGCCGTGGAATACGGATGGGGCGGCCGCATGATCGACGACAGCGTCTGGCAGGTCGAGCATTACGACTCGGTCGACAGCGTTTGGGGCCACCCGCAGCTCAAAGCTATGGTAGCGAACATGGCCGCCGCCGCAGCAGCCAAAACGCAATAATCGACCGCGATCGTACTCGTTTCGCGCGCGACAGCTTGGCCAAAACGGTCCTTGACGTGCCGTTTGCGCAGCGCCTCTTGGGCGAAGCCGATCAGCCCGGGAACTGCATGGGAACTGCATTGAGCTTGGGCATGCCCGATGATAAACTGTTCAACGACCCACTCGGCAGATTTTGTGCCATGCTTCGTGGCATTTGAAACAAATGTCAGAGCCTATGCTATCTCGCCGCCACGGCGATGTTATGCGCACGGCGACTAGTGTCTTCGCGAAGGAGTGCCGGTGGGTCACACTCTCACTTCATGCATGTCCAAGCTCAATAGCCTTAAGTCAGCGGCGACACTCAGCGACGTAGCAACATTATTGCAATTCAAGCCGTCGTCACTCTCCTATGTCCTGTTCAGACAGCCCGCGGCAGCTAAATATAAGACCTTTCAAATCCCTAAAAGAAATGGTGCGACACGTACCATCAAGGCGCCCATTGATGCCTTGAAGCTCGTTCAACGACGACTTTCCACGTTGCTACAGGACTGCGTCGACGAAATCAACCTGGTTAAAAACCGGAAAGATCGAATCGCGCATGGGTTTAAGCGCAAACGCTCGATTATCACTAACGCAAGGCAGCACCGCAACCGTCGCTATGTTTTCAATCTCGATCTACAGGATTTCTTCCCATCAATTAACTTTGGTCGCGTGCGCGGATACTTCATTCGAGACAATACCTTCGCACTGGACCAAGATGTCGCAACGGTGATAGCACAGATCGCGTGCCACGAAAACGCCCTGCCTCAGGGAAGCCCTTGCTCACCTGTGATATCTAATTTGATCGCGCATATGCTCGACACACATCTTGTGCGTCTGGCTTCCAAAGTAGGATGCACCTACTCAAGGTACGCGGACGATCTAACGTTCTCTACAAACAAAAAGGACTTCCCTCCAGAGATCGCAACGCCATCCGAAACTGTGCCGCATCGTTGGGTGCCAGGAACCGAACTGCAACGACTCATTACGAACGCCGGGTTCCGCATCAATCCTCTGAAAACGCACATGAACTACCGAACTTCGCGCCAGGAGGTCACAGGGTTAGTAGTTAACCGGAAGATCAACGTTCGTACCGAGTACAGACACGACGTGCGGGCAATGGTCCACAGCTTACTACAGCAGGGTTCATTTGACCTCTACGGCGTCAGCAAGAAAGCTGGAGGGGCAACAGTTGAAAAGCGTCAAGGCACTGTGAACGAACTCCACGGAATGCTGGGCTTTATCGACAGCATCGATCTCTACAATAAGAAGATTGCACCCAAATCGAAGGATTCTGACAAACTTTCAAAGAAAGAGCTAATGTATAAGCGGTTCTTAATCTACAAAGACTTCTACGCGGCCGAAGCCCCTGTTATCATCTGCGAGGGATCGACCGATAACGTCTATCTCACGCACGCGATTAGGAGTCTCGCCGCAGAGTATCCCGACTTGGCCGAGATCACGGGTGACAAAATTCGGCTCAGGTTAAGACTTTACAAATACCCACAGTCGAGCACGGCGCGCATTCTCGGCCTGCGCGATGGAGGCAGCAGTGCGCTGGCCACGTTCATTGCAACCTATAAAACAGAGACCATGAAGTTCAACGCTCCCGGGCTAAAGAAGCCGGTCATAGTCGTATACGACAACGATTCAGGTGCAGGCAACATCCGAGACGTCTTGAAGAAGGAGTTCAATTCGCTGGTGAACCGTGCTTTGCCCTACCTTCACGTTTTTCGTAATATGTACGCGGTGCCTACACCCCTTCCCTGCGGGGCGAACGAATCAAAGATAGAAGATTTCTTCGACGCACCCACCAGGGCAACGGTGATCGACGGCAAGACGTTCAATTGCACAAACGAATTCGACGCTAGTAAACACTATGGTAAAAAAATCTTCGCCCACCGCGTCGTTCGCGAAAAGGCAGATTCGATTAACTTTGAAGGCTTTCGCCCGCTCTTAAACAATCTTGTGGCTGTCATCAACTCGCACGCCAAAGCAGTTTCTGGAGTTCCGGCGGAGCCAAGCACATAGGGCAGCGTCCCATCTCTGGAAACTGGGGATCGCTGCGCTACAGCACGATTTTTCGATCTTTGATGTTTCAACCACCTGAAGACCGCCCTGCCTACTTGCTCACCCAACCGCCTCACCTCATCGCTGGTCGCATTACGAAATCGCTAAGCGCGCTCGAAGAACTCCTGCTCCTTCCGTTTCTTTATCATCCCCACGCTCTTCAATCCTTCCCGCCATCAAATTGCCTCCCAAACAACAAAAAACCGCAGGACCACTCCGTGGTCCTGCGGCCCAAAATTCCGAAACTCGGTTAATCTACCGCGCCGCCATCAGCGCTCTCAGCCTTCTTGCCCGCTCCGGCGCGCGCAACTGCCGCAGCGCCTTCGCCTCAATCTGGCGGATCCGCTCGCGCGTCACGTCGAACTCCTGCCCGATCTCTTCAAGCGTGTGCTCGCGCTCGCAGCCGATGCCGAACCGCAGCCGGATCACACCTTCTCCACAGAATGTTCATCCGCCGCCGATCTCGTCGCTCGGCATACGGCCGGAGTAGGATAGCCTCCGAGTCACCGTTGCCGACCTCTGGCCGGCCTCGCCTAAGACCCGGAACGGGGCAGGGAAGAACCCGGAATATTTGCTTAACTGCCATTCGCGCTATATTCAAATTGCGGAGGCCCGGTTGGGCATCTGCACTGGACTGCCAATGGCCGAGATTTCTATTGACTCCACTGCGCTCGCGGCGGCAGCCTCCCTGCTGCGCGGGTTGGGCGCGACTGAAGTCTTCGTCTTCGGCTCTGCTACCAGAGACAGGTTGCGACCAGGCTCTGACATCGACATGGCAGTCCGCGGGCTGCCACCTTCAGTCTACTTCTCGGCAATCAGCAAGGCTGCGGACCTTCTAGGCAGACCAGTTGACCTCGTGGATCTGGACGATCCCACACCCATCGTTCGGTATCTGCTGGACAGCGGGGAACTGGTTCGTGTCGCGTGAACTGGCAACTAAGATTCGAGTGGGGCTCGAAGAATTCGCCATCGTGCGACAGCAGTTCGAGCCGTTAATTTCAATGTCATCGGATGCCACTGTCGGCGTCATTGAGACGTCGGCAGCGTCCGCCATGCTGCACTCCTTTTACACGGAAATTGAGAAAATCCTGAAGCTCATTGCGCGCGAGTGGGACAGGCAGTTGCCATCGTCGGATTCATGGCATAAGGATCTACTCCTTCAGATGTCTCAAGCGACGGCTGATCGTCCGGCAGTGCTTTCAGCTGGCTTAGTAGAAGCTCTCAGCGAGTTTCTCGCGTTCAGGCACCTTTTTCGAGGAGCTTCTATTGCCCTCATGCGGTGGGATAAGCTATATCCGCTCGTAGCGAAGGTCGACGCCACCTACGAGGATGCAAGAAGCGAACTAGAAACGTTCATCGCTTTCGTCGAGGAACAAACCGGAAAGGCCTGAACCCACCCGTCGTCAATCGCGCGCTCCGCAAGAGTCCTAAAACAAAAAACCGCAGGACCACTTCGTGGTCCTGCGGCCCCAAATCCGAAACTGACTCGGTCTACCGCGCCGCCATCAGCGCTCTCAACCTTCTTGCCCGCTCCGGCGCCCGCAACTGCCGCAGCGCCTTTGCTTCGATCTGGCGAATCCGCTCGCGCGTGACGTCGAACTCCTGCCCGATCTCTTCAAGCGTGTGCTCGCGCTCGCAGCCGATGCCGAACCGCAGCCGGATCACCTTCTCCTCCTTGGGAGAAAGCGTTTTCAGAATCCCGGCCGTCTCGTCGCGCACGTTGCCCTCGATCACCGCATCCACCGGCGACCCCACCCAACGGTCTTCAATCAGATCGCCCAGCGCCGATTCGCCGTCGCGGCCCACCGGCGTCTCGAGCGACACCGGGTCGCGCGAAATCGTCTTCAGCTTCTGCACCTTTTCCACCGGAATGTCCATCCGCCGCCCGATCTCGTCGTTGGTTGGCGTCCGCCCCAGCTCTTTCTCCAGCTCGCGCGACGCCCGCAGAAACTTGTTCATGCTCTCGTTCATGTGCACCGGAATGCGGATCGTCCGCGATTGGTCCGCAATCGCGCGCGTGATCGCCTGCCGGATCCACCACGTCGCGTACGTCGAAAACTTGTAGCCGCGCCGGTATTCGAATTTGTCCGCCGCGCGCATGAGGCCAATGTTGCCTTCCTGGATCAGGTCCAGCAGATGCAGCCCGCGGTTGACGTACTTCTTCGCCACCGAGACCACGAGGCGCAGGTTCGCCTCGACCAGATCTTTCTTCGCCCGCTCGGCCTCGTGCTCGCCGTGCCGGATCACGTTCAGCGTGTGCTTCAGGTCCCCCAGCGGCGCGCCTGCCGTCGCTTCCCGCTTGCGGATTTCGCGTTTCAGCTCGCGCGCGCGGTTCTGCGCCGTCACGCCCGCCCGCGCCTCCACTTTCTGCAATTCGCGCTCGAGATGCGTCAGCTCCTCGACCGCCCGCTCGATCTCCCGCGAAAATTCCTTCCACTTCATCGCCAGGAACGGAATCCTGCGGATCGCCAGCGACGTCTCCACTTTCGCCCGGTTCAGCCGCGAGCACAGCCGCCGCCGCGCCCGCTTGTTGCTCAGCGCCGTCGCTTCGAGTTTGTCTCTGGCCTGTTCGAGCTTTTTGTGCAGCACCGCGACATCCGTGAAATAATCGCGAATTTCGTTCCGCCGCTTCGTGTCCGCCAGCGTCCCCTCTTCGAGATCGCCCAAGTCCGTCAGGTTGTCGAGTTCCTCGACACCTTTCTTCAACTGCTCCGCCAGTTCCACCACCACCAGTTGCACCAGCGCCGACCGGCTGATGGCCTTCTGCATGCGAAGCTTCCCGCGCTCCATCCGCCGCGCCAGATCGACTTCGCCTTCGCGCGTCAGCAGCGGAACCGCGCCCATTTCGCGCAGATACACACGTACCGGGTCGTCGGTGTAGATCGATTCTTCTACCGCCGGCTGTGGATGGAGAAAGTCCTCCTGGGTGGTTTCTGTGTCGAAGAACTTGGCTTCTTCCTCGAAATTGATGCCCAGCGGGCTTTCGTTCAAAAAATGATCGTCAAAATGATCCACTAAGACTCACCTCCCCCACAGACCACACCTTCTGAACGCACTTTTTCTGAGGGGTACAGATTTTGAACAAGTTTGACTGCCGGTTTCCAGCCTTAACGACACTCAACCCAATGACAATCGCGGAGCCAAGCCAGGGCCACGCCTGGTCCAGAAATAATACCACGTATGCGTTCAGATGTTAAGCCCTATGGTTAATGATGTTTGAAAACTGTATAGGTTACAAGGGATTTAGCCTGTCACCACCCGTCTGTAGTGGACCGATTTTCAACGAATCCTGCCTCAGGACCCCTTTTGGCGCATTAAGTTCTTTAGTTCGTTGAAGAAAGCCTGCTCGTCCTGAAAATCCCGATAAACCGACGCGAACCGGACATAGGCGATCTTGTCCAGGTCGCGCAGGGCGTCCATCACGATTTCTCCTATCTCCGTAGTAGAGATCTCCCGGTCCGGCGAGTCGATGACCTTCGACTCCACCTGGTTCACCAACTCCGATAGACGCGTCATGCTGACCGGACGTTTTTCACAGGCTTTCAACAGCCCGGCCAGGACCTTCTGGCGGTCGAATTTCTCGCGCCGCCCGTCCTTTTTAATGACCATATAGGGCACTTCGTCGATGCGCTCGTAAGTCGTGAAACGGCGCTCGCACTTTAGGCACTGGCGGCGGCGACGGATGGAGTCGCCCTCCTTGCTTTCCCGTGAGTCCACCACTCTGTCTTGTAAGTGTCCGCAAAAAGGGCAGTTCACGCGTTTGCCTCACGTTCCAGGTCACGTAGCCTGCGCCAGCTCAGCCCCTCGTGAAGAGCGATCGCCAGGCCAAACGGAACAATTACTACGAAAGTAATAGCCCAAACCATGACCGCGATGCTGGTCGCCAGCTCCACCGACATCCCGAAGATTTTAGTCAGAACCAACACCGCGACCACCTGAATGCCGCCGCCGATTCCAGGAATCTGGACGACCGCTCCGAAAGAGACAAAGCCCATAAAAATCAATACGTCGACCAGCGTAAAATGGAGCACAGCGCCGAATGCTCTTGTAATGCATAGATAACAAACGGCGATCAAAGCCCACTCGAAGATGGTGTACAAAACCAACAGTATGATGGACTTATGGCTACGGGTGGACTCAGCCCCCTGAACCAGCGCCTGGAGGAATTTGCCCGCCCGTTCCAGGTGATGCTCGGAAAGAAAACCCAGCGCATCCATCAACCTTTGCCGCATGGTTTCGGAATAGCGGCGAATTCCGGCCAGCGCGAGCAGGCACAAGGCGCTTAGGATCCAGACCAGCCAACCGCCAATTTCCAGCACCCAGGAAAGCGCCGGACCGACATCCCCGAGGTTGTGCAGGCGGCTGAGGGCGAAGCCGAAAATGGCGAGCGCGATCAGCAGGTCGTAAATCCGTTCGAGCACCCAGGCGGCGATTTGCGAGGAAAACGGCACCTTTTCTTTGACCGCTATCAGGTAGGGCCGGACGAACTCGCCGGGGCGGCCGAGCAGAGTCACCGCGGTAAATCCAATGACGGTGGAGGTGAACAGACCCCACATATCCGGATGGGGACGCAGCGGGCGGAGCAGGACGGCCCACCGCAAAGCGCGGCCATAATACGTGGCCAGGCCGAAACCGAGAGACGCTACGAGCCATCGCCAGTCGAGGCCGGCCAGGGTGGCGACAAAGACCGCCCAGTGAAAACCGCTCTTGCGGAGTTCGGTGCGAAGCAGGTAAAGCGCCACCAGGAGCAATAACACCCAGAGCGCCAACCACTTCCAGGTACGCTTTTTTATGAGGCCGCCTCCTCGGGGCAGGCAATCAATCCAGGCCGCCCGGCGTGCAAAAAGGAACCTCTCATCATAAAGCCTCGTTTCTTCTAGTGGAAGCCCGGACTGGGCAGCCCGGCGAAACAATCCAGGCCGTTGGTTCAAGGATTTCGAGGTAAACTATGGCATCCGCCGCCATGACTGCTGCGTTCCAAAGTCCCGGCGCATCCTATCCGGGTGTGGCCGGCCGCGGCGTGTTTGTGGCCTCTGGGAAACCGGCGCGATTCGCCTTGGATCTCGACTACACGCTCGTCCAACGCTGCCTGAGCGGTGATCAAACCGGTTGGGAAGAGCTGGTGCGCCTTTACACGCGGCGGGTATACGGACTCTGTTACCGGTTCACGGGCAGCGAGGCGCAAGCGCAAGACCTGACGCAGGACATTTTCCTGCGCGTATTTCGCAGCCTCAAAAGTTACCGCTCCGACGAGGGCTCGTTTGCGACCTGGCTGACGCGGCTCAGCCGCAATCTTTTGATCGATCACTACCGGCGGACGCGGCAGGAGCGAGTGACGGATTCGATCGAAGAACAATTGCCGGTGCTTGAAGAAGTGGAGCATTCGGCCGATCCGGTTCGGCCGGACCGCGTGCTGGCGGGCAGGGAAGCGAGCGAGGTGCTGCAACGGGCACTGGCGCGTCTCTCGCCGGAACTGCGGGAAACGGTGATCCTGCGTGACCTGCAGGAACTGGAGTATCGCGAAATCGCCGAGGTGCTGAAGATTCCGGAAGGCACGGTGAAATCGCGGTTGAATCGCGGCCGGGCGGAATTGGCGCGGCTGCTACGGAAGCAGAAGGCGGCGTTATGACCTGCGCAGAACTGGAAATCGCATTCTGCGATTATCTGGATGGAACACTGGCGCCGGCCGAAAGGACGGAGGTCGAACGCCACCTGTCTACCTGCACGGCGTGTGCAGCGCTGGCCCGCGACGCGCGTTCGGCAGTGGCTTTCATGGAACGCGTGGCGGAGGTGGAGCCGCCGCCGGAGCTGGTCACGCGGATGTATGGCATTCCGCTGACGCGCGAATCCAGGCCGGTGGTGCGGCAGACGCAGGGATGGCTCAGGGGCCTGATGCACCCTCTGCTGCAACCGCGCATGGTGATGGGACTCTCGCTGACGATTTTGTTTTTCGGCATGATGGCGCGGTGCGCGGGCGTGCCGGAGCGGCGGATCAGCGCTTCCGATCTGGACCCGGCGCGCGTGTGGTCGGGCATCGAAGACCGCGTGCAGCGCGGCTGGGAGCGCTCGGTGAAATTTTACGAGAACCTGCGGTTCGTGTATCAGATCCAGTCGAGAGTACGGGAATGGCAGCAACAGCAGGATCAGGATTCAGCTCCGGCCGCTGTGGACAACACGGAAGACCACAGGCTGCCGGTGCACAACGGGAATTCACGACCAGACTCGGGTAAACCGGGCGAAGGAGCAATACCCAAGAAATAGGGGATTTATATGAACTGTCTCAATCATCCAGAAACTCCGGCCGCGGCTTTCTGCCGGAGCTGCGGCAAGCCGCTTTGCGAAGTGTGCAAGCGGCCGGCGCAGGGCACGATTTTTTGCGAGGAGCACGTGCCGGCCGCTGCGACCGCTCCAGCGACTCCTCCACCGCCGGCATCAACGGATCCATACCACGCTCCGGTTCCGCAAGAGCGGGTTGCGGATCCCGCTGTTTCTCCAGGGCTGGCGCTGGCGCTGGGACTGATTATTCCCGGTGTCGGCGCGATTTACAACGGACAATACGCCAAAGGACTGGTCCACGCGATCATATTCGGGCTGCTGGTGAGCATTGTCAGCTCGAACGCGGCGATGGGCCTGGAGCCGCTGTTCGGGATCCTGATCGCGGCGTGGGTGTTTTACATGGGCCTGGAAGCGTATCACACCGCGCGAAAACGGCGCGCGGGCGAACAGGTGGACGAAATATCGAGTTTAATCGACTTGCATGTGCGCGGGTCGCGCTTTCCGGCAGGCGCGGTGGTGCTGATTATCGTAGGCATGCTGCTGCTGCTCAATACCACCGACATCATTCCGTTCGAAAGGGTCATACGCTACTGGCCGGTGCTGTTGATCTTATTTGGGCTTTATCTGCTGTACGCACGGCTGGCGGGAATGGGACCCAACCAGGCGCAGCCGCCGGCGGAGAACCGGCAGGAGGTGCACCATGATCAGCGGTAACGAGTTTGTGAGGGCGGTACGCGGGCCGATCATTCTGATTACGATCGGCACGCTGTTCGCGCTGGATCACTTCACGGCGTGGAGCTTTCATCAGACCTGGCCGGTGATTTTAATCGTGGTCGGGTTGCTGACGCTGGCGGGCAGAATGTCCCGGCCGGGGCCGACACCGGGAGGCGTGTCGTGAGGCCGAGATCGATTACCGGGCCGCTGATTCTGATTCTGATCGGCGTCTTGTTTCTGGCGCGCAACCTGTGGCAGGAGATTCCACTATTCCAGCTTTTTGCGCGCTACTGGCCGTTCATCCTGATCCTGTGGGGCGTGGCGCGTTTAATCGAGGTGCTGGTGGACGCGGCGGGCGAGAAGCCGATTCGCCAGCGCGGCCTCTCCGCGGGAGAGGTGATGCTGATCGTTTTGCTGTGCATCATTGGCTCGGGCATGTATGCGGCGGACCGGCACGGCGTGCATTTCCCGCGCTGGGGAAACACCGGCCTGGAAATGTTCGGCGAGCAATTCGATTATCATGCGACCACCCAGAAACCCGCCAAAGGGCCGGTCTATGTGCGGTTTGAAAATCTGCGCGGCAATATCCGGGTGAACGGCTCAGACGACCCGGAGGTAAAAGTCGAAGAACATAAAATGATCCGGGCGTTCAACCAGACGGACTCGGACCAGGCGGATCACGAAACGCCGCTCGAAATTGTTCAGGACGGTGACAAGATCGTGGTACGCACAAACCAGGAGAAAGCATCTCACGCGCGGCGCATTTCGTGCGATCTGGAAGTCACAGTGCCGCGCGGGGCGACGATTGAAGGCCGCGGGAGCTACGGCGATTACGACATCAACGACATCGGCGGGGGCGTGGACATCGAAAGCGGCAATGCGGGAGTGCGGCTGAGCAACGTCGGCGGCAACGCCAAGGTCGCGCTGCAGCGCAGCGATGTCGTGCGGGCGGTGGGCGTGAAGGGCAACGTCAGTATCGAGGGTAAAGGGACGGATATCGAACTGGAGAACATCGCCGGGCAGGTGACGGTGAACGGCTCGTACTCGGGGACGCTGCAATTCAAGAATCTGGCCAAACCGCTGCATCTGGAAACACCGAATACGGATCT
This sequence comes from Bryobacteraceae bacterium, assembly GCA_035280425.1. Lineage (GTDB taxonomy): Bacteria > Acidobacteriota > Terriglobia > Bryobacterales > Bryobacteraceae > QHXW01. The sequence goes on along the minus strand of DATEFW010000007.1, from coordinate 368,252 downwards.
CAACGTGGCGCAGGTGGCCGGCACGATCACGATGGACCTGGGCGATCTGACGGCATCCAATTTAGTCGGGCCGATCCGGCTGGTGACACGCTCGAAAGACATCCATATGGAGGACTTCACGCAATCGCTGGAGCTCGAGACCGAGCGCGGGGACATCGATCTGAAGCCGGGCAAGACACCGCTGGCGAAGATTGACGCCAAGAGCCGCTCGGGAAACATCGATCTCGAATTGCCGGAATCGGCGAAGTTCGAGCTGCGGGCCTCAACCTCGCGAGGGGAAGCGCGCAACGAATACGGCGATCCGCTGCAAACGGCGACCGAAGGGCCGGGAGCATCGCTCAAGGGCAAGACCGGAACGGGGCCGGTGATTACGCTGACGACGGACCGCGGGTCGGTGACGGTGAAGAAGAGCTAGCGCGAGCGCCGGGATTAGTGCTCGCCGATGAGGCTGTAGAGCAGAACAATCAGGACAATCAGGGTGATGGCAACGTAGGCGCGGTCGCGCTCGAGAGCGAAGGCGACCAGCGAGAAAGCGACGCGCGCGATGGGCGTCGCGATCAGGAAAAGAAGTCCAAGCTGGATGATGGCGCGGCAGTTTGAAGGCGAAACGGCACGAATCACTCCTGGGACGCTGCGGTAAGCCGGGGGCTCGCCGCGGAACACGTTGTAGGCGACCGGCTCATGGCCGTGGCGGATGAGGTAGCAGGCGCCCGCGCCCAGCGCGATTGCGGCCGAGAGCAGGACGCCGGTTTGGAGCAGCGTGCTGATGATCCGCTCGAGACGCTCGTCATTCCATTTATTCATTCAAATTCTTCCTGTAAATCCGCTGAAGATCATTTCAAGAGCCATCAGCGCGACCACCCAGGCGAAAACGCGGCGTAGAACGCGGGTGCGCGCGCCGATCAAATGACGTGCGCCGAGGATTGAGCCGGAGAGCACGCCGAGCATGACGGGCATGGCGAGGCCCGGATCGACATAGCCGCGGCTGAGATAAACTCCGGCGCTGGCAGCGGCGGTGACGCCGATCATGAAGTTGCTGGTGGTGGTCGAAACCTTGAACGGGATGCGCATGGCCTGATCCATAGCGATGACTTTGAGCGCGCCGGAGCCGATACCGAGGAGGCCGGAAATGGCGCCAGCGCCGAACATGAGCGCGAAGCCGGTTTTGACGCGGTGGACGGGATAGTGCTGCGGGCCGGCGTCGGTGGGATAGCTGCCGTCGAGCTTGAGACGCGCGGCGAGGGAATCGGAAGGGGCGTCACCGGCGGCGTCTTCGAGTTGGCCGCGGCTGGACTGCCATGCGGCATGCAGCAGGACGGCGCCGAAGATGATGGCGAGCGCGGAGGTTGGAGTCCGGGCGGCGAGGAATGCGCCGGCGAGCGCGCCGAAGGTGGTGGCGATTTCGAGAAACATGCCGATGCGGATGTTGGAAAAGCCCTCGCGGACGTAGGCGGCTGCGGCGCCGGAAGACGTAGCGATGACCGAGACGAGGCTCGCGCCGATGGCGTAGCGGAGATCGACGCCGAGTAAGAGGGTGAGTGCGGGAGTGACGATAACGCCGCCGCCCAATCCGGTGAGCGCGCCCAAAAATCCGGCGAGCGCCGCGATGGCGAAGACCAGAGGCGTGAATTGGAGGATGTGCACTTAGGAGCAGGATAGCGCGCGATGGCTGCGCTACACTTGGAGACCGCATGGCCAGCCCCAGAGCAACGGGAATTCCGGCGCCGGTGTCCGGTGGCGAGGTGGAGCGACGCGCGTCCTGGCGGAGCGGGCCGGGAGTTGCGCTGGCGGTGCTGTTCGCTGTCAACCTGTTGAATTTCTACGACCGGCAGACGCTGGGGCCGCTGGCGGAGCCGATCCGGAAGGAGTTTCATCTCACCGATACGCAGCTTGGCGTGCTGGGCACGATATTCACGGTGCTGTACGCGGTGGTTGGGGTGCCGTTCGGGCGGCTCGCGGATTCCTGGAGCAGGAAGAAGCTGCTGGGGCTCGGGATGCTGGTTTGGAGCGGGCTGACGGCGGGCGCGGGGTTGGTCACGAGCTACGCGATGCTGGTGGTGACGCGGCTCGGGGTAGGAGTTGGGGAAGCGGTGTGCGCGCCGGCGGGAACGAGCTGGATCGGCGATTTGTTTCCGGCACACAAGCGGTCGCGGGCGCTGGCGTTTTTTATGCTGGCGGTGCCGCTGGGAGCGGGGCTGAGCTACATGGTGAGCGGGCCGGTGGCGCAGGCGCTGGGTTGGCGCGCGGCGCTGATGATTGCGGCGGCTCCGGCGCTGCTGCTGATTCCGGCGGTGATGTTGCTCGCGGAACCGGAGCGGGGAGCGTCGGACGGGCACGCGAGCGCCGGCGCGCATATTTCGCCATGGTCGCTGGTGCGGATTCCGACGCTGTGGTGGATTATCGCGTCAGGCGCGCTGATCAATTTCAATCTGTATGCGCTGGGGACGTTTTTGCCGGCGTTTTTGACGCGCTTTCACGGGCTATCGGTGGCGCGGTCGGGATTCTGGCTGGGAGTTGGGCACGTGATCGCGGGCGTGTTCGCGGCGTTGACGGGCGGAATTGCGGGCGATTACGCACGGCGCAAACGTTCGAACGGGAGGATGCTGGCGGCCTCGGCGCTGGCGCTCGCTGCGGCGCCGCTGGCGTTGTGGTCGGTGGAGGAGCCGGCAGGAGCGTGGGCGCCGACGGTCGTACTGATGTGCGCGGCGTACGGGCTGTTGAACACGTATTACGGGATGGTGTATTCGGCGATTCATGATATCGTTGCGCCGGCGCTCCGGGGCACGGCGATGTCGGTTTACTTCATGGTGATGTATCTTTGCGGGGCGTCGTTCGGGCCGCTGGTGACGGGCCGGTTGAGCGACATGATGGCGCGACGCGCGGCGGCGATGGCGGGCTCGGCCACGATTACCGAAGCGGCGAAGGCGGTGGGCTTGCAGCAGGCGATGTACGTGATCCCGGCATTCTCGGCGGGGCTGGCGCTGGTGCTTTTTGCGGGGTCGCGGACGATTGCGCGGGACATGGAAAAGCGGGACCGGCAGCTACAGGCGGGAGCGGGCAGGGCATGACGCGGGCGGCGGTGAAACGTGCGATGCCGTCGGAACCGCAGGCAATTTAGCCAAGAACCTCAGTAACCAATCGGGCTGACGTTTCGCCCCCTTATTAATGCGTTTTCGAAGAGTGGGGATTTCCGCGCTTTTGGCTTTGGCGGCTGTGGTGGCGTATGCGCAGCCGGCGAAGCTGGACCGGGTGATCGGGGAAGTGACGGCGGTCGACGCCGGAGCCAGGCAGATCACGGTCAAAACGGATTCGGGCGCGGTGGTCACGGCCGCGACGGATGAGAAAACGCTTTTCCTGCGCGTGCCTCCGGGTGAAAAAGATCTGAAGAAAGCCGCGCGGATTTCGCTTGCCGAGACCGCCGCAGGGGACCGGGTTTATGTGCGGGGGCACATGGCGGCGGACCAGAAATCGATTGCGGCGGCCGCGGTGATGATCATGACCAAAGCGGAGCTGGCGAAGAAACACGAGCGCGACCGCGAGGAGTGGAAGCAGCGCGGCGTGGCGGGACCGGTGACGGCGGTCGATCCGGAAAAGAAAGAGATTACGATCTCGGTGCGGACGCGCGAGGGGAACAAGCCGGTGGTGATCGAAGCCGGCGACCAGGTGACGTTTCGCAGGTACGCGCCGGATTCGGTGCGGTTTGCGGATGCGAAGCCGGGATCATTTGCAGATTTGAAAGCCGGCGATCAGGTGCGGGCGCTCGGCGAGAAGAACGCGGACGGAACGCGGATCAAAGCCGAGGAAATTGTTTCGGGATCGTTTCGCAACGTGGCGGGCGTGATCAAGTCGATCGACGCGAATGCCAAGGAGATCAAGCTGACGGATCTGGTGACGCATAAGCCGGTGACGATTCACTTGAGCGCGGACACGGCGATGCACCGGCTGGCGCCGTGGATGGCGATGATGCTGGCGCGGCGCAATGGCGGAGCACCGGGAGGCGGCGGGCCGGGAGGCGGTGGACCGCCGGCGGGCGTGCCGGGTCCGGAAGGATTCAAGCGCGGCGGGCCGCCGGGCGGAGGGCCTGGAGGCGGTCCGGGCGGCGGGATGCGGCGAGGCAGCATGGATTTTCAGGACATGCTGGAGCGGATGCCGGCGCTGGCATTGACGGATTTGAAAGTGGGGGACGCGATTATGCTTTCGGCGACCAATGGAGCAGATCCCACGAGCGTAACGGCAATCAATCTTTTAACGGGCGTGGAACCGTTGCTGACGGCGGCGCCTGAGGGCGGCCAACAGATCTTCGGGAGCTGGAACTTCGATATCGGACTTCCCCAATAAATATGCAGACATCAGAAGAACGTTCCACCGCGGACGTGCGGAGGCGGAGCGGAAAAGTAACCGGATGGTTGCGTATTTTCGCTGCGGCATTACTGGCGTTGGCGCCGGCCGCTACGAGCCTGGCGCAGCCATCGGCAGGCGCGCTGCGCGGCCAGGTTACCGACGAATCGGGCGCGGTGATTCCCGGGGCGACCGTCACGCTGACAAATTTCGCCGGAGTTTCGAAGACGTTGACCACGGCGGCTGACGGCACGTTCCACGCGACGGATCTTGCGCCGGGACGCTACACGGTCCGGGCTTTTGCGGCGGGCATGGCGATGTACGAAAACACGGCGGTCGAGATCGCGGCCGGAAAACCGGTGCCGCTGAATATCGGGCTGAAAGTCTCGCTCGAAAAGCAGCAGGTCACGGTGCAGGACCAGCCGGGCGCGGCAGTAAGCACGGAGGCTTCGAACAACGCGAGCGCGCTGGTGCTGCGCGGGGCGGACCTGGACGCGCTGTCGGACGATCCCGACGATTTGCAGGCGGATCTACAGGCTCTGGCCGGGCCGTCGGCCGGACCCAACGGCGGGCAGATTTACATTGACGGATTTACGGGCGGCACGCTGCCGCCCAAGGCATCCATCCGGGAAATCCGGATCAATCAAAATCCGTTCTCGGCGGAATTTGACCGGCTGGGCTTCGGGCGTATAGAAGTGTTCACCAAGCCGGGGTCGGACAAGTTTCACGGCCAGGTTCATTTCAATTTCGGCGATGACGTGCTGAACGCGCGCAACCCGTACGCGGGGAACAAACCGCCCTATCAGCAGCGCGAGTATGGCGCCAACCTGAGCGGGCCGATGAACAAGCGGGCTTCGTTCTTCACGGATTTCGAGCGCCGGGAGATCGACGACAACGCCATCATCAACGCTACGATTCTCGATCCGAGCTTCAACATCGTTCCGTTCAGCGAAGGCGTAGTGGCGCCGCAGCGCCGCACAACTTTCGGGCAGCGGATCGATTACCAGCTTTCGACGAACAACACGCTGACGGGGCGTTACCACTACCGGCGCACGGGGCTGGACGATGCGGGAATCGGGCAATTTTCACTGCTCTCGCGCGCCTACAACACGCTGGACACAGAGCAAACTTTGCAGCTCACCGAGACGGCGGTGATCAACACGCGGGCCGTCAACGAGACGCGCTTTCAGTTCATCCGGGAGAATCTGGATCAGAACGGCAATAATTCCATTCCCGCGATCAGCGTGCTCGAAGCATTCACGGGCGGCGGGGCGCAAGTGGGCCGCGCGATCAACCGGCAGAATCACTGGGAACTGCAGAATTACACGTCGATTGTGCAGGGGAGGCACGTGGTGAAATTCGGGGTGCGGGCGCGCGCGATCGACCTGACGGATGTTTCGCCGCAGAACTTCGGCGGGACGTTTACGTTCTCGGGCGGGCCGGCGCCGGAACTGGACTCGCAGAACCAGATCGTGCTGGGTCCGGACGGCAAGCCGGTGATGGAGCAGATACAATCCATCGAGCGCTACCGGCGGACGGCGGTTTTCCAGAATCTGGGGATGTCGCCGGAGGAGATTCGCGCGCTGGGAGGCGGGGCGAGCCAGTTTACGATTGCGGCGGGAAAACCGGAAGCGGACGTGTTACAGACCGATGTTGGGCTGTATGTGCAGGACGACTGGCGGCTGCGGCCGAACGTGACGCTGAGCCTGGGGCTGCGCTACGAGACACAAACCAACATTCACGACTGGCACGATCTCGGCCCGCGCGTAGGTTTTGCGTGGGCGCCGGGAGCGCGCGGCAGCCGGCCGGGAAAGACGGTGGTTCGCGGCGGATTCGGCATGTTCTACGACCGTTTCAGCGAGGGCCTGGTGTTGCAAGCGGAGCGCTTTAATGGAATCACGCAGCAGCAGTACGTGGTGATCAATCCGAATTTTTACCCGGTGGTTCCGGCCATTGGCAGTCTGACGGGCGACCAGACGACGCAGAGCATCCGTTCCATCAGCAAAGACTTGCGCACGCCGTACATCATGCAGACCGCGATCGGAGTGGAGCGGCAGCTTCCGCGCAACACCACGTTTGCCGTGACCTTTACGAATTCCCATGCCGTGCATCTATTGCGCGCGCGAGACATCAATGCGCCGCTCGCGGGCACGTTCGATCCTGCGATTGTGGGGAGCGGCCTACGGCCGTTCGGCGATATCGGCGACATTTTCGAATACGAATCGACCGGCATTCTCAACCAGAACCAGATGATCGCGAATCTGACGAGCCGCTTGAACCGCAGTTTCACGCTGTTCACGTTTTACGTGCTCAACCGCGCGATGAGCGACACCGATGGAGCGACGACGATCGCGCCCAATCCGTACGATCTGAGCCATGAATATGGGCGGTCATCGCTCGACGCGCGGCATCGGTTCATGATGGGCGGGTCGTTTGTGGTGAAGGGCAACATCCGGCTGAGCCCGTTTATCATTGTGCGGTCGGGTGCGCCGTTCGATATCACCACGGGCCGCGATCTGCTGGGCGATACGGTGTTCACGTCGCGGCCGGCGTTTGCCGGAGATCTGACGGGCGCGGGAATAGTGGACACGGCTTTCGGGAATTTCAATCTCAACGCGCCGCCGGGAGCGCTGGTGATTCCGCGCAATTACGGCGAAGGTCCGGGATATTTCACGATCAACCTGCGCGTGGGGCGGACGTTCGGTTTCGGGCCGCGGAAAGAAACTTCGGCGAACGCCATGCCCGGAGCGGGCGGCGGCGGTGGCGGAGGTCGCGGTGGAGATCACGGCGGCGGGCGCGGCGGTCCGGGCGGAATGCGGATGGGCGGCGGCGGAGGTGGCTTCCACAGCATTTTCGGCGACGCCTCAACCGACCACCGGTTCAACTTGGTGCTGGCGGCTTCCGCGCGGAACCTGCTGAACAGCACGAATCCGGGGCAGTACACCGGCGATCTGAACTCGCCGTTTTTCGGCCGCGCGAATTCGCTGGCCGGGAGCTTCGGACCGGCTGCCAACGCGGGGAACCGAAGGATCGAGCTGCAATTGCGGCTGATGTTCTAGCGATCTGCGCGTCCAAAGGCGCGGAGCGGCCGGTTGTACAATGGCTTCGTGCCAAACTCACTTGCGCTCTCCCGCCGTACCGTTCTGACTACGCTCGCCGCCGGCGCCGCAGCCAAAGCCCAACGTCGCGAGCATCGCGAATGGAAGCCGCGGCTGGGCGTGCTGGGGCCCTATTCGGAAGCCAATCTCCGTTTCGCGCACGACGCCGGTTTCCAGAACATGATTCTGGGGTCTTCGCCAAGATCGGCGCTCGATGCGACGGCGCTGACGGATGCGGAAATCGAAAGAATCAAGGCAACGATTGAACGCTCGGGCGTGCACGTTTCGGCGCTGCAAGTGACGCAGAACCATATTGCGCCCGATGCCGCGCGCCGCGAGCAGGAGAACGGATATTTCGTCAAGGCCATTGAGCTCGCGGGCAAGCTGGGAGTGCCGTATATCGGGACGGCGTCGGGAAAAGACCCGGCGAAATCGCTGGCCGAGCAGGTGGACGAGATCGTCCGCGTCTACAACGAGAAATATTTTCCGCTATGTGAGAAGCACCACGTCCGCATTTTGTGGGAGCCCTGGCCGGGCGGGCCGAACGTGGCGACCAGCCCTGCGGGTTACGACGCGCTGTTCAAAGCGTTCAATAACTCGCCATTTGTGGGGCTGCAATACGATCCCTCGCACCTGGTGTGGCAGATGATGGACCCGATCCAGACGGCGCGCGACTACGTCGATAAAATTTACGACGTGCATTTGAAGGACACGGAAATCCGCTGGCCGATCCTGCGGCGCGGCGGCATCAACCCGGTGGATAAGGCCCAGTGGTGGCGTTACCGGCTGCCAGGTCTGGGGTCGATCGACTGGGCGGCATTTTTCACGGTGCTGCAGGATGTCGGCTATGACGGCGCGATGAGCGTGGAGCATGAAGATCCGCTCTACGATCCGCCGGGCGGGCACGGCGATTTCACCGAAGGCTGCAAAACGGGATTTCGCATGGCGCACCGGTACCTGGCGCAATACGTGCCGGTGTGACGCGTCGGCGCGCCTAAGCCACCAGGATCACGCGAACGTCCATGACGTTGGTGTTGGTGGGTCCGGTGATGAGGAGATCGCCGAGTTTTTCGAAAAAGTGATAGGAGTCGTTGGCGGCGAGCGATTGGGCGGCGTCGAGATTTTGCGATTGCGCACGCGCGATGGTCTCTCCATCGGAGATCGCGCCGGCAGCATCGGTGGGGCCGTCGGTGCCATCGGTACCGCCGCTCAAAATTACGATATTCGAGAGACCGGCGATGTCGAGCGCGGCGGCCAGCACGAATTCCTGATTTCTGCCGCCGAGGCCCTTGCCGCGGAGTGTGACAGTAGTTTCTCCGCCCGTGACGATACAGGCCGGCTGAGCGACCGGCCGGCGATGATTCACGATCTCCTTGGCGATGGCGGCGTGCATGCGGGCAACGTCTCGCGTTTCACCTTCAACGAACGTTGAGAGGATGAGGCTGCGGAAGCCGAGCTTGCGCGCGCGGGCGGCGGCGGCTTCGACGGCCGCCGTATTGCTGCCGACGATCAGATTTTGGACCCGGGAGAGCGCGGGGTCTCCGGGCTTGGGCGTTTCGTCGATTTCGCTGCGGACGCCCTGCTCGATGCGGTTGCGGACAGCGGCGGGCACGCGATCGAGAATCCCGTATTTTTCGAGAACGGATTTGGCATCGGCGAAGGTTGACGCGTCGGGCGCGGTCATGCCGGAGCCGATGACGTCGAGATCGTCGCCGATCACGTCGGAAAGAATCAATGAGACCGTGCGCGCGGGATAGGCGAGACGCGCCAGTTGGCCGCCTTTAATGCGCGAAAGATGCTTGCGCACGGCATTCATTTCGTGGATATCGGCGCCGGACGATAACAGGAGTTTAGTCGTCGCCTGCTTTTGTTCGAGAGTGAGGGGCGGAGAGGGGAGCGGCGCAAGCGCCGAAGCACCGCCGGAAATCAGGCAGATCACGAGATCGTCTTCGCCGGCGCGGTCCGCGATTTCGGCGATTTGTTCCGCGCCGCGCAGACCCTGCTCGTCGGGAACCGGATGGCCGCATTCGTTCAGACGGATCCAGCCGAGTTTGGCGGTGTGGCCGTATTTCACGTTGATCAGCGACTCGCCATGCCGCGCTTTGGGAAAGCGGAGTTTTTCAATCGCCTGGGCCATTGCGGCGCCCGCCTTGCCGGCGCCGATCACGTGAATCTTGCGGAAATCGCGCAGGCGGTAACGCGAACCGCCGGCGTGGAGCACGCCATTTTTGACGCGCACGTGGCGCAGGATGGCGGCTTTTGGGTCGGCCGCGCCGAGCGCGGCGCGAAAAATCTCGAATGCCTGGCGGCGGAGTTTGCGCTCGCGTTTCATTCGAGGGGCGGCAGCTTGAGGACGGCATTCACCGCGTCGGCAGGCTCGTCGCTTTCGATGGGGATGCGGAACTCGGCGCGGGAGTATGCGGCCTGGCGCGTATGATACAGCTGCTCGAAGTAGTTTAGATCGCGGGCCAGGGGGCGGTGGGAAGCCTGGGCCACGCGGCGGCGCAGCATATCGAAGGGACAGTCGAGCCAGACCGTAACGCCGTTATGCTCGAGCAGTTCCAGATTCGCAGGATCCACAAAGGCGCCGCCGCCCAGAGCAACGACCGTGGGCCGGCCGTGCTGGATGGAGCGCACGCGCGCGCGAATGGCTTCGGATTCGATCCGGCGAAACTCGGGCTCGCCGCGCGTTTCGAAAATGTCGGCGATGGAGACGCCCTGCTGCGCTTCGATATCTTCATCGATATCCGCGAAACTCCAGCCGAGGCGGTCGGCCAGCATACGGCCGATAGTGGTCTTGCCCGATCCCATGAAGCCGACCAGATAAATGCCGGGCGTGCGCTTGAGTTTGAGGATCATGTTGGGGCGCGTTCCCGATTGATGGCGGTGAGTTTCGATTCGACCAGGCCGGGCAACATTCGGCTGAGCGCGACGAAGATCCAGCCGATGCCCGGTGTCACCACGGTACGGGCATTGCGTTCGACTCCCCCGGCGATAGCGGCGGCGCATGCGTCCGCGGTGATGGCGAACTTGCGGCCTTTGGCGATGGGAACGGGCGGGCGGCTGCCGAGCGCATGCGACTGGAATTCGGTCCGCACATAGCCCGGGCAGACGGTCATGGCATGAACGCCGTAGGGCTTGAGTTCCATGCGGAGGCCATCGGTCAGCGAGCGCAGAGCGAATTTCGTGACTGAATACAAGGTGAACCAGGGCAGCGTGACCTGGCCGGCAATGGAGCTGACATTCACGATCATCCCGCGCTTGCGCTGCTGCATAGAGGGGATCACAAGCTGGGCCAGGGCCAGCGGCGCGAACAGATTCAGCTCAAAAAGCGCCCGCACGTCGGGCATGGGTGCGTTCCAGGCGGGCGAGTAGAGGCCCATGCCGGCATTGTTGATCAGGATGTCAATCGCGCCGAATCGATCGAGCGTGCGATTGACGGCTTGGCGGCGCGTCGCATCGTCGGTGATGTCGCCGGCGGTGACGAGCGCATCCGGGCCGCCCGCTTCGGCCAGCTTTTCTTCGTTTCGGGCGACGAGCGACAGGCGCGCGCCGCGCTTCAAAAACTCGCGCGCACAGGCCGCGCCGATGCCCTGGGAAGCCCCGGTGATGAGGACAACACTGTCCTGAATGTGCATGCGTTGTCAGAAACGAGCGGCGGCAGAACAACCGTTCGCTTGGCCGAAACGCAATAATAGTAACATGCAGCACGCATTGTTGCCCCTGTTTCCGCTGCGCGTTGTGGTCTTTCCGCGCACGCCGCTGTCGCTGCATATTTTCGAGGAGCGTTATAAAGAAATGGTGGGTGAGGCCATCCGCGGGGGCTCCGAATTCGGAATCGTGCTGGCCAGGGAAGAAGGGATTGTGAATGCCGGCTGCACGGTGACCGTAGAAAAGGTTTTGAAGCAGTATCCCGACGGTCGCATGGATATCCTGACACGCGGCGTTCGGCGCTTCGAGGTCACGGGGCTCAACGAAGATAAAGCTTATTTGCGCGGAGAAGTCGAATTCTTCGACGACGACGAGCCGGGGCCGGCTCCGGCCGAGATGCAGCAGAAGGCGCTCACACAATATCGCGGGCTGCTCGAGACGGGCGAGCTGAATGTGGTGAGCGACCCCGTGTTGACCGACCCGCAATTGAGTTTTCAATTAGCGCAGGCGCTGCAGGATCTGGATTTCCTGAGCGTGCTGCTGCGGAACCGCTCGGAAGTGGAGCGGCTCAAGCAATTAACCGACTATCTGGCCCGGCAGATCCCACGCCTCCGGGAGGCCTCACGCATGCGGAAACTGGCGCCGCTCAACGGCCATGGCACGGCGCCATCCGGGACGACGGGGTGATGTTTCGCGACGCCAGAACGCCGCTGAGCCATTCGGCTCCGAGGCCGCTGCCGTTCGGGTTCTCGATCACAGTGCATGGCGTGCTGCTGGGTCTTGTGGCGCTGGGGCCGCCTCCGCGCGGAGCGACCGAGGCGCGGTCGCTCTACGAACAAGTCATCAAGCCCCGCGAGCACGATCTGGTCTGGTACAGCTTTCGGCAGAAGCTTCCGGAGGTGTCTCCGCTTGAAAATCAGAATGCTGAAGCGCGAGGCGCGGAAGTGAAGCTTTCGGATCAGACGATCATTTCGAACCAGAAGCAGAGCCAGCGCGGAACGCAAATGATCTGGAGACCCGTGCCGCAGATCAAGCCGCAGCCGGAAGTGCCGGCGCCGAACATACTGGCGTTCCGGATGCCGCTGATCGCGCCGCCTCCGCCCGGACCGCCGCCAAAACTTTTTGTTCCGCCCGCGCCTAAACCGAAGGAAGCTCCGAAGCCCGCCCCGGCACTGCCGGAGCCGCCGACGCTGCGGGCGCGGATCGATGCGAAATTGAACCCGGCGCTGGCGGTGAATCTGGCAGCGGCGCTCGAGAACCGGCCCAAGCCGCGGAGTTTTGTGCCCCCGGTTCCGAAGCCGATGGAGCGCGCGGCAGCGAGGGCATTGCCGGAAGTGCCGAAGATCCAGACCTCGCTGCGCTCGGACCGGGTTCCGCTGCTGGCCGAAAGCATGGCGGCTCCGCTGGCGAACAAACCGCAGCCGCGCACCTTCATGCCGCCGGCGGCAAAGGAGCGCCCGCCTGCCGGTCCGGTAGCTATGCCGGACGCGCCGAAAGTGACCGGGCAACTGGCGCTGAATCACGCAGCCGGGATTACGGGACTGGTGGACAATACCGCAGCGGCACTGGCCAATAAGCCAAAGCCCCGCACATTCGTTCCACCGCCGCGGGGGCGAAGCGGCGGGGGCGAAGCAGCGGCGAAACCAACGATGCCGGCGATCGAGGATGCGCCCGCCTGGAACGCGGCGGCTATGCCATCGGCCAATGTGAATGTGGCGGTCGTTGGATTAAACCCGGCTGCGAAACTCAGCGCGCCTTTGCCCGAGACGTCGCGTCCGGCGGCTTTTTCGGCAGGCCCGGATGCGAATGGCGTTCAAGGAGGCAGTGCCGGCCCGCCAGGCACGGCCCTCACTGTTCCGGGCTTGCTGGTTCGCAACGAGGCAACAGCGCCGGCGAATGCGACGGTGAAGAATCCGCTGCTTATCGCGCGTGCGGCTCCGACATCGCCTGAAGCGCTCGCGGCTGCAGCAAGGGAAGCAAACGGCGCCGCGCCCAGCGATCCTCCGCCAACCGAAATTCACCTGGAGCCGCCGCCAGACCCGAAATTCATGGGCCGAGATGTATACACGCTGGCGGTGCAGATGCCCAATGTCAGCAGCTATCAAGGTAGCTGGATCATGTGGTTCGCCGAGCGCACTCCCGCGGGGCGCGCGCGCCACGATTTGCAGCCGCCCGTGCCGATCCACAAGGTCGATCCGAAATATATTCCCGCTGCGATTGCGGAGCGCATCGAAGGCAAGGTCCAGCTTACGGCGGTGATCGGAGTAGATGGGCGCGTGGAGGACGTGCGGGTGCTGAAAAGCGTCGACCCACGGCTGGATCGGAGCGCGGCGGACGCGCTGCTCAAGTGGGAATTCACACCGGCCGAGCGGCACGGCCAGCCGGTTGAAGTGGACGTGGTGGCGGAGATACCTTTTCTACTCGCTCCACGAGTGCGGCAATGAAAAACGGCGCGCAACAACTGCTGATCGACGCCGACGATACGCTATGGGAAAACAACATCTACTTCGAAGATGCATTCGACGAATTTGTCCGGTTCCTCGATCACTCATCGCTCGAGCCGGTGGAGATTCGCGCGGTGCTGGACGAAATTGAGACGGCCAACATCAAAACTCACGGCTACGGCGCGTCGAATTTCGCGCGCAATCTGACGCAATGCTACCAGCGGCTGGCCGAGCGTGAGATTTGCGAGGGCGAACTCCGCACGGTAATGTCGTTTGCCGAGCGCATTCTCGAATGTCCCATGGAGCTGATCGAAGGTGTGGCCGAAACGCTGGTGTACCTGGCGGAGCGGCATGAGCTCACGCTCTTTACCAAGGGACACCCCGAGGAGCAGAAGCTCAAAATCGATAGGTCGGGGCTTGGCGTTTACTTCAGCCACACGGCGATCGTTAGAGAAAAGGACCCACAAGCCTACGCGAACTTGGCCCGCGAGCGGTGCCTCGAATTAGATCGGACCTGGATGGTCGGGAATAGTCCCAAGTCGGACATCAATCCAGCCCTGGCGGCCGGGTTGAACGCCGTGTACATTCCGCATCCGCGGACATGGGGGCTGGAAAGGGAAGAGATTCAGCGGGCGAACGGGCGATTATTGATTCTGGAAAATTTCGGCGGGCTGCGACTGCATTTCTAGCCGGCTACATCAGCCAAATTAATTCCCACTCGACGTAGAAAGGCTCGAGGGATTTGAGCCACGGGTATGCCAGGAACAGATCGGCCAGTTCCGGATCGGGGACCGGTTCGGCGACGCTCACGCAGTCGTCAGGCTGGCAGTCGCTCTCGGGTTGGAACGGGTCATTCATTCATTTATGGAGTGGCGTCCAGGCGAAATAATCTCCACGTTAGTCCACCTGAAAGGCGGTATCGCGGCGAATTTCGCGCCGCGCGAAGTCATCAACAACTGTGTATTGCTCGACATACGTCCCCTTGGCAAGGTTGGCCGGAACCTTCAAAAAACCGTGCACCGGCAGCCAGAAGGCCGGTGGATGGTAGGTGAGCGTCGCTTTGATGTCGATGTAATTAGGCTCATTGAAGACGACACGGCCATCGGGTCCGATTACCCTTAAAGCAATTCTGCCGCTGACGCGGTCGCCCTGAAATTGCATGCCGAACAGCCTGGCACGCATGTAAACGGTACCGGCAGCCGTCAGCACGGGAGCTTCCTGCGCCGGCCCGTCACGCGAGAGCGACATCTCGAGATCGCGCAGCTCGAAATTTGCAGCGGCTAACTGGACCGGAACTGCCTCGACCGCGAACGAAGGAGCCATCTCGAGGTCGGCATTGTTCAACTGGTCGTGCACCTGGATAACAATCCGGTACGGTCCGGCAGCCAGATATGGTGGAAGCTTCAAGTGAAACGTGCCGCGCAAGGGCGAACCGGGATCGGGGCGGCCGTTGAACTGTGTAACGGAGGGACGGTCAAGGGACCGTCCATTTAGGTCGAGCGCCTGGCCGGTGATCACCAGGTCCGCTCTTCTGTCCGCGCCAGTCGCGTAACCCGAGATGTCATACTGCAGGCAAACGGTGTTGCCGGGCCGGTAAGGAGTTGCGGCGCGCTCGGATCCATTTTCGTTTTCGAGAAACTGGAAATTGAGAACCTGGAATGGGTTGACGGGCGGCGGAAGGGACCGCATCGACACCTGTATAGGATCTGCAGCAGGTAACGGATCGCTCGAGGCGGCTGTAATGTGGTGCAGCCAATACGAGCCGGCCAGCCCGGCACTGAGGACCTCGATCCATGAGATCACTAGCGCCGTTCGAGCCGCACGCGACAATTTGCGCTCGACAACAATGGTACCGGCGAGATGATCCCCCAGCCGCTGCCGGAGCTTGGAGGAATAGGCCACAATGAAACCGAACAGATACCCGCCAAGCGCATCGATGATGCGCCCAAGGTTTCGCACGAGTGCGGGCCCGAGGCCGCAGCGGCCGCCGGTAGCCCTGCGCACCTGAATGCCGGCTGCCGCTTTCCCCAGTGTGGCGCCGAACAGTCCTTCGCCGAGCCAGAAGTAGATTGTTGCGAGTGCTGCGATCGCACACATGCTCAACCAGACCCGGGCCGCGGTGAAAGGAAGGCCGCCCGTTTTTACCATCGCTGCCATGCCGGTTACAGCGCAGATGGTCGCAAGAAAAATCGCATCCATAACTGCGGCGATGGCGCGGCTGGTCATTGTTGCGATGCGGCATTCCGCGGCAGGAGAATTGGCGGGCGGGCACAGCGATATTCCGGATGACTGGGGGAGCGCGGCCACTTTTTCGAGCTTAGCGAGGTTCTACGTGCGAAGGCTAGCTTTCGACAGTTAGCGAAGGCACATTAACCAATGACAACTGTGTCAATCTCCGCGTTCCGGGCTACCATCCAGGAGAATGCGAATCTCCATGATGCTCTTAGTTATGCCGGTGCTGCTTTCGGCGGGCGCGCCGGCAATGAATCCACGCGCTTGGGTTAATGCCGACGGGGTTACGGTTCATGCCGGAGCGTCTCAGCACACCCGCGTCTTGAGGACAGCGCCAAAAGGAGAAGCATTGACGATTGGGTACTCAGTCACAATCGATCACATGGACTGGTGCGCGCTCGGCGGAACACAGCCAGGTTACATCGACTGCAAGTATTTGATACGCGAACCGGAACCCGAGTCGCCGGGACCAGACGCACCGCTTCCTCCGGTATTGGTTCCTCTTGGCCGTGGGAATCACGCTGTCAATCCTTCTGAACCGGTAATGCATACCCCTGCGCAGTCGGCTTTAATCAATGCTGCGAAGCTCGGCGAGATCGCGGCGATTGATTCAGCGATTGGGCAAGGGGCACTGGCGGCCGGACGCGATCCGGAAGGCAGAACGGCGCTTCTCTGGGCGGCCTCGATGGGCCATATTGATGCGGCAAAAGAATTGCTTCGGGCCGGGTCGGACGTGAACGCGGCAGATAACGCCGGCTGGACACCGCTCGCAGCAGCGGTGCGAGCCCGGCATCCGGAGATGGTCGAGTTGCTGCTCGACGCCGGCGCCGAAGTGAATCCACAGAACATCGAAGGCCGTACCCCGCTGATGTACGCGGCGGAGCACGACGATCTTAGGGTAATTCGCGATCTGCTCGCCAAGGGCGGCGATCCGAACGCGAACGATGGGCTCGGGCGGACACCGCTAATGTCAGCCGCGGTTTTGAACGAGACAACTGCGGCAGAAGCGCTGATCGCTGCGGGCGCGGATGTGAGTGCATGGGATTCCGGAGGCCGCTCGGTTTTGATCAATACAGTGTTGTCGGACACCGAGCGCCCGGCAATGATCCGGCTGCTGATCCGTCATGGCGCCAATGTCCACGCGCGCGACAACCAAGGCCGGACCGCACTGTCGCTGGCGCTCAAAAATGGCTACATCAGCACCGCACAGTTACTGAAAACAGCCGGAGCCACGGGCTGGTAAGCGGCTTCGCGCGATAATCGAGGCGAGTGATTGCGCTCGCTTTATTCCCGGAAAATTCCGCTCTCATTCCTTTCTCGCTGCTGGTGGTGTTCGGCTCGGCCAAACTGCTGGCCGAATTGTTCGAGCGTGTGGGGCAGCCCGGCATAGTAGGAGAGATTCTAGCCGGGATTCTTGTCGGCCCGCACGTGCTGGGCTGGATGGCGCCCAACCAGATCCTCGCAGTGCTCTCAGATCTCGGTGTAATGTTCCTGCTGTTCCGCGTTGGGCTGGATATCAAGTCTTCGGATCTGATGAAAGTCGGAGGGACAGCCGCCGTGGTTGCCGTCACGGGCGTGGTGGCGCCTTTCATTCTGGGCTGGGGCATTCTGCGGGCGTGGGGCGCGCCGCATCTGGAAGCCATTTTCACGGGCGCGGCGATGGTGGCGACCAGCGTCGGCATTACGGCGGAAGTTCTGTCAAAACGAGGGCTGCTTAACGAGCTCGCCAGCCGGATCATTCTGGCGGCGGCGGTGATTGACGATGTGCTGGGACTCCTGGTTCTGTCGCTGGTGAGCAGCATGGCGCGGGGAAAGATCAACGTGCTGGCCCTTACCTTGACTGCTGTGATCGCGTTCGGGTTCACGCTGATTGTGGCACGCTGGGGGAGCCGTACCATGTACCGCGTTGTGCCGCGCGTGCAGAAAAGGCTCAGCGTGAGCGAAGCCGAGTTCACGCTGGCTCTGGTGCTGCTGTTCGCGCTGTCGCTGCTGGCGGTGTACGCGGGTGTGGCGGCGATTGTCGGCGCGTTTCTGGCCGGGATGGCGCTGTCGGAGGCCGTCGAGCAGCGGGTTATCGATCTCACCAGCGGCGTCAGCGAACTGCTGGTGCCGTTCTTCCTGGCGGGGATCGGCCTGCGGATGGACCTCCGTGCCTTTTCGAGCGGGCGGACGATTCTGCTTGCCGTCATCATCCTCATTGCCGCGATCGTTTCGAAATTCGCCGGGTGCGGATTGGGGGCGATCCGGCTGGGAAGGCGGGAAGCCGTTCGCGTGGGCGTGGGCATGGTGCCGCGCGGGGAAGTGGGGATGGTAGTGGCGCAGATAGGGCTCAGCATGGGCGTGATCGCACAGGGCGTCTACGGCACCATTGTGTTCATGTCGGTAGCAACCACACTGGTGGCCCCGCCGATGCTGAAGTGGGCGTACCGCCGGAGCAAGGCATCGCAGCCCGCTGTTCGATGAAACCGCGCGCGCCGGCTAAGCGCCCGCCCCGGTGGCGACGATCTGGCCATCACGCATCTGCACGATGCGGTGGCCGTAAGCGGCGGCCTCGGGATTGTGAGTGATCATGAGGATGGTCTGCCCGATCTGCTCATTCAAACCGCGCAGCACTTCGAGCACGGCGCGGGAGTTTACCGAGTCGAGATTGCCGGTGGGCTCATCGGCCAGCAGGATGGCAGGATGATTCACGATGGCGCGGGCAATGGCAACCCTTTGCTGCTCGCCGCCGGAGAGAGCGGCGGGTTTGTGGTCGAGCCGGTGCGCGATGCCCAGCAGCTCCAGGACTTCGGGAAACTTCCGATCGGCAGCGTGATTGTTGCCGGAAAGATACCGGGCGAGCTCGATGTTGTCGCGCGCCGTGAGATTCGGCAGAAGATTGAATTTCTGGAAAACGAAGCTGACGGTGGATTTGCGCAGGCGCGTGCGGGCCGCGTCGCCCATCGCGGCAACATCCTGGCCGCCGACGCGCACGCTGCCACCGCTCGGAGGCGTGAGGCCGCCGACGATGTGAAACAGGGTTGACTTGCCGGAACCGGAAGGCCCTACGATCGCCAGGAACTCGCCGCGCATGACGTCCAGGTCCACGCCTCGCAGAGCTTCGACATTGATATTGCCGACGCGATAGACCTTCCGCAACCCGCGTATTTCGATGATGGGCGCGTCACTCATAGGCCAGCGCTTCGATGGGGTCCTGCTGAGCGGCACGAAAACCGGGATAGAGAGCGCCGAGGAGCGAAGCGAACAGCGCGATCAATCCGGCGATGGGCCACCAATCCGGAACGATGGCCTGCTGCAGCGAGGACGGAACGAGCGCCAGAATGAGCCAGCGGGCCAGGAAGCTCAGCAGGATTCCCAGCACCGTACCGGCGAACCCGAGCACGAATGCCTCGGCCACGATCAATTCGAGCACGTATGCGCGCGAAGCGCCGAGCGATTTCAAAATGCCGATCTCGCGGGTGCGTTGCAGAACCGCCATGTACATCGACAGGCAGACCACTGCGAAGCCGATCACGATGGCGATGCCGACCATCACACGAATAAACGATCGCAGGCCGGGGACGTTGTTGACGGAGGTAAGCGCGACGATATCCGCCATGGAAAGAATCTGATAGCCCTCGTATTCTTTCTTCAGTGACGCGATAACCGAAGCGAGGTTGGCCGGGTTATCCAGTTTGATGAAGATCTGGCTCACGTTCCCGTGGCTGGCGATCAAATCTTGCAGAACATCGATTGGTAGAACGATGCGCGCCAGCTTCCCGGAGGCGAAAATGCCGGCGACGCGCCAGTCGTGGTTGAGCACCTTCACTTTATCGTCCACATGGAGCTTGTGCTCCTCGGCGTAGGACTGTTCCAGCAGGATGTCGTCGGGACCTTTGAACGGGCCTCCCTCGAGGAAATCGAGGCCGCCACTCATCTTTTTGAACTCTGCGAGATTGACCCCGGTGACGGAAAGGATGCCGCCCACCGGGGCGACCACGGTTCCGGTGGCGAGTGCGACGTGCGCCTCGCGTTCGAGTTGTTTCACGAGAGCTTGGGGAAGAGTCGCGCTGCTGAAAGACATGAACGAGGTGCTGGGCGGACGCATCAGGATGTCGGCCCCCACACCGCGCGCGCGCCGCGCGGATTCATCGAGCATTCCCCGGCTTAAGCCGACAAGCGTAAGAATCAACGTCACCGGTATGGCGATGAGCAGCGCGCTAAGCGCCGTCCGCAGCGGCCGGTGCCGCAGGTTTTCGAGAATGAGTTTGAAAGTCACAATCTGGGAGCCGGAGCCCCGGCCGGGTCCTGGGCTCTGGCCGCGCCTGTCTCCGGTTTTGCGCCAAGCACCTGCAGTGTCGTCCCCTCGGGCTGCTCCAACACAAATTTATCATCTGAGATCGGCTTGTTGATGTCTATCTTGACGACCGTGATGATCACCCCGTACGCATCTTTAGGACGGTTCATATCGATCACCTTGGGAAATGGCACACCGTCGTGATTCTGCCATTCGCTGTACCGGGTGTCACTCACGATTTCGCCGGTTGGATCGAAGCTGATCTGACGCGCGATCTGGAGCGTCAGCCGGTCGAACCACACGGTGCGCGCCAGAATCAGGTCGCCGGACGGTGTGCGGTTCAGTACGTGGATGATGTAATCCGCGTTATCTTCGTCGGTCAGATCCTCCAGCACGGTAATGTCCTTGGGCTTGGGCGGCGGGATGAGGAGAGCGTCGAGAAAAACGTTGGGTCGGAGATTTTCCAGCTTGTTCGGCGATGGCGCGGTCACCTCATTGCCGCCTTCCACGAACCGATTCTTGGAAGGAAGATAGAGCCGGAACTCAATGCCGTTCGACACCATGTCGAAGGCTTTATTACGGACCACGGGATAAAGTCCGATGATGCGGATCTCAGCGGGCTTGCGGAACAAGATGTAGGCGCGCACGTCCTTGTATTCCGTGATTTTGCCCTTGTTCACGCTGCCGACCGCCGGCGCCAGGTCGACGGTGGCGTTGAGCGATCCGATAGCTTGGTATTCGACTGCGATGCGATTCAGCAGCGAGGTTTTATCGGCACTGAGCAGGGTATGAGTCGGCCCGCTTTTGCCGCGCGTGATCAACCGCCGGCGCGCCAGACACGACGTCAGCGTCAGGACCAGGTAACACAGCAGAAGAACTTGAGCCGCACGGCGCAATGCCATCAATTTCATTGTAGGCGGGCGCAAAAGTCGCGTGTCAATGCGAAGGTGCATACGTATCGTCGAGCAGCTTGACGGGTAGGCCTCTCCAACACCGTCCAGCGGAAACCCCGAGGTGACAGCGACGCGTGAAGAAGCGCGCAATGGTGGAATTTTCCGTACGGAGGCGCACCTGTACTTTTTGCCGGCCGTTGGCCTTTGGTTCTGCAAGGCGCTGCCCAAATCCTTGCCTTGCAGCCTTGGTACGGGACTTGCAGGAATTCACACCGGAGAAGAAATCCATGAATACGATAACTGTGATCCTTTTGGTCATCGCGATTATTGCAATCGCCGCAGCGATCTGGATGTATCTCCTCGCCCGCAGAACCAGAAGCCTGCGCAGCCGGTTCGGCCCAGAATATCAGCGGACTGTTGAAGCCGAACACGGCAGAACCCGGCGCGCCGAGCGCGTCCTTGAAGAGCGGCAAAAGCGCGTCAGCAAACTGAATATTCGAAATCTCACCAGCGAAGAGCGTGACCGCTTCACAGCGGACTGGCGGCGCGTGCAAGAAAGATTCGTGGACGACCCCAGGGGCGCTGCTGGGGAGGCAGATACGCTGGTGACCCATGCGCTTGAAGCACGCAACTATCCCACCTCGGATTTTGAGCAGCGCGCAGCCGATATTTCGGTGGAATATCCAAACGTCGTCGAGAATTACCGCATTGCGCACGAGATTGCAAAACGTGAGCCGGCGCAGGTTTCGACGGAGGATCTGCGCAAAGCCATGCAGCACTATCGCAGCCTTTTCGAAGAGCTTGTTGGGACGCCGGTCGCACATCATACGGAGGTCTACAAATGAATCATCCAACTCTTAACGAACAGGAAACACGTCAGCAGGAAACGGATAATCGCGAACCGGAGTCCGGCCACGGGCCGCTATTTCCAGGCACTGAGACCCAAGGTCTCCGCTCGCGATGGCAGGCGGTTCAGGGAGAATTCGTCGACGAACCGCGCCGCGCCGTAGAAGAAGCCGATCAGTTGGTTTCATCGGTCATCGGGCGCTTGTCGGAGGTGTTCGCAGAAGAGCGTGAAAAGATCGAACAGCAATGGCCGAAAGGCGCGGACATGTCCACCGAAGATCTGCGCCAGGCGGTTCGCCGATACCGCGCGTTTTTAGACCGCCTGTTAGCCGTATAGCATCCTGACTGCACGTCGCTGAGACCGCCGCCTGCGATGACCAACGATCGCGTGGCGGCGGTTTTTTTTCGCGAAGTGCATCACAGACTCCGGCGTGAGATTTCGCACCAGATTTCCAGAAATGCAAATTTAACAAAATTGAAATCGTACCTGATCCCGCAACGATGCTCGATCGAGCGGCGTAGGAAATCGCAGGGGTAAGTTTTTTATGCGAAAGATAGTGACTACCTTTACAAGTGTCATCGCACTGTTGGTCGCAACTGCGGTCACGTCGTTGGCGCAATACTCCGGTGGTCCCATGAACCCCGGAACTCCCGGCGGCACCTATACGGCTCCGAAAAGCGGATATGGGTCGCACACTGGAATGGCTGTCGGAATCGGACTCGGTGCCGCGGCCGCCGGGGGCATCACTTACTGGGCTCTGCATAACCGGCCGAATGTGGTCGGCTGCGTCCAGCAAAGCGGGCACCAAACTATGCTGACGAATGAGAAAGATGGAAAAACTTACAGTTTGATGCCCGACAGCGATGTCGTCTTGAAGCCGGGCGAACGCGTTGGGCTCAAGGGAAAGAAAGTTGCGGACTCCTCGGGTCACAACATGTTCGAAGCCAGCAAGCTGGTGAAGGACTATGGCGCCTGCGTGGCCAATGTCGCAAGCTCTGCCACGTCCGGCAATGCCCAAACCACTGCCAGCGCACGGCCGGCGGGCAGGTAGCTGCACGGAGTGCTCTGGTTTCAACGCCCGGAGCAACTGGCCAAGCCCGCGGCAGATCGCGCGTTCAGAAGCTGAAACGCAACGCGAACTGAATCTGCCGCGGCGCTTTCGCCGAAAAAATCCGGCCAAAGCTGCCAATCTGGTCGGCAACGGCCTGGGGCAGATCGAAATTGGTCCGGTTCAGCAGATTGAATGCCTGGGCTTCAAACGACAGGGTTCCCCATTCACTCAGCGGAATACGACGGAGGAGCGAGACGTCGAATGACGCGTACCCCGGTCCACGCAAAATGTTGCGGCCTGCTGAGCCAAACGTATAGCGAGCCGGAATGCGCAAGGCGGCAGTGTTGAACCACTCTTCGGGCGTTGGATTGGGAAGCACGGGATCGCCGATCAGATCGGGCCGGTCCGAACCAAATGTCCCTCCGGTGTTGCCCGTGTTGCTATTGTCGAAGCTCAGCGTGGGAGTGAAAGGCTGTCCGCCTTGTGCCGTGACAATCGCGCGAATTTCGGTGTCGCGCGTCCACAAATGGCGCCCAGGCCACTGATAAACGCAAGCCGCGGTGGCCCTCTGCCGGATATCGAAGCTCGAGACGGCGTGTTCTGCGTGATAGTTCAGGCTGTCCTGCGGAAAGTTGCGGTCGGCCTGGTTCCCCAGAAATGCCGATGTGTCATCGGTCGACTTGGCCAGCATATATACAGCCCACACCGAAAGCCCGCGCCCGAGCGGCCGGTTGAAAGTCGATTGCAGCGAATGAAACTCCGAGTCACCGGCGCTTTCTGAAAAGAAAATGTTGCTGAAATCGGCAAGCGGCGCGCGCGACGTGAGATCGCCGGAGCCTGGCCGCGGTTGATTCAGATTTCTCGAGCGAATCAAGTGCGTTCCCTTCGAGCCGGCATAGGCAAGGCTCACCGTTCCGAAGGAATGAAATTCCCGCTGGATGTTAAAATTCCAGTCCTGGAGATATCCTGTCGTCAGGGCCGGGCTGAGAACGCTCAGCGAAGGCGGCGGCACGAAGCCGCTGTTCAGAGGAAATGGATTATCGAGTGTTAATAGCGACGTTTGGGAGGGCGTGAACACGCGGATGGTAAAGAACGGCGGATTGAAATAGAGCGCCGAGTTTACATTAAACATGCCCGCGTCATAAAAAATGCCGTAGCCTCCGCGCACCACCAAATCCGAAGCGGGAGACCATGCAAAGCCGAGCCGCGGAGCGAAGTTATTCCAATCCGGACGGATGCCCGAGCGCGAAAGGCCGTGAGTGCCCAACTGATACACCTGCCGTGTGGCCAGATCGAGCGTCGACATTCGATTGGTCGGATCGGTTGGCGGCGTGTTGTATTCGTACCTCAGCCCCAGATTCAGCGTCAGAGTCGGGCTCAGCTTCCAATCGTCCTCGGCGAAGAAGTTGGTGGCAAAAGTCCGCAGAGTCTGGTGATTATTGAATTGCGATTGGATACCGACAGTCGGGAGTCCCAGCAATAGATCGCTGAGCCCCGATCCCGACAGCGCACCGGTGAAGATCATCTGCCCCCGGGCGTAGATATCCAAAGCTCCGTTGTGCTCGATTTTGCGGAACTCCGCGCCCAGCTTGATCGTGTGGCGCCCGTGCACCACAGACAACTCGTCCGTCATCTGGTACGTGTTGCCGGTGCGGACAATGGGAATGGAAATCAAGTCACCCACCGGAGGAAAGCCCGAGACGCTGATCGACGGGTACCCGAAATCGAGCGGGCGATCCGACAGATAATTTACGCCCCAGAGTTTGTTTACATCGGTTCGGTAATTTTCGGGCAGGACATCGCGCTCTACTCGGTTGAAACCAGCGAGCAGCGAATTCACGGTGCGCGGTCCGAACGCGTGCACCTCGTGAATCATGGCGTTGTGCCCGCGGTCGCGCGGATAATCCCCGAACCCCGGAATTTGGGTGAACGCTTCCGCAAAGGGCTCGAACAGATCGTTCCTGCCGAAACTGTAGCGCAGAGTGAACAGGTCGGCGTCGGTTACCCGGTAATCGGCGCGGGCCGTCACTTGCGCTTCGGCATCGGTGGAAACCGGTTGCCCCAGAAAATTACCGGCGGTCCCGGACCGATTCGGCAGAGGGTAGAGGCTCAAAATGCGGCCGGCCAAGGGAGAGATATTTCCCGCCGGGATTTGATTTCCGGGAAACGGCTGGCCGGTGAAGGGGTCGAATATTGCCCCTCCGAGAGCAGAGAGATCACCGCTGCGCTCAGCTTGGGTCGGCACGGTTCCCAGATGGCTCAATCCCTGCCGGGCGCTCAGACCGTCGGCGTTGATGAAATAAAATAGACGGCTTCTCACGATAGGGCCGCCCACGCCTCCGCCGAACTGGTTCCGAATGAACTTCGGCTTTTCGCTCCCATCAAAAAAGTTGCGCGCGTCAAGATCGCGGTTGCGCACGTATTCGTAAAGAAACCCGTGAAGATGGTTGCTCCCGCTGCGCGTGATGACGTTCACCTGCCCGCCGGCGCTGCGGCCGTATTCGGCGCTATACGCATTGGTCGAGATCTTGAACTCCTGGATGGCGTCGACCGGCGGCTGGAGCGAATACCGGTTGATGTCCGGGTCGTTGTTATCGACTCCATCCAGCAGATAATTATTGAATTCTTCGCGCGCGCCGTTCGCATGCATCGAAAAATTACCGCGGGTCGAAATCTGGGAGCCCTGAACCGGTGGAAGAACGCCCGGCGCGAGCAGCGCGAGCTGCAGAAAGTCGCGCTTATTGAGCGGCAGGTCTTCGATCCGTCGCTGGTCGAAAACGGCGCCCAGCTCGGAGGATTCAGTTGGAAGCGCATACGCATCCGCGCGCACCGTCACGGATTCCCCGCGCGATCCGATCGGCGGATGCAGGTCGACCCGGAGATGCGAATTGACCGCTACACGCAGATCCGACGCCGAGACTGTTTGAAAACCATCAGCAATTGCGGTGACGGTGTAAACCGCCGGTGGAAGGTCCAGAAAACGATAAAAGCCGGCTGAATCGCTCCTCACTGTTCGTTCCAGGGCATGCTGCGCGTCGATGGCTTTGATCGCAGCGCCGCGAATCGGCGACTGCGACGGATCGAATAGATAACCAGAGATGGAGCCGCTGGTGACTTGGCCCAACAGGGCCGGCATGCTCGCGAGAAGCAAAAGTAACGATCGCCGCACGATGCGGAAGCCGCCAAAAGGCATCAGGCTGGGCATACGCCTAGCATGCCATACCAGCGATGAGCAGTCAGTGGGACACATTCCGTTAACGCGAGACCACATGGCATAGCTCTTGGTGACAATTCGTCACATGCTCATCAATGCGAAGGGAATTTGGGTTAACGTTATCCGTTTTCCGAAACGCCATGACTGGCAAACGCTTATAACCGATGATGCCTCCCGGGCGTGAACGGCCTTTAGTTTGCGTCGGCGAACCTATGGAGGCGATTATGAAACGCTCGTTCGCGGCAGCCGTATTCCTTATCTTTCTGGCCGCGCCGGGTCGCGCAGCGAACAAATTCGCTCCGGACCTTACCCTCACAAACCTGCATTCGGCCATCGACGTCATTGTTCAGTTCACGACTGCTCCAACCGAGAGGCACCACAACAAAATTCGCAGCCGGGGCGGGGAGCTGAGACATGACCTGAGCGGCGTCATCAATGGCGCGCACTACACCATTCCGGCGCATCGCCTTGCCGAGTTGTCCGAAGATCCCGAGGTTGCGTACATCAGCCCGGACCGTCCTGTCCATGCGATGCTGGATTACGCCAATCCGACGGTCAACGCCAATATCGCACGCCGGTACGGTTGGGACGGCACCGGCGTGGGCATCGCGCTAATTGATAGCGGTCTTGAAGGGCGTCCGGACTTGAATCATCTGTCCAGTTCAGCTTCACGAATCGTTTACAGCGCCAGCTTTTTGCCGCAAACGTTGTCGTACTACACCGAGACTAACGATACCTACGGCCACGGGACGCATGTTGCCGGCATCCTTGCGGGCAACGGCGCAATGTCCACATGTTCCCGTTGTACGCGCAGCTTCATTGGCATCGCACCGAACGCCAACATTATCAACCTGCGGGTCCTGGACACGAACGGCAACGGCACCGATAGCTCCGTGATCAGTGCAATTAATGCCGCCGTTAGCCTGGCGAAGACGTACAACATCAGGGTAATCAATCTCAGTCTTGGCCGGCCGGCGTATGAGTCTTACATACAAGATCCGTTATGTCAGGCTGTCGAAAATGCCTGGAAGAGCGGCATTGTCGTAGTTGTGGCCGCGGGTAACAGTGGACGTGATAATTCATTCAGCAACAACGGCTACGGCACAATCATGGCCCCTGCCAACGATCCCTACGCGATTACCGTGGGTGCCATGAAAGACATGCGTACGATTAGCCGAAGCGACGACTTGATAGCCAGCTATTCGAGTAAAGGCCCGACATTGGGCGATCACATCGTAAAACCCGATATCGTTGCTCCGGGAAATCGCATCATTTCGCTCATTCGCGCCGGAAGCACGATTTACACCAGTTCGAGCGCCAACACCAATGAAATTCCCAATAGCTACTACATCAAGAACGCTCCCGGCGAGTCAACGATGTATTACGAGTTGAGTGGAACAAGTATGGCTGCGCCGATGGTATCCGGTGCGGCGGCATTAATGCTCCAGCAGAATCACGCATTGACGCCAGATCAGGTGAAAGCGCGCTTGATGAAGACCGCTACCAAGACATTCCCGTCATTCAGTACAGCGACCGACCCCGTCACGGGCGTCAGCTATACAAGCCAGTATGACATTTTTACGATCGGCGCCGGCTACTTGGACGTCTGGGCAGCATTGAACGACACCGATTTGGCGCCACCCCAGGCCGGCAGTGCACTTTCGCCCACAGCGGTCTATGACCCGGCATCTGGAGACGTCTATGTGAATGGTGCGCTCGAGGCGGTGTGGGACTCGAATGCGGTTTGGGCCATCGATGCCGTGTGGGGCCCGGCGGTGTCAGTGACCGCGCTGAAGAAAAATGTCATCTGGGGCAGTTCCTCCAGCGTGTGGGATGCGAGCCAAACGCAGGCCTTCGCCACATTATGGGGTCTCGATTACAGCGTCGTCTGGGGCGACAGCACCAGCGTCGCGGCTGAGAGTCTGAGCGAGCTCATCCACGGTGAAAACTGAAGGCGAATTGCATTGGAGGCGCATCCTATGCCACGAGCGGCAAAAAATTACGCATATAGCGTGATCGCCATTGGCGTCATCATCATGGCCATGTCACTGCGGGCGTGGCCGTCTCCTGAATTCCGAACGTTCAGCATCTATTTCGGGTTGGCAATAATCGCTTCGATGATCAAGTTTACATTGCCAGGGATCGACGGAACATACTCAGCCAGTTTCCTGTTCACGTTGTTCGGCATCGCTGAATTTACGCTCCCCGAGACGCTGGCTGTAACCTTGGCAGGCGCTCTCGTCCAGAGTTTCTGGAAAGTGAAGCAACGGCCTACCCGCGTGCAGATCCTGTTCAATCTGGCAAATCTGACGATCAGTACCAGCCTCTGCTTCCTGATCGCTCATAGCATACTGAGTGGCAGCATTGAAACTTATCGGCCAGCCATGCTGGCATTGGTAGCAGCCATTTACTTTGCTAGCAGCACGGTTTTGGTATCCGGGATATTGTCAATATTGCAAGGCCAATCTCTTTCCCACATTTGTCGCGAGTGGTACTTTTGGGCATTCCCCTATTACTTAATCGGAGCAGCGTTCGTGGGCCTTCTGCCGCTTTCGGGTAAGGTCCCGGTTCCCGAAGGCTGGTTGATTCTGTTGCCCCTGCTGTACCTGGTCCATTTCTATTACAGGCTGAGAACTGATCCGGTGCCTGCGGTCACTGCGGCCGAAATAAACACTCGACCGAAGCTAGCGCCCATGGCAGCCGTTTACATCTTCGGAGTAATCGCGGCGGGCACGATGCTGATGGTAGTTGCGGCCTGGAACTGGGAATCCGCCAATCTCATTCGGTTTTCCAGCTACTTGGCGATGGCCTTATTGGCAGGAACGTACAAAGTGCGGCTGCCGCGGCTTGTGTCAACTATTTCGGTTAGCTTCGTCGTCATTCTCGTAGCGATCGCAGAGCTCAGTTATGCGGAGGCTGCCGTGATATCGGCCTGTGTCGCGCTCATGCAAACTCTCTGGAGAACGCAGTCGTCACGATCCGTGATCCGTGCCCTATTCAACTCCGGAAGTCTAGTCTTGAGTACATCGGTCACGTACTACGCGTGTCACGCATTAGTTGACTCGGGGTGGTCGACCGCGCTGCCGGCATTCCTGGTAACCGCGACCGTGCTGCTGTATGGCACCAATACGGCACTCGTAACCACAGTTGTGTGCCTGACCGAACGCAAGCCCATTCATGTGATCTGGCAGCAGTGCTACTTCTGGTCGCTGCCTTACTATCTTGTTGGCGCCGCCGCTTCCGGCCTCATGATTGCCACGGCGCGCACAGCCGGCTGGCCTTTCTCATTTTTGGTTCTGCCGCTGCTGACGATGGTCTATGTCTCATACCGGTTACATGCGCGCCCTCGGGCCGTTGCGGAAGCGCATGCGTAGCAGCCTGGTTTTCAGCCGAGCATTAGGGCCAGAGCGGGAATTTTGGTGGACCTGGTGAGATTCGAACTCACGACCTCTGCCATGCCATTTAAGAAATATCAATCGCTTGCAGACAGTTTGGCACAAAACAAAGGACTTTCTAGAGGCGGCGTGGACTCCGGTGGACACCACGGGACGGCTTTTTGGCGTCTGGACTCCACGCCGACTCCAGGACTCCACGCGCATCCTGGCACGTGACGTGCTTTCCGCGCGCGGTTGCGGGGCTGCTCCATTTGTTGTCGTCGGAAGAAGACAACAATCGATTTCCATATAAGGACGATGCCCACGTGGAGCGGTGACCGCCTTCGCGGCTTCGCAAAGTAAACTTGCATTTTCGCAATATTACGAATAGGCTGGCCGCACGGCACCAAGTTGCCATTCCCACTCATCGTTGCTGCGCAGCAGACCCGAGCGACTGCCGGTAACGCGTCAGAAGTTCGGCGCGGTTGCAGCGCAAGTCTTTTCCGGTTTGCGAGGCGGGGTAGGGTTTATCGCCCATCAGGCCTTTCCAGAGAATGCGGTTGAAGCCGGCGGGATCGACGCGATCCTCGGAGGAAAAATCCATTCCCTGGGTAACTCTCGCCCAGTACCCGGCGCCGTGCGCCGGCTTGGGCACGGCCAAACCGCTCGGCTGGGGAGGCAACGGCAGATTCACACCGGAATTGTACAGCAGCGCCGAAGGAGTGGCGGTAAAGCTCCAGGCGCTGGGGGTGGTATTGAAGATGTCGGCCATGGGTCGCGCCAGGGCGTCGTTCAAATTCAACGGCGGCAGGCCCAGGACTTCTTCGATCGTACGCACGAAATCGATCGTGTTATACGGCGTGGAGACCACTACGCCCTGTTTCGCGAAGGCGCCTGCGACGAATGCGACAGTACGATGGGAATCGACGTGATCGCCGCCATCCTGCGCATCGTCTTCGATCACGAAGATCAGCGTGTTGTTGGCATATGGACTGGTCGCGATTTTTTGCACCAACAAACCGACTGCATAATCGTTGTCCGCCACTTGCAGTTCCGGGGTCTTCAGGCCGTCGATGGCGGTCGAGAAGCTCCCGGTGTGATCGTGCATGAAGCGAACCAGGCTGAGTGAGGGCAGACCGGCAGATCGCGGATGGGGGTCGCGAGGCACGGGAACACGGGCGCTCGGCTCTGCATCTGGCTTGCCTTCCGGCGCCGCGGGACGGTCAGCCGGCACGAAGAAACCGTCATCGAATTCCCGAGCCCACTCGGCGTAGCGGTAATAATCGGGAAAGGCGTTGTCGAAACCGCGGAAATACTGATCGGTGCGGGAGGCGAGCGTGGCATTGGCTGGAAAGGCTACGGGGAGGCCGACCGAAGCCGGGTCTTCGATCGGCGGGATGGCATTCGTGGTTGTGAAATAGCGGGTGGCATCGATGAAGAAACCATAGTTGCGAACGGTCAGGTTGGCGCGCACGGCGGCGTCCCACAGATAGCCGGTGTTCACTTCGTTGTCGGGACCATCCGGCGCGGCGACGTCGGTTTGGCCGGGCAGCACATCGGGGTCTTGGGTGGTGAAGGGATTGGCGGCCTCCCGCTCGGCGAGTGTCGGATAGGCCACGTTCACGCTGCGATTCGCGCCCTCGGAGTCGATGCTGAGCCCGCGCTGAACGCCAAAGGCGCTCGCGTAGGCGACCGGGTATTGGCGCTCGATCACATCGGGAGCGCGGGCGGAAGTGGTCCACGGCCAACCGTCGTTGCTGACTTCCGCGGTAGCCAGGAAGTTGTCGAGCGTCACGAAATTCAGCGCCAGATTGTGCTGATTGGGCGTGATCGACTGGCCGAACTCGGTGAGGTCGGGATCGCCATTGCCGACCTCGAGGTCGCCTAGAATCTGGTCGTAGGTGCGATTCTCTTTGATTGCGATTCTCTTTGATAATGAAGATCACGTGCTGCACGCCAGCGCGCACGGCGGCCATGGTGGCCGCGTCGCTGGCGGTCTCGGTGGCCAAAAAGTGGTTGTTTACGGCGACCTGCGCGGTGAGCGTGGCCAGTTGGGAAGGGCTGGGGACGGGGAAACTCTGGAGGCCGGCCTTGATCAACTGGAGATTGTATTCACCCGACAAAAGACAACTGTGAAAAGCGGGCGCTCCGCCACTGTAGCAGAAGCCCGTATTCGGCCCCGTCGGCGATTTGCCATTTACGGTGTATACCCAGGACCCGTCGCCGGTGAAGCTTACCGAATTGGGATACCAGCCGGTAGGGATGAGGCCCACCACCTGATCGCCGCTGTTGGTTCCTCCGAGCGCGACAACGGCGATTGAATTCAGATTGCCTTGAGAGACGTAGAGTTGTTTCTCGTTGGGAGAGAGAGTCACGCTATCCGGATTGGCGCCGGTATACTGCGCCAGGGCGGTTGGCAACATCCCCGGCGGCGCGATGACCGGAATGGTTTCGAGGATGGCGTTGGTTGCGGTGCTGACGACGTCGACCGTGTCGGACTGGTCTTCGACAACGTAGAGCAGCGACTGGGCGGCGTTCAGGGTCATCTTGTTGGGCTGGCCTTTTACCGGGATGCGCGCCGTCACCGATGGAGTGCCGTTGAGGCTGACGACGTCGATCTCGCGGTCGCGAATGCTGGAGACATAGGCGACGGCGGAGGCGCCCGTTCCCTTGATCACCACCCAAAAAGGATACTCGCCGCCCGGCACACCGGCCTGGGAGGCGTTGGCCTTACCCGGGCGGAGATCCAGCTCCGTTGGCTCGGACCAATTGCCGTAGCCGCCTGTGAAGACGGTGATGGAATCGTTGTAGTAATTGGCGACGACTAGCGTTTTTCCGTCCGTAGAGATGGCTATTCCGGCGGCGCAGGGCAGGACGGACACCTGCGAGTTGACTGGTCCGGTGCCCCCTGGCGGCAAGCCCAAGCCATTGCCGGCGGTGTGGCCCATGGTCAACGCCGGGCTTTTGGGCTGCTCCTCGGCCCATCGTCCATTGGATCCAAGGGTGATGGTGTGGATGTTGTCGTTGACGCCGCCTGGAACGTAGAAATGCTGGCCGGATGGGTCGAAGACGATGCCATTGTACGTGTTGGGGATCGGTATTACCTGTTTCTTTCGGGGAGCCTCGCCGGAGATATCGTAGACGAAGACGAACTGGTTGACGTCGGGAGGGGTGGCGGCATTGATGACGATGTTGAACCCGCTAGTCAGCGCCAACAAAGTCTTATGATCGGGGCTGACCACGGTAGTCACCGCTTGTCCGGCGAGCCAGCCTGGGTTGTCGGCGAGACCGGGGTTCATCGGCTCGAAATGGGAACCGAGGGGCGCCAGCGGCGTGATCTGAATGCCCATGTTGGGCAGATTCTGAGAGCCGGGATTGGGCGCGTCCTGCGCCAATGCCGAGGCAGCAAAAAGCCACCAGGGCAGCGCGAGACTCGCTGCTGGGCGCAGCAAGCAGCTTCGATGTTGCCTCATTGATATCAGTCTCCCGAGCTAGATAGTAGCGAAGAGTAGAAATTCTCTCTCGAACTAAAACGGTCGACGAATTTTGGACAACAAGGCCCTGCGCACCAAATTCGCGGTTGATGAACCATTCCGCATTTGGGTCCCCGACAAAAGGCTTGACCAAGGCGAGCCTCCTCCGTGACGCCCTGAACCGCATTATCCACGCAACGGAGTTTAGGGTTGGATTTGAGAAGCTTCCAGGCGATGCCTCAAAGATTGCGCGTGGTGCGATCGGAGTCATCTATCTTTCAACCCGAACCGATCAACGTGATGAAGCGCTAGTTGACGTTTTCGCCCTGGCTTCATTTTTTCTCATCAGGTCTTACCGAACTACATGCGCTTGGCAGGCCCTCGACACGTGAGGCGGTTCAATGAGATGTGCGGTAGTCAACACGCGGTCCCCTGGGAGTTACTCCTGCCTACCGTTCGAGTTTGAGTTG
This sequence comes from Bryobacteraceae bacterium, assembly GCA_035280425.1. Taxonomy (GTDB): domain Bacteria; phylum Acidobacteriota; class Terriglobia; order Bryobacterales; family Bryobacteraceae; genus QHXW01. The sequence goes on along the minus strand of DATEFW010000007.1, from coordinate 334,891 downwards.
GTGTAGCCCCTTTCGTGTGATCGGGGCCGCGTAACTCAGACCAAGCTGCCGCTGGAGTCCAAATTCCCGCCGTTTTGGACTCCAAATGGACTCCGCCTGACCTCTTCCACGATGTGGAAGCGCACAAGCATTTTCGCAAGCCTATGTTTTATTGGGCTTTGAGGTTGGTGGACCTGGTGAGATTCGAACTCACGACCTCTTCCATGCCATGGAAGCGCGCTCCCAACTGCGCCACAGGCCCACGCGGGGTATTTCCTTATCAGTATAACGCAGGCCGTTTTTTTCTCGCTCATGGGCACTGCGACAGGGGCGTTTCCGGGGATCAGTCGTAAAGCGGCGGCTGTCCCGGCGGCTGCGTTTTCCAACGGCGGTGAATCCACAGCCACTGGTCGGGGTATTCCCGGATCGCGCTCTCGAGCACGGCCTGGATCCGCGCGGTATCGGCCTGCACGTCACCGCTGATCTCGACCGCGGGCCAGAACCGCAGCACGAATTTGCGCTCCGTTTCCGACCATAGCGCAAATCCCGGAATTACGGCTGCGCCGGTGTGCGCGGCGAGTTTTGCAAAGCCCGTTCCGGCACACGCCGGAATGCCGAAGAAATTCACGAACACTCCGTTATCGGGCGAAGCGTTCTGGTCAACGAGGATGCCGACCGCCTCATTATCGCGCAGCGCAGCGAGAATACCTCGCGCAAAATCTTTCTTTTCGATCAGCCGGTTTCCGGAAATTGAGCGGTAACGCTCTACCAGACGGTCGATGCGCGGATTGTCGAGCGGGCGCACTACAACGTGCATGGAATGAGCAAGCAGCGCGTGCGCGAAAGCGCTTAGTTCCCAGTTACCCAGGTGCGCGGTGGCAAACAGCACACCCTTGCCGCGGCCGAGCGCCTGTTCGAAATGTTCATAGCCTTCGTAACGGATCCACTTGCCGATGTTTCCGCGGCGGAGGCGCGGAAAGCGGGCAAAGGTCACCAGTAGCCGTGCGATTGACCGGAACACGCCGCTGGCAATGCGCAAGCGGGCGTCGCGGCCAAGCTCCGGCATCGCCATCGCGAGGTTGCGCAGGGCTACGCGGCGCAGCCTGGGAATTGCGAGGTCAAGCAATCGGGTATACGCCCGCGCCAGCAGATTCGATAGCGGGAGCGGCGCCCAGGCGAGCGAATTTAGAACCGCGACAGCAAGCCAGTATTCGAGCGCGTCGCGTAGCCTGGAGCGGTGGCGCATGAAATGGTCATTCTATCCATCCGCCGCCGAGAACCAAATCGCCGTCGTAGAAAACCGCACCCTGGCCGGCCGTGACGGCGCGCTGCGGCTCGTCAAAATGCACCTCCACGCGCGCCGGGTCTACGGTTGGATAGAGTATTGCAGCGGCAGCTTCGTGTTTATTGCGGATCTTCACTCGCGCACGCGCGGGCGCCGTTATTCCGGGCCAGGAAATCCAATTCACGGCCTTCGCGATCAGCCTCGCGCGGTATAAGGCTTCGTTCGGACCGACCGTGACCCGCTGCGTACCGGCGTCGGTCGCGATAACGTACAGCGGCTCTCCGGTTGCAATGCCCAGACCGCGCCGCTGCCCCACGGTGAAGTGATGAACGCCCGCGTGCCCGCCCACCGTGCGTCCATCCGTCGAAACGATCTCGCCATGCACGCGTTCGAGCGTGGCGCCCTTCGATCGCAGATACTCATCCAGAAATGCCGCGTAATCTCCGTTCGGGACGAAACAAATCTCATAGCTCTCATCTTTTTCGGCAACCGCCAGGCCCATTTCACGCGCCAGCGCCCGCACCTCGCTCTTCCGCATTTCACCCAAAGGAAAAAGAGCGCGCGCGAGCTGCCGCTGCGTCAATCCGAACATAAAATAGGTCTGGTCTTTCCCGGCATCGACGGCGGTGCGCAACTGGTAGCGGCCGGTTTCCGTGTTTTGCGTGATGCGCGCATAGTGCCCGGTGGCAATCTGACCGGCCCCTACGCCATCCGCCATTTCGAGAAACCGGTCGAATTTGATGAAGTTATTGCAAAGCGTGCAGGGAATGGGCGTACGCCCGGCCAGGTACTCTGCGACGAACGGCTCAACCACCTGACGCTCGAATTGTTCTTCGAAATTTACGAGGTAAAACGGGATTCCAAGCTGCTCGGCAACACGTCGCGCATCGTAAACATCATCGAGCGAGCAGCAGCGGCCCGTTGTGGCGCCCGTCGAAAGCTCCGGCAGCCGCCTCTGGTTCCAAAGCTGCATGGTCAGCCCAACGACCGCGTGCCCGCGCGAGACCAGTAGTCCGGCGGCCGTTGAGCTATCCACGCCGCCGCTCATCGCCACCGCGATGGGCCGCTCAGGCATGAATTTGGGCCACCGGTGAAATCTTGCGCAGATGGCGCACGGACTCTTCGACGGCCGTAATCAGCGCGTCCACCTGCTCCGTCGTGTTCGAACGGCCTAGTGAGAAGCGTATGCTGGAGCGCGCACGTTCCGGTGTCGCGCCAATCGCCAGTAGCACGTGGGATGGCTCGATAGCGCCACTCGAGCATGCCGCTCCCGTCGAGACGGCGAACCCCCGCAGATCGAGTGCAATCACCAGTGCCTCGCCGTCCACACCATCGAAATAAATGTTGGAGGTGTTTGGTGTTCGGCGGTCCCGATCGCCGTTCACTCCGGTGCCTGGAATGCGCCGCAGAATCTCGGTCTCAAGCCGGTCGCGCAAGCCCGCGAGTGCTTCCGGCTGAGCCTCCAGATGGCGTGCTGCGCATTCGGCGGCCGCGCCCAGCGCGACCGCTCCAGGCACGTTCTCCGTCCCCGGACGCCGCTCCCGCTCGTGGTGCCCGCCGAAGGTAATCGAAGTCATGCGCGTTCCCTTCCGCACAAATAGTGCGCCGATGCCCTTGGGAGCATAAATCTTGTGCCCGCTCATCGAATAGAGATCCACACCCAAGGCGCCGACATTCACCGGCAGCTTTCCGAGCGCCTGGACGCCGTCGGCATGCAGATACACCGCGGCTTCCCGCGTGATGCGGGTAATCTCGGCGATCGGCTGCACGGTCCCCAGTTCATTGTTCGCGTGCATCACGGAAACTAGCACCGTCGAAGGCCGCAGCGCCCGCCGGATATCGTCCGGGGAAACCACGCCGTCCGCGCCGACGCGCACATAAGTAACGGCCACGCCTTCGCGCTCTAATTGTGCGCAGGCATTGAGCACGGCCGGATGCTCGATGGTGGTGGTGATGACGTGCTTCGACGGTTTACCGGATTGCCGTACAACGCCGAACAGCGCCAGATTATCGGCCTCGGTGCCGCCGCTGGTAAAAACCACCTCCTGGGGCTGGCAGCCGATGAGGCTCGCGGTTTGCCGGCGCGCCATTTCGAGGCGCTGCTTGGCCATCTGTCCAAAATGATGGATACTGGACGCGTTACCATACACATCGGCCATACAAGGCATCATCGCCCCGAGCACTTCCGGCGACACGGGCGTCGTGGCATTGTGGTCGAAGTAGAAATGGTTCACTAACTGACATTTTAGCAATGCGGCGCCCCGTCATTACTCTAACTACCGATTTTGGCCTCTCCGATCACTTTGCCGGCACGCTGAAAGGCGTAATTTTCCGGATCTGCCCTTCCGCCGAAATCGTCGATATCACTCACGACATCAGCCCTTTCAGCATTCCAGAGGGCGCGTTCGTTCTGGCCCAGGCCTATCGCTATTTTCCTCGCGGCACGGTGCACGTGGTGGTCGTCGACCCAGGCGTCGGAACCTCGCGCCGGCCGATCCTGGCGGAAGCCGCCGGGCAAATTTTCGTTGCGCCGGATAACGGCGTGCTCTCCATGATCTATGCGCGCGAGAAACATAAAGTCCGCTGGATTACGGCTGAGAAATATTTCTTAAAACCCGTAAGCCGGACGTTTCACGGCCGCGACATCTTTTCGCCCGTGGGCGCGCATCTTGCTCGCGGCATCGCGCCGGCCAGAATGGGCAAAACAATCGCCGACTATCTGCGCCAGCATTTCGAAAAGCCTGTCCGCACCGCGCGCCGCGGATGGACCGGTACGATTCTCAAAATTGACCGTTTCGGAAACCTGATCACCAATTTCCCGGCCGAAGATTTTCCGGATCTGGACCAGCGGCCCTTCGAGATGTCGGTTGGGATGGAAATCGTCCATCGTCTTGTTCAGAATTATGCCGAGTGCGGTCCGGGTGAGCTGTTTGTGATCGCCGGCAGTTCCGGTTACCTCGAAGTGTCATCGAGCCAGGCGTCGGCTGCCAAGATGCTGGGGTGCGAGGCGGGCGCACCGGTCGAACTGCGAATTCTTTAATTCAGCTCCGGCCTGATGGCGCATAAAAGCTCAGCGCGTTGTCGCCCTGCTTGAGAACTCTGGTCCGCTGGAGCGCGCCATAGCTTTCGGCGAGAGGAAACCGCACAGAATGCTGGGCAATCACCAACCGTGGTGGATTTTCGCCCAATGCTTCGAACACCGGCCGGTACTCGCTTTCCAGATCATATGGCGGATCGAGAAAAACAATGTCAGCCTTTTGGCTCGCGATACCCGCCAGCGCTCGCGCCAGCACGACCGTCGCCCTCGATTCGAGCGACAGGCTCTTGAGATTCTCGTGGATTATCTTCGCCGCGCCCTTGCTCCGCTCGAGGAATATCGCCCTCGACGCCCCCCGGCTCAGGGCTTCGATTCCTACCGCGCCCGTGCCCGCATAGGCATCCAGAAAGATCGCGCCTTGGACGCTCGATCCCAAAATGTCGAACAGCGTTTCGCGAAGCCGGTCGGGGGTTGGGCGCGTCGCCAATCCCGGAATTGACCGCAGCCGGCGCGACCGGAATTCACCTCCGATGACCCGCACTCATCCCACCTGCACGAGACCGTAGCGCTGTTCCCACTCGTGCCGCACATACGCCATGACACGCGCGAACTCTTCCTGCGAGGGCGGACGCTCGATAAATTGCTGCGCTTCGCCGCGCGCGATTTCCAGAATTTCCTGATCGCGCAGAATATTTGCCACGCGAAGCGATGGAAGACCCGACTGCCGCGTACCCAAAAACTCGCCCGGCCCGCGCAGTTTCAGATCCATTTCCGCAATCGCGAAACCGTCGTTGGTATCTACCAGCGTGCGGATCCGCTCGCGCGCCGCGTCGTTCATGCGCTTCGTGACCAGAATGCAGTAGCTCTGCTCGGCGCCGCGCCCCACCCGGCCGCGAAGCTGGTGCAGTTGCGCCAGGCCGAAGCGCTCTGCCTGCTCGATCACCATCACCGTTGCGTTTGGCACATCGACCCCGACCTCGATTACGGTGGTCGCGACAAGAACCTTGACCAGCCCCCGCTTAAAATCCTCCATCACCGCTTCTTTTTGCGACGAAGGCAGCCGGCCATGCAGCAGGCCTACGGCGAGATCGGGAAAAACTTCGCGCGAAAGATGCGCGTGCATTTTCTCCGCGGCTTTCATTGCCTGCGTCTCGGATTCCTCAATCACCGGATACACGACATACGCCTGCCGGCCTGCGTCGATCTGTTTGCGGATAAAGCTGTAGACGCGCTCCACCTGATCGGCGGTCACGTGTTTGGTCGAGATGGGCCTCCGTCCCGGCGGCAATTCGTCGATGATCGAAACATCGAGATCGCCATAAAGCGTCAGCGCCAGGGTGCGCGGAATAGGTGTGGCCGTCATGACCAGCACGTCGGGATGCACGCCTTTGTGCGCCAGTCCCAGCCGCTGCATGACTCCGAAGCGGTGCTGTTCATCGATGATCGCCAGTCCAAGCCGGCGGAACTCGACATCTTTTTCGAGCAAAGCATGCGTGCCGATCGCTACATGCGCCAAACCCTCCGCCAGCAGCTTTTTCAACTGTGCCTTTTCGCGGCTGGTAAAAGAGCCTGTGAGCAGCGTGACCACATAGCCCAGTTTTGTAAGGAGAGGCTTCAGATAAAAATAGTGTTGCGCGGCCAGGATCTCGGTCGGCGCAAGCACGGCCACCTGATAGCCGTTCTCGATTGCAATCACCGCGGCCTCGGCGGCCACGATCGTTTTGCCGCTCCCCACATCGCCCTGCAGCAGCCGGTGCATGGGGCTCGTAGCCGCCATGTCGCGCGCAATCTCGCCTAACACGTGCTTCTGCGCCCCGGTCGGCTTGAACGGCAGCATGGCCTTGATCTGCTCGCGTACGCGATCGTTGAGAGCGAACGAAATGCCCGCTGCCTCTCGAGCCTGGCTGCGCCGCAGCGCCAGCCCGCACTCCAGCCAGAAAAATTCCTCGAAAATCAGCCGGAATTGCGCGGGCGATCGAAACGCGTTCAACAGCCGCAGATCCGAATCGGTGGGCGGGAAGTGAATGCCGCGCATAGCCGTCCAGCGATCCACCAGATGCAGGCGCTCGCAAATGCTTTTCGGCAGGCGGTCCTCGGCCGGCGCGATCTGCCCAAACGCCCGGTGGATGATGGTGCGCAGCGCGCGCGTATTCACCTTGGAAATTGCTTCGTACACCGGCACCAGGCGCCCCACGTGCAGTGCGGCCTCGGCATCTTCATTGTCCTCGGTGAGCAGCTCGAATTCCGGATGCAGCATCGCCAGGTCGCCGGTGTAGCTGTCGAACTCCACTTTGCCGAAGAGCGCGATCCGCCGCCCAGGCTCGAGGGTCTTCGCCAGGTATTCCGCGTGGAACCATTTCGCATGAAGGACGGCGCGCGAAGCGTCCGTGAATGTCGCTTCGAACATGCCCAGATTGCGTCGCCTGAATCCGATCAGCCGCGCCGATTTCACATCCGCAACCACGGTCGCCATTTCGCCCGGGGCGAGTTGCGCGATGGTCTTGGTATTGCTTCGATCTTCGTAGCGGAACGGCACATACGCCAGCAGGTCCTCCACGGTGAGGAGGCCTTTGGTCTCGAGCATCGCGGCGCGCGCCGGGCCGACGCCTTTGACGTACGTGAGCGGAGTCGAGAGATCCACTGGAAAATTCAGTGTACAATGCCCACAATGAAATCCATTTTGGTTCTCTTTGCGCTGGGTTGTCTGAGCGCGTCCGCGGAAATCCGCCTCGGTATTATCGGCACCGACACCTCGCATGTCATCGCCTTCACCAAAATACTGAATGATCCCTCTTCGCCCGATTACGTTCCCGGTGCGCGCGTGGTCGCGGCGTACAAAGGCGGCAGCCCGGATGTCGAATCGAGCTATAAGCGCGTCGACAAGTTCGCCGAAGAGCTGCGTACCAAATGGAAGGTGGAATTCGTCGCGGATATCCCGGCCCTGTGCCGCAAAGTCGACGGCATCCTGCTCGAAAGCGTCGATGGCCGCGTACATCTCGACCAGGCCAAGCCGGTCATTGCCGCCCACAAGCCGCTGTTTATCGATAAGCCCTTGTCCGACACTCTGGAGGGCGCTCGCGAAATCGCAAAGCTGGCGAAAGACGCCGGTGTGCCCTGGTTCAGCGCTTCGGACCTGCGTTATACCGAGCCCGCGGCCAGCATGAAATTTTCCGATATCACAGGCGTCATTACCTGGGGGCCGGGGCCCACGGAGCCGCACCAGCATCTCGATCTTTCCTGGTACGCAATCCACGAAATCGAGCTGCTGTACGCCTTGATGGGGCCGGGTTGCGAGGAAGTCAGCCGCACGAATTCGCCCGATGCCGACGTGATCGTGGGCCGCTGGAAAGACGGCCGGCTCGGCAGTGTGCGCGCCTTGCGCCCTTACGGAGAATTCGGCGCGGTGGTCTTCCGGGCGAACCAGAAGATCGTACAGAGTCCCGCGAAATCCGTGGACAGTTACCACCCGCTGCTGGTGGAGATCGTGAAATTCTTCGAAACCAAGGAGCCGCCCGTCCCGAGCGACGAGACGCTCGAGATCTTTGCCTTCATGGATGCCGCGCAGCGAAGCCGCGAAGCCGGCGGCGCCCCAATGAAGCTGCGCTGACGCATATGCCCGGCTTGCTCGAAGGAAAACTGGCGCTGGTTCTCGGCATCGCCAACCGATGGAGCCTGGCTTACGCCATCGCGCAATCGTTTTCGCGGGAAGGCGCGAAGCTGGTCCTCACGTACCTGGGCGAGCACCAGAAAGAAGCGGTCGAATCGCTCGCAAAGGATCTGCCGGTCGAGCGCATTTTGCCTTGCGACGTCACCAAAGAATTCGACATGGCCGCGCTTGCCGAAGAATTGCAGTCGCTCGGCCGGCCGCTCGATGCCGTGGTGCACAGCCTGGCTTTTGCCAATCGCGAAGATCTGGGCCGGCCTTTCGTCGACACCGGGCGCGATGGTTTTCTCCTGGCTCTCGAAGTCAGCGCCTATTCCCTGGTGGCCGTCGCGCGCGCAACCGCGCCGGTGATGACCGAAGGCGGCTCCATCACCACGCTGACATACCTGGGCTCCACGCGCGTCGTTCCCAATTACAACGTCATGGGTGTGGCCAAAGCCTCGCTCGAGGCTTCCGTCCGCTATCTGGCCAGCGATCTTGGCCCCGCCGGTATTCGGGTCAATGCCATCTCGGCCGGGCCTGTAAAAACCGCATCGGCTCGTGCCGTGAAAGATTTCTCGACGATCCTCGACGTTGTCGCCAAACGCTCTCCCTTGCGCCACAACACCGATCCTGCGGAAGTCGGCGATGCCGCCGTTTTCCTGGCAAGTCATCTCGGCCGCGGCGTCACCGGCACTGTCTTGTTCGTCGATTCCGGGATGCAGATTATGGGGCTTTAAGTGCCGCTAGGCCGTTGGTGTGCCTGACGACCATCCGTCCGCGTCCGTCCAATCCCGCAGTAGTCGAAGCCGGCATGTCGTGCGGCTTGCGGATCGTAGAGGTTCCGGCCGTCAATCAAGACTCGCTGGCGCATTACGGCCGCCAGTTGCGCGAGGTCTAATTTTCGGAATTCATCCCATTCGGTGACCAGGACAATCGCCTCCGCTTCGCGCGCGGCATCAATCGCCGATTCGCAATAGTGAATCCTGAGGTCCGGATTTTGCGCGCGGCAGGCCGGCATGGCAATCGGATCGTAGGCCTTCACCCGCGCTCCCATCTGCAGTAGCCGTTCCGCGATCTGCAGGCTGGGAGCGTCGCGCAGGTCGTCCGTGTCGGGCTTGAACGCCAGGCCGAGCAGCGCGATCGTCCGGCCCTTCAAGATAAAAAGCTTTTCCTGCAATTTCTGAATCACCACTTGCCGCTGCGCCCGGTTCACCGCGAGTGCCGCTTCGAGCAGCCGCGCCTGGTAGCCATACTCTTCTGCCGTGTGCAGCAACGATTGAATATCTTTTCCGAAACAGCTCCCGCCCCAACCCAGGCCGGCGTTCAAAAACTTCGCGCCAATACGTGAATCCAGTCCGATACCGCCCATCACCTCGGTCGAATCCGCACCCACCCTCTCGCACAAGTTTGCCATTTCGTTGGCAAACCCGATCTTCATCGCCAGAAACGTATTGGCGGCGTACTTGATCATTTCCGCGCTGGTCAGTGAGGTCGCAACCAGCGGCACACGGCTGAGGCCGTCCGGCCGAGGCACGAATTTCGGCGCGTCGAATTGCTGCTCGATGACCGGCCGGTACAATTCCTCGAGCATCGCCATCGTTCGCTCGTCTTCCGCGCCCAGCACGATGCGGTCAGGATACAGTGAGTCTGCAATCGCCGATCCCTCCCGCAGAAACTCGGGGTTGCTGGCCACACCGAATTCAACGCGCGTCTGTTCACCCGGATGCGTTTCGCCGATGCCCTCGCGAACCAGTGCCTCGACCAGGTTTCCGCTCCCGACCGGCACGGTGGACTTGTTCACTACGACCCGAAAACGCTCTCCATTCATCGCAGCGCCGATCGACCGCGCGGCCTCTTCCAGATATGACAAGTTTGCCTCGCCGTTCGCGCGCGGCGGTGTTCCTACCGCTATGAAAATGACATCGCTTGCTCGAACCGCTGGTGCGAGATCTGTCGTAAACTCGATGCCGCCGTGCGTCGCCGCATCGCAAAGCAGCTCTCGCAGGTGCGGCTCATAAATGGGCATCTCGCCTGCTTGCAATTTGGCGATCTTATCCGCGTCCGTATCCATGCAGCTGACGCGGTGCCCCAGATAAGCCAGGCACGCACCAGTAACCGTTCCAACGTAGCCCGTTCCAATGACCGTCACCCGCATAGTCGGAATGTAACATGAAAACCGCGGGCTGTTCTGCGTTTTGTAGCGGATCTGGGTAATCCAGCGGCTAGCTCTCTCGGGCGATGCCGGGCGCGTACTCTTCTTTCACCAGGAAAATGTACGCCGCCACCCCCACGATCAGCACGAAGAAAATCGCCTCGATCGGCGCGCGGTACCCGCCGGTCGTCTGCTTTAGCCAGCCCGTGACGATCGGCGCCACAATCCCCGGCAGGTTCGCCGCGCAGTTCTGAATTCCCACGATTCGCCCGATCGCGCCGCCCGGGATCAGCGTTTGCGTCAGCGCCCAATAATTCGCGGTGGCCAGCCCCAGGCCGCTGAGCGAAAAGACTGCGAAAAACAGCGCCACCGGCACTGAATCCGAAAATGCCCCGATCACTTCGGTCGAGGCTACCAGAAATCCCGCAATCGTGAAGGCTTTTCTTACCGCGACTGCGTCCCGGCCGGCTGCAATCATACGGTCCGCTACCCAGCCCGCCAGCGCCGCCACCGCCGCCATGCCCCCGAAACTGAACATGGTGTAAAGCCCCATCGACTCGAGCGAGAGATTCCGCCGCTCGACGAAGTATGCCGGCATCCACGTCATGCAGAAGTATACGAAGTACATGTAGCAGAATGTGCCGATCACCGTGCCCCAGATCACCGGGCTGGAGAGCACCTTCCGGAATGAGACAACAGTCTTTGATCCGCCCACAGCCTGCCGTTCGCGCGCGCGGTCATCATTCTCAGCCAGCAACAGCCACGGCACCAGCCACACCAGGCCGCCGATCCCGAGCCACATGAACATCGGCCGCCATCCCCAGCCGCCGATTAGCCATGCAGCCAGCGGCGCGCCGATCGCCGAGCCGATCTTCGTCGCGCTCATGTACAGCCCCACCGCTAACCCGCGCTCTCTTTCGGCGAACTGAAACCGGATCCACCGCATGCTCGCCGGCGTCGCCACCGATTCGCCGACTCCCAAAAGAAACCGGATCGCAAACAGTTGTGAAACCGACTGCGCCAGCCCTGTAGCCGCCGAAATCAAGCTCCAGGTAAAAAAACTCCACGCATACGGGAACTTCACGCCATAGCGATCGACCAGCCAGCCGGCCGGGATTTGCAAAAAAGCATACGAAAAGAAGAACGCCGCATTCAGCGCCCCGCGATTCTGGTCCGTCAAATGAAAGGCCGTTTTGAACTGCGATGCCGCGAGCGCCACCGAAATATTGGTCCGATCGATATACCCGATGATGATCGCCGCCATCAGCAGCGCGAGAACACTCCACCGCCTCAGCCCGTACCCGCGTTTCTTGATGGGTAAAATACCCGCCGGGGTCACCATGGGAGTTCACACCATATCACTTCAGAACCGTCGCGAGAAAGTGCTGGCCCCGCGGGCTGATACCTGGCCTGCCTAAACCCCTTCCGTGTTCAGACATCCACGCAATCGGTTTCTTCGGTTGCGCACGTCGACTTTGTGTTGACACAATCGACGGTATGCAGTTGCGCGTCCTAGGCATCGTCCTGGCCGGCGGCAAGGGCACCCGGCTTTACCCGCTCACCAAAGAGCGCGCCAAACCCGCCGTCCCCTTTGGCGGCAAGTACCGCATCATCGATTTCGTCCTCAGCAACTTCATAAACTCCGGTATCTACTCGATCTACGTCCTCACGCAGTTCCGCAGCCAGTCGCTGTTGCAGCACTTGAACGAAGGTTGGCAGTTCGGCAGCCTGCTGAAGAACCAGTTCATCATTCCGGTTCCGGCACAGATGCGCTCGGCCGACGAGACCTGGTACCAAGGCACGGCCGATGCAATTTTTCAGAACATCAATTTGATCGAGCAGGCTGATCCGCACTTGGTCGCCATCTTCGGCGCCGACCATATCTACCGCATGAACATCGCCAGCATGGTCGAATACCACCAAAACAAGAGCGCCGAAGCCACCGTCGCGGCTATTCCGGTGGAGAAGGAGCAGGCTGCCCAGTTCGGCGTGATCGAGACTCGGGCCGATGGCCGCATCGTGCGCTTCCACGAGAAAAAAGCCGATGCCCCCACCATACCCGGCGATCCTAATCGCGTCTATGCCTCGATGGGCAACTACATCTTTGCTACGCGCGCTCTATTGCGCGAGCTTCAGGATGACGCCGCCAGAGACGCCAGCACGCATGATTTCGGGCATGACATCCTGCCCTCGCTCGTCGGCCGCTCCGAAGTCTACGCGTATAACTTCCAGTCCAACCGCATCCCCGGCGAGCTTGCCGACGCACCTGCCTATTGGCGCGATGTAGGCACTATCGACGCTTATTACGAGGCAAATATGGATCTCCGCTCAGTGTCGCCGGCTCTCAATCTATATAACCGCGAATGGCCGCTGCGCACCACCGGCTTTCCCGATCCGCCTGCAAAATTCACCTTCGATGAAGAGAATCGCCGCGGCCAGGCAGTTGATTCGGTCATTTCCGGGGGGTCGATTCTTTCAGGCGGCGTGGTTCGCAATTGCGTCATCGGGCGCAACGTGCGCGTGCATGCCGGCGCGCTGGTCGAAGACTCGATCATCCTCGATAACTGCGACATCGGAAGACGAGCCAAAGTGCGCCGCGCCATTCTCGATAAAAACGTTCGCATTCAGCCCGATGCAGCCATCGGTTATGACCTCGAGCGCGACCGCCGCTTTCATCACGTGACGGAGAGCGGAATCGTGGTGGTGGAAGGCAACCGCTCCGCCGTCGAAGTCGCAACCGTCTTTGTATAGTTTGCAAGTACCCGTCTGCAAGGCTGGTTTTATTAACTAAAGTCAGCATTGGATTCGTACTCTGCTTCCTGAACAATAAAGGGGTGCCCGCGTGTTTACGCCGGGGATACAAGCCGGTAGGTCGTCAGGTGACTCAATGACTTCCGTCTCCTGTCCAAAATGCCAGGCGCCACTGCCTGAAACCGCTCGCTTCTGCCTGAAGTGCGGAGCGCGCATCGGCCGGCGCCCGGAAAAGCCATTCACATTCCTGACCCTGATCCTCTTCACGGTCGTTGGCGCGCTGATCGCTCTCGCCGTGCTGCCCAGGTTGGCTCCGGGCTCGTTTGGCCGCTCGCGCAAGCAGGCCGCGGGCGCAGTCGACCGTGACGCCACCGTGATTGCCGATTCGTTTTGTTCCGAATCCGATACGCAAATTCTCCAGCTCTACGCCGTGATCGCGCAGGGCGATCGGAACGCAGCCGCGGCTCTGGTTCTTCGCGAAAGCACCCTGGCCGTGCCCGCCGGTACAGTGGTTCACGAGCACGCGCGCGCCGGGCGCCTGTCGCGCATCGAAGTAGCGTCCAGCGAAGACAAGTCCAGAATGTGCTGGATCCCGTCGATCATGCTCACGGGCGTAATCGGCCGCGGCGCTTCCCCGCGCGCCACGCCGGTGATCATCGAATCTCCGCCGTCCGAACCGAACTGAGTCGAACCAGCCCGGACTTTTTGACGGTTTCGTCATCCCGCAGCACTTCTTGCCGGCCATATCCACGAGACCACCACGCCGGTCCCGATCACCACCACGCATCCGATCACGTTGTACCAGAGAAACGAGATGCCCGTGAACCAGTAGGCCGCGAAAATAGCCGCCTCGCCCGCCACCATGCCGGCAAACGCGCCTGTCCCGGTCACACGCCGGAAGAAAAACGCCAGGACGAACACTCCCAGCAGAGATCCATAAAATAGCGATCCCAACAGATTCACCGCTTCAATCAGCGAGCCAAGCTTACTGGCAAAATGCGCGAAGAACACCGCGTATGCCGCCCAGAACGCCGTAAAAATACGAGAGGCCCATAAGTAATGCCGGTCGGTCGCGTCCTGCCGCATGTGCCTGCGGTAAATATCCACCACCGTCACGGTCGCCAGCGAGTTCACTTCGCCCGAGCTGGATGACATCGCCGCCGCAAAGATCACCGCAATCAACAGCCCCACCACTCCCGCCGGCAGATAGCGCGTGACGAACGCGAGAAAAATGTAATTGGTGTCGTTGAATCCTCTCTCGCCGGTCGCGTGCTCCACCAGCCCCGCGCCGTCCGCTCGCGCGGCATTAATCTCCTTCTGCGCTGCGCGGTATTGGGCCACATATTCCGCGCGCCTGGCCGGGTCGCCGTGTGCTTCGGCCAACGCGGTAGCCGCCAGCTTGCGGCGCTCAAATGCCCGCTCGAACCTCTCCTCGATCGCACTATATCCGCCCGCCTTCATCGATCGCAGCTGCTCCATCGCCACCGGCTGAAACAGCAGCGGCGGTCTCTCGAATGTGTAGAAGACGAACACCATCGCGCCGATGAACAGGATGAAAAACTGCATCGGGATTTTAGCGACGGCGGTAAACATCAGACTTAAACGGCTCTGCGCGATGGACTTTCCGGTCAGATACCGCTGCACTTGCGACTGATCGCATCCGAAATACGCAAGCGCCAGGAACGCCCCTCCGATCAGCCCGCTCCACACGTTGTAGCGATTGTTCAGGTCGAAGTGAAGATCCACGGCGTTCAGTTTTCCGATCGCGCCCGCCAGATTCACGGCGTCACTGAACGAAACTCGGGCCGGCAGCAGATGAATAATCATGAAGAGTGCGACAAAAAGCCCGAAGAAGATAATCAGCATCTGCTGTACATCGGTCCAGGTCACGGCCTTGATGCCCCCGGCCGTGGTGTAGATCGTAATCAGCACCCCCATGGCCAGCGTCGTCAGACGGTCCGGCCATCCCAGGATAACGGCCAGCACAATCGCCGGCGCATAAAGCGAGACACCGACCGAAATTCCGCGCTGGATCAAAAACACGATGCTGGCCAGCGCTCTTGTCTTGGCATCGAAACGCTTTTCCAGATACTCGTATGCCGTGTAAACATTCGAGCGGTGGAACAGCGGCACCGCCGTGGCCGAGATGATCACCATGGCGATGGGCATGCCGAAATAGAACTGCACAAAACGCATGCCATCGACATAAGCCTGGCCCGTCGTCGAAATGAACGTAATGGCGCTCGCCTGCGTCGCCATGATCGAAAGCGCCATGGCGTACCAGGGCATGGTTTTGCCGGCGAGAAGGTATTTGTTGACGGTATCCGAGCCCCGTCCCTTGTAGAGCCCATAGGTGACAATCGCGGTCAGCGTGGCGCCCAGCACCAACCAGTCGAGCGGTCTCATGAAAAATGAAGGGTAAACGCGTAAAAAAGCAGGATCAGCAGCGCCAGATACGCCAGCACCAGGATGTAAACGCGCGGCCAGCTTCCAAGCAACGGCGGCGGTTCATCCGGCATCTGGCGTCCGTCAGGCATCAACCGGGAGTGTAGCATGGCCTTCGTGGAATGAACGGAACCTCCAGACCTGAACAGTCGTAGCTTATTTACCAGGAGGCGAATCATGCTGCGAACGTCTTCCCGGGCCACGGCTCTGATAACCGTAACTTTCTTCGCAATGGCCGTGGCCCCGAATTTGACTCGGGCTACCGAAACCGATGTCAAACAGGTGCACAAAACCCTCGCGCTCGACCCGGCAGGTTTTCTTACCGTCGAGACCTACAAGGGCGCGGTCAGTGTGCACACCTGGGATAAAGCCGAGATCGACATCCATGCGCGCGTCGAGCCCGATGGCGACTCGGCCGGCCAGAAACAGGCCGTCGAGCAGACCGAGGTCCGCATCGAAGGTTCGGGCTCGGCCGTTCACGTAAAGTCGGATTACAGCAAGCTCGAAGGGCGCTCCTGGCCGAATTCCTGGTTCGACTGGGAGTCCCGTGTCCTGCCCTTTGTCCGGTACGAGATTCACATGCCGCGCACCGCCCGGCTAAAGATCAAGGACTACAAGTCCGATATCCGCGTCGACGGCCTGCGCGGGGCGCTCGATGTCGATACTTACAAGGGCACGAGCGTCATCTCCTCGCTCGAAGGCCCGCTCGCGCTGCACACTTATAAAGGCGAGGCGCGCGTTGCCTTCGCCAACGTCGCCGGTCCCAGCCGCGTCGATACCTACAAAGGCGATGTGGAGATCGCGCTTCCGCCCGGCAAGGGCGTCACCCTCGAAAGCGAGCTCGGCCGGCACGGAACGCTGGATGTCGACCCGGCCGTTACCGTCGGCTTCCGTTCCAGCCCAGCGCACCACGAACACTATCGCGGGGCCGTAAACGGCGGTGGCCCGGAGCTGCGGCTAAAGACGTTTAAGGGAACCTTCCGCCTACGTTCGTAGCGAGAATCGGCCGATTGTCGCATCGGGTTCACAGCTGGGCGTACGGATCACGGCGCCGGCTAGCCGGAGTTCCGGCAGATATGTTCTCTGGTATGGCAGCAGCCATGCACGCGCCGGTCATGTGCGCATCGTCACGCTTGTTCTGACGCTTGCAAGTATTTCACGCGGATTGGGGCAGCAAGCACCAACGATTCGCGTCCCTGTACGACTCGTCTCGCTCTCGACGCTCGTTTTTTCCAAAAACAATCAGCTCATTGCGGGACTCGAACCACATAACTTCCACGTTCTCGATAACGGCCGCCGGCAAAACATCAGGCTGGATCAGACGATGGCGCCGGTTTCGATTGTCCTCGCCATCCAGACGAGTCAGAATGTGCGCGAGTACCTGCCGATCATCGCCCGCGTGGGCAGCGCCGTGGATTCTTTGTTGGCGGGCGAATCCGGCGAAGCCGCGGTGATGTCGTATAACGCGGAGGTCGCCATTTTGAAAACTTTTGATGCCGGAGACGTCCGATCCGCTCTGCGGAATCTCTCAGCAAAAGACCCGCCCGCCCGGATGATCGATGCCGGTATCCGCGCCGTTACCTTGCTTCGAGCCCGGCCTGCATCCCGGTCCAGGGTTCTTCTATTCATCGGCCAGCCGGTGGACAGGGGAAGTGAGTCTCAACTCGCCGATCTCGAGCAGCAAGCAAGCAAAGCCGATTTGACCGTTTATGCTTTAACTCTTCCTGAATTCGGCAAGGATTTTGTATCCGATACGTTCTCGCTGGGTGGTGTTTCGAGAGCCGAACGGGGCGGCTTCAAAGCCGGCCTCGACCTCGGAAGACTGGTTACTGCGCTCAATCGGAACGCCCGGGTCCAATCGGGAGCCGACCCGTTTTCGATCCTGACCGCCACAACCGGAGGAACACAGTTTCATTTCCGAAAGCAACGCCAGTTGGAAGACGCGCTCGCCGCGATCGGCATTACTCTGCGCAGCTCTTACCAGCTTAGTTATTACCCCAGTTCAGATGAGCCCGGATACCACGTCGTCACGATCGCAGTGGATGTTCCCGGCGCGAAGGTTTATTCCCGCCTCGGTTATTGGCTAAGCGCCGAATGACCTACGGGATCTGATTACGAGCCGTTTCGCTGTACTGCTTCAGCTTGCGGCTGAGCGTGCGCAGCGAGATCCCCAGGATGTCGGCGGCGCGTGGCTGCTGCCCTTCGGTTTCCGCCATCACCTGGAGGATCCTCGCTTTCTCCATGTCATCCAGCGTCGGCGGCTTGGCCGGCGTCTGCGGCGCCGGGATCGAAAGCGGCAGCATTTCGGGCGTGATCTCGTCGCTCTCCGCCATCACCGATGCCTGCACGATGAAATTCCGCAGCTCCCGCACATTGCCTGGCCAATCGTAATTCTCGAGCGCGCTGATCGAGGCTGCCGAAAACCGCAAGCCCTCACCCTGCTGCGCGAGAAAGAACCGCGCCAGCGGCCGGATATCCGCGCGCCGCTCGCGTAACGGCGGCACCTGCAGCCGGATCTGCGCCAGCCGGTGATAGAGATCGCGCCGGAACGTTCCGGCCGCCATGGCCCGTTCGAGATCCTGGTTGGTTGCCGCGATGATGCGCGAATCTACGGAAACTTTTTTCGTTCCACCCAGCCGGTAATACGGAGCGCCGTCCAAAACGCGCAGCAGTTTCACTTGCATGCGCGCCGGCAGTTCCCCAATTTCATCCAGAAACAGCGAGCCGGCCGTGGCCATCTCCACCAGGCCCGGCTTTGCCGTCATCGCGCCGCTGAATGCCCCTTTTTCATAACCGAACAGCTCGCTCTCAATCAGCAGTTCCGGCAGCGCCGCGCAGTTGAGATCGATCCACGGATGCGCCGCGCGCATCGAATACTGGTGAATCGCCCGGGCGATCAGTTCCTTGCCCGTACCGCTCTCGCCGGTGATCAGCACCGCCGCTCCGCTGCGGCCCACGCGCTCCGCCAGTTGGATGAGGCGCCGCATCGGTTCGCTGGCTAACAGCGCAGGCATCCCCAGAAATGTATGCATTTCGACGCCTGGCTCATTCAACGGTCCGCGGGCGCTCGCCGGTGAAATCACAGCCGGCTCTGCTTCATCCGGCGGGCGCGGCAAGCCCGGGAACGCAACTGGATAGCGGTCCATGCGCAGTCATTTCGAAAGTTCGTCAGTTACATGGGAAAACTTCATGGCCTTCGTAGCCTATAGCTATGAGGCTAATCAGCCGATAAAACCACGGAACATCTGTGTCTCTCGCCGCCAGAACTTACATCATCCTGACTGCCACCATCGGAGTGCTGATCCTCGGCCATGCGCACCCTCAGTTGCATCAGGAAGGAGCCATCCGGTTCGTTTTCTACGTTCTGGGCGCCGTGCTGACATCCAAGCTGAAGGTCCGGCTGCCGGGCATCACCGGCACCATGTCGGTCAACTTCTTCTTCATCCTGCTGGCCATCATTGAGCTGGATCTGGCCCAGGTCTTGGCCATTACCTGTGCCGGCACTCTCGGCCAGATGCTGTGGCACGCCGCGCGCCGCCCCCGCCCGGTGCAGATGGTTTTCAATCTGTCGAGCATCGTCATTGCCGCTTACTGCGCCTACACGCTCTACCATCAACCCGTTCTCCAGGCCCTCAGCTACTCGCTGCCGGTGGCGCTCTTTGCCGCCGCGTTACTTTTCTTCCTGATCAATACCCTCACAATTTCGGCGATCATAGCTCTCACCGAAGCGAAAACACTCTGGAGCGTCTGGCGTGAAAGTTTTGTCTGGACCGCTACCCAGTACATGGTGGGCGGCGCTCTGGCCGGGCTCGCTCACGTGATGAACCGGCACGTCGGCTGGCAGGTGACGCTGCTGGTATTGCCGGTGATCTATCTGGTCTACCGCTCCTACGATCTTTATCTCAGCCGTCTCGAAGAAGAGAAGAAACACTCGCAGGATATGGCGGACCTGCATCTGCGGACCATCGAAGCCCTGGCCCTGGCGATCGATGCCAAAGACGACACCACCCACGACCATCTTCGCCGGGTCAAAGTCTACGCCACCGAAATCGGCAAAGAGCTTGGCCTGGCTCCAGCCGATCTCCAGGCTCTTGAGGCCGCCGCCCTGCTCCACGACATCGGCAAGCTGGCGGTGCCCGAATACATCATCTCCAAACCCGGGAAGCTGACTCCCGAAGAATTCGAGAAGATGAAAATCCACCCGGTCGTCGGCGCGGAGATTCTGGAGCGGGTGCGCTTCCCGTACCCGGTTGTTCCCATCGTCCGCTCGCATCATGAAAAGTGGGATGGATCGGGTTATCCCGATGGCCTCAAGGCCGAGGCCATTCCGATCGGCGCCCGCATTCTCGCGGTGGTCGATTGTCTCGACGCTCTGGCTTCGGACCGGCAGTACCGCCGGGCCTTTCCGCTCGAAGTGGCTCTCGAGAAAGTCGTGTCGGACGCCGGAACGGCCTTCGATCCCCGGGTGGTTGAGGTCCTGAAGCGCCGCTCGGCGGAGCTCGAGAGCAAGGCCAAAGCCATTCACATCGAGGAGACCAGGCTTTCGACGCACGCGCGCATTGAGCGCGGTGCCGCGCCCGGCGCGGGTTTCGAAACCCAGGCTGCTCCGGCCCGCACCGCATCCGCCGACTTCCTGACTTCCATTGCCGCCGCTCGCCAGGAGTTTCATCTGCTTGCCGACGTGCTGAATGAGCTGGGCAGCTCGCTCAGCCTCGACGAGACCGTATCGCTGCTTGCGGCGCGCCTGGTTCACATGATCCCCTATGACACGGTGGCCATCTACGTTCGCAAAGACGACCGGCTTGTTCCGCAGTTCGTCAATGGCGAAGAGTTCCGGCTGTTCTCCTCGCTGGAAATTCCCGTCGGGCACGGGCTCTCCGGCTGGGTGGCGGAAAATCGCCGGCCGATTCTCAATGGAAACCCTTCGGTCGAGCCCGGATACTTAAACGATCCTTCCAAGTTCAGTAGAATGCGCTCCGCCCTGGCGGTGCCGCTCGAAGGCGGTGCCGGGGTCGCGGGCGTCCTGAGCCTTTACCATTCCTCGCCCGACGCCTTCACGCGCGATCATTTGCGCATCCTGATGGCCATCAGCTCCAAGGCCGGGCTGGCGATCGAAAACGCGCTGAAATACCGGCAGGTGGAAAACTCGGCGGTCACCGACGGGCTGACCGGCCTGCCCAACGCCCGCTCTCTGTTTTTGCAGCTCGATAGCGAGCTGGCCCGTTCCAAGCGCTCCGGCCAGCCGCTGGTCGTGCTGGTCCTGGATCTCGACGGCTTTAAGAGCATCAATGACCGTTTCGGCCACCTGACCGGCAACAAGGTGCTCAAAATGATCGCCGCCGGACTGCGTAGCTGCTGCCGGGAATATGATTGCGTGGCCCGTATGGGCGGCGACGAATTCGTCATCATCCTCGCCGGCGCCGATCGTTCTTCCATCCCCACCAAGGCCCAGCAGTTCCGCGAAGTCACCCGCCAGGTCGGCCTCGCCTGCTGCGAGCAGGATCTGGTCTCGGTCAGCGTGGGCGAGGCCTGCTTTCCCGACGACGGCGCCGACGCCGAGCAACTGCTGGCGGTCGCCGATAAACGCATGTATCAGGCCAAGCAGGCGCGCGCGCGCGCCATTACTGAATACAAGACGGCGCCCGAAACCCGCCCCATGCTGACCCAGTAGCTGGCGTGCCCGAGGGTAGCCCGGTCTGTCCACGGCTAATCTCACGGGGTCCGGCTGCCGATGCTTTCTGTGGATGCCGGGAAGACTCGTTTCTGCAATGGCAACGGTCGCGCTGGCCGTGCTGCTCGGCGGTCTCGCAGCCGCCACGCTAGTCCGGTTCGCACCGGGCTTCGGCGTGGACGAGCGCGAGTGGGATCCGCGTTTGAGCGAAGCAACCAAGCGGCGGATTCGCGAGGAGTCGCCAGCTCACAACGCCATCCTGCCTTATTACGTCCGCTATCTCGGGCGTGTGGCCCGCGGCGATCTGGGCTACTCCTCGGCGTTTGGGCGTCCGGCCGCCGGGCTCATCGCCGAGCGGTTTCCGGAAACCGCGCGCTCGGCGGGAGCGGGTCTGGCTGCCGGCTGGGCGCTTGGGATGCTGCTGGCTCTTGGGGCGGTGGCGATCGCGCGCCCTGGATTTGACGCGCTGGCGGGCGCCGGGGCGGCGTTGTTTCTCTGCCTGCCTTCCTCCGCGGTCGCGCTGGCGTTCGTCATCGCCGGAAGCGCCCAGGGCCGTTCCGCGGCTGCCGGAGTGATCGCGCTGGTCATCTTCCCCCGCGTATTCCGCTACGCGCGCGGCATTCTCGGAAAAGTGGCGGCGGCGCCGCATGTTTTGATCGCGCGATCGCGGGGCCTGGGCCGCTTCCGCGTGATTTTCCATCACGTCCTGCGGCCTGCCATCGCTCCTCTGGCGGCGCTGCTCGGCGTCTCGGTAAGCGCGGCATTCGGGGCGGCTATCCCGGTTGAGGTCATCTGCGATTCCGCGGGCCTCGGCCAGCTGGCATGGCAGGCCGCGCTCAAGCGCGATCTTCCGCTGCTGATCGATATCACGCTGCTGGTAACCGTGCTGGCCGGTATTTCGGGCCTGGCGGCGGAAGCCGTGCGCCCGCGAGCTCCGGAAGAGTCATGAGAGCGGCGATGCGGCGGGCCGCTATCGCCCTTCTTGCCGCCCTCTATCTGGCATCGCTCGCCGCACCCTGGTTTGCGCCGGCCGGCTACGCCGCGCAGTTTCGAGAAACCCTGAACACCCCGCCTTCCCGCACCTTCCTGTTGGGCACCGACGAACTCGGCCGCGATTCGTTCGCGCGCCTTCTCTACGGCACCCGCGTTTCGCTCACTCTCGCGCCCGCGGCGGCACTGATTTCAACGGCTCTGGCCGCTATCGTAGGAATCGCCGCCGATTTTGCCGGCGGCTGGGGAGAGGCCTGTCTGATGCGCGTCACGGACCTGTTTCTCTCGATTCCGTGGCTTTTTCTTCTGCTGGCTGTGCGCGCCGCGCTGCCGCTCAATGTTCCGGCGGCCGAATCGGTCGCCATCACCTTCCTGTTGCTCGGTCTGCTCGGCTGGGCAGGACCCGCCCGTATCGTGCGTGCTGCCGCGCGCGAAATCAAGCGCGAGGACTATATGCTGCAGGCCCGGGCCCGCGGCTGCCCGCCGCTGCGCCTGCTGGCCCGCCATCTGGTGCCCAATCTCCGGCCGGTTCTGGTGGCGCAGTTCTGGACTTCGGTGCCGGTTTTCATCCTCAGCGAAGCCAATCTGGGATTTCTGGGATTGGGGGTTGTCGAGCCCCTGCCTTCCTGGGGAAATCTGCTGGCCGGACTGCAGAATCTGGATGGTGTCGCCGCCTGTCCCTGGCGCGTTGCGCCTCTGGTGCTGCTGCTGGTAGTGATGGCCTGCTTTCACCTGGCCGTTCCGATGGAGGATTTTTCAAAGTGAAGCCGCTCCTGTGGGCGCTCGCGGCTGCTGCATCCCTTACGCCGGGCACCGTGCTTCGTGCCGCACAACCCGCCGAAAATGAGCTGCGCTTCTGCCTGCGCGCCGATCCCAAAACCTTCAACCCGCTGCTGGTCTCTGAAGAACCCGATGAGATCATCAACTTTCTAACCGGCGGCGTTCTGATCCGCCTGAACCGCGCGACCCAGCAGCTCGAGGGTGAGTTAGCCGAGTCGTGGCATATCCTGGATGGCGGCCGCAGAATCGAATTTCGGATTCGCCCCGGCGTGCGCTTCTCCGACGGCTCGCCGCTCGCCGCGCAAGACGTTTTCGACAGCCTGCGTGCGCTGCTCGATCCCGATCTGCATTCGCCGGCCGCCGACCCGCTGCTGAGCGATAAAGGCCCCGTCACCGTAACCGCGCCCGGCGGGAATCGCGTGATCATTACTTTTCCCGCTCCGGTCGCCGGCCTCGAACGGCTCTTCGACCAGGTGCCGGTCTCGAGCGCCCGCGCGCTCGCCAAAGCGGATCGGCCGTCGGAAATGCCGGTGCTCGGGCGCTATCGCGTGGTGGAGTACCGCGCCGGGTCGTATGTTTTGCTCGAGCGCAACCTGTATTACTGGAAAAAAGACTCCGCCGGCCGGCAGCTTCCCTATATCGGTGCTCTGCGGCTCGCGATTCAGCAAAACCGGGATCTCGAACTCGTCCGCTTCGAGCGCGGCGACATTCATCTGATCAACCGCCTCGATCCCGAATCGTTCGACCGCCTGAAGGCCCGGATGCCCGCCAGCGCGCGCGACGCTGGTCCGTCGCTCGAAAGCGACCAGCTATGGTTCAACCAGGTGGCGCGCGCTCCGCTTCCGGAGTTCCGCAAGCAGTGGTTCCGCTCGCGTGAATTCCGGCAGGCGATTTCCGCGGCCATTAACCGCGCCGACATCGCGCGCGTGGTCTATCGCGGGTACGCCCGGCTTTCGTTCGGTCCGGTCTCGCCGGCAAATCGCATCTGGTTCAACGCCAGGCTCGCTCCGGCGGTCTATGACACCCAGGCCGCGCTGGCCCGGCTTGGAAAAGCCGGGTTTCGTCTCGATAACGGAACCCTGCGCGACCGCGCAGGCAACCCCGTCGAGTTCTCGGTGATCACCAACTCCGGAAACAAGGAACGGTTGCGCACCGCCAGCATGATCCAGCAGGATCTGGCTTTGATCGGCATCCGGCTGCACGTCGTAACCCTCGATTTCGGCTCGCTCATCGAGCGCATCACCCGCACGTTCGAGTACGATGCCTGCCTGCTCGGGCTGGTGAATGTGGATCTCGACCCCAGCGCGCAAATGAACATCCTGCTGAGCTCGGCTTCGAACCATCCGTGGAACCCCGCGCAGCCGTCGCCCGAAACCGCGTGGGAAGCCGAAATCGACCGTTTGATGCGCGCCCAGGCCATCGAAATTTCCCCGCACCGCAGGAAGGCGCTGTTCGATCGCGTGCAGGAAATCATCGTCGATCAGGCGCCGGTCCTGTACCTGGTCGATAAGGACGCCCTCTCGGCGGTTTCTCCTTCGGTCGCGGGCGCATCCCCTGCCGTGCTCGATCCGCAAACCTTCTGGAACATCGAGAGCCTCTATTTCCGCGGGCCCCAAGCCGGGAGCCGGCATTGAACCCGCTGCTCTCTCTCCATATTTCGGCCGGATATCCCGGCCGCCCGAACATCGTCGAGGACGCCCAAATTGAGATGGCCCACGGCGAAATCCTCGGCCTGGTGGGCCGGTCGGGTGAGGGCAAAAGCACCATCGCCATGGCCATTCTAAAGTTGCTCAAATTGCGCGGCGGCGTCTTGCGCGGCCAAATCCGCTTTCAGGGCAGGGAACTCACGGCGCTTGCGGAGCGGGAGATGCGCCGGATTCGCGGGCGCGAAATAGCCTTTGTGCCGCAGAGTCCGCTCGCCTCACTCAATCCTGCTTTATCCATCGCCGCTCATTTCCGCGAAGCCTGGAGCGCGCACGAAGCGCGTCCTTTTCGCGAGTTCGAACCGCACCTGCGGGAGCTCCTCAATGCCGTGAGCCTTTGCGACGATCCTGCGTTTCTCCGGTGTTACCCCCGCGAGCTGAGTGTCGGGCTGGCGCAGCGAGTGCTGATCGCGATGGCCCTCATTCACCGCCCGGCGTTGATCCTGGCAGACGAGCCGACCAGCGCATTGGATATGATTACGCAGTCGGAGATCCTGCAGTTGCTGGCGCGCCTCAACCGTGAGATGCAGATGGGCATCCTTTACATCTCGCACGATCTGGTCTCGGTTGCTTCCCTTTGCCACCGCGTGGCCATCCTGCATCAGGGCCGCATCGTCGAGTGCGGCGTCGTCGACGAGATCTTCCGCTCACCGCAGCATCCTTACACCCGGCGGCTCATCGAAGCGATTCCCCGCGTGCCCGTGCTCGCGTAATCCGCGCGGGATGCGCGCTGGCAAGAGAATTCTGAGCTTCACGGAAATCAAGAATTGCTGAGTCAAAAAGAGGATGCAAGTGCAGGCCATCAACAGCGGATGCTTTCAACCCTGGCATCCGCGATCGCAATGGCCCCCCAAAAAGCCGGCCGCGGAGTGGGAAACTGGTTGTTCCCGCTCCGCGCCTCCGTAACCGGCAAGCCCGCTAATTTTCTCCCACCGCCTCGAGATTGGTTCCCCAAACTGCCGTGGTTCCCCAGACAGCTGTTGTGCCCCAAACAGCAGTCGTTCCCCATACGGCCGTTGTGCCCCATACGGCCGTTGTGCCCCAGACAGCCGTGGTCCCCCAGACAGCGGTGGTCCCCCAGACAGCGGTCGTTCCCCATACGGCGGTCGTTCCCCAGACAGCGGTCGTTCCCCAAACGGCGGTGGTCCCCCAGACAGCGGTGGTCCCCCAGACGGCTGTCGTTCCCCAGACCGCCGTATTGTCCTGAATGATGTAAGCGTTGCCGCTCGCCGGATCGTAAAATACCGCAGGCGATTGCGTGCCCGCCGTCGCGACGTCCGCCGAATGCAGCGCACCCGCAATGTCCAGATATCCGGCGCCGATCGTGAAAATATCGTACTGGCTGGTATAAGCGATTCCCGTCGTGGGATCCACCGCCACGCTTGTGGCCGGAAAATCCTTGGTCGCGGTCTTCATCAGCCGCGCCTTCACGGTATCGGGTGAGATCTGCGGCTCTTTCTGGATCAGCAGCGCCGCCGCTCCGCTCACCATGGGCGTCGCCATGCTCGTGCCGTTCAGGACAAAGTAGTCCGGCCGGCCGCCGTGAAAATTGCTGTAAGACGACCGGTCCACAATGTTCCCGGGATACTCGCGCACCAGCGCCGATCCCGGCGCCAGCAGCGACACTACCTGGTTGCCCGGCGCCACCAGGTCCGGCTTCACCGTCAGATCGATCCAGGTCGGACCCTTTGAGCTGTAGCTGGCGATCCGGTCATCGCCGCGAGCCGGTGTACCGTTGGTCTTCATGGCCCCAACCGTAATCGCGTAGGGGCTGTTGCCCGGCGAAAGAATGGAAGCGTAACTATTCCGGCCAAGGTTTCCCGCGGAAGCCACCACTACGATCCCGGACTGCCACGCCGCTTTCACCGCCTGGCACAGCGGATCAATCTGCGAGCTTTCGTAAACCGGACGCCCCAGCGACAGATTGAGCACCCGGATGTTGTACTGATCTTTCAGCTCGATCGCGCGGTCGATCGCCTTGATCACCAGGCTGTCGGTCGTAACGCCATTTTGGTCCAGAACCTCCAGGTCCACGATATTCGCGTTGGGCGCCACGCCCTTGAACGTCGTCGTGTACCCGGGGCCGGTCGAAGACCTGCCGTTGCCCGCCAGAATCCCGGCCACGTGCGTGCCGTGCCCGAATTCGTCGCCCGAGCGGCCGTTGAAAACTTCCCGGTACACGATGCGCGATTTATGCGAGTTCGCCTGTTCGAGATCGGCGTGCCCATAGACGCCGCTATCCACCAGCGCAATCCCTACGCCGGTGCCGTCCAGCCCCAGTTGCCAGGCTACCGGCGCGTTGATCGCCTGCTCGGAATAATCGAACTGCGCGGCTACCTGCCGGTCGAGCGAGACATAGGCGACGTTCGCATCGTCGGTCAGCGCGTCCAGCGCGCCCGCCGGCACCGTGAATGTTGCGGCATGCAGATGTTTCAGGTGGTCCTTAAGCTTGCCACCCTTGGCCGTGAATTGCGCGATCGCGTTGGTGGGGTCGCCCACATACTGCACCACCACATCCACGGACGCATCGGGCTGGCCTAACTTATCGGCCAAATCGTTCGAAATTTTATGCCGGTCGGCATAAAGAGTTCCGGCCAGCAGTCCGCCCCATAAAAAAACCCACACGCAGCTTCTCTTCATTCCTGGTCTCCTGAAATTTCTAGCTTTGAGGAATGCAGCTTGGCCGCCAATGGTAGGGAACTGAAAACAAAGGAGTCACCGCCGTCGAACCGGACAGAATGTCGGCGCCGTCTTCCGTGCTCCAGACCCGCGGACACTGGCTACCGGCGTGAAAGGAAAGCAGATGTCAGATTGTCGGAAGAATCAGACAGAATGACCGTTCAGGTTTCGGGCTCGGTTTCGGCCACAAACCGTTCCACATGAATGCGATAGATCGCCATTTTCCCCAGCTTGTCCGTTTGAAAGAAAACCTGCTGGCTGTTGGCGGAAAACAGGGGCGAAACTTTCGCCGGGTCGCTCGCGCGGTGTTCGCACAGCGTCAGTTCCCTTTGTGGCGACCGCAGCAGCAGCAGAATGTGCGGCGAGGCTTTATTCCGGCTGGCGCCCACGAAAACCGAGGAGTCGTGGTTTACGTCGAAGTGCACGAACTGGCTGGTCTTGTCGACGTGCTGGTCCTGGTTGAGATCGGGCGTGTGCTCGCGGATAGTATTGAGCTGGTTTTTCTCAACGGGAAAGTGCAGGTAAAGAATCGTCCTTCCGTCGGTTGCCCAGCGCGCCGGCCCGATCTCGCCCGCCGCGATCTTCAAGCGCCGGTTTTCGCGCCCGTCGAAATTCACCAGCCACAGCGCGCTCGACTCCTGCCGGTAAAGCGCCTGCGTGCGCCGCGGGCGTCCCACCGGATCGCTCAAAATCCAGGGCGCTTCCGCGATCGTCGCCGCATTCCCTTTCGCCATCCCGACTAGGCGAAGCCGCGACGCCTGCCCGCGGCGCTCGCCAAAAATCGCATAGAGCCCGTCTTCTGTCACGCTCGCACCCGGACACGGTTCCCAGCCTTCGGGGACGCGATAAACTTCACGCTCGCGCAGTTTGGAAAAATCCACTCGCTTAAGCGCAGGCCCGTCAAAAAACGCGAAACTGCGCTCGCCGGGAAGCAGGGTGAGGCTCGCGCCATCGAGCGCGCTCGCGTCGGTGAGCTGTATCCATTCACCGTTTTTCAGGTTAATGCGAAACGCCTGCGGCGAGCCCGTGCGGTCGCTCCAGCAGAGCAAAAACTGCCCCTTGTGCGACAGCGCCCGGTTATAATACGCGGGCAAATACGTGGCTACGTTGGGACTGGTCAGCCGGAGAACTTCGAGCTCCGTGGCCGGATCGGAAAATCGCGCGGATTCGGGTTCGAGCAGAGTGCCTTTGCCGCGCTCCACCGCAACAGCCGAAGCAGCGAACGATGCCAGAAACGCGCGGCGTGTCCAACGGCGCAAGTGCGCCGCCAAAGCACTCATATTTTGATGGTAACAGACGCCATCCGCGGCTCTTTGTAAACTACCCGGCTAAGTGGCCAGAAAGAAGCCGGATGGCGCTTTAGCGTGTCGCGTGATCGTGGCTGGTCTGATAGTGCATGGCCAGCAGGTCCAGGCCGAAATCGCCGTTGTAATCCCGCCAGACCGAGTGAATGTGATTGGCGCCGTTTTGCGTGTTGTCGTATTCAATCAAAAACGCCGGCGCCTGCACGCGGTAATAGTGCGGCCCGCCGCGCTCGACCGCGCCCGCCCAGGCGAAGTACAGGTTCGTTCCGGCCTTCTTCAGTTGCTCCATGCGCACCTGAGCTAATTGCTCGGGAACGTTGTGCGCATAATCGGAAACGAGCGCCGCCAGCAGCTCGGTCTGCTTGTGTGTCATCTTCGCGGCCGATAATCCCGACGGCTGACCTTCAAGCGCCGCCTTACGCGATGCCGTCGTCAGGATGTCTTTGTACGCGGTCGGATCGACGATGGCGATCTTCTTTTGCTCCGGCGTGAGCGACTCTAATAAATCCCGCGCCAAATCTTCCTCGGCTGCGAGAATCCGCAATCCCTTCCGCGGCCCTTCCCGCACTTCCGCCGGATTGGCTCCGAAAAAGCTCGGCGTGTCGGCGACTTTTCCGTTCACCACCGTAAAATTCTGGCTGACGTGGTGGCCTTCCACACGGAACCCCCAGGTAGCAGTGTTAGACGGCTCGCCGAAGACGCTGAAGTAATACTTTTCCGGGTTGCGCTCCATCCGCTGGCCATTCGCAGGCGCGGGAGCCGCGGCTTCGAGCATGCCCAGCACGTCCTCCAGGCTCATGATCGAGACCGCTTTGATGTAGCCCTGCTGGCTCAGCCCGGTCGCGAGCAGCGCATGCGCCAGTTGTTTTTGCGGCGGTGTCATTTCAAGCAGCGGCAGCCCTTTCCGCACGCGCGGGATGTAGTGCCAGTTCAGCCGCTCTTCATCCTGAAAGGAAAACGTGGCCTTGGCGCGCTGCTCCGGCGTCAGCGAGTCCAGAAAATGCCGCGCCGCCTGAACCATGACGTTCGACGTTTCGATGCGGTAGTAAGCGGAAGTCAGCAAGATCGCTCCTGCACTGAGAGCTGCCAGACGAACCAGCAATTGTTTCATCTCGGGCTCCTGAATGGGATTTGCCGCCGGCTGGGCCCGCGGCTTGACTGGTTAGCTTATCAGGTTTGGAGCGAAGTGGAAGCGCCGGCTTGTTGCCGTTGGCACAAATCGACCGTCATGGTTCGACAAATGCACTCGCTGATTCGGGAATTCATCCTATGTCGTTGACCAATCTGGGATGGTTGGCGCTCGATCTTGCGGTTGCTGTAGTCATTTTTCTACACATCCGAGACCAAGTGTCACGGGGCAAGCTTCGTCTCTGCCTGATCTTCCTCGTTACCGTCACTGCGCCCCCGGTCTTTGCCCAGGCGCCCCAGTTCACCGCGGCAGGTGTGGTCAACGCCGCTTCCTATGCACAACCAATCTCGCCGGGATCGATCGTCTCAATATTCGGGACAAATCTTGCGTCCGCACCGGCGCGCGCCGGTAGCACACCACTTCCCACGAATCTCGCCGGGACCTCGGTTATGATCGATGGCGTTCTCGCTCCGCTATTCTATGTTTCCCCAAACCAGATCAACGCCCAGGCGCCTTCCGGCACCGCCTGGGGACCGCAGTACCCGACCGCGACGGTCGTGGTCACTAACGCCTCCGGATCTAGCGACCCGGTTCAGGTTCCGATTAATGAAGAAGCCTTAGGTGTTTTCACAACCGACGCCAGCGGCTGCGGCCGCGGCGACGTATTCAACGTTGCACCGGATGGCTCGATTTCGTTGAACACGCCGCAAAACAGCGCTGAGCCCGGTTCGTTTCTAACGATCTTCGCCACCGGTCTCGGCGGAACAAATCTGGAAATCCCGGACGGCGATCCGGCGCCGCTCCATCCGTTAGCGAAGGTGCCCTTCAAAACCATCACCGGATTTCTAGGAGACTTTGCTTCTTATTATGGAGACGGATTCTATGTTCCATTCGCCGGGCGCGCGCCGTTCGAAGTCGGTGTCGATCAATTCAATTTGCAGCTTAATCTGACGCAAGAGTTGCTGGAAGGCTGTGCGGTCCCGTTGAGAATCATAGGTGAGTTCTCGCGAAGCCAGCCCGTGCCGGTCGCCATTCATCGCGGCGGCGGCCAATGCGTGGACCCTCCTCCGAACAGCTACGCTCTTTTGCGCTGGACCAGAATCGTGACCTCCGGGCTGACAAACAGCTCGAGCGAGTCATTCTCAGCCGAGTTCCCTTCGGCTTCGTGGATCCACCTTCCGCCGCTCCTGAACCTGCAGCCGCCCTATGTCCAGGCGCCGGTTCTGCCGCCCGGGCCATCGTGCGCCTGGGCCGAGCCGCAATCCGACGCAGGAACCGTGACGGTCAAAGGGCCAACATTCGGACCGCTTGTTGTTCCAAAAAATTCGAGCGGGAAGTATCTCCTCAGCCTTCCGGCCGGCACAATTCAGCCCGGTACTTTTACCGTGACATCTCAAGGCGCAAATGTCGGCGCGTTCACGACGTCCATCGCCATCCCCGCGCCGATTCAATTGACCACAACGTTTGTGCCGGGCGTTCCTGTGGGCCAGGGCGGGTTGACGATCCAGTGGCGGGGCGGAGACCCACAGAGCCTGGTCGATGTCCAGGTCATCAGCACTTCGCTGGGGAGATATCTGGAGGCGGCGGTCCCGGCCTCGGATGGCACCGTCACTTTCGGCCCGTCCGGCTCCATTTCGAACGGAATGGGAGGGCATAATCCGCTCTTCCCGCTAACCGGAGAAGTTGAGATCGTGATCCGGCAAACGGCGGCGATATCACAGGTTGTGACGTTCCCGGCGCAAAACCTCACACTGGGCGGACGGCACCTTTGGACGTACGAATTTCACCTAACCGGCGTGATGTTGTGAGAAACGGCCTCGATGCCCAGCGGTCAGAACGCGAAGCTCGTTTTGGCCGGCACGTGTGACGCGGTTTTGACCGCCAGGAAACGGTACGGATTCACTGGTGTCTTGCGGATGCGCACTTCGTAGTGCAGATGCGGCGCGGTGACGCGGCCCGACGCCCCCACTTCTCCGACGATTTCGCCCTGCCGGATTTCCTGGCCGGCGATGACGTCGAAGCGCGAGAGGTGTGCATAGTACGTTTCGTAGCCGTTGTCATGATCGATCATGACCAGGCGCCCGTAGCCGCCGAAAAATCCCGCGAATGCCACGATGCCGTCCGCAGTCGCATGCACCGGAGTTCCAACCGTCGCCGCAATGTCCACGCCGGTGTGATAGGCGCCTTCACCCGAAAACGGATCGGTGCGCTCGCCATAACTGCTCATCAGCGGTCCGTCCACCGGCCAGATGCTGGGCCTCGTGTTGACGTGCCAGCGCCGCGCGAACATCGCACGGGACAGATTCGAGCTGCGCAGGTAGTTGTACTCATCGACCGTTTCGTTGAAGGTAGGAACCAGCGTGCCTTCGGCGGTGATGTCGTTCGGCCCTTCCAGCTTCTGTTTGATTCCGTAGGCCACCGAAACCTCGCTAGCCAGCTGCTCGAGTGACGCGAGCTGCTCGTTAGTCTGATCCACTACTTTCTGCAGATTCTGGTAGCGAGCCCTAAGGTCTTCTGCTTCATGGCGCAACGAATTGTAATTGGCGACTTTCCAGGCCATCCGCGCATAACTGGAGACAAAACCGAACACTGAAAAACTGCCCACGAGAGCGAGTGCGAGTATGACGTAGATGAAGTGTTGCGGGATGTGGATCCGGCGTAGTCTGCCATGAAGCGAATGAGCCAGTACGAGAATAAAATACTGCTGCTTCATTTGTTCTCCTTGCCGCTCCGGTAAATGTGGCGCTTTATGATGCCGTTGCTTTGGTGTCCGCCCCGGCTCTCGAGGTTAATAGAGCTTAAACTTTAACAGCCGCTAAACTTGTGTGTCAAGATTGGCCCTGGGTAATACCGGATACAGGCTTCTGGATAGTGTGGATTTCCCAACGTTGTTAACGGCTTGCGCCGATATCCTGCTATACTGACTCTCCGCATGGCCAACCCGAAATACCACGTTTCCGATAAGCCCATCCCGGTTGCCGAGTTGGTGGACACCTTGAGCGACGGCACCAAAGTGAAGCGCCGGTTTCCCCGCATGCGCGCTTGTAACGAGAAGGATGCAAAGGGAAAACTCTGCGCCGGGCACCTCAAGCGCTGGTACTTTTTCGGAGACGAAGTGAAACGCAAGTTCGGGCCGGACGCCGAAGTGTACCGTTGCGAGCATTGCAAAACGCTCTACCTTCCCAGCCCGGAAGAAGAGCCCCGCACCGGCACCCTGGCCTGGTGATCTCCCCAGGTAACTGCCCGAAAAAAGAAAAACCGCATCGGTCAGGCCCTTTGACTTTCTTGAGCCCTCATCCGATGCGGTCCGCCCGTGTCGAGCTGGAATCCGGCGGCGGGTCCTCTGGAAGTTTGTCCTCTACGTTCCTGGTGAAGTTCCGCGTCCGATTTTCACCCACCACGAACGCCAAACGACTTCCGCAACCCAGATCCCTGGTGAGAAGTTAGAAACCGTTAAAAAAACCCCTCTGTTGCAACCAGCAAACGATTCAGTCACGAGCCTAAAACTAAAACTAAAAACATCGGGCTCCCGCAAGCACGCTGTTTTTCCGGCCCGCTCCGTCTCGCCTGCCTGTTGCAGCAGAGGGCAGGTGACAAGTTACTTCGCCAATTCAACAGCAAAGTGTGCAAACGCCCGGCCACTGGGTAATGCTCCTAACTAGTTGATTCCGTTAGGACTGATACACCTGCTGGTCTCCGTGTGTGAGGCGGCGTGGTGCGGCTGTGTGGCGCTATGACACAATCGGAATTCAATGTTTTCTCCGGGACCCTGGTTTTCGATTCTCGCCGCCTTCGGCCTCATTCTATCGGCTCGCGCTCAGAGTTCCATTGCGCCGCAGAGCTCGGACGAGAGCTTTCGCGTGTATAACGGGCACCCGCGTTTATTTCTGAAAGAACATCGGTTGAAGCTTTTACGGAAGGAGAGGGAGCGCAACTCCCTCCGCTGGCAGCAGTTCAACCTGCTGATGGCCGGCCATGCCCCTATGCCCGAGCCGGGTTTTGCCGACGCGCTTTATTACCAGATCGCGAACGATGCCGCGAGCGGCCGGCGCGCGGTCACATGGGCGCTGAGCGCGGGCGGGACCGACCTCCGGCAACTGGCTCTGGTCTTCGACTGGTGCCAGGATCTGCTCGGCCCGGCTCAATCGCGCGCGCTCACCGCCAAACTGGCCAAGGGTATCGAGCAGACCGAGCGCGACCGGTCGATTCCTGCCGCCCGCTCCCGGGTTCTGGCGGCCGTGGCGCTGGCGGATCATCAGGAGCAGATTTCCGAACAGGAGCTCGAACGCACGATCCGCGGCTGGTGGCGGGAGGAAATCGCGCCGCCATTACGCGACGGCCGTGCGGTCATTCCGCGCGACGATTTTTACGCGCTCTATGAGCTGCTACACGCGGTGCAGGACAACTTAAATCTCGATCTGCGCGAAGCGGCGCCGGAGTATTTCAAGACGCTGCCTATTTACGATCTGGTCAGTTATTATCCGGCAACCTATCCTGCGCCCGAAGGCGAATACCGGATTCCTGCAACCACAGGCGCCGGCGAGCCGGACCTGCGACGCGCGGCGCTGGCCCGTGCGGCTGAGCTGGCGATGGTTCCCTATGATCCGAATGCGCCGGAAAGCCAGGTGTTGCAAGGCTGGCTGATGCACGACAATTTCAACCTGCGCAGCACGTTCGGCGCGCCATACGAGTTTCTGTGGGCCAATCCTTATCATCCGGGCCTCAGCTACTATCTGGTCCCGCTCGTCTTTCATGACGATGTCTCCGGGCGCCTGTTCGTGCGCTCCAGTTGGGACGAATCGGCGCGCTGGCTCGGCTACTTCGGCGGGCAGCTTCAGTTGTTTGAAGACGGCAAGGTCACGATGCTCGATCCGCGCCTGACCGAAGGGCCCATGTCGCTCGATAGCGCCGTGATTTTGTTCGGCAGAAACGCGCAGAAATTCCGGATCATCTTGAATGAGGGCGAAGAAGTTTTCGTTCTCGGCCTGCATCCCCGCCGCACTTATCAGATCGAAGTCGACGATGAGGAAATGACCGAGGGCCCGACCGATACCGGCGGCATTCTGCAGCTCAAGCTGCCGCACAAAGTGGAGACCGGAGTTCGGCTGAAGGATGTGGGGCCGGCGACGAAGCCCGTCGAGCGGGAGACGACCAGGCTGCGCTGAGCGGGCGGCGAACTCCAGAAGAGCTATTTGACGTTGATCGTCCCGCGGCAGTTGGGCGCGCCGCAGTGGCAGGGCACTTTTTGGGCGAAGCGCGAGAACTTGTAATCCACGGAAAGTTCCTCGCCGGGTGCAATCGGACGCTTGCTGAAATAGTAGATGCGCCCGTTGATCTTACGAGCGCGCAGGTTGGGGTCGCATGAATGATTGATGTATTGGGCGCCGCTGCCGCCAACCGCGCCGTCAAGCTTCCAGTATTTATCGATCACGAAAATGTAGTGCAGTTTGCGCCTGGACCGCCGCCTGGCCTGGCTTCGGCTGAGGCGCTCGCCCGTATACTCAATGACCTTGCGCCGCGCCGGAATGGCTTCTTCCGCGACAACGCCCCAGCGGTGAATTTTCGACGGGCAAATGCGCAGGCGGAATTGCGCGAACTGCGGGTTGATCTTCGGGAAGCTGCCGGAAGAGACGGACGTTCTCTTGAGATCGGCCTCGATGTTGCGCGCGCGTTTTTCCGCTGCCGCCGCTTCGGCGCGGAGCAGTTGCGCGTAGTTCACCAGCGCCGTGGCCACTTTAGGATGAGCCGCCCCGAGGCTCTTCTCGAAAATCTGTAGCGCGCGCTCGTAAAGCGGCCGGGCTTCGGGAAATCGCTCCAGCGCTTTATAGAAGACGCCGAGATTATTGAGCGTCATGGCGACGTCCGGGTGATCTGGACCAAGCAGCTTCTCTTTGATCGCCAGCGCGCGCCGGTAAAGGCGCTCCGGTTTCACGGCATCGCCCTGGGCCTGATACATCGCGGCCAGGTTGTTCAGGTTCACGGCCACTTCGTAATGCTCCCGGCCGTAGGCCCGCTCGAAAATTTCGAGGGCGCGCAGATAAAGCCGTTCCGCTTCGGCGTATTTTTCCTGCGCATCCAGAATGGCGGCGAGCGCGGCCATATCGGCCGCCACGTCCACATGATTGGGACCGAGTACCCGCTTTCGGATGCGCAGCGCCCGCCGTGCGAACGGCTCGCCTTTGGCGGCGCGGCTGCGCGAGTGCTCGATACCGCCGAGGTTGTGGTAAATGCTCGCGACGTCGGGATGATGCCGGCCGAGCGTTCGCTCGGCGATCGCCAGTGCGCGGCGGTAAATCCGGGCGCCATTCTCGAAGCGTGCCGTGTACTTATAAACGATGGCGAGGCCGTTGAGCAGCCCTGCTAAACGGGGATGCCGCGGGCCCAAAGTCTGTTCGGCTAACGCAATGGCGCGGCGGTAGATCGCCTCGGCTTCCCGGTAGCGCGCCTGTTGCTGGTAAAGTTCGGCCAGGCTGTCGAGGACTTCGATGTGCAACTCGTCGACGCCTTCGATTCGCGGCGACTTTTCTACGATGCGCAGCGAATCGAGGTAAAGCTCTTCGGCTTGTTGTTGTTGATTTTCTTTCTGGCAGACGGTGCCTAACGTGTGGAGCACGTTGGCAACGTCCGGGCTCCTCGGCCCGAGCTCGGATTTCAGAATCTGGAGGGACTCGCGGCAGAGCCGCCGCGCGAGGGCGTACTTACCACGTTTCGCGCAGGCGACCGCGGTGTCATGAAGTCTCGACGCAACCCTGAGCCGCCGGCGGTCTTTCATGCGGGTCGCGTTTGCGATGTGGGCCTAGCCCTTCTTCCACAGGCCCGAGCCGGCACGGACGCTGGACTTCACCTTAAGGTTCTTGCCGCCATCGCGGACCATGGTCTGGTTGTGGTTGGCCGCCAGCCTGCCAGCCTTTAGATTCGTTTTCGTCGTCATCGCTGGTTCCTCTTTCTATCCTGCCGGATGCGATCAGAGAAGCAACGGGGGTGCCACACCGGCGCCACCCGGGCGGTCCCGGCTAAGTGCAAGCCATTGAGTCGCATCGCTCGGCGCATCCGCGCTCCGATTCGCCACGGAACTATCCGATCGGATAGAGAACCTGACCAGACAGATAGTTCCAACCCTCAAGAAACCCAGGTCCAGGTCACCTTCACTGGCTGGCCGGCGCGGACGCGGGTCTTGGTCTTGAGGTTCTTGCCGGAATCGCGAACCATCGTCTGGTTGTGGTTTGAAGCCAGCTTGCCAGCGTTTAAATTCGTTTTCGTCGTCATCGTTTGTCCCTCTTTCCATCCTGTCGGATGCGATCAGTGAAGCAACTGAGGTGCCGCTCCGGCGCCACGCGCTCGGTTGCGGCTAAGTTCAAGCCATTTAGTCGCATCGCGCTTTGCATCCGGTTTCTGATTCGCCACGGAACTATCCGATCGGATAGACAACCGAACCGGTCAGATAGTGCCGAACCCTCACTAAATCTTGCACGGCCAGCCGGCGCGGACGCGGGTCTTGGTCTTGAGGTTCTTGCCGGAATCGCGAACCAGGGTCTGGTTATGGTTCGCCGCCAGCTTGCCAGCCTTCAAATTCGTTTTCGTCGTCATCGCTTGTTCCTCTTTCTATCCTTTCGGATGTCGCTAGAGAAGCAATTCGCAGGCCACCATTCGGCGAGCCATCTTATTCCACCTAAGTGCTGGCAATTGCGGCGAGCTGAGTCGCCGGCCCGGGTTTTGGATGAAACAGCGAACTATCGAAACGGATAGTTTGTCGAGCCGAACGGATAGTTACATATACGGCGGCACTTCAATCCCGAGCACGTTGAGCGCGCGCTCGAGCTGCGCGCGGAAGAAGTCGGTCATCCATAGCAGAAAGACTTTTTTCTCGCGATTCTGCTCGTGGATGATGGGGTACTGGTGGTAAAAATTGTTGAACGCCTGCGCGATCTGGAAAGCGTACTTGGCGACGTGCGCCGGTTCCCCCGCTTCGACGGCGCGTTCGAGAGCGGCATCTACTTTGGACGCCGCCAGAAGCAGTTGCCAGAAATCCTCGGCCGGCAACTGGCGCGCGAAAGCAGCGGCGTCGAGCTCGGCGCGGAAATCCGGCAGCGGCTCGCCTTTTTCCTCAAACTTACGCAGGATGTTGCGCGCCCGCACGGCGGCGTATTGGACGTAAGGCCCGGTTTCGCCCTCGAAGCTGAGCGCTTCCTGAAAGTCGAATGCGATGACCGAATTGCGCGTGTACTTCAGCAGAAAATAGCGGAGCGCTCCGATGGCGATCTGCGAAGCGATCCGCCGCTGCTCGTCTGCCGACGCTTCGGTGTGCCGCGACGCCACTTCCTCGAGAGCTTTTTCGATGAGCTTGTCGATCAAATCGTCGGCCTTGACGCCGAGTCCTTTGCGCCCCGAAACCTCAACATACGGCCGGCGGCGGTCTTCGTCGGAAAGCTCGATCCCCAGCTCAGTGCAGCAACGCGGCGAAAGCGCCACCATTTCGTAGGAGAAGTGAATGGACTGCTGCGCCTGCTCGTGAAATCCAAGCGCACGCAACCCCGCTGCCACCACGTCCTGCAAATAGGACTGGCGCGTGTCGATGACGTTATAAACGCGCGTGGCGCGGCCGAAAGCCGGAGTTTTCGAATCATCGGCCGGCGGCTGGTCCGTCGACACCCAAAGCACGCGGCCATCGGCATAGGTTTGTAGCGGCCGGTAAAAGAAATCTTTCCCGAGCAGCCCGAATTTCCAAAGCTGGTAGGCGATATCTTTGCCGACGTAGGTGACGGTGCCGTTCGAGCGTACGATCACCTTGCTGTCTTCCGAAGCCTCGGAAAAAGCCGCCGCGGGCATCACCCAGCAGCCCGCATTTTTGCCTTCGCTTTCGAGATAGATAGCCTTGCGCGCTTTCAACAGCTCGAACGCCGAGGCCCAGAACTTCAGGTGCAGGATTTCACTCTCCCGCGGCAGCACGTCGTACTTGACGCCCAGCCGCAGCATGGTTTTCAGATGGAAGCGCACGATGGCGTCCGCAACCAGCGTTCCGATTTCCGCCTGGGCGCCGGAGCCCGATTCGATGGCATGCAGCGTCCCGGTGCGCCACTCCAGCGTTTCGGGCGCTTGTTTATAGTGCGCGGAGATGTGCGCGTACAGGTCCCAGCAATAATAATCGAACCGCAAGGCGGGATCGGTAACGAGCGCGGCGACCTCGGCGGGCGATTTGTGCTGGAGGTAGTGAAACCCCACGACCACGTCCGCCACCTGCACGCCGGTGTTGTCGATATAATTCTGCACCTCGACGCGCTGGCCTCGCGCGCGCAGCATGCGCACGAACGTATCGCCCAGCGCAGCGTTGCGCAGATGCCCGATGTGCGCGGCTTTGTTGGGATTGATGTTGGTGTGCTCGACGATGATTTTTTCATCGCTCCGCGCTGCCGGCTCCGCGTCACCCGCCATTAGCGACGCGCCGTATTGCGCGCGGTCGAGCCGGACGTTGATGTAGCCGTTGCCCGCAACTTCGAGCGCAGCGACGCCTGGAATGGATCCTACCTCCGCGACCAGTTCCGCCGCGATCTGCCGCGGCGCGCGCTTGAGCAGGCGGGCGAGCTGGAAAGCCGCCGGCACCGCCATTTCGCCGAACTCCGGCTGCTTGGGCTGCTCGACGGCTATCGCGAGATCGATCCCGTAGCGTGTCTGGATGTGATCCTGGAAGGTCTCCCGGACCCTTCGCTCGAGGAGATGGAACACGAACTTCCGAGTATAACAGCGGCTCGCTCAGGGCTTCATGGCATCGTCGCGATCCGCGAATGCGGTAAGCTGCATCGATAAGGGGACGGCCGGATGAACTGCCCGAATTGCGGCGCCACCATGCGCCTGGAAGAAGACAAGGAATTTTTCCACTGCGATTTCTGCAACAACGTTTTCTTTCCGGAAAAGAATGACGATGGCGTGCGCGTGCTAGGCGAGCCCGCGGCGCTGAACTGCCCGGTTTGTGCCATTCCACTGGTGCACGCGGCGATGGAGGGCTGGCGGATTCTGTACTGCAACCGGTGCCGCGGCATGCTCATTTCGATGGACATTTTTATCGAGCTGACACACGTTCTGCACGATCGATCCGGCGTTACCGGAGCAGTTCCGCGCCCGCCCGATCCCAAGGACCTCCAGCGCCGGACGAATTGCCCGCAGTGCCACCACCAGATGGACACCCACTATTACGCCGGGCCGGGCAACGTGATTATCGACGATTGTTCCAACTGCCACTTGAACTGGCTGGATTACGGCGAGCTGCGGAGAATCGTGCGCTCGCCGGACCGCGAATACGACAAGCCGACCGGATTCGGCAAAGATCTCTAGATTTCGTATTCGGGGCGCTTGGGACGCCCATAGGGAATGTGGTTCCAGATGCGCTCGTGCAGGAAATAAAGCGCAATCTTCACCACCATGTCGAGCGCACCCGCGCCGAGCGAGATTTTAAAATTGCCTCCGGTTAAAATCAGCACAACCAGGGCGGTGCCGGTCGAGCCGAGCAGCCGGTAGCTAATCGCTTTGGCAAGACTGCGGGAACTGGATTCCATAGGGAAAGCCGCCTTCAGCATTGTACTACATATTCTTGATGGACAATGCGGGGATTTGGATGCAACTTCCGCTCCTGGCTATAATAAAGAGGTGCCTAAGGTTACCTTCCTCCCGCTGGGCAAAACCGTGGAATTTGAGTCCGGCAAGCTGCCTTACAAAGGGCACGGAAAACCGGAATCGCTGCTCGACATCGCGCTCAACTTCGGCATTCATCTCGAGCACGCTTGCGGCGGCAACTGCGCCTGCACGACCTGCCACGTGGTGGTGAAAGACGGCAACGACGCCCACCTCACCGAAGCCGATGACGATGAGCTCGACCGTGTCGACATGGCCGCCGATCTGACGCCGCATTCGCGCCTGGGCTGCCAGGCCGTGGTGAAAGGCGACGTCGTGGTCGACATTCCCGCGTGGAACCGGAATTACATCAGCGAGGGTGGCGGCTCGATTCTGGGCGACGCGATTCCAGGCCCGAAGAAACCGCAGACGGCCGGCTCGCCTAGCGCAGGCTGACGGGCGGAGTGAGACATCGCGTCACTCGATCTTGGCACCCTTTGAGAGATTGTGCCGTGCGCATAATAACTGCACGTTGCTAGCTGTAATTGACGTCCCGCCTTTCGAGTAAGGCAGGACGTGATCAAAGTGCAGTTCATCAGCCGCGCCGCAAAGGACACACCGGCCCTTATCCCGGTTCCACACTTCGATTTTCACCTGTGTAGGGATGAGGCGACGGCTCTCAGTTTTATCGCGAGAGCGATCGGCA
The DNA here is from genome assembly GCA_035280425.1 of Bryobacteraceae bacterium. Classification (GTDB taxonomy): domain Bacteria; phylum Acidobacteriota; class Terriglobia; order Bryobacterales; family Bryobacteraceae; genus QHXW01. Next base: position 294,032 of record DATEFW010000007.1, on the reverse strand, counting down.
GGTTCTTCCGCAGCGTCGACCACGACCAGCTTGAACTTGAAGACGCTCCGGCCTTCACTGGGTTCCCGCCACGCATCTACCAAATGAAAGAGGCCGTTGTAAGACCAGATGCCTTGATGAATTTTCTCATAGACCCTCACTCGGTGCGGCGGTCCGAGGCCAAGCCTAAAGCTTTGCGCTGCCTCGTAGAATCTATGATTCTGCGTTGGCGAACCGGAGGGCAGGAACTCCGGCTGATCGATCGCCTTGGGGTCAGGCGAAGCTTGTGTCCGTGGAGCGTCGTGGCCTTCGTAGATCAGCGTTGCGCCGTCATCCTGGAACCTGTCGCGGTACGGCGCGTTCGGACGCACAGACATCAAAATCACGGAATAACCACGGCGGAAATCGAAATTCATGCCCCGCTGAAGGCTCATGGACTCGCGCTGGCACATCTCAAGGTAAGAGATGATTTCATTCGTGGCCGGCATTACCTTAAGCTGCTGACGGGCAATCTCCGCGCCGCGCCCGGCAGCGTTCCCAGCATTTCGATCAGTTGATCGACCAGGTCCTGCGGGATCGCGACCGTAATTTTCACGGTGCGCTGCTGCTGCTCGACTTGAATTCCATCCCAGATTTTCAGCAGTTCCGCTTTTCCTTCGGGCACGCTCAGCCGGCCGAGTCCCACCAGGCCGCGCGCCGTGTCGCCCAGATTTTTTGCGTCCTGGTCGGTGGTGCACACGCCCGTAAGGTAGCCATGAATGCCGGAAGTAAAATCCGCCGCGGCGGTGGTGTTCTCGAGCGAACGCAAGATGCGGCCGATATTGGCTGCGTTGCCGGTTTCGGGAATTCTTCCGGTGATCACGCTATCGAAACCGCTCGATACGGACCAGATCTGGTTTTCGGGCGCAATATCGCGCGCACGCGCCAGCAAGGCCTCGGGTCCGGAACGATTGCCGGATTTGTAGCGATCGATGGCGGCGCGCACCGCCTCCACATTTCCGGCAATGGCGGTGGAATTATCGAGCAGCGCCACGGCTCCGCGATCGCGCGTATAAAGCGTGCAGCCTTTGTAGGATGTTTTCTCCGTGCCCGCGGGGGGATTGATGTGGAACGTGCCGCGTGCCGCCACGATCGAATCCTTCCCGTTTGAAGCGACGAGCAGTTCGCGCACATCGCGGCGCGGATCGAAGCCGGTCTCGCGCGCGAAATCATCGAGCCGGGAAAGGCGCTTCGCGGCGGCCATTTTTCGATAAACGGGAGTTGCGCGCAACGCTTCCATGCGGACACCCGCGAGCATGGTGGCATCCGGCGGGGTAAGCGCAGCGAGCGTGGAATCCACGCGCGTGCGCCCGGGTATGGCGGAACCGCAGCCTGCCGAGAGCGCCGAAGCCAGTAACAACAAAAAACGCATGCGCGACATCAGTAATTCCGCTTTTCAAAAGCGATCAGCCCGAAAGCCAGCACCACCGCGCCGAAAATGGCCGAGGTCCACAGCGGCATCCAGTCGCCCGCCGGATTTCCCAGCACGAGCGAGCGCACCATGCGGCCCAGGTCGAACACTTTCGGCAGCGTGTAGTAGAGCGTCCGCACCAGCGTGCGCGACCATTCGGAGCTGAGGAGACGCTCGAGCACGCGCTGCTGCGCGAGAATCGGGCTGATCAGGATGAGCCCGAACGTGACCATCGTGGCCACCACGGCGCTTTCCCACAGCACCGCCACCAGCACCACGACCGCGAGCAGCACCGCGAAGACAAACACGGTGAGCGCGCTCGACCACAGAAACCCGAAGGTCCAGACTCCGGTCTTCCAGCCGAAAATCAGCCAGACCGCGAGCACCAGGTAAAAAATATTTGCCGCGATCACCAGGGTAGTGCCCACATACCGGCCGAGCAGAATCTGATACCGGCGGACGGGTTTCGAGAGCAGCAGCTCGATGCGGCCCGGCTCGAAGACCGACGAGCTCAGCCCCGCCGAAGCAAAGACCGCGAGAAACATTCCGGCAGTATAGAGAAACGCGGCGATCGCGGCATGCGCCTGCCGGACGAGGCGCTGGACATCCAGGCTGCGGGTCGAGCTGCCGAATAGCGAAACGGTCGCCACTGCGCCCTGCACGACGTCGATGCGCAGGATGAAAACGAAGAACAGAATCAGCGCCGTGGAACAGCCGAAGAATCCCCAGAAAATCTTGCGCGCCAACGCCTCCCGGAAGGTGTCGCCGATCAGCGCGCCGGTCACCAGCAGTGGTTTCATTCGCGCCGCGCCGGCTCTATTGTTCATGGACCGCCTTCACAAAAACATCTTCGAGCGTGCTCGAGGCGCGCGACATCGTCTCAATCTCGCAATGCCCGGCACGCAGCAGGTCGAGCGCGCGGTTGGCCTCTTCGCGGCTGGCGAAGAGAAATTCGACGCTCCCGTTGCGCTGCGCGACCGCCGTAGCTTTCGCGCGCAGCTCCTGCTCGAGCTGTTCGGGAACGCCCCCGGTTTCGATGCGATACCCGCTGCCCTGGGTCAGATCCTTCACCCGGCCTTCGAGCGCCACGCGGCCGTGATGGATGATGGCGACATCGCGGCAAAATAATTCCACTTCTCCGAGCAGATGCGAGTTCAAAAAAATCGTCACGCCCTGCTGCTCGAGCGCGTGCAGAATATCGCGGATCTGCCGCCGGCCGATGGGATCGACGCCGTCGGTCGGCTCATCGAGCACCAGCAGTGACGGCTCATGCATCAGCGCCTGCGCCAAGCCGACGCGTTGCAGCATGCCCTTCGAATATTTTCCCAGCCGCACGTTCGCCCAATCCGCGAGTCCTACAGTTTCGAGCAGCTTGGGAATCCGGCTGCGGCGCGACGAGGCGTCCATGCCGGAAAGCGCCGCGTAAAAATCCAGCATGCTGTAGCCGGTCAGATACGTAGGGAAGCGGTGGTTTTCCGGCAGATACCCGACGGGCCGCCGCGCTTCGGGATCGCGCGCGTCACGGCCGAAGATGGTGGCGCGTCCGCCGGTCGGATGCGCGCAGGAAAGCAGCAGCTTGACGAACGTCGTTTTGCCCGCGCCGTTGGGACCGAGCAGCCCGAAAGTCGACCCGGCTTCCACGCGCAAAGAGATTCCATCCACCGCCCGGACTTCTTTTCCCGACCAGCGGCTGCGGAAAATTTTGACGAGGCCCTCGGTCTCGATAGCGAAGGACATCCGTAGAAGGAACGGGCGTAATGCAGCCGACGTTCCTTTTCATTATGGATGAAAGCAGATCGGACCGCCGGGCTATCAATTCGTCTTGATATCACCGTGCTAGCATGCCCTCATGTTCGTCCAAGCGCCTGGCTGCACGTGCGGCTCACGGCGTATCTTTGGCTCGTGGCCTCGGTTCCGCTGGGCAACTGGAACCGGCAGCGCGATCCGCAGTTCATTCCCTTGCTGCTGAGCGGGCATGGCATCGGCGCCGGCGACCTCGGCATGCTGGCGTTCGTTTCGCTTCCGGCCGTTCTTTTCCGGCTGGCTTACAAGCGCCGGTGGTTCTATTTTGCGATTCACGTGCTTCTGGTCGCCGCGCTGGCAACCGGGGTGGCCGCGATGCGGCGCATGAAGCTCGAAAAGACTTGAACGCCGCGCGTATCATAAACGCATGCGCATCGATGCCCACCAGCATTTCTGGGATATCGGCCGATTCCGTTATCCGTGGATGCCTGCGGGCGAATCGCCGCTCAAGCGCAATTTTCTGCCGGGCGACCTCGCGCCGATCCTCATGCGCAACCGGTTCTATGGTTCGGTCGTCGTACAGGCCAACACGGTTCTCGCGGAAACGCACTGGCTGCTCGATCTGGCGTCCGAACACGAATTCATCCGCGGCGTAGTGGGCTGGGTGGATCTGACCGATCCGCGGCTGGGCGCGACGCTCGACGAACTGCGAAAGCACCCGAAATTCAAGGGTGTGCGGCATCTCGTGCACGATGAGCCGGATGACGAGTGGCTCGTCCGCGACGACGTGCTGGGCGGTTTGCGCGAGCTCGCGCGGCGCGGGATTCCTTATGACCTGCTTTTGCGTCCGAAGCATTTGAAGCTGGTGCCGCGCCTGGCTGCGAACGTGCCGGAACTGCGGATGGTGATCGACCACATCGCCAAACCGCCGATCGCGGCGCAGAACATGGACGGCTGGGCCGAAGACATGGAAGCCGCGGCCAGAATCCCGCAGGTTTTTTGCAAGCTATCGGGCATGATCACCGAAGACGACCCGCGCGGCTGGAAGGCGGAACATCTGAAGCCTTATGTTGCGCACGTGCTCAAGCTCTTCGGTCCGGACCGCCTCATGTTCGGCAGCGACTGGCCGGTTTGTACGTTGGCTGGAACCTGGAAAGAAGTGCTGGCGGCATTTACGCAGGCTATAGGCCCACAGTCGATCACCACCCGCGAGATGCTGCTGGGCGGGACAGCCGTAAAATTTTACGGCTTGTAGCCACAGGTCCCATGTTATTCTGTGCGCGGAGGAACTCCCATGGCCGCGACCGCGCCGGGAATGGGAGCCGGAAGTCTCCGCGTCAATCTGTTCGATGGGACCCGGCAACCCGTACCCGCCAACCTTCCCATTTTTCTTCGGGTTTTTGACGGCAATCAGAATTCGGTCTTCAGCAATTTTGTCGACGGACCAAATATAGCGTTGCCGGGCGTTCCATTTTTCGACAACCTCGGCGATCTTTACCGCATCGTCGCGCACGCCAAGGGCTACCGCGATACCGGCATCTATCCGGTGCGTATTGTGTCGAAAAAGCTGGTGGATGCGGACCTGATGCTCCTGCCGGAAAACGGCGGGTTTCATTTCGACCGGCCGGCGTCAATCGAGGGCTCTCATCCGCAGGTCTTCAAGCTGCTGGGGAACGGTCTGACCGACGCGCAGTTCCAGCAGAATTTTTCAGATGCCATGGAGCGTCAGCCGCAGCCGCTTGGCGCGGTGCTGAATATTGCGACAGCAATGGAATCGATTCCGCTGGCAAGTGGAAAGTCGCCGCTCGATTTTTACTGGCAGCTCGAATGGGACCTGCTCGCCCCGGACCGGTTTTGGGCCTGGGTGGATGCGAGCCTGGTGGAGGCGGTGAGGCAGGCCGCGGCTCTGCACACCTTCGCCGAAGAGGCGAACCCGGAGCACTTTCATCCGGGGATACCCGGGAGGGTCGATCCCGCCACGGCGAGTTGGAAAGAGATCCGCTTTGACGTCGCGAACGTGCAGTTGACTTTCCACGAGGCGAACCGGAAGACGATTCCGGTCCGGGACGCTGCCGGCGCCATTCGCAACGTCGATTGCGTGATGGCCGAGCCGGACATCGACTACTTCAAAGATCTCGGGGCGCACGGGCTGCTCGAAGTCCTGCCGAACGCTCTAACGGGGGGTAAGACGGACCCCCAAATGGTGTACATGCTGCGCTGGATGGCGACGCGGCAGGAAGGCTTGCCGGATTTCAACCCGCCGTTTACCATCGAGGCGTAAACCTGTGTAAATGCTGGGTTCAATGGCCTAATTGCGGTGGGTGAAATGCCCCACTCCGCTGGAAAACTACACCCGAACTAAGTGTCATTTGAGATTATTCCCAACCAATACCACTACTTATGACACCGCTGCGACCTTTGGTACGGGTATTGCAGTAGGTCCGACACGAACATGGAAGAACCTCGCCGCAACCTCTTGCGCTGGCTGCTCGGTGGAGGCTTCGCCGCGTCACTTGGCTCGTTTCTCTATCCCGCGATCAAGTTCATGAATCCGCCGGATATTCCGGAAGCCTCGGTTAATGAGACCGTGGCTGGGAAAATCCAGGATCTGAAACCGAACAGCGGAAAAATCGTGAAGTTCGGCAGCCTGCCGGTGATTCTGGTGCACACCGAGTCGGAGTGGCGCGCCTTTTCGGGAGTCTGCACGCATTTGAATTGCACGGTGCAGTATCGCGAATCCGACAAACAAATCTGGTGCGCGTGTCACAACGGAACGTACAACCTGAACGGGCAAGTGGTTTCGGGGCCTCCGCCGCGGCCGCTGGAGGAGTACGCGGTCCATATCCGCGGCGACGAAGTGGTGATCTCCAAAAAAGCATGAGAGGCGGAATATGGCGACGGTGATCGAACCGCCCAAAAGCGCCGGCTGGCTGGAAGAACGGCTCGGTCTTGCGTCGGTGCGCGCGTTCATCGCGCACAAGACGGTGCCGGTGCACTCCCACACGATGTGGTACTACTTCGGCGGCATCACGCTGTTCCTGTTCGTGATCCAGGTGCTGACCGGCGCGCTGCTGCTGCTTTATTACCGGCCTTCGGCGACGGAAGCTTACGAGAGCGTGCAGTTCATCGTGACGCGCGTGCAATTCGGTTGGCTGATCCGGTCGATTCACAGCTGGTCGGCGAACCTGATGATTCTGTCGGCGTTCATTCACATGTTCAGCGTGGTTTTTTTGCGCGCCTACCGGCGTCCGCGGGAGCTGACGTGGTTCAGCGGGATCGCGCTGCTGGGGCTGGTGCTGGCGTTCGGGTTCAGCGGATATCTGCTGCCATGGAACACGATTTCATACTTTGCGACGAAGGTCGGGACGGACATGGCGGCGGCGGTCCCCGTGATCGGGCATCAGATCGCGCGATTTTTGCGCGGCGGCAACGATGTCGGCGGGGCGACGCTCACGCGCTTTTTCGGTTTTCACGTGGCGGTACTGCCGGGGATCACGACACTGCTGCTGCTGGCGCACCTGATCCTGGTGCAGAAGCACGGGATCAGCTCGCCGCCGGGCGCGGAAGAGGAATCGGGGCGCAAAGGGATTCCGATTCCGCAGATGGCGTTTTTTCCGAACTTTTTCCTGCGGGAGCTGATGGCATGGTATGCGGCGCTGGGCGTGCTGGGCGCGCTGGCGGCGATTTTTCCGTGGGAGCTCGGGGTGAAGGCGGACCCGTTCGCTCCGGCGCCGGCGGGCATCCGGCCGGAGTGGTATTTTCTGGCGCCGTTTTACACGCTGAAACTCATTCCGAGTCACGTATGGGTGATGGAAGGGGAGCTGGTCGGGCTGGCCGGATTTGGTTTGCTGGCGCTTTGGTGGGTGGCGCTGCCGTTCTGGTCGGTGGATCGCGCGGGAATGGAGCGGACGCGATGGGTGACCGGCGCCGGGGTAGCGCTGATGGCGTATCTGGTTACCTTTTCCGCACTGGGGTACTGGCGATGAGATACAGGCTGGCGGCATGGCTGGTGATGGCGGGAAGCGTTTTTGCAGCGGATACGTGCGTGGATTGCCACTCTGTGCTGGACGGGAATCTCCAGGCTCCGGCGAAGAAATTTTCAGGCGATATACATTCGCGCTTCGGTTTCAGTTGCGCGGATTGCCACGGCGGAGACCCGAACGCGACCGATCCGGAAGTATCCATGAGCAAGGCGCCCGGGTTCGTAGGCAAAATTCCGCGCGCGGCAATACCGGAGCGCTGCGCGCGATGCCACAGCAACGCGGCGCTGATCGAAAAATACAAGCCGCGGCAGCGCGTGGACCAGCTGGTGCAGTATAAAACCAGCGTGCACGGCAAGAAGCTCGCGGCCGGAGATACGGCCGTGGCGACCTGCATCGATTGCCACAGCGTGCACGATATTCGCGAAGTCAAAGACGCGGTTTCGCCGGTGCATCCCCTGCGGCTGCCGGAGACCTGCGCGCGATGCCATGCGGATGCGAAACATATGGCGCCGTACAAGCTCGACACGAACCAGTTCGCCGGATACCGGAAAAGCGTGCACTGGGAAGCGCTAGCCAAGCGCGGCGATTTATCGGCGCCGAGCTGTGCGTCTTGCCACGGCAATCATGGAGCGCAGCCGCCGCAAGTGGAATCGGTGGCGGCGGTTTGCGGTTCCTGCCACGTCATGATGGAAGAGCTTTACAAAAAGAGCCCGCATGAGCCGGTTTTCGCCGCAATGGGGGCAGCAGGCTGCGTGGTGTGCCACGGGAACCATGAAATCAAGAACCCGGGAATCGGCATGCTCGCGGGAGCGAATTCGGTATGCAGCCAGTGCCATGACGCCGATTCCAAGGGCGGTGTAGCGGCGGCGGACATGGCGAGCCAGATCGGGGGACTCGAGAAGGCGCTGGACAAATCCGACGAAATACTGGCGGTAGCGCAACAGTCCGGCATGGAAGTTTCCGAAGCGCTGCTGCGTCAACGTGAAGGTCGCGAAAACCTGGTAAAGGCAGCAGTGGCGGTGCACGCGTTTCAACCGGCGGCGGTGCGGAAGCCGGTGCAGGAGGGGATGGCGATTGCCGCGGAGACTTTGCGGGCGGGCAACAGCGCGCTCGGGGAGCGCAGGGTCCGGCGGTTTGGCCTGATGGTTTCCCTGATCGCCATCGCCATCACGATGCTGGGTCTGTGGCTGGCGATCCGTAAGATCGAACGGCGCGCCGCGACTGAGCGTCTGAGCTGAAGAGGGAGGTGAACGATGGTTGTCATGCCCTTCCTGTTGCTGGCGTTGACATCGCCGGCCGAGATGGAAGCGCCGGCCAGCGCCGAGGTTTGCGGCCGTTGCCATCGCGCGATTCAAGAAGCCTGGAAGACCTCGGCGCACGCGCAGGCCATGGAAAGCCGCCTGTTTCAAGATGCACTGGACGTGGCAGAGACGCGCTTCGGCGCAGCCGCGCGGCGCACCTGCCTGAAATGCCACGCGCCGGTAGCGGTGGAGACCGGCGATCTCAACCTCCGAAAGAAAACGAGCTGGGAAGGCGTGACCTGCGACTACTGCCACTCCATCACCGGGGTCTCGACGGCGGGATCGAATCCCAGGGCGGTCGTGGCGTTCTCCATGGTCAAAAGCGGGCCCATCAAAGATGCGGAATCGATGGCGCACGGCACGACTTACTCGGCGCTTCATACGTCGGCAGAAATTTGCGCATCCTGCCATGAATACCGGAATTCACTCGGATTCCCGGTGCTGACGACCTACTCGGAGTGGAAGAACACGCGGTACGGCAAGGATGGCAAAGCATGCCAGTCGTGTCACATGTACCGGACGGCGGGGGCGGTAGTGGATCCGAAGGTGAAGCGGTCAAGCGATCCGGTGAACCTGCACCAGATGCCGGGGAGCCATTCGATCGAGCAACTGACCAAGACGATTTCCGCGCAGCTCAGCACGTCGCGCGAGGGGAACCGGTTGCGCGTGAATGTGGTGGTGGCAAACCGGGCTGCGGGGCATTACGTGCCGACGGGTTCGCCGCTGCGCCAGTTGATTCTCGAGGTCCGGGCGGATTCGTTCGACGGGCGGCACTTTCATGAAGAGCGAGTGTACCGCCGCACGGTTGCGGATCAGCGGGGAACAACCATTGACCAGGAGCACCTGGCATTCATGACTGCGGCGCGCGTGGTGGGAGATACGCGGCTGGCGCCGGATGAGAAGCGCACGGAATCCTTCTTGTTCGAGATTCCACCGGGAACGCAGACGCAAGTAAGCGCGACGCTGCGTTACTTCTACTCGCCGTTTGCGCGCACGGAATCGCAGAAGCGCGTGACATTCTTGAGCATGAGCCGGCTGGTGCGATAAGCAGCCGGAAAAACGGGCAGTTTTTCGGTAATAATCTGTTAATACGGTATTAATGGCTGGTTAATCTTAGTAAGAAAGAATGGAGACGATGAAAAACCAGATACTGTGCAGTACGCTGCTACTGGGTTTGGCGATGGTTCCGGCAATGGCGGGACCAACTGAAGGAAAAGAGGTTTACGACAAATCCTGCAAAGGCTGTCACGGGGCGCAGGGCCAGGGTAATCCGGGTCTTGCCAAGATGATGAAAGTCGAGATGAAGCCGCTGAGCTCGCAAGAGGTTCAGAGCAAGTCCGACGCGGAACTGAAGCAAGTGATCACCAAGGGTTCCGGGAAGATGAAGCCCATCGCCAGTCTGTCCGCCAAGCAGGTGGACGACGTGATCGCGTTCGTGCGCACGCTGAAGTAAGCACCGTCTCAGTTTCTGGCGCGGCCGCGAGCATGCCGCCACTTGTGCCGAAGGCTCCGCTAAGATCGAAAAGGGAGAAGCGGCGCAGTGAAGCTTTGGTGGCTCGCGGTCCTGTCCGCTGCCGCGGTTAACGCACAACGCGGCACAGGTGAGCTACGCCTCTCGGTAGCGGACGCAACCGGGAGCGCAATTGAGGCTGCGGGCGCGCTCGTCAACCAGTCGATTCAGTTCCATCAATCCTTCACCACAGACGATCAGGGGCGCTACATAGTGCGCAACCTGCCGTTCGGCAAGTACCGGCTGGAAATCGAACGGCAGGAATTCGGAAAATTTTCCGGGCTGGTCGAGATCAAGTCTGAAGTTCCCCTGGATTACAAGGTTACCCTGAGTGTCGCTCCGGTCGAGACATCGATCGTGGTGGAAGACGCGGCGACACTACTCGATCCACATCGCACGGCGCCGGATTATTTCGTCGGGGAAGAGACGCTTGGCGACCGGCGCGGCTCGACGCCCGGGCGGGCGGTGATCGATTTAGTCGAGATGCAGCCGGGGTGGCTGGTGGAAGCGAACGGAGTATTGCATCCGCGCGGCGCCGAGTACGGAACACAGTATGTAGTGGACGGCTTCCCGGTGGTGGACAACCGTTCGCCGGCCTTTGCGCCCGGGCTGGACGCGGATGAGATTGCATCGATGAACGTGCGGACCGCGGGTTATCCGGCGGAGTACGGGCGCAAGCTGGGCGGCGTCATTGAAGTGACCACCAAAGATCAAACGCGTGCGGGCTGGCACGGAACGGCGGTTTTGAATGGCGGCAGCTTCGCGACCGCTGGCGGCACCGTCGCGGCGCAATACGCGCGCGGCAAGACGATGGGCGGCGTGAGCCTGGACTCTGCGCATACCGAGAGATACCTCGATCCGCCGGTCTTGGAAAACTACACGAACAAATCCACGAGCGCCGGAGAGAGCGCTCGATTCGCCACAAGTTGGAGTGAGAGCGACCGGTTGCGTTTGGCGGTTACCCACCGCCGCGTAGGGTTTCTCGTCCCCGACGAAGGACTGCAGTTCCAGGCGGGCCAGCGGCAGGACCGGCGTAGCGAAGAAGCTTCGGGACAGGTTGCGTACCAGCGCACGCTGGCGCCTTGGCTGATAGCGAACGCGCGGGGAATGGTGCGCGATCTCGCGGCCGATTTTTGGTCCAACCCGGCGGCAACGCCGATTCTGGCGGGGCAGTCGCGCGGTTTTCGCGAATCCTATGCCAGCGGCGATTTGGCGGCGCATCGAGCCGGCCACGAGATGAAGGCCGGCGCCGAAGTGATCTCGACCGGAGTCCACGAAAATTTTAGTTACCGCATCACGGATGTGCGGTTTTTCCCGCCGGACGTGCCACTGCAATTTCGATTCGCGGACCGGCGGCGCGGATTGGAGGGCTCGGCATTCGTACAGGATTTATGGCAGACGGGCCGATGGACGTTCAGCGCGGGACTGCGCTGGGATCATTACCGGCTGCTGGTGGATGAATCGGCGGTAAGCCCCCGGCTGGGCGCGTCATGGTATTGGCCGGCGGCGGGGCTGGTGCTGCGGGCGTCCTATGACCGGGCATTTGAAATTCCGGCAATCGAGAATCTGCTGCTTGCGAGCTCGCCGGCGGCGCAGCATCTGACGGGCACGAGCACAGGGCTTCCGGTGCGCCCATCGCGCGGCAACTTCTACGAAGGCGGGCTGAGCAAAGCATTCCTCGGGCGCGTGCGGCTGGAGGCCAGTTATTTTGAGCGCACGATCCGCAATTTCGCCGATGACGATTTGCTGCTGAACACGGGCGTGAGTTTTCCGATCGCATTTTCGCGTGCGGCCATTCATGGCGTAGAAGCGAAAATCGAGATTCCGCGATGGGGGCCGGTATCAGGATTTCTTTCTTACTCGAACATGGCGGGCGTAGGGCGGCTGCCAATCACCGGCGGCCTATTTCTCGAGAACGGCGTGCAATTGCTCCACGAGGCCGGCAGCTTCGCGATCACGCAGGACCAGCGCAACTCAGCGCATTCGCGCGTGAGATACCAGTTATGGCCTCGGCTTTGGGCGGCGCTCGGCGCGAGTTACGGAAGCGGGCTGCCGATCGAGCTGGATACGGACGTTCCCGTGAGCCAGTTGATGGCCCAATTCGGCGAGCGGGTGATTGACCGCGTGAACCTCAGCCGCGGGCGAGTCCGGCCGTCATTCTCAATGGATGCCTCGGTTGGCGCGGAATTGTGGAAGCACGAGAGCCGGTCGGTGCGGGTGCAGGCGGACGTGCTGAACCTGACCAACCGGCTGAACGTCATCAATTTCGCGGGGTTGTTTTCGGGGACCGCGATAGCTCCGCCGCGGACGGCGGCGGTGCGGCTCGAGATGGGCTGGTGAGGGCTACGCCACGCGGTTTCGCAGGACGCCGATCTTTTCGATTTCCAATTCCATCACATCACCGCGCTTCACCCAGCGATCGAGCTCGAGGCCGCAGCCGGCGCCGAGGGTGCCGGAGCCGAGGACGTCGCCGGGATAAATCGTATCGTCCTTGGAAAGAAACTCGATCATCTGTTCGAATTTCCAGTAAATCGTTCCGGAGTTGCCGGAAGACCATTGGTCGCCGTTGATGCGCGCGGTCATGCGGAGATTGTAGACGTCGCCGATTTCATCGGGCGTGACGAGCCAGGGGCCGAGGGCTGTGGCCCAATCCTTGCCTTTCGCCGGACCGAGGCGCACGCGCATTTCCCGGCGCTGGATGTCGCGCGCGCTGAAATCGTTCATTACGGTGAACCCGGCGATGTATTCGGCGGCTTTGGCAGCGGGGATGTTGCGGCCTTTTTTGCCGATGATGGCGGCGAGCTCGAGTTCGTAATCGAACTTTTCGGTGAATGACGGCCAGAGGACATCGGTATCGGTGCCGAGGATGTTGTGATGGCCGCTTTTGTAATAGACCGGAATTTCATACCACTCCTGCGGCATAGGCTCGCCGCGTTTTTCGAAGCCTTTTTTCACGTGCGCCTCGAAGGCGTAGAAATCGCGCACGGAAGCAGGATTGGGCAGAGGGGCCAGCAGCTTGACAGCGGCGGGACCGTAGAGCAGCGTTTCTTCATTGGGGCCGTGACGCGGGGCGGATTGTTCGAAGAATTGAATGGCTTCCCGCGCCGAGAGCATGGCGCGCGCTTCACCTTCGAGAAACTCGCGCATGTTGGCGGGAAGCACGGCGTCGGCGAGCTTGTGGGGCTGCGGGTCGCCGGATGCCGAAAGGCGCGCGGCGCAGGCGAAGTTGAGATCGAGAATTCCTGCGCTCAAGACCGCGCCCAGGCGCCGATGGCGGCCGAGATGCGTGCGAATTTCAAACGTGCAGAGCTTCAACCGTTACAGGTTACCGCGCAGCGCCTGCTCGCGTTCGATGGCTTCGAACAGAGCTTTGAAATTTCCTTTGCCGAAGCTGCGGCTGCCTTTGCGCTGGATGACTTCGAAAAACAGCGTGGGCCTGTCTTCAACGGGGCGGGTGAAAATTTGCAGCATGTAGCCTTCGTCATCGCGATCAACCAGGATGCCGAGCTCCTCGAGCTGGTCGACCGGCTCATCGATTTTGCCGACGCGGCGCGCGAGATCGGCGTAGTAAGTGCCGGGGACGCGCAGAAACTCGACCCCTTGATCGCGCAGCTTCGACACGGTCTCGACGATGTTGTCCGTCGCCATGGCGATATGCTGCACGCCCGGGCCGTTGTAATATTCCAGGTATTCTTCGATCTGCGATTTGCGCTTACCGCGCGCGGGCTCATTGATCGGGAATTTCACGCGATCGTTTCCGTTGGCCATGACTTTCGACATCAGCGCAGAGTAGTCGGTGGAGATGTCTTTGTCGTCGAAGTGCTGGTAGAGCCGGAAGCCCATCACGTTTTGATAAAACTCGACCCATTCATTCATCTTGCCCCAGCCGACGTTGCCGACCATGTGGTCGATATGTTTCAGACCGACCGGACGGGAAACGAGATCGGGTGTCTCGACCGCGCGGTAGCCGGGAAGAAAAACGCCACGATAATTCCGGCGCTCGACGAAAGAGTGGATGGTGTCGCCGTAAGTGGCGATGGCGGAGATGCGCACTTCGCCGTGCTCGTCGCGAGAGAGCTCGGGTTTGCGCACGCCTTTCGCGCCGCGGCGCGTGGTTTCGCGAAAGGACGATTCGGCATCGTCCACCCACAGGGCGATGTCGCGGACGCCGTCACCGTGTTTCCGGACGTGATCCGCGATTGCGGTATCGGGTTGCAACGGGGTGGTCAGCACGAAGCGGATTTTGTTCTGCTGGAGGACATAGGAAGCACGATCGTGATTTCCGGTCTCGGGACCGCTGTAGGCGATGAGTTTCATGCCGAACGCGGCGCGATAGTAATAGGCGGACTGACGCGCGTTGCCGACGTAGAACTCGACATAATCGGTTCCATTGAGCGGCAGGAAATCCGCGCCAGCTGTGTGAGGTTTATCTGCAAGTTGCTGCATAAGGTGTCCTAAACTTTTGCCGCGGCCGCCGCTTTGTGCATGGCGGCGACGAGGCGTTCGTTATCTTCGTCGGTGCCGGTCGAGATGCGGATGCACTGAGGGAGACCGAAGGCGGCGAGCGGGCGCACGATCACGCCCCGGGTTAATAAATCTTCAGCGACGTGCTGCGCCTGGCCGGCATTGGGAAACACGACCATGACGAAGTTGGCGTCGGAGCGCACGACGCTGAGTCCCATTTCGCCGAGCGCGGTAGTCAAATGGCGCATGCCGCGCGCGTTCATTTCGAGCGAGCGATGGAGAAAGGCCTTATCGGATATTGCAGCGATTCCCGCCGCCTGAGCCAGAGTGCTCGGTTCAAACGGGAGCTTCACTTTGAGCAGGTTGCCGATCAGCTCCTCGTGCGCGAAACCATATCCCACACGGACACCGGCTAAGCCGTAGATTTTTGAAAACGTGCGCAGGGTGATGACGTTGTCGTAGCGGTAGTGCATCGAGTCGGGATAGCGCGGATTATCCTTGGCGTATTCGAAATAGGCTTCGTCCAGAATAATCAGGACGCGCGCGGGGACGTGCCGGTAGAATTCATCAAATTCGTGTTTGGTGAAAATGGTTCCGGTCGGATTATTGGGATTCGCGAGATAAATGATTTTCGTATGCTCGTTGGCGGCGCTTGCGAGCGCGGGGAGATCGTAATGCCAGTCCTTGTACGGGACGGTGCGATATTTCACACCGCGTGATTTAGCGAGCACCTGAAAACCGATGAAGGCCGCCTCGGTAGTGAGCACCTCGTCCTCGTCGCACAAGAATGCGCGAATGATGTTAGACATGATGCCTTCCGAGCCGCTGCCGGCAATCACGTTTTCCACTTTGACGTCGTATTCGCGCGCCAGAACCTGACGCAGGTCGAGGCCCCCATTGGGGTAAAGGTGCAGCCGCTCAGAAACGTGCTGCATCGCCTCGATAGCCATGGGCGACGGGCCCAGGGGGTTTTCGTTGGACGCCAGCTTAACCGCATGTTTGATGCCGTAAAGCCGCTCGATTTCCTCCGCACTGCGGCCCGCCTCGTAAGGGCGGAGTGAAGCGATATAAGGCGGAACCAAAGGCACCGCGATGCCTCCTACTTCCATGGTAAACCGCGGTGATTGACGGCGGCGCCCGGGTTCTGAAAAGCTGGAGAGCGTGAAAATACGCATGCTTCTCGCGGTCTGTGTTTTGGCGGCGCCGGTGTGGCCGCAGGAATTGCGGTTTGCCAATCTCGGCGATTTCAAGCTTCAAAACGGTGAGGTCATTCGCGACTGCCGGATCGGCTACCGTACTTTTGGCCGGCTCGACGGAACGAAATCGAACGCCGTGCTGTTTCCCACCTGGTTTACCGGGACGACGAAGGATCTGATTTCACTGGTTGGGCCAGGGAAACTCGTGGATTCGTCCAAGTATTTCGTGATCACGGTGGACGCGCTGGGCGATAGCGTTTCCTCGTCGCCCTCAAACAGCAAAATGCAGCCGCACATGAAATTTCCCAAATTTTCGGTGAGGGACATGGTGGAATCGCAGCACCGTGTCGCAACCGAGGTGCTTCATCTTGGACATGTGCGCGCGGTGATCGGCATTTCGATGGGCGGCATGCAGACTTTTCAGTGGCTGGTGGCGTATCCGGAGTTTATGGACGTTGCCATTCCGATCGTCGGATCGCCCAAGCTGACTTCGTACGATCTGCTGCTGTGGCAGGCGGAAGTGCACGCGATTGAAGCCGATGCCAAGTGGAACAACGGCGATTATGCGGCGGCGCCCGAAGCAGGCATGCGCACGGTTGCCGATATTCATGAGCTGGCGCTCGAGACGCCGGCTTACCGTGTGAAGCACACCCCGGCGCAGGATTTCCGGAGATTCATCGAATCGTCTGAAGACTCGACCATGCG
The DNA here is from genome assembly GCA_035280425.1 of Bryobacteraceae bacterium. GTDB lineage: Bacteria > Acidobacteriota > Terriglobia > Bryobacterales > Bryobacteraceae > QHXW01. Next base: position 277,701 of record DATEFW010000007.1, on the reverse strand, counting down.
CGGATTCGACGCCAATAACTGGATCCGCCAGGCGCAGGCGATGATGGGGCACGATGTTTCGCTGCCGTTTGACGAAGATATGCAAAAGGCTGCGGCCGCGGTCAAGGCGCGGGTGCTGGTGATTGCCGGTTTGCAGGATCATATGGTGAATCCGCAGCCGGCGCTGGCGTTCGCGCGGCTGATTCATGCGCCGACGCTCGAAATCGATAGCGACTGCGGGCACCTGATTTCGGATTGCGAGGCGCCGAAAGTCAATGCCGCGGCAGCAAAGTTTCTCGCCAGGTAAGCAACTGAAGGCTAGTTCAACGATGCCAGCCAGTGCTGGATGGTGCGCATTTGCTCTTCAACCTCGGCGCGATCGGCGGCGTCTGGTGCGAGCGCGAGATAGCGCGCGAAATCATTCCTGGCGGCCATCATGTTGTGGGCTTGCAGGTGGAGCGCCGCGCGATTGCGGTGCTCTTCCGCCGAGGACGGGTTGAGGCCGACGATCAGATCCGCAACCTGAATGGCCTTCACGGCAGAACCACGCGCCAGATATGCGCGGCGAAGGTTGTGGATCATTCGGACGAGGATTTGCTGCTTGCCGACCGGATCGAGCAGACGCGGATCTGGTTTGAGATCCAGTCCCGATGCTTCGCGCGCGACCGCAATGCACTGGCCGGGCCCGAGCAGCCTGCCGCCGTGGAATACATCGATATACGCGCAGTACGAACCGTCGTTATATTGCACGATGAAGTGGCCTGGAAGTCCGATGCCGAAAATGGGCCGCTGCAGCCGCCGGCCGATCTCCAGGTAGACGACCGATAGCGTGATGGGAATTCCGGTGCGCGTGGTAAGTACCTCGTTGAGGCAACTGTTGCGCGGATTGTAATAGTCCTGGGCATTGCCTTTGAATCCGATGTCATCGAACAAATATTTGTTGGCTTCGCGCACGTAAGCGGCGCCGTCCAGTGCGCCGCGAAGACGCCCGGCCAGTTCTTCGGCGTGCGAATCCAGGATCGTTAGAGACTCACGGGCGTCCAAGTTCGGAAATTCGATCGTCGCCAGATCGAGCGCAGCGACGTCGAGCGTCATGCCCGCATCCCGCCCTGTCAGCAAATCCAGCAGACGATGCACGTGCCGTAGAATATCATTTCGATGCGCGGCTCAGGGTTTGCCCGGGCCGGCGATCACACCTCAATGTCGCTATTTGGTGTTGGCGGCAGAGCCGCTAATGGGAAATTCGATCGTCCTGTACTCGACGCGATGATCGGGGGCATGCGGCAACTGCACGCGCGCCAGCATGCGGACCACATGGCCGGGCCGGCATCCGGGCTTAATCACCGGCAAAGAATATTTCGCAGATGCTCCCACATGGTCGTAGGAACCCCAATCGTCAGAGGCGCGCTCGCTTAGATCCACGCACCAATCGTTGGTGAAGAGTTCGGCTGCACGCCAGCCGTCGCCATCGGGAAGCAAAACGGCGACTTTCTCTCCCGGCTCGGCCAGCCCGTCGCCATTGCCGCTGCCTAGAGTCAGGGGCACGCGTTTGATCCCTTCGTGGTAAACGGAGAATTCGCGCCCATCGGCAATCTTGAAATCGCGCGCCGGGATGGCATCGGGAAAAGTAGGGATTTCGAGCGGCATACGCGCGTCGCCGGCCACCGCGAAAAATTTCACGATTTCGCGCGCTGGGTCGTCGACTTTGAAGAGCAGCGTCGTGTAGCTGGAGCGGCCGGGAGCAATCGCGGGGAGCGATCGCGCAGGCGTTTCGATCGTCACGCCGGGATTAAGCGTTTCCCACCGGAGAGTACAGGGATCAGAACCGATGGCGCCTTTGTTCCAGACACGCACGCGCACACTTACCGGTTTGCCATCGGTCGCCCATTGTGCGTTCAGAATTTCGAAATCGCCCAGCACCAGGATCGGCTTCAGCCCGATACCAACCTGGTATTGATCGCCGTCAAGATCAAAATGCAGCCGGCCTCTGCTGTCCGCGCCCTGTGTGAGCCGGCGCATTTCTCCATCACGCGTGCGGATGATGGTAACGGTCTTGGGCTGACCCGGCGCATACAGTGGGCCCGTAGAGATCTGCAGTTTCACGTTCTTCAACAGGCGGCCATCCGGAACCCAATTGCGGACGCTCGACTGAAATCCGGTTGGCGACACGTTATCGAGCACCGTAACTCCCGGTTGTTTGCGATCCGATGCAATACTCCAGCCCCAAACTGAAAAATCTGGATACACATCGATGTGATTCCATACTTCCGGGCGAGGCAGAGGATTCGCGAACGCATGCATGTGAAAGGCCAGCGTCTCGCTCATGTGCGGGGTGCCATGGTCGGCGTCGAACACCGCGGTTTCGTGAAACGGCCGCGTGTAATTCCAGATGGCGTTCATGCGTGCGTGATAGAAACGAATGAAGTCGCGTGTGCCCATCACAATGCGGGTGCGCATACCCTCGTAATTGCCGTGCATTTCTTCATGGCGGTACTCGACAGGGAAGCCGCGCGGCCCCACGACAAATTCTGAAGAGCCCATGAAGTTGGAAGCACTCCCCACCAGGTCGGGATATTTGCCGGCCACCCAGAACGACATGAAGCCGCCCATGGAAAGTCCTGACGTTGCGCGGTGGTCGCGGTCGGCAATCGTTCGGTAATGGCTGTCGATGTACGCGACCAGTTCCGGAAAATAGAGCGGAAACTGGCGGTCGGTTTCCACGGGGCCGATGTTGTAAGGCCGCGGATAATTTTCATTGGGCGTGCGGGGATTATAGCCGTCCCACTTAACGACGATCACGTCGTGGCTGCCCATGAAGCGAGCGATCGTGTCGCCATCGTAATCTTCACCCTGATCGTAATTGCGGTGCGGCTCGCCCGCAACCGGCTTGTTGTAACGCTCGCTCCACCCGTGAAACCAGTAGATGACGGGATAGCGCTTGCCGGATGTTTCGTAATCCGGAGGCAGGAAGATGCGGTAGTGCCGCGTTTCCCCGAAGACGCGGCTCTGGTGCGTTTCGTCGCGAACCAGCGGCTCGGCCCCGTGCGCTGCTACCAGGCAAAAAAGGAGAAGCACAAAGCCCATGTGCGCTATGATAAAACACCGAATGAGAATCGCCGTGGCATCGGATCACGCCGGCTTTCCGTTGAAAGCGCGCGTGCTGGATGAAGTACGCAAGCTCGGTCACGAGGCGCTCGATCTCGGGACGAATTCAACGGATCCGGTGGATTATCCCGACTACGCGCGCGCCGTGGCTGATGCCCTCAGTGACGGCGCCGAACGCGCGGTGCTGATCTGCGGTTCCGGCGCCGGCGCGTGCGTGGCAGCCAACAAATTTCCTGGAATTCGCGCCGCCACTTGTCACGACACGTTTTCCGCGCATCAGGGCGTGGAAGATGACGGCGTCAATGTTTTATGCCTGGGGGCGCGTGTCATCGGGGAGGAATTGGCCGCCGAATTGGTGCGCACATACCTCAAGGCGCGCTTTTCCGATCTGGAGCGCCATCGCCGGCGGGTCGCCAAAATCGAGATGTTCGAAGAGGAATTTAACGCCCGTCCGCGAGCCGCCGCCACTCGGACCTCACGCTAAGATAGGAAGCGTTATGGAACTTAAAGGAAAACGCATCGCTATACTGGTCGACAACATTTATCAGGAAATGGAGGTCTGGTATCCCTATTTCCGCTTCCAGGAGGCCGGCGCCGAAGTCGTCGTGGTCGGCGGAAAGGCGGGTGAAACCTATACCAGCAAGGTCGGATATCCGATCAAATCTCAGAAATCATACGACGAGGTGCGCGCCGCGGATTTTGACGGCGTGGTCGTTCCCGGTGGCTATGCGCCGGATCTGATTCGTCGCCACACCGCTGCCAACCAGTTCGTGCATCAGATGAACGCGCAAGGCAAGCTTGTCGCGTCCATCTGCCATGGCGCTTGGGTGCTGTGCTCCGCGAATATGCTCAAAGGCCGCAAAGCCACCTGCTTTTTCGCTATCAAAGATGACGTGATCCACGCCGGCGCAAGATACGAAGATGCCGAGGTGGTGGTGGACGGAAACCTGGTCACATCGCGCAAGCCTGAAGATCTGCCGGCATTCTGCCGCGCTTCCATCGAAGTGCTGACCGGAGTCCCGGCCATGGCCAAATGAGGACGCTGCCCGGCTGGTTTCTGGTGCTTGCCTGTTCCGCGTGGGCGTGGGACGGCAGCACCGGAACAAATTGGCCCACCTATGGCGGTGAACCGAGCGCGTGGCGCTATAGCGCGCTCGATCAGATCAATCGCTCCAACGTCGGCCGTTTGAAGGCGGTCTGGGCGTTTCAGACCGGCAAAGTGGATGGCGGCTTGAACGCTACGCCGCTGGTTGTCGATGGCGTGATGTATCTGTCGTCATCGTGGAATCGCGTCTTTGCGATCGACGCCGCCACGGGCAAAGAAAAGTGGCACTACTTTTACCAGAACCCGCGCGAGATCGGCATTATTTATAGCCCTTGGACGCGCGGTGTGGCAGTCAGCGGAGGGCGCGTTTTTTTCGGCACGCTCGATAATTACGTTGTCGCGCTCGACCAGCAAACCGGGCACGAGCTTTGGCGCGTCAACGTCGAAGACATGCGCCAATGCGGCTGCAATATCACCGGCGCGCCTCTGGTGGTTAAGGACAAAGTCATCGTCGGAGTCACCGGCGGAGATTCTGCGCATCGCGGTTATCTTACGGCGTTCGACACCAGGACCGGCCGCCGCGCCTGGCGCTTCTGGACCATTCCCGGGCCGGGAGAAATAGGCCATGAAACGTGGCCCGACGATAGCTGGAAACACGGCGGTGGCTCAACCTGGCTGACGGGTTCCTACGATCCCGAGCTGAACCTGGTTTATTGGGGCGTCGGCAACGCCGCCGCGGACTTCTACGGCGAAACGCGTAAAGGAACCAATCTCTACACCGACAGCATCATCGCGCTCGACGCCGATACCGGAAAACTCAAGTGGTATTACCAGGAAGTTCCGCACGACGTCTGGGATTTCGATGCCGCCTACGAGTGCGTGCTGTTCGATGCTTCAGTGAACGGCGTTCCTCGCAAACTGCTGCTCAACGTGAACAAGGGCGGCTACGCATTTGTGGTCGACCGGACCAACGGTGAATTCATTTCCGCGTGGCCGGTCGCCGAAAATATCAACTGGATCAAAGGTGTGGATTCGGAAGGCAACCTGGTGGGGCGCAATGAGCCGCCGGTCGGCAAGCCGACTCTGATTTGCCCCAGCATCGGCGGCGGCCGCCAGTGGAACCATGGCAGCTACTCGCCGCAAACAGGCTGGTTCTACACCACGGGCATCGAATGGTGCCAGCAGGTTACGGTGACTCCCGAAGAGCCGAAGGAAGGCCTGAACTTTTTTGGCGGCGTATTTCAGTTGAGACCGCCGCTCAAAGGCAAACCCGGCGGGCACCTGGATGCTTACGATCCGGTCACCGGAAAAAAATTCTGGTCTTATCCATCCAAATATCCGCTGCTCGCATCGCAGCTTTCGACCGCCGGCGATTTGGTTTTTTCGGGCGATCCGGAAGGCAACTTCTTTGCGCTGGACGCAAAGACCGGAAAAAAGCTGTGGAGTTTTCCAACCGGCAGCGGCCATCGCGGCTCGCCCATTACTTACTCCGTGAACGGCAGGCAATACATTGCGACGCCCTCGGGCTGGGGCTCGGCGCTTGCCGGATTGCTGCCGCAACTGTGGCCGGAAACGGAAGATTTTCCACCGGGATCGACCGTGTTTGTCTTCGCATTGCCATCGGAGGGCGAGTGATCGCAGTCGCGCTGCTGCTGGCGCAGAGCGCCGTCGACCCAGGCGTGATCGCGCGCGGAGAAAAAATCTTCGCGCAGAATTGCTCCGTCGGGTATTGTCACGGAGTTGCGGGCGCTGCCGGACGAGGACCGCGTCTGCGCGGCCGCAGTTTTTCGAAAGATTATCTATACAATGTCACGCGCGACGGCATCCCCAATTCCGCCATGCCCGCGTGGAAAGACCGCCTGAAGGCCGATGAGATTCGGGCCGTCGTGGAATATGTGGCGAGCCTGGCATCCGCTACCGAGGCCGCTCCGCCGGCAAACCCCATGCCGCCCGGCGCCGGTCCGGCTACGGCGCCGCAATTCAATGGCCCGTCTGAAGCCGCGCAAGGGCATGCACTCTTTTTCGATCCGACTCGCGCTAACTGCGGCGTATGCCACGCCGTGGGCGGGCGCGGGATTGCCATCGGGCCCGATCTGACAGCGAGCCAGCCGCCAGAAATGATCCACGCCATTCTCGGCAGCCGTTCAAGCCATGTTCTCACTGTGAAGCTCGCCGATGGAGAAGAATTTCCTGCGCTGCTCGCGGATCAAAATGGCGGTCAAACGCGCCTGTACGACCTGACTTCCGCGCCGCCCGTGTTGCGAACGCTCGAACGGTCGAAAATCGTGTCGATGTCTGAAAATCCTGGCTGGAGACACAGCGACTTCGTTAAGGATTACTCGCGCGCGGAGCTGGATGAAATCGTGGCGTACCTGCGCTGGGCCGCTCAGAGTAAGTAGATTTTTTGAACGGACGGCCTGAGGAACGGGCGTGGCAGGCTGAATGACAATCAGCAGACCACGCCGCGGAAAAAAGCTGAAGCTAGCCTTTGTTGTGAGTTCCCGATCCGGACCTGGAACGATGCTTGGTGCTGCGGTGCTTCGACGATTTACTGTGACTGCGGCCCGTAGAGGAATGACGGGAGCCTCCGGATTTCGATTTTGCTTCAACGGGAACGGAGGCGAACGTGCCGATCAGGAGCGCTATTAGCAGCGCACTAAGTTTTACCATGCCAATCTAGTGCGTCTTCGCGCGGTTTTCTCGCACCCGGCTGAACTAATTCTTCTGCTTCACGCCCCACTTCGCCTTTTTCATCTTCTTTTGTTTGGCGGGCTTGAACTTCTTGGCTTTGTATTTGGTGGGTTTGAACTTTTTGGCTTTCTTGGGCTTTTTCCGCCGGCTGGCTTCGTTGTAAAGCGGCGATGAGTGCGACGATCGCGCTTCTGCCGCGTAGAAGCTGCTGAACCCGATCAGCGCGGCCAACACTAATGTATTAAATCTCACAATTTTAATTATATTATTGCTGCTGGGAAAACCACAAATACATTTCTATAAAAGAAAATACGGTGATTATCAGGCAAACTATGGCCACCGCCCGCCATATTTTTTCCGTAACACCCGATGCGATCCGCGGCAGCCCGGTCACATAAGCGGCTCCGAATCCTGCCGCCAGGCCGCCGATATGCGCGGCATTGTCCACGCGGAACATCGGGAGCAGGCCGAACAGCAGCCCGTAAATCGCCCAGCGGATGTAGAGTCCACGAATCGCGGCGCCCAGCGTGCTCTTGTGCCGCACGCCGAGTGCAATCATCGCGCCGATCAAGCCGAACAGCGCCGCCGACGCGCCCACCGATATAGCCGGGCTCCAGATCGAGCTGATGTAAAATCCGAAAACACTGGATACGAAGTAAAGCACGATCAAGCGGCTCGTGCCGTAAACCTCCTCAACCTGCGTTCCCAGATCGAACAGCACCCAGGAGTTCATCAGGATGTGCATCAGTCCGCCATGCAGAAAACCGGCCGTCACCAGCCGCCACCACTGGTGCCCCAATACCATGGCACGCGGGTACTTGGCTCCAAATTCCACCAGCGTGCGCGCATCGATGCCCCAGATCGCATTCTCGTTTCCGAGCCGCATGCTGTAGAGCGTGGTAGCCAGATACATCCCGAAATTGATCACCAGAATGATGACCGTCGTGAACCGCGCATGCGGAATGAAGCCGCCCAGTATGGGCGTGGGCTCGCGCCGCTCGATTGCGCGCGGACCAACTTTTTCGTTGCAGTACGGACAGATTCGGTCGCTGGCGGTGATGAAGGCCCGGCAATGCGGGCACATCCGGCGTTTATCCACTTGCCACCATTGTACTGTGTTGAGCGGTGCACTCTGATACAATTTGGAATTCCGAATGCCGAAAAGCGAGCGCGAACTGCGCCAGGATATCGTGGACATCGGCCGGCTGGTTTACCAGAAAGGTTGGGTTGCGGCCAATGACGGCAACATCACCATCCGGCTGGACAGCAACCGCATTCTCGCTACTCCGACGGGCGTCAGCAAGGGCATGATGCATACGGAAGACCTGATCATTGTCGACGAGCGCGGCAACAAAATCGAAGGTCGCAAAGAATGCACGTCCGAAATCTTCATGCATTGCACGATTTACAACATGCGCCCGGATATTCATAGCGTGCTGCATGCCCATCCGCCGGTCGCGACCGGTTTCGCCGCCGCCGGGCGCGCCCTCGACCAGGCCTTGCTGCCGGAGGTGATCATCGGCCTGGGCTGCGTTCCCCTCGCGGCGTACGGATTGCCCGGCACGCCGGAACTGACGAAGCCGATGCTGCCTTACATTCCAAAATATGACGCCATCATGATGGGCAATCACGGCGCGGTGAGCTATGGCGAGGATGTCTACAAGGCTTTTTTCCGCATGGAAACCGTCGAGCACTTCGCGCGCATCGCACTCGTAGCGGAACTATTGGGCGGCGCGAATGTGCTGCCTAAGACTGAGGTGGATAAGCTGCTCAGCTCGCGCACCCGCTACGGCATCAAAACCCGGGCCGGCTCTGAGCCGGGCTGCCCGGTGGTCGCCGAGGACCTGGGACAGGATGGAGACCGGTATTACGTGACGCGCGACGAGCTGGTCGCGCTGGTAGACGAGGCGCTCAAAGCGCGCGGCGTAGTCTGAGGAATTCTGGAGGTTCGATGGGTGAAGCGTTAGGAATGATCGAGACGCGCGGGCTGGTGGCCATGATCGAGGCCGCGGACGCGATGGTCAAGGCTGCTAAGGTGACGATCGTCGGCTGGGAAAAAATCGGCTCGGGCTATGTGACGGCGCTCGTGCGCGGCGATGTTGCGGCCGTGCGCGCAGCAACCGATGCCGGCGCCGCGGCTGCCCGGCGCGTCGGTGAACTGATTGCCGTGCACGTCATTCCGCGCCCGCATCAGAGCCTGGAAGATGTGTTGCCGATCGGGAAAGCCAACGCGGCCGGCGCGAAGTAGGCGCGCCCGCAGGTCTGCATGATACTCGCCCGCGTCGTGGGCACTGTGGTTGCCACACGAAAAGATCCGCGTCTCGAAGGCAAAAAGCTGCTTATTCTGAAGCCGGTCTCGCCTGAAGGAAACGACGAAGCCGGCTACGTTGTCGCGGTAGATACGGTCAGCGCCGGCTACAAGGAAAAAGTCATCGCCGTTTCCGGCAGCTCGGCGCGCATGGCCGAAGGCTGCAAGGACGTTCCCGTCGACACCGCCATTGTCGGCATCGTGGACGACGTCCGCCTGGACGAAAAATAGATGTTCCTCGGCCGTGTGGTGGGTTGCGTCTGGTCCACCGCGAAGAATCCCAATCTCGAGGGCATTCGCCTGCTCGTGGTTCAGCCGCTCACTCCCGAACTGAAAAAAACCGGCCGGCGCATCGTTTGCACGGATTCGGCCGGCGCCGGCGCCGGTGAGCTGGTCTACTGGTGCCGGGGTAGGGAATCGAGCTTCCCGTTTCTCCCAAAGGAAGTGCCGACCGACAACACCATCGTCGGCATTGTCGATTCTCTCGATGTCGGCGGGAGCCCGTCATGCTGATCGCGCGCGTCGTCGGCGAAGTCGTCGCGACCGAGAAACACCAGAGCCACAAAGGCCGCAAGGCGCTGCTCGTGCAGCCGTTGAATCTGGACGGCACCAACCGCGGCGACCCGGTGATCGCCCTCGATGCAGTCGATGCCGGCGTCGGCGATCGCGTGCTGATCGCTCTGGATGGCTTCAGCGCCATGACCAGCGTGGGCCGCCCGCAATCACCCATTGATATGGCTGTGATCGGGTTCGTGGACGCGATCGACCTCACCGGGCTCTGAGATTTTCGGCTTCCGCAGAAGCCGGTATGCCAGCACCACGCCCAGCGCCAGTTTCACCAGCTCGCTCGCCGAGTACAGCCCGTGAAACGTCCAGAAACGTGCGTGCCCGCCCGTGCCCGGCGGCGCAAAATCCATGGCGCGTCCCAGGCTGATGATCTCCGGAGTCAAGAAAAAGTGCATGAGCAGCACGATCCCGATCATCACTAACGCAAGCAGCCACGAGAACCGGTTCGGTGTCATCCCGAACAGCAACACCAGAAACAGCACAATGCCCAGCGGGATTTGCGTGCGCTCCCATGCCACGAAATAAGTGCGGTTCTGCTCGGAAACCAGGTAGCGGAGAAAAACACGCGCGCCATCATGCCCGCCAAGCGTCTGGATGCGTTGCGTGGCTTGGGGCGACGGGGCCGAGAGCAGCCGGTCGACCGAGCGGAAATTCTGCGTCGCCACCAGGTCCATGAAAACCGAGCCGGCAAGCCAAGCGCCGATCAGCAGCGCCGCGAAACGGTGGAAATGCATCTCTGGTCGGATTCTACCGCAGCAGAGCCGGCTTCAACGTCCATGACTGCAAACGCCCGAGCTCGAGCAGGGTTGGCGCGCTGAAACTCGCCGGATGAATCGGCCAGTTGAACGTTCCGGCGGCATCGGTCGAAATGTATTTTTCCATTTCCGGATTGCCCTTGTGCACCGCAACCTCCGCCGATGACCCGTCGTCCGCCGCGAGCGTCGCCGCGAAATCGGGCAGCGACAGCTTTTCGGAACCTACCCAAATCTCGGCCGGCAAGCGTCGTTGCGTGCGGATGAATCCCGCGGCATCCGTCTTCGCACGCTCGAAGGCGGCGCGCCGGATCTGCGGCTCGCGAACTGTCGTTTCACCGCGCCGTACCGGCCCTTCGACCACCATTGGCTCGAGCCCGAGCAATGCTTCGAGCATCTCCGCCGCCGAAAGCGAGTTGTCGCCTGTCGCGAAGAATGTCTGCCGTGCAGCCAGCTCGTGCGCCGCCGTCTGCCGCTCGGGAGGCTGTCCAAGCTGGCTCTGATAAAGCTGCGGCAGCTCCCGCGCTGTCACGAACCGCACGCTGCCGCGCGCCTTCGCGTGTTCCACGTAGCGCACCAGAATCCGGTAACAGCGTTCGGAATCCTCCGCCGTCCGCCGCGGCGGCATGCGCCACTCACTGCGCTCGGGATTCGCGCCCTTGGCGAAGTTCAAATCCCAGAAAGCGGTCGTAACGAATTCCGTCGGATGCCAGTAGCTGCTGATCACTCCGCCGCCGCGCGCTTCGAGTTCCGCCGCCGCCCGGTCGAATTTCTCGAATGTCTGTGGCAGCTCGTTCTCGTCGTTAAGCGACGGCCGGATGAGATATCGTCCCATATTAAAAACGTGCAGCATTCCGCCCAACCAGAATGGCTGCTCGCCGATGCCCACCTGCGCGCCTTCGTCGAGATAAACGTGAATGCCCATGCGAAGCAGCGCGCGATAAGTCTGCGGCGCCCACGAGCTTCCCGGCTGCCCGTAGCAGCTCGGCGTCACACCGAAAATCCGCCGGATGTCGGCGACTCCCGGCGCCTCGCGCCGCTCGAACTCGGCCGCGCCGTCCAGCCACCCCATATCGCGCAGATACAGCGCCGGCGTCGGCTGCATGCTGTGGAAGTTCGAGTGATAGCCGATGTCGTGGTGCGCCAGCGCGCGGATCACGTCGCGCCGTCCCCGCGCTTCAAGCGTCCGCGCCTTTTCGCCGACTACTTTGAACGTTGCCCGCACGCCGAGCTTTTCCAGTTCCGTCGCGATCCGCAGCGCCGCGTCATCCGCCGCAGGCTCCATGTAATCTTCGGTATCGAACCACAGCACCACGTAGACCGGCCCGCTCGCGGCCAGCGCCGCCGCCGTCAGAAGTATTGCCAGAATCAGTCGCAGCATCCTGCCTAGATTACCGCAGAGGCGCAACTGAAATTGTTTCGGTTCCGTTCAATCGCGTAGTCCGAGTTCCGCACGCCAGATCTCCCCCTCAAAGGCCGGCCCCACCAACCTCGTCGTAGAATTTGAGGCAACCATGCTGGCGACAATTCCCGCCATATTCCTCGAATACCTGAACAGCGCCTTCGCCATGTCCGCCGCCGGCCTCGCGCTGCTCGTCATTGGTCTGGTGGCTGCGAAGAACGATATCGCCCAGGCTCGCGGCATCGACAAGGTGGTAGCCCTGACTCACTTGTGCTTCGCCATTCCGTTAGCGGTGTTCGGCGCAGAACATCTTTTCAACAAGACGGCCTTGCTGGGCCTGGTGCCGTCGTACATGCCGTGGCGTGTGTTCTGGGTATATTTCGTCGGTGTTGCCCTGATCGCCGCATCGCTGAGCATCGCCACCAGGATTCAGGTGCGCTGGTCCGGCCTGCTGTTCGGAACCATGATGTTCCTCTTTGTGGCCATGCTGCATATTCCAGGGGCGATCGCCGTCGGCGGACGAATCCCATGGACCATCGTCTTCCGGGAATCGTCGTTCGGTGGCGGCGGCCTGGTTCTGGCTGGAATCGCGATGCGCGAGAATGACGATAAGCGGGGTCAGAGTCTGATCACCGCAGGCCGTGTGCCGATCGCGGTCGCGGCGATCTTGTTCGGTGTTGAGCATTTTCTGCATCCGCTCGGACTTCCCGGAGTTCCGCTCGAGAAACAAATGCCCGCCTGGATTCCCGCCCGCGTCTTTGTCGACTATCTGACCGGCGCATTTCTCATCGTTGCCGGCGTCTGCTTTCTGCTGGCGCGGAAGATGCGCACGGCAGCCGCGTACCTTGGCGCCTGGATCGTGCTCCTGGTTGTGGTCATTTACGGACCTGTCATGATTAGCGCGCTGGCCGACCCGAGTCCCGCGGTGAAAGTCGAAGGGGTCAACTATTTCGCCGACACACTTCTTTTTGCGGCAGTAATTCTTTCCCTGGCTCGCGCCATCATGCCCGTGCCTCAGGGCGATATCCAGAAGGATTAACCCGTTCCATAACGATTTGCCGGCCGCCGCGAGCTAGCAAGCGGCTGTATGCTGGAGCAAGGGACGTCATGTTCAGGCGGCTAGCCGCCGGGTTACTCCTGCTAGTCTCCGGAGTCGGACAGGAGACGCCCGACGCCACCATTCGCATCACCGTAAACCTCGTTCAGGTGGATGCTGTGGTCACGGATTCCAAAGGTCGGCCGGTCCCAGGGCTCGAGGCCAAAGATTTTGAGCTTCTGCAAGACGGCAAGCCGCAGAAAATCACTCACTGCACGTACATTTCAATTCCGCATGCGACCGCCACGCCAGCCGGCCCCCAAGCTACGCTACCAACTCCAACGCCAACTGCGCTCCAACCCAGCCAGTTTCGGCGCACGGTCGCGCTGGTGGTGGACGATCTGGGCCTCTCCTTTGAAAGCATGGCGCGGGTGCGCAGCGCGCTGAAACAGTTTGTGGACCGCCAGATGCAAGCCGGCGATCTGGTGGCCATTCTTCGCACGGGCGCAGGCATGGGCGTGCTGCAACAGTTCACCTCCGATAAACGGCTGCTCTACGCCGCGGTCGATCACGTGAGGTACAACGCGCTGAGACGGGAGAGCATACAGGACTTGATTGCCGAACCCCAACTCAACAGCGCCGACAGCAGTCTCAAGGACATGCGCGCTGCGGAAGCCGACCTCAATGAACTGCGCGAGAGGAGCCTCTCACTGGGCACCCTGGGCGCCATCCGTTTTGTCGTAAACGGCCTGACAGAATTTCCTGGGCGCAAGAGCGTGGTGCTTTTTTCCGACAGCATGCGTCTGTTGACCCGCGAGAAGGGACCGCTCGCGCATCTCAATGTTCACGGCATAAGCCAAACCGTGGTCGATTCCTTGGAGCAGCTCGCGGACCTCTGCAATCGCAATGCGATTGTGGTCTACACAGTGGATCCACGCGGCGTCACGTTCCAGGGCTTCACCGCGGCAGACCAACTGGACGCGGTTCGCGGCGACACAATGGCCGCCGCCGATCTCTCGCAGCGAAGCCAGGATTTTTCGAACACGCAGGAAGGCCTGAATTTGCTCGCCCACGAAACCGGCGGCTTATTTGTACATAACACCAACGACATCAGCGCCGGCCTCAACCAGATTCTGGACGATCAGAGCGGCTATTACCTGATCGGGTATGTGCCGGACAGTTCGACCTTTGAAGAAAAATCCGGCCGCCCTTTATTCCACAGAATCAGCATCCGCGTGACGCATAACGGGATGCGAGTGCGTACGCGCTCGGGATTCTACGGGGTACCTGACCAGGCCGGCGGCGGGGCTCCCGGCGCTCGCGGCGCACAATTGCTGGCCGCGCTCAATTCGCCGTTCAGCGCGAGCGGAATCCATGTTCGGCTTACCCCGCTTTTCGCTAATAATGCGAAAGAAGGCTCTTTTATCGACACCCTGCTGTACGTCGATGCGCACGACCTGACGTTTGCCGGCGAACCGGACGATTGGCACAAGGCCGTGCTGGAGGTAGCGGCAGTAACCTTTGGAGACAATAGAGACGAAGCAAATCGCAGATTCAATGTCCGGCTGCACGGTGAGGACTTCAAGCGTGCACTCGATAGCGGACTTGTGTTCCGCATGCACCATCCCATCAAAAAAGCCGGCGCTTATCAACTGCGTTGCGCTGTGCAGGATGACGGTTCGGGCCGGCTGGGATCGGCAAGCCAGTTCATCGAGGTGCCGGACCTGACTCAAGGCCGGCTGGCGCTGTCTGGGGTTGTTGTCAGCGGGGCCCTTCAACAGCGTTCCGCACTGACTACGCCAGTGCAGGACGCTTCGATTAGCCCGCTCGAGAGCCCCGCGGTGCGCGTCTTCAAGCCGGGTGATCAGATTTCTTGGGCGCTCTTCGTCATGAACGCCCGGCTGGACGCTTCGTCGCATCAGCCGAACGTCCGTCTGCAATTGCGCATGTTTCATGACGGACAGGAAATCTACACCGGCCAACCCCTACCCGCACCTGCCGGGGAGCAAACCGACTTGAAGCGTATCTTTGCCGGCGGACGCTTGCGGCTCGGATCCAGATTGGAGCCGGGGAATTACACTCTGGAGGTCGTGGCGACCGACAACCTCGCTACGGCAAAGCACCGTACAGCGACTCAATCGATGGATTTCGAGATTCAGCCGTAAATCCGCCCCGCACAGCCCTTCTCTACCCCGACGCGATCCATTAGACCGGATGGGATGAAACGCGCGTTTTCCGATGATCTCGTTTGCCGTCCGTGCGTCGAAGTCACCTTTCGCAATTTGCACAGTCGCACCCAATGTCCGCCTTGAACGAGCTGTTGACGATGCTCGCTGTCATTCGTTGATTTTTTTGAATTCTCGTGCCGCCGCGCACGCGTATAGTAGATATGCAGCTTGGAAGACTGTACTCGGCATGCCTCTCAATTGCGCTGGTGGCGGGCTCATCGCGCGCGCAAGATAAACCGGAATACGTCTTCGGCACCACCGTCGTGGATACCTCGGGCTTGCACGGCCGCGTATACTACCTCAAAACCGGTGCTCACAACCTGCCTAAGTTCGACCAATTGCGTCCGATCGGCTCAATCTATACAACCTCGCTGAACGTCTGGCCCCAGACCTTCGATCAGGGGTTCCCAAGCATTACGGACCGGTTCGAGTGGTTCGCGATCGAGTATACCGGCAGAATTTGGATCGAAAACTCCGGGCAATACCGGTTTAGTTTGCTGGCCGATGACGGAGCCAGGCTGTATTTGAACGACAAGGTGGTAGTAGACAACGGCGGAGCGCATGGCTCATTCGCAGTCAGCGGGAGCGCGACTCTGTCTCGTGGTATTCACGAAATCAAGGTTGAGTACTATCAGGGTCCGCGGTACACGGTTGCCCTGGTGCTCGCAATTTCACCTCCGGGTCAACCGTGGCGCATTTTCAATACGAACGATTTCAAGCCTCCCAATGACCCCGACCAATTGCAGAAAGGCGGAATCTCCAACATAGGCCCCTCAACCCAGTAGGACCGAAATGCTGCGGCCGTGTCGTTTGCGACACGCGCGCTGCCCGCCCTGGTCCCATCTCGGGCCGGAGTATTGCGAGAATCATCGCAGCACCCTGCCAACACGAGCGGAGGAGCAGTTTCGTCCGGGCTTATACGCCTAGAACGAGCCGAAGTCCCTCATCGACTTGCTTCAACGTTCGTGCGGGAATCGAACTAATGTATTCGGTGAGTAATGTTCGATCGATGGTGAGCAACTGCGACACATCTATCACCGAATCCTTATTAAGCCCGGAAACACGCGCTCGCAACGTTACGTTGCCTGGCGCTTGGCCCAGTTCCAGGTTGCTGGTAATGGCTGCCGCGATCACCGTCTGTATCCGGCTTTGGTTGAACGGATCAGATTGAACAACGACCACCGGCCGGCGGAAACCCGGACCAGAGCCTACGGGGTCGGGAAGGGAAGCCCACCAGATCTCGCCGCGCTCGATCACCAATCCTCTTTGGGCAGCGAGGCGCGCTGCATGCGGCCGAGCAATGGATCCACGCGCGCTGGGCGCCCCTCATGGATTGCGTTGAGCCGTTGGGTGACGTCGCTTCTTCCGTTCCGCTCCAAAAATTCGGCAAGAGCGGTCGCGTAAAGTTGGCTGCGGGAGACCTTGAGGTTGCGCGCCGCCATCTCCGCCCGGCGGTAAAGCATGTCTGGAAGCGATATCGCGATCTTCACAGCTCCAGTATAACCCTGGTCATACCCGGCTGGGAAGTGAAACGGGCAAAGCGGAGGCGATTGGCGAAAGCCCAAATCCCCGTGCCGCCAGGGAACGGCTTCGGTTGCCGCCGGATGTACGCTTCGCGCACACTATTGCTTGCGCCGCTCGATCAGCTCTCGCCGGATTATTCATGTCGCAGCGCTTCAATCGGATCGATCCGTACCGCACGCCAAGAAGGCCACAATGCAGCGCCAAGCGCCACCCCGACGAGCACAGCTACCGCCAAAAGCCATGCTGTAGGATCGAGCTTGGGTACACCATAGAGCAGTGAGCCAATGGCGCGGGACATAGCCAACGAAAGAACCAGGCCGCAGCCCACGCCGGCGGCTAGCCAATAACCCGCCTTTCTCAGCACCGTATTGAAGATCGCCATCGGTGTCGCCCCGAGGGCGACCCGTACACCAATTTCGCGCGTTCGCTGCGCTACCAGAAATCCGAGCAATCCGTACACACCGCAAGCCGAAAGCGCGAGCGCGATGGCTGCAAAGAGGGCCAGTAGCATCGCGTTGAATCGTGGTCTGACTGAAAGGCGCCCGGTGCTTGCTGACAGGGTTTCGATTTTTACAGGTAGAGCACCGTCAAGGGCTGTAACAACGCTGTGAATCGCCTGGCCGGCGGCTTGAGGTGCCAGTGGGGTGCGAATGATCGCTACCAAACGTCGAAGTTCGTCAGGGTAGCGATAAATAAAGGCGTCATCTGAGTGGCTACGTGGCACATAGTATTCCGGATCGTCGCTTGCCGTCCCGCCGCTGTTCCGTACATCGCCAGCAACGCCTACAATCTCAACGCCATTCACAGAGCGCCCTACCACATCACGGTTATGGAACAGACGGCGAGCAAGCGATTGGCTCACGATCATAACGTCGCGTCCGGGATCGCGATCTTGTTCTATAAATCCGCGCCCCTGAACAATAGGAATCCTCAACACTCGGAAATATGCCGGCGTGACAGCGCGCCAAACGACAGTTCCCACCCCTGCTGATTCCGGTGGACGTCCATCGATTTCCAGGGCCCCCATCGGCTTCGAGCGAAGCGGAACTTGCGGCGGGTTGGAATCGCTGACAGTTACCGTCATCAAGCCAGCCGTGTTGCGCAGGCGCTCCTCCAACTTCTCCGCGAATGCCAGTTGCCGGCCGACATCGGGATAGCGCTCGCGTGGAAGTGAAATTGACGCGGTCATCACTTGGGTGGCCTCTATTCCCAGTGGTCTCCGCTGGATTTTCCAGAGCGCGTGCACAAGCAGCCCAGCCGCGGTGAGGAGTGCCAAGGAAAAGGCAAGCTGGGCGACAATCAACACCTGGCTCGCAGAGCTACGGCGCCCTGCTACCGAGCGACCTCCCGAGAGGGCCTCGGGAGTCGGTTGAGCAAATGCAGGGACCATTCCGAAAATCAGCGCGCAAGACAGCGAACACAGAACCGTGAAAGCGAGCACACGCATATCAATTCCAGCCTGGCTCAGGTGTGGAATGCCTTGGGGTGCCGCATTCACAAATAACTTCAGCAAGCCGTAGGCCATGAGCGAGCCGGCAACATCACCAAGCGAGACCAGGATCAAGCTCTCCGAAAACGCCAGACGCGCTAGCCTGATTCTGCCAGCACCCAGGGCTACACGGATCGCCAGCTCACGCTGCCGCATAACATTCTGGGCTAACAGCAGGTTGGCGACATTCGCACACGCCAGTAGCAGTACGGCACCCACGGCACCAAGCAGAAACCAAGAGGCGAGCTTGGCGTCGCCCACCTGAAGATCGCGCAATGTCTGCACGCGCGGCTTAGCTTCCCGCGCAAGGCCGTCGCGGGGCTCCGGAAGCATGCGGGCGACCGTCGCGTCGCCGACTGCCCGGGCTTGCGATAACCTCATTCCAGGCCGCAACCTGGCGATCACGCGTAGCGGCCTTCCGGTAGTTGCTCGCGCCAGAGTGGCGTCGTCCGACCCTTGCGGGATCAGCAAATCGGCGTGCACCAGCGTTGGCGTCTCGAAATCTCGCGGGAGGACGCCAACTACGCGCGCTGGCTGTCCATCGAGCGAAACAAGATGACCTATGATGTCCGCCTGCCCTCCGAATCGCGATTGCCAGAGCCCGAAGGAAAGCAGAACCGAAAGCGGTTGGTCCGGGCGGTCTTCGGCCGCATTAAAGCTGCGGCCGAGTACTGGAACGATCTCTAAGGTCGAAAGGAAGGTGGACTCGACAGCCGCGCAACTGAGCCGAATCGGCTCGCCATCGGTGAGATCGCAATCGCTCACTCCTGTCCAGGACGTGACCGCCGAGAAGGCAGTCTGGCTTCTCCTCAAATCGAGGTAGCTGGCGCCAAACATGAAGTCGTAAGGAAGCGACGGAAAGCTGATACCAACTGAGACCAGCCGGTCGGCATGACCGTAAGGCAGGCTACGGAACAAAGTGCGGTCCACCGCACTAAAAACAGAAGTTGTCGCGCCGATGCCAAACGCCAGCGACACAATGGCCACTGCACTCGAAGTGCGCGAACCCGCCAACAAACGCGCGGAATACCGGAGGTCCTGCCTAAGGTTTTCAAACGAAACCGGCGGCTTCATATGGGCATATGATATCGGACCCACAACGGCAGTCCGGGCTAAAGTCCGGTTCCAGGGAAGTCAGCACGACGAGCAGCGGGCATGGATGTGCGCAGCACCACAGTTCCACGCGAGCGGTAGTGGTCGTAACCGGAAGGGAAATGACGCTTGCGCCTGTTTTCCCGCCGTCGCCGGCGAACCGGCGACGGCGAAAAACTAAATCCCCGCGCCTCCGCTAAACGGCTTCGGTTGCGGCCGGATATAACAGCCCGCAACCCGCTTCACCGCCTGGCGCACTCCAGACCAGATAAACCACACCACTACTTTTCGTCAAAGTGACTGCTGTAACACGGGCGTTCGGTGATCAACTATCGTACTGTACACATATATCTGCTGCTCATAGGGTGAAGTTCTCCTTTTTGAACCAGGGAGCGAACTTTCTGAGCCCTTCCCGCGAATTTAGTGTAGGAGGCGGAATGCCGGATGAAGAGAGCCTGACTGACGCGGCGGCTTTCGGCCGCTTGTATCAGCAGCAGGGAGCGTCTATTCGCCGATTCCTGTGCCTGGCCGTACGCGACCGATTCGCGGCGGACGACCTGACTCAGGAGACCTTCCTGCATCTGTGGCGCCGGCCGGCGGCCTTTAATCCGGAAAGCGGCTGCATCAAGGCATATCTGCTCGGGATCGCGCGCAAGAAGGCTGCCGACTGGTGGCGGCACAATCGGTCGCGTCTGCCGGAAGTCCCGGCAACCGCGCGGGCGGAAACGGAGCCAGTCGCGATACGCCAGGCTCTCGAGCAACTGCCTGAGGACTTGCGCACGGTGCTGTGGTTGCGCGAAGTGGAGGGCTACTCGTACGACGAGTTGGCGAAAATCCTGAAGATTCCTGCCGGCACCGTGCGGTCGCGCCTGCACTCAGCCCGGCAGCAATTGAGAAAGATATGGATGGAGGAGAGCGATGACTTGCCTAGAGGCTGAACCCCACGTATCCGCTGTATGCGATGGTGAGCCAATTCCCGCGGAGGCTGCGGAACACATCGGCACTTGCGCGGCGTGCCGCGCCGCCCTGGCCGAGTATGCGCAGATCGGCACGGAGCTACGCGTTACGGCAGCAATGGAGTCCGATACGCTGCCGCGGTTGGAATTGCCGCGGCGCTGGCGTGCCCACGATTTTCTCTGGCACCGTGTGCGGGTGCCTCGCTTCGCTCTTGCGGCACTCGTGGTCTCGGTGGTTGCGGCTGGGGCGTCGGTTCCATTCGTCCGGGCGCAGCAGAGGCCGCTGTGGTTCCAGTTTGGCTACACGCTCGACCCTGATAGCCCAATATCACACTACCGCGTAGCCAAACCCGGCTTCGATGAAACGGGAGCAAGCATGATGACAGTCAACGGCGTGCTGCGTTCAACGGCATTGCGCATCAGGGTGGATAGCGTGTCGAACGACGACGTTGTTCTGCGTTGCCGGGCGGTAACCGCAAATGTGGAGCCGACCGCCAACGGTGGAACACTCCGACCTTCGCATGAGCTGCCACTGAATGACGCGCCGGCTGTGCACTATAAGCCCGGTCAACAGCTGGCGATACCGATAGAAGGAGGTGGAGCCGTCTATCTGAAAGGTGACGTTTACGAGCAGCAGCCGAAAATCGCCTTCGGCGTGCCGTTGGAGCCGCTGCCTGGTCAACTCGTAATGCGGGGGCCTGTGCTGATTTCAGAGGGCCATGTGTTGGCCGACTTTTCAGGCGGCGGTGCGACAGCACAACCGGGCGCCGCGGTTACTCTTGCCGCCGGCAACCATGGGACCTTCCTGTTCGCCCTGGCGCCATTTCCCGGCTCTGTCCAAGGACAGCTTGAGTGGGGTCAGATGACGTTCACGACGGCCGGCCGCTCGTTCCATTTGGTTGCCGCAGCTCCGCTTGCGAGTGGAGAACAGCCCCGGTCTGTGTGGGTGCGCTATGATCCCGAGCTCGTGGGGGGCACATCGATCGGCACCGTGCGCCTCGGAGAGTAATCGTTTCGAGCGGCCCCGCTTAAGCCGGCCGCATTGGTGGGCCGTCGGGAAACTGGGTTCTTGCCTGAAAACTAAATCCCCGCGCCGCCGCTGAACGGCTTCGGTTGCGGCCGGATATATCCGCGCTCTTCAAGCGTGCGACAGATTTCGTCCGCGGCCTCGTCGGGGTCTGCGGAGAGTCCCTCATGATCCACCGCCAAAAAGCGATCGTTGCCCACCGCGTGCCTCACCGCTTCGCGCACAGCATCGCCCGCGTCGCTTGATAGGCAGATGGAAATAAATCCCGCATCGCTCGATGCGCCGGCCAAAGCAGCCAGATCTCCGCGCAACAGCACCTGCACCAGGCATCCGCGATCGAACAATTTCCGCTCAAGCGCATACGCCACTTCTTCACTCGCGGAAAGCCACAGCGCGACGGGCCGGTGTCCGGCCCGGATGAATCGCTCGGCCGGCGTCACACGGCTCGACCCAAACTCGGCGCCTGCGGGCAGTTCTTTCGTGCGCACCGCTTCGCCCGCCA
Organism: Bryobacteraceae bacterium; assembly: GCA_035280425.1. Taxonomy (GTDB): domain Bacteria; phylum Acidobacteriota; class Terriglobia; order Bryobacterales; family Bryobacteraceae; genus QHXW01. The sequence continues at coordinate 255,998 of DATEFW010000007.1, read as the reverse complement.
CCCGGCCCGTAATCATCCCGGCGGCGACCGTCTCGTTGCTTAATGGATCGATCAGGATGAACGCGCCTGTCGCGCGGTTCTCTTCGTACGCATCGAAGAACAGCGGCCGCTTGGTCTCGACCGTCACGGCGCCTATTTCGTTGAATCCCAGCCGCTCCGCCGGCTCATGGTCGAGCGTATTCACGTCCAGCCGGTAACGCACTGCCGCCACGGTCGCGCCCACCTGCTGCGTGGTGTGCTTGATCAGATAAGGCCGGCCCGGATCGAGCGCCCGCGCATTCATCCAAACCATCGTGGCTTCGAAGCGCCGCGACACTTGCGGCGGATGTTGCGGCGGCGCCAGCATATCGCCGCGGCTGATATCCACCTCATCTTCCAGGCACAGCGTAACCGACATCGGCGGGAACGCCTGCGGCAGATCGCCGTCGTACGTGCTGATGGACTTCACTCGCGTCGTGCGCCCCGAAGGCAGCGCCATCACTGCGTCGCCCGGCCGGATCGCGCCGGAGGCCACCTGGCCGGCAAAGCCGCGAAAATCCAGGTTCGGCCGGATGACATACTGCACCGGAAACCGCATGTACTCGAAGGCCCGGTCGCGCGCGACTTTCGCGGTTTCCAGATACTCGAGCAGGCACGGCCCTTCATACCAGGGCGTGCGCTGGCTGCGCGTCACCACGTTATCGCCCCCGAGCGCGCTGATCGGGATAAAGCTCAAATCGCCGATCGGCAACTGCGCGGCAAAGCCCGCGAAATCGTCGCGAATTTTATGGAAAACGTCCGCGCTGAAATCCACCAGGTCCATCTTGTTCACCGTCACCACAATGTGACGAATACCCAGCAGTGTCGCGATGAACAGATGCCGGCGCGATTGCGCGAGCACGCCATTCCGCGCATCGATCAGGATGATGGCCAGATCCGCGGTCGACGCACCGGTCGCCATATTGCGCGTGTACTGCTCGTGGCCGGGCGTGTCGGCGATGATGAACTTGCGGCGCGGCGTCGAAAAATAGCGGTACGCGACATCGATGGTGATGCCCTGCTCGCGCTCCTGGCGCAGGCCGTCAGTGAGCAGCGCGAAATCGAGCACGCCCGCCGCCTGGTTGACCGAAGCTTTCCTGACTGATGCGATCTGGTCCTCGTACGCGCCTTTCGAGTCGTAGAGCAGCCGCCCGATTAGTGTCGATTTGCCGTCATCCACGCTTCCGGCGGTCGAAAGCCGCAGCAGGTCCTTCTCTTCGTTCTGCTTGAGGAACGTTTCGATCCCCGGCTGCTCGCAGGTGGCCGCCATTTTCAGAAGTAGCCTTCCCGCTTCTTGAGTTCCATCGACCCTTCCTGGTCGTGGTCGATCACGCGGTTCTCACGCTCCGAGCGCCGCACCAGCATCATCTCTTCGATGATCTTGGGAACCGTGTCGGCTTCCGAACGGATGGCGCCCGTGCACGGGCTGCAGCCGAGCGACCGCATGCGGCACATCACCATCTCGGGCTTTTCCCCCGGCAGCAGCGGAATGTCCTGCTCCACCGGAATCAGCGTCGAGGCCCGCACCACCATGGGCCGTAGCTTGGCGAAATACATGGGCACGATGGGAATCTTTTCCAGGTGAATGTACTGCCAGACGTCGAGTTCCGTCCAGTTCGAGAGCGGAAACACCCGGATCGATTCCCCCTTATCTACCCGGCTGTTGAAGAGATTCCAGAGCTCCGGCCGCTGGTTTTTCGGGTCCCACTGCCCGAACCGGTCTCGAAATGAATACACCCTCTCTTTAGCCCGGGACTTTTCTTCATCCCGCCGCGCGCCGCCAAATGCCGCGTCAAACCCGCCCTCGGCCAGCGCGTCGAGCAACGACTTTGTTTTCAACAGCCCGCAGCACTTCTGCGTGCCTAATCGAAAAGGGTTAGCGCCTTCCGCGATCGCCTGCTGGTTGATGTGGACAATCAGGCGGGCACCGATCTCGCGTGTGAAGCGGTCGCGAAACTCGATCATTTCGCGGAACTTATACGTCGTGTCGATATGTAACAGTGGAAACGGAATCTTGCCGGGATGAAAAGCCTTTTGCGCCAGCCGCACCATCACCGACGAGTCTTTGCCGATCGAATACAGCATCACCGGCCGCTGAAACTCGGCCATGACCTCGCGCATGATGAAGATGCTTTCGGCTTCGAGCGCGCGCAAATGGGTTAATGTGGGGCGATCCACTGTAGCAAGATTATCATACCAGAAATTGCACCTATGTCTATCGGGATAGTCGTGATGTGCCCGGAAGAGCCTAGCTGCCAATCACTTGCCGCGCAGCAACGGCGGGCGGAACGGGTCTCAGCAGTAGAAAAATGTGCCGGATGCCAATGAGCATTGGAATTACGAGAATCACGACCCAGAGCACGAGTGTTGATTTATCGGAAACCACGGCTTTCCGTACGCCAGGGTCGGCCAAAAGAAAATAGAGGGCGTCTGCCAACCCGAGCGCCAGCAGAACCGTGGCAGACCACCGCCGATGAGGATTTTGACGTATAGAGCTTCCGGCAACCAACAGTATCCACAGGCAGGCGAGGCTTGCGCACCCTACTACCAGCACCGCGATCAGCAACAGAATGCCTCGCACCATCAGAAATTTCGGTTGGCCGCTGTGGGCGCTCCCGACGGTAGCGATGAGCGCCAACAGCATACCGAGCGTGCCGGAAAGCAATAACGGTCCGAGGAACACGGTTGACGGGATAAGTGCCAGCATTTCGACCGTGCGGCCACGGTTGCCGGGCGCGAGCGCGTTTCGGATGAAATCACGCACTGGAATGATCATAACGGCCATCTCGCTGATTTGGAATCGCGAAAAAAGGGTTCCGCTCGGATTGTGCTAAGTTCGGGTTATCCGGTCTCAATCCCCTATGATTCACAAATCGATTTTTCTTGCCGCCGGCGCTTGCGCGATCAGCTTCCTTTGGGCGCAAGAGCCGGATATTTCCGCACAGCGCATTCGCGCGCATGTAAAGTTTCTATCGAGCGATCTGCTGGAGGGCCGAGGGCCGGGCACGCGCGGAGGACAGCTTGCGAGCGCATATATTGCGACGCAATTCGCATTGGCCGGGCTGAAGCCTGCCGGCGATCAAGGAACGTATTTCCAGCAGGTACCGCTTATCGGAGTGACAACCGAACCCGCGGCGCAGCTTTCGGCAACGAAAGACGGCAAGACAACAGATTTCCACTGGGCTAACGACTTCGTCGGCGTTAACGAGCGGCAAACGCCTCAGGACCAGTTTGGGGCGGAGGCAATTTTCGTCGGACACGGCATCGTCGCGCCGGAATTTCGCTGGGACGATTTTAAAGGCGTGGATGTGCGCGGCAAGGTGCTTGTGCAGTTCACCAACGAGCCCCCATCGGACGATACCAAATTTTTCGGCGGCCGGGCCCTGACGTATTACGGCCGGTGGACGTACAAATTCGAGGAAGCGGCGCGAAAAGGCGCGCTCGGTTCGATCATTATCCACACCACTCCGACTGCGGGTTACGGATGGGAAGTCGTCCGGAATTCCTGGTCGGGCGAGCAGTCAGACGTCAAGCTGGCGCCCAATGAGTATGCGCTGGCATTCGCCGGGTGGGTAACGGAGGATGCCGGCGAAAGGCTCCTGGCGCTTGGCGGCCACCACCTTGCCGAGTTACTGAAGGCAGCGGAATCGCGCGATTTTCGGCCGATTCCGCTCGGTGTCCGGATCCGGTGGAATCTGCCGTCGAAGGTGCGTGAAATTCACACGCGCAATGTTGCGGGTCTGGTGGAAGGCAGCGATCCGAAACTGAAATCCGAGGCTGTGATCTTTACCGCGCACTGGGATCATCTGGGGATCGGCACGCCGGTGAACGGCGACGCCATCTATAACGGAGCCGTAGATAATGCCACCGGCTGCGGCATCCTGATGGAACTGGCGCGCGCCTGGGCGGAGCAGCCCAAAAAACCGCGGCGGTCGGCGCTGTTTCTGTCCGTCACTGCGGAAGAAAGCGGTCTGCGCGGCTCAGAATACTATGCGGCGCATCCGGAGATCCCTGCGGGAAAGACGGCGCTCGATATCAATTACGACGGCCTGTTTCCCTTTGGCCGCACGCGTGATGTGGTCGTAAACGGTGCGGAGCGCACTACGGCATGGCGGGTTGTGGAGGCTGTCGCCAAACGAATGCATCTGACGATTGAGCCCGATCCACGCCCCGAGCAGGGCACTTACTACCGCTCCGATCATTTCTCCTTTGCGCACGTGGGAACCCCGGCATTTTCGGTCGAGGAGGGAACGGATTTCATCGGCAAGCCGAAGGGCTTCGGAGCCAAAGCGTTCGACCAGTATAACGAGCTGCATTATCACCGGCCGTCAGACGAATTTCAGGAATATTGGGATTTTTCCGGCCTGGCGGAGATGGCACGATTCGGCTTTCTCATTGCCGTCGACGTCGCGAATGAGAACGCATTGCCGACGTGGCACAAGGGGGATGAGTTTCTCGGGGCTCGGGAGAAGAGCGGAGTGCGGTAGCCGCGACAGGGGCGTTGAGGCATCATGATCATTTCACAGGTCGCGTCGTATCGGCGGCGTCTAGCGCTTTCCGGGCCGGATGTCTTCGACAATCTGACGGGTGGCCTCGGCGATGGCGTGCGGCGCCCGGTAGATCAGGTCTTCACCGCTCTCGGGGAGGGCCATCAGCTTTCCGCGAGCGGACAACCGGGCTAAGTCGGTCTGAAGTTCCGTCCATACGTTGCGATATTTCAACGGCAGAGCAGCATTTTCTCCGCCGAGCACGATCAATGGACGGTCGCCGAGAGTCCCTGCTGCCCTCGCCTCAGCCGTACTTCTTTCCCAAGCGGCGATTTCCTGCAGAAGCGCGGAACGCGCTTTAGCGGACCGGGTGAGGTGCCAGATGGTGTTCCATTCCGAGGGCGTGATCCCATCCGGCAGCGGCGCGGGAGTCGGACGCTTCGGCAGGCCCAGGCGGTAAAGCCCAACCCGATTGCCTAGCTGGGCCATTTCATCCTGGGAGTGAAAAACGAACTCTGGAAGCGCATCCGTTCTCCCGCCGTCGGGCCGAATCTTGCGGAGAAGATCCGGATGGACGCCGTTGACGAACACCAAACCAGCGACCTCTCCCGGAAAGGAAGCCGCGTACACGCGAGCATCCAGAGTAGCCGACGATTCCGCTACCAGCACGTAAGGCGGCGAGACCCGCGCCGCTTCGAGAAGAGCATGCAAATCGCGAGCCTGGGAGGCGCTGTCGCGCGGGTAAGGGCCGAGGTCACTCCAGCCGGAACCCGCCCGATCGTACCAGCACGCGGTTGTGATTTTTGCCAGTTCAGCCTGAATCCGTACCCAGCTAAATCCCGGCCGTGGCGCTCCATGTTCCCACATCATCTTCGGGTCGGACATGGTTGGCCATGGAGCGCCGCTTTCGAAAATGACCGCCGGTTGCCCCGCGCCGGAACAGTAGATGTTGAGCATGCGGCCGCCGATATCGGTAGAGCGGCCAATTTGAGGGAAGAGTTTCCGATCCCGTCCACGCTGTGCCTGCTCGTAAAGCAGCCCGGCGGCGACCGCGATCACGAAGGCGCACACCCCGATGATCAAACCGGCAAATGCTGCGGTTCTCAGCTTGGATGCCATCGCGTATTTCATGATTAGACTCCGGCGTGTGGTCTGAAGTTTCTCATCCGCCGCATGAAAATGGGGAAACTCGGGCCCCGGCTATGGACGGGTCCAGAACGGCCTCTCGCGGCCCAGGAGAACAGAGAATCGGAGCGACCAAGAGATTTTAGATGCGTAATTGGAGTGGAAATTTGGAAACTGAAGAAACGGATTTCACATTCAGTGCGGCACAATAGATGACCCAGCCGGTGTGTGTTGCACTTGTGTTACGCTACGAGGAGTGAAGTCCACTACCTCCAGTTTCCGGATTTCCGAGGAACTGCGGCTCCGTCTTGACCGGACCGCACGGCACCTCGGTAAGGGCAAGAATTGGGTCATCAATCGCGCGCTGGAAGAGTATCTGGAGAAAACGGGCCGCGATGCGCTCGCCGCTGAGGCGAAGAGGCAGTCGTTGCTGGCGAGTGGTGCGATTACGGAGGATGAAACGTTTTGGCAAAAGCGCGCGGACGGCAGCGACTGGAAGTAAGTCGCGGGGACGTGGTAATCAGTTCCAGCCCGGGGGATTTCGGAAAGCCGAGACCTGCATTAGTCGTGCAGTCGAATTTTTTCAATCCAACGCATGCCAGCATCGTAGTTTGCCCCATCACCTCTCATTTAGTGGACACCCCACTCTTTCGTCTGACGATCCGGCCGAGTGCCGAAAACGGCTTGAAAGTCGAGTCTCAAATCATGGTGGATAAGCTGACCGCAGTGAAGCGCGAGCATATCGGCAAGAAGATCGGGAGGATCGGCGGGGCACAGGCAACGGAACTGGACCATGCTCTCAGGCTCTGGCTGGATCTTGGTGCGCGGTGACGAGCGTGGGCAGTGCCCGGGCCGTCTTGTGCGCCTTGATAGCCTCCACGGCCACTTTGGTTTTCAGGCCAGGCGTGTGACTCTGGCAGTTTGGGCGCAGAGTAACTTGTAGCCCATCTTCCGCCGAGCCAAAGATGTCTTAAAATGCTCCTGCACTATGCCGGTCATATGTTGCCGTAGCAGACGGAGACTTGCGGGTTTTTTTTCTTCCACCCCAATTACGCATCTAAAATCTGTTGGTCGCTCCGACTCTCTGTGTCGGCTGTCGATTTGTGAGCCATCTCGAATGGCAACGTAAACCAGAACGTCGATCCACGGCCAAGCGCGCTTTCGACCTGAAGTTCGCCGCCCATTTTCGCGATCAATTCCCTGGAGATCGCTAAGCCCAAACCGGTGCCGCCGTACTTGCGGGCTACCTGGCCGTCCGCCTGTGCGAACGATTCGAAGATGCGCCGCTGTGCGTCCTCGGAGATACCGATCCCGGTGTCCGTTACCGCGAATCGAAGCGTGGCGGACCGGTCGGATAATGCATCCACGCTCACTTGCAAGTCGATGTTACCCTTTTCGGTAAACTTGATCGCATTGCCCACAAGGTTGACCAGCGTCTGCCGCAGACGCGCAGGGTCGCCGCGAAGCTCGTGCGGGTAGTGGTCGGGAAGCCGGCAGGTCAATTCCAGACCCTTCCGACGGGCCTCCTCAGCAAGCATGCTACAAACTCCGCAAGCCACCGCTCCCGGATCAAAGTCCACCATATCGAACGTCAGCTTTCCGGCTTCGATCTTGGAAAGGTCGAGAATGTCGTTAAGCAGGGTGAGCAACGACCGGGCCGAGTTCATCACATCCCGCAAGTATTCCCGCTCCTCTGCGCGGTCCGGGGTGTCCATCGCCAAGCCTGTCATGCCCAAAATGGCGTTCATCGGCGTGCGAATTTCGTGGCTCATGTTGGCCAGGAACTGGCTCTTCAATTCCGTGGCTTCCTTGGCGGCGGCCAGTGCGGCCCCCAATTCCCGATTCTTTTCAACCATGGCCGTTTGCGCCAGGCGGATTCTGATCGCCTGCCACAACACAAGCAGGAGTAAGAGGATGGCCACGGAGATGCCGGCAACCAGCCGCCGCTGTGTACGCTTGGCGCGAAGCAACTCTTCGGCAATCTCCATGTTTCGGCCTGAGAACGAGCGCCACCTTGACACGATGCCGGCTGTAGTGCCATCTGCCGCCATAGCGCCGATTTCCTCCCGGATCGCATCGGCGGCAGGCTTAGCGTCGAAGGTGGCTCCCACTCCGAGGAAGCCGCGCAGCTCGGGAAGCTGGATGACACGCAGCCCCTCGCTGCCGCATGAAACGCCGGCCAGTAGGGTTTCGACCGCCGTGTACTCGGTGAGAAAGGCGGCGTCGCTCTGCGCGCTACAGACGGCCTCGATGCTTGCTTTTGGAAGGCCGATCATTTCCAGTTTTGCGTTGGGGAGACCGGTACGGAGCAGTTTGACGTAAAGGGGCGTTCCATCGTACGAAACGGTCGAGTTTCGCAGATCTTCGAGCCGCCTATAGGTACTGCTATGCCTGACGAGCAGACAGAATTCACCTTCGGCGTAGGGCTCCGTAATATAAACGACCCCTTTTCGCTCCGGCCGAATGGTCATCATCGGCCATAGATCCACCTTCTTGCCATTCAGGGCCGCGTCCGAACTTTCCGGCATCACCAGCCACTGGAGCCGGATGCCGCGGCGCCTCGCCGCCTCGCGGACCAGTTCCACGGCAAGACCGGTGGCACGGCCATCTTTGTCGATGAAGTGGACGGGGGGCGAATTCTCGAATCCGATCCTATAAACTCGATCCTCGACCTTCGGCTGCCGAACAGCAAGCCAGGCGGCAACGGCCAATAAGCCGAGGACGAGGCCGAACGCAGCGGTGCGCTTCCCCCTCACGGTCCCGGCAAAATTCATGGCCGATGCTCCTTGTCAGCAGGCAAGAATGAGGCTGTGTCGCAACCCATTCGCATCGGACGGGCCAGGAACATCTTCGGCGATTATACTGCGAGCAAGGCTTCGGCTCCATCGTTGAGGCGAGCCAGTATCAGATCAAATCGTGGGCCGAATGACAAACGTGATTTATAACGGGCTAGACAAACCTGTGTGGTTTTGTGTCTTCGTGCGGCGAACTATACGCGCCGCAGCGTCGCCACTGCCTGCGCTTCCGCTGACTTGCCCTCGCCAACGGGCCCTATCTTTTCCGCGGTCTTGAATTTTACCGATATACAATCGAGCGGAAGACCCAACGTATCGGCCAGTTTCTCGCGAATGGCGTCGCGGTAGTCTTTGAGCTTGGGCCGCTCGAGGATGACGGTCGAATCCACATTGGTTACGGAGAATCCGGCGTGCTTGGCCAGCTCGACGGCATGCCGCAAGAACTGAAGGCTGCCGGCGCCTTTCCAGCGCGGATCGGAATCGGGGAAATGCATGCCGATATCGCCCAGGGCGGCGGCCCCGAGAATGGCATCGGTGATGGCGTGCGACAGGACGTCGGCGTCGGAGTGGCCCTCCAGGCCAAATTCGGAAGGAATCGTCACACCGCCGAGGATCAGCGGGCGTCCGGGAACGAGGCGGTGAACGTCCCAGCCGATCCCGGTTCGATATTCACTCAAGTTCGCGCCGTTTCCTGTTCCAGGTACAGGCGCGCGAGGTCCATGTCGCCGGGCTTGGTGATTTTGATATTGCGATCGCTGCCCATGACCACGCGCACTTCGACCTGATCGAGGCGTTCGACCAGGCTGGATTCATCGGTGCCGACGAAACCATCGCGTCGCGCAGCTTCAAAGGCCTGTTTCAGCAGATCGTAGCGAAATACCTGGGGAGTCTGAGCGAGCACCAGCCGCTCGCGCGAAATCGTGGAACGAACTTTAGCGCCGGTTGCCTGCGCGCCGCTCACCTGCTTGACCGTGTCCACGGGAACGATGCCTACGATGGCCGCGCCATGCTCTGCGGCCTCGTCGATTACCTTGTCGATCGTTTCGAGATCAATGAAGGGCCGCACGGCATCGTGGACGGCGACCAGATCCGTATCGGGGCTGACGGCCGCAAGCGCGCGCTGGACCGACTCCTGGCGGCTGTTGCCGCCCTCGACGACCCGCACGGGCTTGTTGCGAATCTTCTCCCGCAGCAAAGCGTCGACCCACTCCAGATCATCGCGGCGCAATGCGATGACGATTTCGTGCACGCGGTCTGAAGCTGCGAATTTCTGCACCGTATGCTGGAGGATGGGCGAACCCTCCAGCAGCATGAACTGCTTCCGGCTGATGCCTGCGGTTTCGGCCGATGTGCGGCCCATGCGCGTGCCTAGCCCCGCGGCGGGCAATATGACAGCGACTTTCATAACGCTTCAGTTTACTTTGTCATCCAGGCCGGCGGGAAACGAGCGAGCCGGGAAGAAAACCGGGGTTTAAGAAAATCAGCTTTCGCCGACCACTTCCGCCTTGCGCTGCGGCTGGGGCTGCGGGCGTTCGTGCTTCTCGGCCGATACCGCGTGCATACGGTCGTCGAACTTGCCGAAGATCATCTTGCCCGCCGTGGTCTGGAGCACGCTGGTCACCGAGATGTCGATGGTTTTCGAGATCATGCGCTTGGCGTTATCGACCACCACCATGGTGCCGTCATCCAGGTATGCGACACCCTGGTTGTACTCCTTGCCTTCTTTGAGAATGAAAACCCGCATGGTCTCGCCGGGAAGCACGATGGGCTTCAGCGAATTGGCGAGCTCATTGATATTCAGAACTTCGACGCCGTGCAGTTGGGCGACCTTGTTCAAGTTGAAATCGTTGGTGATGACTTTGCAATCGTAGACTTTGGCCAGCTCGATCAGCTTCATGTCGACTTCGCGCACATGCGGGAAGTCGTCCTCGACGATCTGGACGTTCAGGTGCGCCATTTTCTGGATGCGCTGGAGGATATCGAGGCCGCGGCGGCCGCGGTTGCGCTTCATCGAATCCGCCGAATCGGCCACAAGCTGCAACTCACGCAAAACGAACTGCGGGATCACCAGCACGCCGTCGAGAAAGCCGGTTTCGGCGATGTCGGCGATGCGGCCGTCGATGATCACGCTGGTGTCGAGAATCTTGAAGGCTTTCTTTGGCCCTTTTTCGCCTCCGAATACGCCACCCAGGGCCGACAGATTCAACATATCGCCCTTGTTGGCGCCTACGACCAGGCCGACATAAGTCATCCACAGGAGTAGAAACAATTGGAGAAAGTGGAGGGTCGGCGCGTTCTGGACATTGATACGCGCGAGCACCAGCGACATCAGGAAGGCTCCGAAAATGCCGAGCACCGATCCGAATGCCGCACCGATCAGCCGCCTGAGGCTGACTTTCTCAACACGCAACTCGAATAGGATGATGGCACAGCCAACGATCAAACCCCCGATTGCAGCGACTTCAGGACTTACATTGAAAGGCCGGAAATAATAGGCGCAGGCGCTGATAACGAGGATGAAAATGACGCGAACGATAGTAAGGTCAAGCACAAATCACCACCTCCGGGTGGACGTCGTTCATTAAGCACGTGTATACCTGATTACCTGAGCTGAGAACCCGGATCACCAGCTACGAATATCAGTGGCAAAGAGTATAGCATTGAAACAGGTTGAAATAGCACATTTTTGGGCGTTCCAGTGGACCGAGCTAAAGCATTCCAGATGAGCGTTGTGGGGTCGGCGGGCCGCCGCAGGTTGCAGACCAAAAACGGCCTTACGGCACGTACTGCCGCAGGTAGCGCGCGCTGTGAGTGAGCGATGCTTTCCGGCTTTCGAGCGAACCTTCGTAGGCGCGGTCTTCCACTTCGACGCAAACGGCGCCATCGTAGCCTGTTTCGGTCAACACGGAAAAGAACCGGCCCCAGTTGACATCGCCGAGCCCGGGAAGCTTGGGAGTATGGAAGTCGTTCGGATGGGCCATGATGCCGACTTCGTCGAGCCGCCGGCGATCCACGCGCGCGTCCTTGGCGTGCACGTGAAAAATGCGATTGGCGAACTCGCGCAGCGGCTTGAGATAGTTCATGTGCTGCCAGATGAAGTGCGACGGATCGAAATTCAGGCCAAAGTTGGGGCTGGGAATGTCTTCAAACGCCCTGCGCCAGATGCGCGGCGACGTCATGAGGTTTTTGCCGCCGGGCCACTCGTCTTTGGTGAAAGCCATGGGACAGTTTTCGATGCCGATTTTGATTCCGTTGTCGGCGGCGAACTGGATGAGCGGCTTCCAGGTGGATAGAAAACGCGGCCAGTTGTCATCGACGCTCTTGGTCCAGTCGCGGCCGATGAAGCTGTTGACCACGCCGACGCCCAGCAGTTTCGCCGCCTGGATGACGCGCCGGATGTGGTCGGCATAAACCTGCGCTTCGGCGGGATCGGGAGCGAGCGGATTGGGATAGTAGCCGAGGCCGCTGATGGCAACTCCGGCGCGCTTCATGATTTCGTTGACGCGCTTGGCGTCATCAGCCGTGAACCCGGTGACGTCCACATGCGTCACGCCGGCGTAACGCCGCTCGGCCTTGCCTTTCGGCCAGCACATCACCTCCACGCAATCGTAGCCGCTTTGGGCCGCGAAGGAGGCAACTTGATCCAGAGACAAATCCGGTAGAATGGCGCTCACGAAACCGAGTTTCATCATCCGGATCAGTATGCCACAGGGCCGCCGGGAACCGCGAAGAAACGATTCAGCGCGACGGGTGCGCTCCGGCTGCTGCGGCTTGAATGGCAGGCAAGCCGAGGCGGCGACGGCACTCATCCAGCATGGCGGCGGTCCTGGACGCGCCGACGCGACTCACGCCGATGGCTCTCACGCGCAGCAGCATGTCCAAATCCCGCACGCCGCCGGCGGCCTTCACCTGAACGCCGGCTGGAGCGTGCCGGCGCATGAGCTGCAAATCTTCGAGTGTGGCGCCGCCCGTGCCGTAGCCGGTCGAGGTTTTGACCCAATCGGCGCTCAGTTCACCGCAGATTTCACACAGGCGAATTTTGTGCTCGTCCTGCAAGTAGCAGTTTTCGAAAATCACCTTAACTTTCTTGCCGGCTTCATGGGTCGTATCGATTACGGCGCGGATGTCGTCGCGAACGTAACTCCAGTCGCCGCTGAGCACCTTGCTGATGTTCACCACCATGTCCAGTTCCTCGCCGCCGTGATCGAGCGCCAGCCGCGCCTCGGCGAGCTTGGTCAGGGTGGCGTGGCCGCCGTGCGGAAAACCGATGGTGGTGCTGGCTCTTACGGTGCTCCCATGCAGCCGCTCAGCGCAGCGCTTCAAATAGTAAGGCAGGATGCAGACGCTCGCCACGTTGTAGCCGAGAGCTAATTGGATTCCCTGTTCGAGATCGGTCGCCGTGAGTGTAGGATTCAGCAGCGAGTGATCGATCATCTTGGCAATATCCGGGTAGGTGTAATCCATTCCGATTCCTTATTTAAACCTGGCCGCCGCGCATGGCCAAGGCGATGCCGCCCAGGACGCCGGCTTGATCTCCCAGCATCGATCGTTCCACGCGAACGTCATCGGGAGGAAACATGCGCACGCGCTCGCGAATCCCTGCGCGAACGGTCTCGATGAGCAGATCTCCAATGGCCGCGACACCGCCCGCGAGCACAATCATCTGCGGGTGAAGGGCCGTCACAAGATTGGAAGCGCCGATGCCGAGATACCGGGCCGCACGCACAATCGCCTCGCGAACGTTATTATCTCCCGCTGCTGCGGCCGCCGCCATCTCCTTGGGACCGACCGCCGAGGCCTCACCGCCAACGAGTTCATGGAGCCTGGGCGCCAAGCCGCTGCGCATCAGACGCACACCTTCGGCGGCGAGGGCCGGCCCGCTGGCGACTGTTTCCAGGCATCCCCGGTTCCCGCAGCCGCACCGCAAGCCGTCTGGCACGACGGTCTGGTGGCCGATCTCGCCCGCCGCACCCAACGCGCCCAGCCGCAGTTTACGATCGATCACCACGCCGCCACCGACTCCGGTTCCAAGAGTAAACAACACCATGGAATCGGCGGTGCGGCCGTGGCCGAATGTCAGCTCACCGAGGGTCGCCAGCCGGGCGTCATTTAAGAGGTGGACGGGGCACCCGAGGGGGCGCGCGAGTTCGGCCGCCACGGCGATGTCTCGCCACTGTGTTGGAAAGTTAGGAAGGAAAAGCGCACGCCCGCGCCGAATATCAAGCAATCCAGGAACGCCCATGCCCAGCGCGAGAAGTTTTCCTTCGCCGGCCGCCAGTTCCGAGACCAACTCGCTGATCCGCGCCAGAACTTTCTGCGGGCCGTCGTTCGATTGAGTAGGAACGGATCTTTCGCGGACGATCTCACCGCCGTCCGAGGCCACGGCACAGGCGATGGTTGTGCCTCCGAGATCGACGCCGGCGTACATGCGGCTGAGGGCGCCTAGCCTGCTCCGCCGCCGCCGCCCGATTCCCCGCGGTTGGTCCAACTGGCGTGGATGAAATCACGGTTCATGCGCGCGATCACTTCAAGAGGAATCTGCTTGGGGCAAACCGCCGAACACTCCCCGATGTTGGTGCAGCTCCCGAAAAGTTCCGCGCTTGATTGAGCGACCATCGCCAGCGCTCGTTCGTTACGCTCCGGCTGGCCTTGCGGCAGCACACCCAGGTGTGTGATTTTGGCCCCGACAAACAGCGCGGCTGAAGCGTTGGGGCAAGCTGCGACACACGCTCCGCATCCGATGCAAGCTGCGGCATCCATGGCGAGATCCGCATTCCGCTTTGGAACCGGAATGGCATTGCCATCCGGCGCGCTGCCGGTGGGAACGGAGATGAAGCCGCCGGCGGCGATGATGCGGTCGAATGCGCTGCGATCGACGACCAGGTCCTTTACCACCGGGAACGCACGCGCGCGCCACGGCTCGATGTACAGCACGTCGCCGTCTTTAAACTTCCGCATGTGGAGCTGGCAGACGGTTGTACCCCGGCGCGGGCCATGCGCCACACCGTTGATCATAAAGCCGCACGTGCCGCAGATGCCTTCGCGGCAGTCGCTGTCGAACGCGATCGGGTCCTCGCCCTGGCTCGTCAGCTCCTCATTGACAACATCCAGCATTTCGAGAAACGACATGTCCGGATTCACATCTTTGGCTTCATATCGCACCATCCGGCCGGGTGCGCCTGCGTTTTTCTGGCGCCAGACGTGAAGCGTGATGCGCATGGTTATTTGTAGCTCCGTTGCGTGGGCGGCACGTATTCGAATTTGAGCGGCTCGCGGTGCAGGAGCGGTGGCTTGTCGAGGCCCTGGAATTCCCACGCGGCGGCATAGGAGAAATGTTCATCGTCGCGCAAGGCTTCGCCGTCGGGAGTCTGGTACTCCTCGCGGAAGTGCGCGCCGCAGGATTCGTCCCGGCTGAGTGCGTCAATGCACATCAACTCGGCCAGCTCGAAAAAGTCGGCCACCCGGCCGGCATGCTCGAGAGCCTGGTTCAGTTCCTGATCGCTGCCGAGCACGTCGACATCCTCCCAATACTGCTGGCGCAGCGCGCGTATTTTCCCCGCGGCCGTTTCGAGGCCCGCCCGGTTGCGCGACATACCGCAATCGTCCCAGAGAATCTGCCCGAGTTCGCGATGAAACGAAGTCACCGTGCGCTTGCCTTTGATCGAGAGCAGCTTTTTGGTGATGGCCAGGACCTCGGCTTCCTCCCGCCGAAACTCCGCGAAATCGGTCTGTACTTTCTCGAGCTTAGTGCGCGCCAGATAATCGCCGATGGTGTAGGGCAGGATGAAGTAGCCGTCGGCCAGGCCTTGCATCAGCGCGCTGGCGCCGAGGCGGTTGGCGCCGTGGTCGGAAAAATTCGCCTCGCCGATGACGAACAGCCCGGGGATGGTGCTCATCAGTTTGTAATCCACCCAAAGCCCGCCCATGGTGTAGTGGATGGCCGGAAAGATGCGCATCGGCACTTTATAAGGGTCCTCGCCCGTGATGCGCTCGTACATGTCGAACAAATTCCCGTAACGCTCGCGAATGACCTGCACACCGAGCCGTTGGATGGCGTCCTTAAAGTCGAGATAAACACCTAAACCGTGCTCGCCGACGCCCAACCCTTCGTCGCACACGGCTTTGGCATTGCGCGATGCCACGTCGCGAGGAACCAGGTTGCCGAAACTGGGGTAGCGGCGCTCGAGATAATAATCGCGCTCGGTCTCCGGAATTTCGTTCGGCGGGCGTTTGTCGCCCTTGGTTTTCGGCACCCAGATGCGGCCATCGTTACGCAGGGATTCGCTCATTAGCGTGAGCTTCGATTGATAATGTCCCGAAACCGGGATGCATGTGGGGTGAATCTGAGTAAAACACGGATTCGCAAACGCAGCTCCATGTTTGTAAGCGCGCCAGATAGCGGTGCAGTTGGAGCCGCGCGCGTTGGTGGAAAGATAATAAACGTTGCCGTAGCCCCCGGTCGCCAGAACCACCGCATCCGCCGCGTGCGATTCAATCTTGCCGGTGATGAGATTTCGCGTGACGATTCCCCGGGCCTTGCCGTCGATCACAACGAGCCCCAGCATCTCCGTGCGTGGAAACATCTTGACTTTGCCTGCGCCCACCTGGCGTTCGAGCGCTTGATATGCGCCCAGCAGCAGTTGTTGCCCCGTCTGGCCGCGCGCATAAAACGTGCGGGAGACCTGCGCGCCGCCGAATGACCGGTTGGCCAGAGTGCCGCCGTACTCGCGCGCGAAGGGCACGCCCTGCGCCGCGCATTGATCGATAATGTTGACGCTGATCTGCGCCAGGCGGTAGACGTTGGCTTCACGCGACCGGAAGTCGCCGCCCTTCACCGTGTCATAGAACAGGCGATAGATACTGTCGCCGTCGTTTTGATAATTTTTCGCCGCGTTGATGCCTCCCTGGGCGGCAATCGAATGCGCGCGGCGCGGGCTGTCCTGAAAACAAAAACATGTGACGTTGTAGCCGAGCTCCGCAAGTGAGGCTGTGGCGGATGCGCCCGCAAGCCCCGATCCCACTACGATCAAGTTGAACTTGCGCTTGTTCGCCGGATTCACCAGCTTCATTTCAAAGCGAGCCTTGTCCCAGGCCTTTTCGATCGGTCCGGAAGGAATGTTGGACGTGAGTTCCATCGGCTACAGATTGGCCCCCACCACTCCGGCGAGCACCGAGATTGGAATCGAAATGAATCCGGCGGCAATCAGGATCGCCAGCCACGCGGCAATACGCCGGATCACCGGCGTGTAGCGCGGGTGATGGATGCCTGCGCTTTGAAACATGCTCCAGAGGCCATGATAGAGATGCATCGAAAGCAGCGCGATAGCGAAGATGTAGGCGATCGCAACCGGAATCCGGCGGAAGCTGTACACCAGATTCTCGTAGGCATGGAATTCCTGAAACTGCGCTGTGTTGGCGCCGCCGGTGGTCAAATCCAGAATGTGAAAAATGACAAAAGCGGCGATGATCGGCCCGCTCCACATCATGGTTCGCGAGGCGTAACTGGAACCGATCGCCTCTTTCTTTACATAACCGGCCGGGCGCGCCTGTTGCTTCAATCTTGTAAGCTGAATGGAAGCTACAATGTGCGCCACGACGCACACCAGCAGGATCACGCGCACGGCCCAGAGCGGCCCCGGCATCGAGTGCAGAAAAGCCGCATACCGATCCATCTGCTCCTGCCCGAGATAGACCTGGAGGTTCCCGAGCAGGTGGCCGATCACGTACAGGAACAGAATGACGCCCGTCACGGCCATCACCGCTTTTTTGCCGATGGACGCCTGATAAAAATGAATTGCGCGATTCAAGTGGCTGTCGATTGCGACCGAACTCATACTTTACTTTTCCATGATGCTGATTGACGGACCCGCGCTGCGCGATCGTGACGAGATCTATTTTTCCGGGCGGACTTTCAGTATACAATCTCACGGCCTGGCAGTGTAGGCCGGCAATTTATAATAGTTCCAATGTCTTCTCCAGTCGTGGAACTGGCTTCGCCGGAAGCGATCTCCAGATACGAGCCGGTCATCGGTCTCGAAGTGCACGTACAACTGGCGACGGCGACCAAAATTTACTGCGCTTGCCCGACTGGCTTCGGCGCGCCGCCCAACACCCACGTGTGCCCGGTGTGCCTGGGCTTGCCCGGGGCGTTGCCGGTATTGAACCGCGCTGCGGTCGAAATGGCCATGAAGGCGGCTTTGGCGCTCAATTGCCGTATTCGCCCGGTTTCCCGGCTCGCGCGAAAAAATTATTTTTATCCGGATCTGCCCAAAGGCTATCAGATTTCCCAATATGACGAGCCGCTTGCGGAACACGGGCACGTGGACCTGCTGGCCAATGAGGAACACAAGCGCATCGGGATTACGCGCATCCACATCGAGGATGACGCCGGCAAGAGCATCCATGAAGGCTTCCGCGATTCCGACCGCTACTCGTACGTGGATCTCAACCGCTGCGGCACGCCTTTGATCGAGATCGTCAGCGAGCCCGATATGCGCAGCTCTGACGAGGCCTACGCGTACCTCAGCGAACTGAAACAGGTGATGCAGTTCATCGAAGTGTCGGCCTGCGACATGGAAAAGGGCCAGCTACGGTGTGACGCCAACGTTTCGGTGCGTCTGAAGGGCGCCGGGAAATTCGGCACCAAGGCCGAGGTCAAGAATCTCAACTCGTTTCGATTTCTAAAAATGGCGCTCGATTATGAGATCGCCCGCCAGGTTGCGGTTTTGGAAGGCGGCGGATCGGTCGAGCAGGAGACGCGGCTTTACAATGCTGTCTCCGGGGAGACGGTCAGTATGCGCAGCAAGGAATCGGCGCACGACTATCGTTATTTTCCGGAGCCCGATCTTGTTCCCCTTCGCATCAGCGACGAGTGGCTCAACCAGGTGCGCGCCACGATGCCGGAATTGCCGGCGAAGAAACGTGAGCGGTTTGTCGCGCAGTATGGATTGAGTGAGTACGATGCCAACTGGCTGACCGCTTCGCTGTCCGTGAGCGATTATTTCGAAGGGACGGCTCGGATCTCGGAGGACCCAAAAGCCTCTGCCAATTGGATCATGGGCGATCTGGCCGGTGCGCTCAAAGCCGCCGGCAAAGAAATCGGCGAATCGCCGGTGAGCGCCGAAAATCTTGGAAAGCTGATCCAGCTCAACCGGAAAGGCGAGCTCAGCATCAAGCTGGCAAAGGAAGTCTTTGCAAAAATGTTCGCATCCGGAGAGCCGGCATCCGTGATCGTCGAGCGCGAGGGATTAAAGCAAATCAGCGACACGGGCGCACTCGAAAAAATCGTTGACGACGTGATCGCCGCCAACCCCAAGCAAGTCGAACAGTACCGCGGCGGGAAGGCTGCTGTGCTCGGCTTCTTTGTCGGGCAGGTGATGAAAGCTACGCGCGGGCAGGCCAACCCCGCTGCCGTCAATGAACTGCTCCGGAAGAAACTGGGCTGAGTGCGGGCTCCGCTCGGGCGCTGGTATGCTGATGGGGCATGCTACGAGAAGGCGACCAGGCTCCCGACATCCAGTTACAAACCGACGCTGACGAACCGTTTCAGCTCTCCCGGATGAAAGACGGGATCGTGCTTTATTTTTTCCCGCGCGCCGATACGCCCGGTTGAACTACCGAAGCGCACGAGTTTCGTGACGCCATCAAGCAGTTTGAAAAGAAGCGGGCAACGGTCATCGGTATCTCGCCCGACACCCCGGCCGCGCAGGCGCGCTTCAAGACCAAGCACAAGCTGCCGTTCACGTTGCTTTGCGACGTCGACAAGAAAGCTGCTACGGCTTATGGCGTCCTGAAAGAGAAGAACATGTACGGTAAGAAAGTGATGGGCATCGAGCGCACCACTTTTGTGATCGGCGGGAACGGGAAAATCGAAAAAATTTTCTCGAAGGTCAAGCCTGAGGGCCACGCGCGAGAGGTGCTTTCAGCTCTTTAGCTCCACAATCGTAGCCCCGGCTCCGCCTTCGTGCTGCGGCGCCTGGTAAAACTTCTCCACGTGCGGACTGGCCGCTAGCAGCTCGGATATCGCCTTGCGCAGCACGCCCATGCCGTGGCCGTGCACGATGCGCACGCGACTGGCTGTCGCCATCACCGCGCTGTCCAGAAATTTTTCCACGCGATCGCACGCCTCTTCCGCCCGCTCACCGATAACGTTGATCTCATGAAACATCGGGTTAAGCTGCGGCGCGGGCTGAAAGCTGACGTTTTTCGGCAGCTTCTGCCCCCCGGCCGGCTCGGATTGCGGCAGCACCTCGAGCACATCGTCAATCGAAACCTGCATCTTCAGAAATCCTGCATCCACTTCGATGCGATCTTCACCCAGAAATCGCCGCACACGCGCCGGCTCGCGCACACCCGAAAGCCGCACGCGCGCGCCCTCCTCGATTTTCGGCCGTTTCCCGAGTTCGCCCTGGCGCGCGTCATCCTTGGTCGCCAGCACGGTGGTCTCGAATTCTTCCCGCAATTCGCGTTTAGCTTTTGCTACTCCACGCTGCGCCTGCTCTACCGCTTTGCGGCGCTCGGCGGTTTGCGCGATGCGTTGAATCGCTTCCTCGGCCTGCAATTCGAAATTTGCGAGAACTCCTTCGCAGCGCCGCTCCAGTTCGCGCAGTTTTGCGGTCTCGCGCTTTTCCCATTCACGCGACAGCTCCTTTTCTCGGGCCGCTAACTGGGCGCGTGTCTCTTCCAGGCGCTGTTTTAATTCGTCAGCCTCCTCTACGCGCCTGTGCAGCTCGCTCAGAAACCGCGAGACATCCCTTTCGCGATCGCCCATCGACTCCCGCGCGCGCCGGATAATTGCTTCCGGCATCCCCAGGCGCGTGGCAATTTCGATGCCCGCAGACTTGCCGGGCAGCCCGACTTGCAGCTTGTAGGTAGGCGCCAGCGTCTCTTCATCGAATCCCACGGATGCATTCAGGACGCCTGCGGTGTTGGCCCCGTAAATCTTCAGGGCAATCAGGTGCGTGGAGGTCAGGGTGAATGCACCGGAAGCCCGAAAATGATCGATCACCGCAACGCCCAGCGCACCGCCTTCCTCCGGATCCGTTGCCGAGCCGAGCTCGTCCAATAGCACGAGCGAATCCGGCGTGACTTCCAGGATCATTTCCCGGATATGAGAGACGTGCGCCGAAAACGTGCTGAGACTTTCCTGGATAGATTGGTAATCGCCGATATCGGCGAGCACCTGATCGAAGATCGGAAATTCCGCTTCCGCCGCCGGCACCGGGAGTCCGGATTGCGCCATCAGCGCGGCGAGCCCCACGGTTTTGAGCGCTACGGTTTTGCCGCCGGTATTCGGACCGCTGATCAGCAGCGTGCGGCCATTGCTGTCGAGTTGCAAGCTGATCGGCACGGCCGTCTTCTGCCGGCGGCGCAGCACGTCTTCGAGCAGTGGATGGCGCGCGTCCTTCAGCACAAGCCGGCGCTCTTCGGGCGCGCTGAACCGCGGCCGAACGCAATCGAATTCGCCGGCAAAACGCGCCTTCGCGAAGACCAGCTCGAGCTCGCCCATGGTCGCCACTGTCGAAAGAATGGAGTCTGCGTAACCGCGCAACCGGTCCGTCAGCTCGCGCAGGATGCGATGCACTTCGCGGAGCTCCTCTTCGCTCAGCCGGACGAGCTCATTGTTTAAGTCGATGGTATCCAGCGGCTCGACGAATAACGTGTGCCCGCTCGAGCTCGCGCCGTGAATCACGCCGTCGATTTTCCGCCGCTGTCCCGCAATCACCGGCACAACAAAACGCTCGTTCCGGATAGTCACGAACTCTTCCTGCAGCACGCCTTCTTCGTGATGCGCGCGCAAGAACCGCTCGAGTGATTCCTGAATGGCCTTCTTCTGCTTTTCGAGATCGCGCCGCAAGCGGCCGAGAGCTACGCTCGCGTGGTCGGCGACCGTGCCATCCGGCTGGATCTTTCCTGACAGATCGTTCAGCAGCGCGCGAAATTCGCCGATCGCCATCGACCGCCGGCCCAGCAGCGGGAATCTCTCTTCCACGCTTCGCAAAATCGAGCGCGCATCGGCTGCCCGGTCGAGAAACGCCAGCACGTCGGCGATTTCTTTGGGCTCGAGCACCGCCCCTTCGATGCGCAGCTTGTGCACCGTCTGGGCGAGGTCTGGAATGGCGTTGAAGTTGAGCCGGATCGCTGCGCCGCGTGCGGCCGGCTGAGGCTTGGCCGCGGCTCGTAGGTATTCGGTCGCCTCCTGCGCCTCGGCCAGATCCTGCTCGAGTTTTTCGCGATCTGTATGTGGCTGGACTTTGTCCAGTTCCGCCCGGCCAAGCGGGCTCGAAATAAACCGGCCCACCAGCTCGCGGAGCGCTTCAAATTCCAGGATGGCGGCGCTCGTCGTATGCATCTTCATTGCGTGCCGTTGCGAAAAGCTTCCTCGATGACACGCAACGTGCCGTTCGTCATCCTGTATCGTTTGAGCGCCGCGCGCGGCACCCACTCCGCGCTGCTCACGTCGTCATCCGGCGCCAGCGTCCCGCCGGTGACACGGCAGCGATAGTCGATGAGCACGTAATGGTATTCCGGCCGCCCTTGCGCGTCATTGAGGATGCGCTCGAATACTTCCACAATCTCGAGCGGCTTAACCCGAAGCCCGGTCTCTTCCAGGACCTCGCGCCGCAGGCCCGCTTCCAGGCGCTCGCCGGATTCCAGCACGCCCCCGGGTATCGACCAGTATCCCTTCAACGGCGCTCTCCCGCGCTTCACCAGCAGCACGCGGTCGCCCCTCAGAACGACGCCGCCCACCCCGAGAATCGGCCGCGACGGATAGCGCCGCCGGCCTCTGCTCTTCCGGCCTTTAATACTGCAACGCCCCTTTCACGTTTCGACGCACACGGTAAACCGAAGTGCGGGCGGTCACATAGAGCGTCTGCAAATCGGCGTCGCCGAAAGTACAGTTGGCCGGCGTCTCCGGCGTTTGGATAGTCTCGAGCAGCTTTCCGCGCGGATCGTATACCGCAACTCCGCTCGCAGCGATATAAATATTGCCTTTTTCATCCACGCGCATCCCGTCCGGGACGCCCTCGACGCCCGAGATGACGACGCGCTCGTTGGATGTGTTGCCGCCGTGATCGACATCGTAAGCCCGCACGTTATGCTCATCGGAATTGGCGACGTAAAGCACGTGCCCGCCCGGCGCGAAGGTGATTCCGTTCGGCCGCCCCGCCGGCTTGGCAATCAGATTCAGCTCGCCTTTGGGCGTGATGTGATAGACGCCGAAGAAATCCAGTTCGCGCGTATCCGCCTGGTTGCCGAACGCGGGATCGGTGAAATAAATGTGGCCGTCTTTGCGCACCACAATATCGTTCGGCGCATTCAGCCGCTTGCCTTCCCACTTTTCCGCCAGGACCTGGATCGCGCCTTTCTTATCCATGCGCACGACACGCCGGGTCCGGCTTTCGCAAGAGTAAAAACGGCCCTGCGCGTCGAATGTGTTTCCGTTGGCTCCGTTCGAATTTTCACGAAAAACGGCCGGCTTTTCGCCCGGAACGTACTTGATAATCTGATTGTTCGGCACATCGCTAAACAAAAGAAACCCTTCGCGCGACCAGGCGGGGCCTTCCGTAAATCTGTAGCCGGTAGCAATCCGGTCAACCTGCCCTTCTGGTTCTTCCTGCGCCAACGCGGGCAGCGCCAGCGCCGAAAAGCCAAACTGGCGGCGGGTGATTTGCATGAGGGTTATTTTTCGGACAACTGGATCTCGTTCACGACTCGGTTGACGCCTTTGATCTTCTTGGTCAGTTTCTCGGCCTTCTTCCGCTGCTTCTCGGTTTCGACCTTGCCCCGCAGGGTGACCACCCCTTCATGGACTTCAATGTCCAGCGCGCCGCCTTTTACGTCCGCATCGTTCGCGAGCCGCCGCTTGACCATGTCGTGAAGGGCGTCGTCGGACACCGGTTTATCGGCAAAAGCTATAGCGGCCAGCGGCACGGCGGCCAAACACCTGGTGAGAATCTGCCTACGAGTCATCTTTACCGGCCATTGTACGCCAGTCGAGCGCGTCCAGAAACTGCCGCTCCTCCCGCCAGCCCGGATGTACTTTTACGTGCAGATCGAGAAAAATCTTTCGCGCGAAAAATTTCTCCATCTCCTCGCGAGCGCGGCTGCCGATGCGCTTGAGCTTCGACCCGCCCGCGCCCAAAAGGATTCCCTTCTGTCCTTCCTTCTCCACGTAGATGGTGGCGAAGATGCGGATCAGCCGCGGTGTTTCCTCCCACTTGTCCACCACAACGGCCACCGCGTGCGGCACCTCCTCGTGAGTTTCATCGAGAATCTTTTCCCGGACCAGTTCGGCCGCGAGAAAACGCTCCGGTTGATCCGTCATGTGCTCCGCGGGAAAATACGCCGGTCCTTCCGGCAGCAGAGCCGCAATCGCCTGCCGCAGCTTCTCCAGATTTTCGCCGGTATGCGCCGAAATCGGAATGTAATCCGCGAAATCGTGAAGCCCCCGGTACCGGTCGATCAGCGATAACAGCCGCGATTTATCGCGCAGCAGATCGATCTTGTTCAACGCCAGGATCGCAGGAGTCCCGGCCTTCTTCACCAGGTCGAGCGCGTGCGCGTCCGCTTCGCCGAAATCCCGCGCCGCGTCCACCAGGAAAATCAGCACGTCGCGGTCCTCGAGCGCCGTGCGCACCGCTTCCATCATCTGCCGGTTGATCGCGGAATCCGCTTTGTGGATGCCGGGAGTGTCGATGAATACGATCTGTGCGTCGGGCATCGACACCACGCCCTGGATCGAAGTGCGTGTGGTTTGTGGTTTTTCAGAGGTGATCGCCAGCTTCGCTCCGGCCAGCGCATTCAGCAGCGTCGATTTTCCCGCGTTGGGCCGCCCCAGAATGGTTACGAAACCGGAGCGGAAACCCGCCGCCGCGCCCGGATCACTCATGCGCCACGGTTTGCGCCTTGGTAATGCGGACGCGTTCCACACGCAGTTCGTCGCTCGCCAGCACCTCGATGCGGATGCCGTCGCGCGCTACTGCTTCTCCCGGCTGCGGCACGTGCCCCAGCCACTCCGTGACCAGGCCTCCCACCGTGGTCGATTCCACATCTTCCTGGGGGCGGAATGCGAATAAATCGCTCAGCCGCGCCAGGTCGAAATTTCCGGAAACAATATAGCCGCCCTCGCCGTCCTCGGTGATATCGGAATCGGGCTCGTGCTCATCGCGGATCTCGCCCAGGATGACTTCCACCAGATCCTCCATTGTCGCCAGTCCCGCCGTGTTCCCGTATTCATCGACGACAATCACCATGTGGGTGTTATCCTGCTGCATCTCGCGCATCAGGTCGTTCACCGGTTTGGTCTCGGGAACAAAGCGGATGGGCCGCATTAATTCCCTCACGGTCCGCCGTTCGCGTTCTTCTTCGTCGACCTCAAACATGTCGCGGACGTGCACGAACCCGATGATCTCATCGATCGATTTTTCGTAAATGGGAATCCGGGAGTACTGCTCGTTGATGACCAGTTGGCGCAACTGTTCCAGAGTAGCGTCCGCCTCGATGGCCACTATGTTGGGCCGCGGCGTCATGACCTCGCGCACCACCTTGTCGCCGAACTCCACGACTGATTGGATCAGCTTGCGGTCCTCTTCGTGAATGAGCCCTTCTTCAGTTCCGGCTGAAATCAGCGCCTCGATGTTTTCGGCTGGAGTGGCAAGTTCCTCAGTTCCCGCCTTGTCGTCTGCGATCTCAACCAATGAGTAGAAAAAGGTGAGAAATCCCGCTCCAGGCTTGGTCAGCCACCCGAGCACCCGTACCAACGGGACCAGGGGCTTCAGCCAGCGTCCGCTCGACCGGCGGTAAAGAATTTGCGGCAGGACATAAGTCGCCGCCAGCATCACGATGATGGATAGGAAACATGCCTCGAGCAGAGCCGTCCAGTCCAGCGGACGCGTGAGAAACGCCCCCAGCACCAGCACGCCCGTGATCGCCAAAAGCACATGTTTGATCAGCGAAAACGCGAGCGCGCCCGCGTTCGTTTCCAGTCCGATCTTGTCCTCGAGGGCCGACTTGAAAAACTCGAGCGCCGGCAGGTCCCGCGACCGCAGCCGCAAACTTTCCAGGTAAAGCAGTTGCACCGCGCTGGCCAGCGCCAGCAGCAGGATCGCGGCGAATGTCGCAATGAGCAGCGTCAAAATCATACACGCGCCCGTTCGATTAATCCCGTCGGCAGCCCTAATTTCTTGCGCCAGAGCGCCTCGGCGCGCGCCATGCGCCCATTGTCGCGCTCGTGGTCCATGCCGGCCAGATGCAAAACTCCGTGCAGCATGAGAATCCCGACTTCTTCTTCGAGCGGGTGCCCAAACGCGCGTGCTTGCTCCCGCGCCCGCTCGATCGAAATGGCCAGCTCGCCGAGCGACCGGCTCCCATTCGCGCCGCGAAACGAAAGCACATCGGTCGGGTAGTTTTTTCCCAGAAACTGCGCATTCAAACGCCGCAGCTCGCGATCGTCCGTCACCAGAACCAGGAACTCACGCCGCCCCGCAACCTTGGCTCGAATCGTGCGCGCCAAATGCTCGATGCGCATGCGGCGCGCGCGCGTGGGAGCGCGGCGGAACAGAACAAGAGGTTCGGAGGAATGCATGGCGACGACGCCTTCAGGCGTTGGAGACTTCGCTCGGGATGTTCAACGCTGGCGCGTCCGCAGGAGCCGCGGGTGCTGCTGATTCCGCCGCCGCTCCGTTGTCCGAGACCGGTTCGGCAGCATTGTCGCCCAGCCGCAGCGAAAGCTGCCGGCCTGCGCCTACCGTTTCGTAATATTTTTCGTACGCTTTGACGATCCGCTGTACCAGGTCGTGCCGTACGACGTCGCGTTCGTCGAATGAGATGAAGGTGATCCCTGCGACCCCTTTCAGCACGTCCAGCGCATCCAGCAGGCCGCTGCGGCGCGCGCCCGGCAGGTCGATCTGCGTGATATCGCCGTTCACCACCATTTTGGAATTGCAGCCCTGCCGCGTCAGCACCATCTTCATCTGTTCCGGCGTCGAATTCTGCGCCTCGTCGAAAATGATGAAGCTGTCGTTGAGCGTGCGGCCGCGCATGAACGCGATGGGCGCCACCTCGATAATCATACGTTCGAGAAGTTTTTCCACCTTCTCGGCTTCCAGCATGTCGTGCAGGGCGTCATACAGCGGGCGCAGATAGGGATCTACTTTTTCCTGCAGCGTGCCCGGCAGGAAGCCCAGCCGCTCGCCGGCTTCGACTGCCGGCCGCGTCAGGATGATGCGGCTGACGCGCTTGGATAACAACGCCGATACCGCCATGGCGACCGCCAGGTAAGTCTTGCCGGTTCCCGCCGGCCCCACCCCGAACACCAGGTCGTTGCGCTCGATCGCCTCCATATAGCGCCGCTGGTTGACGGTTTTCGGCGCCAGCAGCTTTTTCCCGAACGTGCGCTGCCGGCCGCTGGCTACCAGCGCGCGCAAACTTACCTCGGGATCTTCGGTGCACACACGCAGATAACCGTGGAGATCGCCGTTGTTGAACACGTGTCCTTCACGCACCAGCGCCACGTAATCCTCGAGAATGTTTTCAGCGCGCGCCACGCTGGCGGCCTCGCCTTCGATTTCGAGCGAACTGTCGATAAGCTGTGTGCTGACGCCCAGCCCGGATTCGAGCAGGCGGATATTTTCATCGCGGGTGCCGAACAGGCTCTCGATTCCCCGAACGATAGGTACGCTGACTTTCATTTAACGGGTGTCTGGAAACCTCCGGTCAGGCATGGATGGAGGCATGTTCAAGATCTGGGTTCTGAGCCAGGCACGAGACAAGCGGCTTAGATTCACTTACAGGAGGGAACACCAGCAGCCCGCTGCTCCGGGCTAAATTCCATACCATCTAGGTTTATTATAGCAAAGGCGGCCGGGAGCCTCAATTCGCCGCCAACTGATTGAATTTTCAAGAAGCTTGCGCTAGACCAAAACCTGAGTCTGCGACGTACTGCCGCTTGCCTTCTCCTGGCTTTGCCGCGACAGGCAGATCTTCACTTCGACGCGTCCGCCTTCGCACTCAAAAGGCACCACCATCCAGTCGGCCGAGTTCACGCTGCGGGCCGTAAAGTTATGCCCGAAAATGACCATCGGGATGCTCAGCCCCAGTGGCCCCAAGTGTTCCTCAACGGCAACTTTGAAATTGCCGATGATCATGTTGGTTACTTCTCCCATGGCGTCCAAAACGTCCTGATCGACCGACGCGAATTCCGACATCAGCATATGCCCGGAAATCTTGCACGCGAATTCCGCGCCGCACCAGACACTTCCCGTCCCCACCCAGTCTCCCGCCAGCCCGATCATAGACACAACGCCGTCCGCAGGCCCAGGCTTTGCCGCCTGCTTGAATGGTTCGCCCGCAGCCACCTCCATGTTCAGCATGGTGGAGAAGACATCCTGTGTGGCTTTCCGTATGGCTTCGACTAATTTCTCCTGATCCAGTTCTTCCGGCATCTGCTCTCCCGCCTTTATATGACCGTGGCCAGTTTTTCCTTGATCTGCTCGGCAGTGAACGGCTTGCGCACAAAGCCACGTGCGCCCAGCTGCACCGCTTCCATTACTTTGGTCTGGCTGCCCTCGGTAGAGATCATGATTACCGGCACATGCTTCCATTGATCGTCGGCTTTCAATTGTCCAAGCATCTGCAGCCCATCCATGTTGGGC
The DNA here is from genome assembly GCA_035280425.1 of Bryobacteraceae bacterium. GTDB lineage: Bacteria > Acidobacteriota > Terriglobia > Bryobacterales > Bryobacteraceae > QHXW01. The sequence continues at coordinate 227,918 of DATEFW010000007.1, read as the reverse complement.
ATATTGATATCGGAGAGGATCAGCCCTACTTTCTGGGTCTTCAGCGCCTCCATGGCTTCACGTCCGTCGGCAGCCTCAACGATCTTGCCCAGCGGAAGGTTCGCCTGCTGAAGCACTCGCTGCAGGATTTTTCGAATGGCGGCAGAATCGTCCACGATCAACACATCCAGAGGCATCCCGTTTGTTTCCTCCGTAATCTGATCGGCGGGGAGGCCGCAAAAGTTTAGGCGATTTGCGGCTAAAGCTTGCGCCGCACGGCCTGCCGGGGAATTCCCGTCAATTCCGGGCTTTAGGCTGAGATCCTAGCGCCCGCTCCAACGCGCCAGATAGGCCTCGGCAGCGAAGCTTTCCAGCTCGCGGTTCAACTGCGTCCGCCACTCATGCAGCCGGCGATGCTTCAGCTTTTCGAGCGCCTTTACCTTCCGCTGCGCCTCGATAATCCGGACGCGCTGCGCCGCCATGCGCTCCCGGCACTCCGCGGCCTTTCGGGCCAGCGCTTCCTGCTCTTTGGCCAGTCTGGTGCGAAATGCGGCATGCGCAACCAGATCGCGGCCTTCGAAAAATGCGGAAGCCAGCAACTCCCTTCGGGTCCGGTCCCGAGCCGCCGCCACCTCGATGCGGGCCGCTTCCAGCCGGTTCCTCTCCATCACTAGGGGCGCCATACGGGCTTCTTCCGCGGCCAGCTCCGTGCGCCGCCAACCCAGAATGCGCTCCAGACGGAAGCGAAACGCTTGCATAAAACCGCGCTAGGCGAGTGCCGACGCCAGCGCCGCCAGGCGCGCCAGCGTCTCCTCCCGCTTGGAGGCCGCGTGCGCATCCTGGCGCAAAAACTCGGTCAGCTCCGCCCGTGCCCGTATGCTGGCATCCAGCTTCGGGTTCGATCCCGCGGCATACGCGCCCAGTAGAATCAGGTCCTCGGACTGCTGATAGACCGCGAGCGCCTCCCGCACCTTGCGCGCGGCTTCCTGCTGGCCCTGGGCCGCGATCTGCGGCGTCAGCCGGCTGATGGACTGCAGGATATCGATCGCCGGATAGTGCCCGGCGTCACCCAGCCTTCGCGACAGCACGATGTGGCCGTCCAGAATGCCACGGACCGCGTCGCAAATCGGCTCGTTGAAGTCGTCGCCCTCCACCAGGACAGTGAAGAAACCGGTGATCGACCCGTGCCGGAAATTTCCCGCACGCTCGAACACTTTGGGCAGCAGGTGAAACACCGACGGCGTGTAGCCTTTTTGACTGGGTGGCTCTCCGGCCGCCAGCCCGATCTCGCGTTGCGCCATCGCCAGGCGCGTCACCGAATCCACCACCAGCAGCACGCTCGCCCCTGCGTCGCGAAAATATTCCGCTACAGCCAGCGCCACAAAGCAGGCGCGCACGCGCAGCGGTGCCGGACGGTCCGACGTGGCGGTCACCACCACTGCGCGCCGCCGTGCTTCCTCCCCCATTTCCTGTTCGAGAAAGGCGCGCACCTCGCGATTGCGCTCGCCGATCAGCGCGATGACCGTTACATCCGCCGCATGATTGCGCGCCATGGCCGCCAGCAGCGTGCTCTTACCGACGCCCGAGCCTCCGAAAATGCCCACCCTCTGCCCCTTACCCACCGGCAGCAGGCTGTCGATCGCCCGAATCCCGGTTTCGAGCGGCTCGGTAATGTGTTCGCGCTCGAGCGGCGACGGCGGCGTCTGGTAAAGGTCGTAATAAGCGCGGCCTTCGATTGCCGGGCCCCCGTCCATGGGCCGCCCGAAACCGTCGAGCACCCGTCCTGTCAGATCCGGTCCCACCGCCACGCGCGCCTCCGCGCTGCGGGCCACTATGGTGTCCCCCAGACGCATGCCCCCGGTCTCTTCGAGCGGCATGGACAACAGATTGCCGTCGCGAAACCCGATCACCTGCGTGCGGATGGGCCGGCCGTCCGACGCCAAAATCTCGCAAAAATCGCCGATACCGGCCTCCGGCCCCCGCGAGGCGATCAGCAATCCGACCATTCCCACCACCACGCCCGTGCGTCCAAACGGATCCAGCGACGCCAGCCGCTCCAGATAAGGAGCCAGATCGATTTTTTCACCGCTCGTCATGCCGGCCTCCGGAAGCGGTCGGTCAAGCCGCGCTCGATCTCGGCCAGTTGCGTTTCGACCGAAGCGTCGAGATTGCCGTGCGCCGTCTCAAACAGCACGCCGCCGCGCTCCATCGCCGGGTCGGCCACCACTTCGATGGCGTTTTCCCGCCCGGCGTCGCTCAACAGGCTGCGGACCATCTGGGCGAACTCCGGATGAACGCGCACGCGGCTCACTTCGCGCACGGCCAGTTCGTTAAGTGCCGCCTGGATCAACCCCCGGATGGCTTGCGGGTCGATGGTCAGCTCGCGCCGCACCACGCGGCGCGCGATGGCGACCGCCAGCCGGACCAGGTCGGCTTCCGCTTGCTCCCGCAGTCTCGGACGGAGCGCCGCCAGCTCCTGGCAGGCGCGCGCCACCCGCTCGAGAAGCGGCTGAAGCTGAGCCTGCGCTTCGGCCCGGGCCCCTGCCTGCGCTTCTTCCCGGCCCGCCGCCAGCCCCGCGCGGTAGCCGGCCTCGCGGGCGCGCTCGATGGCTTCATCGGCGCCGCCGAGTTCGCGCGCTCCACCCTGTGAAGCTCCGGAATAGGGCGCGCTCTCTCCCGTGCCCGGCCACACGATCGCGTTCGCGGATTGGCCCTCCCGCCGCACAATGGCCCTAGACGACATACTGCTCCCCTACCGCGCCTTTCAGGCTGAGCACGCCGTCGGCTTCCAGTTGCCGCACCACCGCGATGATCTGCTGCTGCGCCGCCTCCACGTCTTTGATCTTCACCGGCCCCAGCGCATCCATGTCTTCCTTGAGCATTTCCGCGCCGCGCTGCGACATGGCCTGCAGAAAATGGGTCTTCAACTGTTCACTGGTGCCCTTGAGCGCCACCGTCAGGATTTTCCGGTCGATCTTGGCCAGCACTTCCTTGATGCCGTTGGGATCGATCATGAGCATGTCTTCGAATACGAACATCAGATGCCGGATGGTCTCGCACAGCGTCGTGTCCTCGTGCTCGATGTTTTCCAGGATCTCCTTACATGTGGCCGAGTCCAGCCGGTTGAACAGCTCGGCTACTGCGCGCACACCGCCATATGATTCCCGGCTGAACTCGCCCAGGGCTTTCAGCTTCTGGCCGATCACGGCGGCGATTTTGTGAACCACTTCGGGCGAAATCTGGTCGAGATTCGCCATACGCAGAGCGACGTCGGCGCGGAGAACCGAAGGCAGCGAGACCAGTAGCGAGGCCGCCTGCGTGGGATTCAGATGCGAGAGCACCAGCGCAATGGTCTGCGGATGTTCGCTGTGCACGAACTTGGCGAGCTGCTGCGGATCGGCTTTTTGCAACGCGTCCAGACTCACCGCGTCGCTTCCCAGGGTCTTCACCAGCCGGTCCACCAGACGCATGGCCGCCTCGGACCCGAAAGCGTTGATCAGCATGTTGCGCGCGTAATCCAGGCCGCCTTTGACGGCGTAGTCCCGCGCCATGGTGGTTTGATAAAACTCTTCGATCACCGCCTCTGCCTGTTCCGAGGTAATAGTCGAAATGCGCGCCACCTCCCGGCTGACGGTTTGCACCTCGTCTTCTGAGAGCTGGCGGACAAACTCCGCGCTCGCCTGGTCTCCCAGCACCACCAGCAGGATGGCCGCCTTGCGAATCCCCGGCAGCGTCACTTCCGCGGCTTTTTCGACGTTGGTGATCATGCGCGGCTCAGTAGTCCTTGAGCGCCTTCTCCTGATCGCTGATCCAGGTCTTCAGCACCTGCGCGCCGGCGCTGGGGTCTTTCTTGGTGTTCTCGCGGACCTGCTTGACCAGCACGTCTGTTTTCTTAGTCGTGACTTTGGGCAGCTTGAGCTGGCTCAGGGCTTCCATGTCGAGCTTTTCCTGCAGGGCCGCTTGCTCCGCCAGCCGCGCCTGCATCTGTTCCTCAGCGGAAGGTCCCAGGGCGCCCGCCGGTTGGGCGGCAGCGACCGCCGGAGCCGATGACGCGCCCGGTCCGCGCTTCGAGCGCCGGAGCGCCAGCCAGACCAGTGCTCCTACGATCACCAGCAGCGCGCCGCCGATCGCCGCGCCCGCCAGCTTGGGATCGCGCAGCGGCCCCATCCAGGCGGGTAATTGCGGGCCCGCCGGCGCAGGCGCGGGACCAGGCCCGCCCGCTTCTGTTTCCGGGTTCGCCGTCGATTCAAACGGCAGCGCCTCGACGATCAATTGATCGCCGCGGTCGGGCGAGAAGCCTGTCACTCCGGCTACCAGGTCGCGAATCGCCTTCAGCGTTTCCGGCGCCGGCGGCACCAGCACGCGCGTCTTCTTCGCGCCTTTTCCTTCCCAGCGCACCGCCTGGTCCACCAGCACGGAAAGCGACATGCGCTTGACGGTGCCCTGGGGCAGCCGCCGGTGCCGCACCGTGCGGCTGGATTGGTAGGCGATGTTCTCGGTACGGCGCGACATGCCGGCCAGCATGCTTCCGGGGCGCGAGGTCGGCCGCGGCAGATTGGACGCCGTGCCCGGCACGCCGTTCGCCCCCGTGCCGCCCGAAATATCTTCCGTCTTTTGCGAGCTCACCATGACCGATTTCGTCGGATCGAGAATCTCCTCGCTTTCGTCGGTCGCGGTAAAATCGCATTCGACCGACACGCCGGCCCGGAACTTGTCCGCCCCGAGCAGCGGCTCGAGCGTGGCGTTGATCTTATTCGCCAGATCCCGCTCGACGTTATGGCGGAAGTCGAGCAGTGCCTCCGACGGCTCGTCGCCGGTATCGGCGGCCGCCCGCCGCGCGCGGTTGAGCAGGTTGCCGCGCATGTCCACGATGGAGACCGCTTCCGGCCCCAGGCCCTCGACCGCGCTCGCGACCAGATAGCTGATGGCCGCCACATTGCCCGCCGCGAGGCGCACCCCCGGCCGGAGCCGGACCAGCACGCTGGCCTTGGCCGGCTGCTTCGATTCGGTATAGATCGAGTCTTTGGGGAAAGTGATGTGCACGCGCGCCTGTTCGACTTCCGAAAGGCACATGATCGAACGCTCCAGCTCGCCCTCGAGCGCGCGGTGAAAATTGATATGCTCCGCGAATTCAGTGGCGCCGAAATTGTTCTTGTCGAACAGCTCGAATCCCATGCGCCCGCTTTTGGGGAGGCCCGCCGCGGCCAGCGCCAGGCGCGATTCGGCCACGCGGCCCGACGCTACCAGCACGGTTGCGCCGTTGTCGCCCAGCCGGTATTCGACGCCCGATTCCTTGAGTTTTTGCACCACCGCTCCGGCGTCTTCCGGAGCGAGCGAGGTATAGAGCGGCCGGAAATCGCTTTCCCTGCGCCATTGGGAAAACAGGACCAGGCCCGTCACTACGGCCGCCGCCACCACCAGAATCGTCAGGCGTTGCCGGAGGTTCAGGCTGGCTAACAGGCTTTTTAGCTGGTCCATAGTTGGTAGTGGCGCTCGGGCGGCAGAGTTCGCACGTTAGATTTGCATGCGCATGATTTCCTGGTACGCCGAGACCACCTTGTTACGGACCTGCAGAAACAGGTCGAAGGCCAGCTCGGCGCGCTGGGTGGCCAGCACCGTCGTGTGCAGCTCTTCGCCTTCTCCGGACAGAAACTTCTGAACCGTTTCGGCGCTCTGGCGGCGCGTATTTTCCACCGAACGGATGGCTCCTTCGAGCACCGACCGGAATCCCCCGCCGCCCGGTGCGGCTGCGGGGCCGGGCCGCAGATCGGGCGTGACCGCGGGAACGCTGGCAATGGAAGAAATCGGTGCGGGCATGTTTTACCGGAACAGGTCGAGCGAGCGCTGGATCATGTCTTTGATGGCGGAGATGGCCGCTACATTGGCCTGGTACCCGCGTGCCGCGCCCATCAGGTCCACCATGTCCTCGGCAGGGTTGACGCGCGGAAACGCCACGTATCCCTGCGCGTCCGCGTCCGGGTGGCCGGGCAGGTAACGGCGTTCGGGCGCGCGGTTGTCGACCACGATATCCGCTACTCCCACACCCTCCGGTCCCGCGCCGGCGATCTGCTGGCGCGCGGATTCAAATACCGAGGCGAAGGGACTCTCGACAGAGTCGGTGGCAAAAACGGCGTCTTTGCGCCGGTACGGGCCGCCTTCGGGCGTCCGCGTGGTCTCCGCATTGGCCAGGTTTTCGGCCAGCAGCTCGGCGCGCGTGCGCTGGGCCGCCATACCCGAGGCGCTGACGGACAGCGTGGAAAACAGGCTCATCCGCTTCTCCCTTCTTCAATGGCGGAGCGCACCGTGCGAATTTCGGAGCGCATCAGGGCGCTTGCCAGATTGAATCGCAGGGCATTTTCGGCGAGCAGCCGCGCCTCGCGATCGAGATTGACATTGTTGCCGTCGTTTTTGACCTTCAGGCCGCCGACTTCCACGGCGCGCGGCGGAGCCGCATTCACGGCGTTTTGAAATTCGGCCTGGAAATCCAGATCGCGCGTCTTATAGCCCGGCGTATCGGCGTTGGCGATATTGGACGCGACCAGCTTCTGGCGTGCGCTCACCAGATCCAAGTAGCGCTCGATGGTCCGGGCGATCGGGTCCAGCATGACACCCGGCATGTGGCACGCCGGCTGCCACAGCCTCTCGCTTGAGGACACAGCGGATATGGATTCCCGGCTGCGGCAGAATTTTGGCGGCGCCAAATTTCCGGCGCACAATGCGCCTGATCTTGAGCCGTCCCTGTTAAGGCCGCGCGGCCGGGCGCGAGCTGGCTGCTGTAGCGTCGGCCACCGTCTCGACATACGCCAGCGCCTGGCGCGCCAGCTCAGGCGCCAGCGGATCCGGATGGCGCAGCAGCTTGACCAGCAGCCGCACCCACTCCAGCTCGCTTCGCTCCAGACCAATCATCGAGCAGTCGCGGTATCGGTGCACAGTTCGTCCATGTACCTCTTCGGCCGGGATCCGGCCGTTTTGCAAAATTTGTTGCAGTTTTCCCGGCCGGCTGCCGATCTGTTAGCAGAATGCGCGTTTTGCCGGCCATCCTGCCGCTGGTTCTCGCCCCGGGTGAAGCACGGGCTGCGGACGCTTCAAGCGCTATGGCGGCCTCGATTGCCAGGCAGCTCGCCAGTGTCGAGAGGCAGGTCGGGTCATCGTTCTTTCTGCTGCCTCCGCCGGCGCCTTTGCTTCCGCAGGCCGTCCTCGATTCGGCCGGCCTGGCAGCGCGGGATGTTTCCCCAGACTCCGGAAGCCCGGCGCCCGCTCCATCTGGCCCGGCAGCCCCCTCGGTATCCAGCCCCGACGTTCCGCCCCCGCCCGCACAAACCGGCGGCACACCCTCTGCCGCGCCCGTGGTCCAGACGGCGCCATCCACTCAAACTTCGGCATCCGCTCAAACTTTGCCATCCGCTGCCGATAAGACGCATTGAGGCGGCGGAGTCTTTGCCGGAAACGGCGGGCCGGTCCTCATTTCCGCCATGGCGGCAAAGTACGACGGAAGGAGGTCACTATGGACATTGCACCGATCGGTCCCGGGTCATCTTCCGAGACACCGGCGGCGGTACCGGCCGCGCAGCAGATGGTCAACCGTGAGCTGATATCGGCCGCGCACACCGTCAACGCCTCCGGATTTTTCGGCCAGGACAGCGAGCTGACCTTCGCGCTGGATCGCGCCACGCAGCGGCCGGTGATCCGCATCGTCAACCGGCAGACCAACGAGCTGATTCGCCAGATCCCCGCCGAATATGTTTTGCGTTTGGCGGAAGTATTGCGCGTCGCAAATCCCGGCCGCTAGTTTCGTTCATAGACCTGCGTCTGGTACCGATATGTGGTGTGGAGAGGGTACTATGGCAACCACAGCTCACGATGCATACCTAGAAGCGAAGATCTCCTCGGCCGAACCCGTCGAGCTGGTGCGGATACTCTATCGCTCCGCCATCCAGTCGGTCGAACAGGCAAGGCGCCACCTGGCTGCCGGGGACATTCGTGAGCGCGCGGCCGCAATTTCCAAGACCATCGAGATCCTGACCGAACTCGGCGCGGCGCTTGACCGCGAACACGCTCCCGAGATCAGCGGCCGGCTGGCCGAACTTTACGACTATATGGGCCGCCGGCTCGTCGCCGCCAATTTCGAGCAGGCCGACCAGCCGCTGGATGAAGTGCTGAACCTGCTCGAGACCCTGGCCGACGCCTGGAACCGGATCGCCGTGCCCGCGCCTGAACCACAGCCTCCCGCCCGGCCGGCCGCCGAGCGCTGGAACCCGTTCGCGACGCAGCCCGAGAGCACGGTCGAAAGCTGGAGCTTCTGAATCGCCCGTCCAGATGGTGATGGTTCCAGAGGGCGCCGTACCCCGTCCTTTTTTTGACCGGCTGCATTCCAGCCCGGAACTTTTACGGCAGGTTTTTTTGAACCGCCGGTGACGCGTCGGCTTTTGCCGCGCCGCGGGCATCCGCCGCGCGATGCAGCCCCGCCACGACCAGCGTCGCTAAGCCTAACCCGCCCTGATGCGCCACCGCCTGCGCCAGCTGCTCTTCGGCAAGTTCCATGGCGTGCCCGCCCGCCTGGTCCGAGCCCGTCCCGAGCCAGCCTTCCGAACCGGCTTCCCGCATGGACTTAAGCAGCTGCGCGATGAGCAGCGACTCAAACTCGCGCGCCGCATGCTCGACCTTTGCCGGATCGTCCTTGGACCTGGCTTGAGCCGCCGCAGGAACCGGCAAAGCTCCTGCCCTGGAAATTCCCTCCATCAGATCACCTCGAGTTCGGCTTCGAGCGCACCAGCGGCGCGCAGGTTTTGCAGGATCGCGATTACGTCGCGCGCCGTCGCGCCGATGGCGTTGAGCGCGCGCACCAGCTCCTCGACCGTGGCTCCCTGCTTGAGCACCACATTGCGCGCCTTTTCTTCCTTCACCCCCACTGCCACCTGAGGCACGACTTCGGTCGTCCCCGTGGAAAGCGGCGCCGGCTGCGAGACCGCCAGCGTGGTCTGCACTTCGACCGTCAGGTTCCCCTGCAGAATCGCCACCGGCCCGATGCGGACTTCCTTGCCCATCACGATGGTGCCGGTACGCTCGTTGACCACCACGCGCGCCGGCCGGTCGACCGGGACGCTCAGATTTTCCAGCTCCGCAATGAACTCCGTCGCCCGGCTGGCGTACGGCTTGGGCACCGACACGGCAATCATCCCGGCGTTTTCCGCGCGCGCCACCGGCTCCGTCCCGCCGGCGAACCGTTCGTTCACCGCCGCCGCGATGCGTGCGGCGGTCGTGAAATCCTGCTCGCGCAGCTCGAGCCGGACCTGCGAGCCGGGCGTTTTTGAAGGCGAACCGCGCTCGACGATCGCCCCGTTGGGCACGCGCCCGACCGTGGGATGATTCACCGTCTGGCTGGTCGAACCCTTGCCGGCTACGAATCCGCCGGTGACAACCGGCCCCTGCGCCACCGCGTAGGTCTGGCTGTCCACCCCCTTAAGAGCGGTGATCAGCAGCAGGCCACCCTGCAAGTTGGAGGCATCGCCTATCGAAGAGGCCGTCGCGTCGATGCGCGATCCGGGGTTCGCAAACGGCGGCAGCGTGGCCGTCACCATGACCGCCGCGACATTGTTGACCCGGATGGCCGACGCCGCCACCGAGACCCCCATGCGCTCCAGCATATTGGTCAAACTCTGGGTGGAAAACACGGTCTGCCGGCGATCGCCGGTCCCCGCCAGCCCCACCACCAACCCATAGCCGATGAGCTGGTTGTCGCGCACGCCTTCAAGCGTGACCAGGTCCTTGAGCCGGGTAGCCGGTCTGGCGCCAGGCCCGGGCGCAACGGCCGCCGCCCGCTCCAAATTTCCCCAGGCTGCCAGCAGAATGATCGAGATGACGGTGCGTCGCATGATTTCCTCAGAAGGGCAATAAACCCAGCAATAGCCGGTACAGGATGAAGGGCCGGCGGATCGCATCTCCGACCACTCCCTTGCCGTTCAGCCTGATCTCCATCTGGCCAATATGATCTGAGCGCACCACGTTGGCGGGCGAGAGGTCCGTAGGCCGCACCACGCCCCGCACCACCACCTGCTGATGCTCGGAGTTGACCTGTATGTCCTTGGAACCTTCCACCACCAGAAAGCCATTGGGCAGCACATGCGTCACCCGCGCCGTGAGCGTGGTCGTGAGCGTCATATCGCGGCTCGTAGTTGCCGAGCCGTCGAGTGCATTTTTCCCCGATAGATTTGCCAGATTGGCCCACGGCCCGCCGGCTTTTACCGTGCCGCCGAGAGCGTTAATCGCAGCCGAGGCGTTGGCCGCCCGCGCCGATTTGGTTGCGCCCTTGGAGACGGCCGAGGCGCTCTCGGCGACCAGAATGGTCACCACGTCGTCCACGCGGCTGGCCCGTAATTCCCGCGTGAGATCGACCAGCGGCGCGCCCGGCGACCAGATCGATCCGGACTGCGCGGCTGTTCCCGCAGTCGCGCCGCGCAGGGCCTCCTCGATGTAGCGGTCGAGCGCGGTCGGTTCCTGAGCCTTCGCGAGCTTCTTCGGGCGGACCGAGGCCTGCGCAGCCATCGCAATCGCCAGCAGCACGATGCAAGTTCTCATCTCATTTCTCTCCTGTGGCCGGCGGGTTCAAGCGCACCGCGACCGTTCCCGCGCGCTCGACGGTGGCGCGAAACATCCGCCCGGATGCCGGGTTGCGAACGGAAATCACATCCCCGCGCCGTCCGGCGCCTTCGGCCCGGCCATCGAGCGAAACATGCGCCTGGCCGCTTGCGACCTCGACGTTCACCCGGTCTCCGGCATTCACTTCCCTGGGGGCATCCAAAAGATATGCAAAGATCGCGTCTCCGGCCGCAATCGGGCGGCGCGGGATCCGGCTAGTGACCTCGTCCACGTGCGCTGCCGGCTGCCTGCCGAACGGGAAAGCCGCGGCTTTCTCGACGCGCACGCTGTCCGGCTGGATGGCATGGCCTGCGGGCAAGGCGCGAATCGCCATCACGCGCTCGATCGGGATGGAGAGCCGCGCGCGAACCCAGATGGCAAAACCGTGATTTCTGCCGTATTTCACGGCGCCTTTCCACAATGCGGGCTGCGCCGGATCGGCCGGGCGCGAAAGACCGGCGAGCGGAAAAGTGATCTCGCCCTTCGGGACGCTGTACCGGCTGAAGTCGGCCAGATCGACGGTGACACCCGGGGCGGCTGCGGCCAGCGCCTCGAGGAGGCGATCGCGCGTCAGTTCTTCCATCGGTCGCTCGACGCACACTTCCCGCAGAGGATCCGGCTGGAGATGAAAGCGCGCGGCGAAGCGTGCGAGCTCCCCGGGCAGCAATACCCGCCTCACTCCCGGCGCAGGCGCATAGCCGAGTGGAGTATCGGGAGCAATGGCCAGAAATTGGGGCTCCGCAACTGCCAGATCGCGCGCCAGGATGCGATCGTCCTCGACCGGAATGCACGCGGCAAGCGCGGTTCCGAGCGCGGCCGCGAGCCACAACACGCCGGTTTTCATCGGTTCAGATTGTTGATCTGCTGGTACATTTCGTTGGCCGCCTGCACGACTTTGGTGTTGGCCTCATAGCCGCGCTGCGCCAGGATCAGATTGATGAATTCTTCGACCACGCTGACGTTGGACTGCTCGGTGTAGCCCTGGAGCAGGGTGCCTAAGCCTTCCTGCCCGCCCGGATTGCCCACCGTCGGGTCGCCCGAGGCGTCGGTCGGCAGATAGAGATTCCGTCCGATGCTGTTCAGCCCCGCAGGATTGGCAAAATTGGCGAGCTGGATCTGCCCGCCCAGCTGCGCCGCCGTTTGTCCCGGCTGCGAATAGCTGACGGTTCCATCGGTCGCGATGGAGATGTTCTGGGCGTCGGGCGGGAGCGTGATCTGCGGCTCGATCGGATCGCCGTCGGAAGTCACGATGTTGCCGTCCCGGTCCAGATGAAACCCGCCGGCGCGCGTGTAAGCCAGATCGCCCGAGGGCCGGCGGACCTGGAAAAACCCTTTGCCCTGGATCACCAGGTCGAGCGGGTTGTCGGACTGCACGAAGCTGCCCTGCGTGAAGATGATCTCGTTCGACGACGTGCGCGTGCCGAGGCCTACCTGCAGTCCGGTCGGCACCACGGTCTGCTGGCCGGCCGACGTGCCCGGCTGGACCATGTTCTGATAAAGCAGATCCTGAAACTGGGCGCGCCGCATCTTGTAGCCGGTGGTGTTGGCGTTGGCCAGGTTGTTGGCGATGTTGTCGACGTTCAACTGCTGTGCCGTCATTCCGCTGGCGGCGCTGTACAATGCGCGAATCATACGACCTCCTGATGTCGATGCTCCAAACTCATACTTTGGCGACTTCCTCGAGAGCCTGGCGGTTCATCTCCGCGCCCAGGCTCACGGCCTTCTGCAGCATCTCGAACTGCCGGATCACCGAGACCAGGCGCACCGCGGCTTCCGCGCTCGAAGCGTTCGAGTTTTCGAGCTTGCCCTGTTCGACCGCGGCTCCCGCGGCCCGCACCGGCTTCACTTTCGGATCGGTCAGTTGAAAATAGTTATGACCTTGCTTGGCCAGAGCGGAGGCATCGGCAAAATCCACGATTTCCATCTGCCCGACCGTCTGCCCCTGCTGGCGCACCGTGCCGTCCGCTAAAACTTCGACCGGCGAGCTTTGCGACAGGTTCAATACACCGCCGCCTGCGGCGCGAACCGCATTGCCTTGCGTGGTGACCAGCTGGCCCGCGGGTGAGATCCGGAAATTGCCGTCGCGTGTGTAAAGCGGGCCGGCGGGACTGTTGACGGCGAAAAATCCTTTGCCCGTGAGCGCGAAATCCAGCGGGTTGTTGGTGGTGCGCAGCTCGCCCTGCGAGAAATCCGTCCAGGGCCGCTCGATCACCGGCAGGGTGTCGGGTTCCGGGATCGAGCCCGCGGCTTCGGGCGCTACATAAAGACTGTAGAATTCGCGATCCGCTTTATACCCGCCGGTCGAGCCGTTGGCGATATTATTGGCCAGCATATCGAGCGACTCCATGCGGGATCGCAATCCGCTCGCGGCCGAAATGGTGAGTGGGTCCATGGTGATGCCCCGCGGCTTTCCACAGCACGCCTTCCGCCGAACGGCCGGGCGCTGCTAAGTTTCTAAAAATTCACGAGCGCGCGCCGATAAGACGGATAGAGGGAGGCGCCAAGATCCTGCCGCTCCGCCGCGATCGCCATGTTTTTGGCGCTCGCGTCCGCGTGTAACCGAATGAAAAAGGGGCCCGCCCCCTTTGGCCAGCTATCTGCAATACCCCCTGCGTGAACGTCTCGGCGCCTCTCCCGATTCCCGCCGGCCATGCGATGGCCCGCAGTGCCGGTCAACCGGCAAGCGCCGCTCCGCTCTCCTTCTCTTCGCCGGGCCATAACCGGCCCGGAAAAGATCCGGAAATCCTGGCACGAAAGATTCAGCCCGCGGCGGCTGCCGCTCCCGGCGGCACGCCAGCTCAGCCCGAGAATTTCGATGCGGCTGCCGGTTTCGACCACGCCGGCGATACGACTTCCGCCTTGCCTGAAGTGAAATCCGGCACCCCGGAAAACTTTTCGGTGCTACTCGAATTCGCAACGGCTGCTGCTAACGGGACGGCTGCTGACAGCGTCCCGGCGGCGCATGGCAAGGCACTCCCGGCGCCAGCCGGCCGCCGCCAGAACGAGCCATCTCATCCGGCCGGGCGCAGGGCGCCGGCAATGAAAAAGGCCGCCGCACAGACGCCGGCGCCGCCCGTTTTGCCGGCTGTTCCTGTTCCCGCGCCGCCGGCAGCCCGGACCGCGATTCCGGAAACGGACCAGCCGAACGTCCGGCCCGCTGAGACCGAACCGGCGCCGTCTGTCGAACAGAGCGCGAGCCCGCCGGCAGCGGATCCGCCTTTTGCCATCACCCACTGGCGCGCCGTCGCCGTGGCCCCAACGCCGCCAATGCCGCAAATGCCGGTGGCCACCGGGCCGGCGCCACGCTCGCCCGAGGTGAAAACAGAGGTCAAAAGAGCCGAGAAAATAACCGGGAATGTAACCGCGCCGGAGTTCTTAGAGGCCCCTGCGTCCACCGCTATGCTGGCAAAGCTTCCGGTGACGGATGGCTGGATCCTGCCTCAGGGCGACGTGGCCGCGGGCGATGGCCCCGTTCCGCCTCCGCAATCGTCGACACGGCCGGACCGCCCCGCGCCCGGCAATGCCGCAGCCTCCAAGCCGTTCGCGCCAGCCACGCCGCCTGCGGTCGCCATCCAAGCGCACGCGAGTCCGGTGCCGGAAGCGCCCTTGGTTTTTGCGGTGCGGCTTGCACCAGTCAACTCCTCCGGCAAACCTGACGACATCAACCACCCGGCCGCCTCCCCGGCCGTTGTTATGAATCAGACGCTAGAGCAGCGGCTGCCGGCCGCAGGGAGTGTGCCTGCCGCAGGTGCCGATTCTTCAACCGCCCGCAACGGCGTGCCGCCCGAGGGAAAGGTGGCGGCCGGCGCGACGCTGACCGCACCCCCGGAAACCGTGCGGCACACCGCGAACGCGGCGCGCCTTGCATCGAACGAACCCGATTCGCCCGCCGCTGCTCGCTTGAGTTCCGAGCAAAGTTTCGTAGAGAAGAGGCAGCCGCCCGAACCTTCTTCCGCGCAGATCCCCAACCGCGTCGCTGCCACGGCATACGCCGCATCCCCGGAGCCCGCGCACGCCGAACCGCGCGCGCCCTTCACACCGCCGCCTGCGCCGGCGCGCGCCAGCGAGCACCCTGAGCCCGCGCCCTCCGCCTTGCCGCAGGCCGCGCGCGACATCCGGCTGCGCCTCGCCGGCGATGAAAAAGCCGGGGTCGAGGTACGGATGATCGAGCGCGCGGGCGAAGTGCGGGTGGCGGTGCGCTCAGCCGACGCCGAACTCGCGCAGTCGATGCGCTCCGGCCTTTCCGACCTCGCCGAAAAACTTTCCGGACGCGGTTTTTCGAACGAAATCTGGCGCCCCGAGCCGGTTTCGGAAAAAAACAATCCGGCCAGCGCGAATCCCGGCCACCCGGGGCAGGGAAAACAGCAGGAACCAGGCGGCCAGCAGTCTCGCCAACAACAGTCCGGCAAGCCACGGCCGGAATGGCTGAAAGCATTCTTGCGAGCCAACGACAGGAGTGAAACTCGATGACCACCACTACCAGTATTTCGACCTCTGCGTTTACTGATCCCCCCACCGGCGCCGCCACATCCGCGGGAGCCAGCCCGACCACCGCGAGTTCGGCCGGCGCGTCCACCGACCCGCTGGCCAACGAGCAGGCATTTTTAAAACTGCTGGTCGCCCAGCTCAAGAACCAGGACCCGACCAATCCTTCGGACCCGACGCAGTTTGTCGCGCAACTGGCGCAGTTCAGCCAGCTCGAGCAGTCCATCGCCATGCGGCAGGATCTGGACGCCATCAAGCAGAATACGGCTGCGCCCGTTACGCCGGCGCCGTAATTAGAACCAGACATCGAAAAAATCAGGAGACTACATGCCATTTACTTCGTTTTCCGCAGCCTTATCCGCACTGAAGGCCAACACCACCGCCATCGATGTAGTGGGGAACAATCTGGCCAACCTGAGCACCACCGGCTTCAAAGCCAGCGTGATCTCGTTTCAGGATCTGGTCACCGAGTCGCTGGGCGCGGGCCTGGGCGAAACGCAGGTTGGTTTCGGTACCGGCGTTCCGCTGACCACCCGGGAATTCACGCAGGGGGCCCTACAGTCAAGCTCCGGCGTGCTGGATGCGGCCATCCAGGGCGACGGGTTTTTCGTGCTGGGCGATTCTGCCGGAGCCCAACTGTTCAGCCGGGCGGGCAACTTTCGGGTCGACGCCACTGGCCACCTGCTCTCGGCTTCCGGCAATGCCGTGCAGGGCTGGACGCAGGTCAACGGCGTGCTCAACACCAACGGGCCGATCGGCAGCATAACGGTGCCGGTAGGCACCCTGCAGGCGCCCCTGACCACCACCGAATTTTCTCTCGACATGAACCTGAACGCCGCGGCGGCGGTCGGCTCGACCGACGCCACCTTCTCCACGCCCATCCAGGTCATCGATTCGCTCGGCACCTCGCACGTGGTGACCGTCACGTTCACCAAAACCGGCGGCGGCGCCTGGGATTACTCGGTCTCGATTCCCGGTGAAGATCTCACGGCCGGCACTCCGGGAACTCCCACCGTGCTGACCACCGGCACCATCAATTTCGATTCATCCGGAATTCTCACCACGCCGCCGGCCGCCTCCGGCCCCATCGCCATCAGCGCCGCGGGTCTCACCGACGGCGCCGCCGATCTGAACGTCAACTGGAATCTTTACGATTCGAACCAGCAGCCCCGTCTCACGCAGTTTGCCCAGCTTTCCGCGGTATCAGCCGACGCACAGGACGGCCGCCCGGCCGCGCAACTGGTGCGCGTGGGCCTGTCTGACGGCGGCCAGATTCTGGCCCAGTATTCGAACGGCCAGCAGACCGTGGTGGGCCAGGTGGCCATGGCCTCGGTGCGCAACCCCGACACGCTCATCGCTGTCGGCAACAACAACTACGAAGCCAGCTCGCTGACGGCCCTGCCGGCCATCGGCGTCCCCAACACCGGCGGCCGCGGCAGGATCCTGGGCGGCCAGCTCGAAGCTTCCACGGTCGATATCGCGCAGGAATTCACCAACATGATCGTGTACCAGCGCGGTTACGAGGCCAACGGCAAAGTCGTCAATACTGCCGACCAGCTGAGCCAGGACACCATGAACCTGATCCGCTAGCTAAGCACCGGAACACAAAGTAAGGCCATGGCCCTATCGGAAATTACGCGTTTCGCCGATGTAAAAGTTGAGGTCGACGTGGAGCTCGATCGCCGCACCATGACGGTGCGGGAGTTGCTCGAGCTCGCGGCCGGTCACGTGGTCGGCCTGACTCGCTCGGCGGGCGAAAACATCGATTTGTATATCGGTGGAAAGCTCGTGGGATTCGGCGAGATCGTGCTGATCGAAAACAACATCGGGGTTCGGATTACGGACTTCACAAGCGAGGATTAGACCATGGAATGGATGGATCCGGCGCCGGCGCTGCTGGCGGTGGCGGCGGTTTTCGGCCTGGCGTTGTGGTGGCTGCGGCGCAAGGGCGCGCTGGGGTTTCGCCGCGCGAGCTTCCGCAGAACGTCGCGGCGTCTGGAAACCATCGAACGGCTGGCGCTCGCGCCGCAGCATGCTCTTTACCTGGTCCGCGTGGACGACCGCGCCATCGTGGTGGCGCAGTCTCCCGGGGGACTTCACGTACTCGACAACGTAGCCTCGACGGCCGGCGCAACCGCCCTCCGGGCCGCAGCGGGCGATCGCGGATGAAACCGCGGACGCTCGCGGCGCTGGCGGCTGCGGGGTTGGCGCCCGCGCGGAGCTGGGCCGCATCTCCGTCGGCGTCTTTACTGGGCATTCATCCCGGCCAGCCGGGCGGCCTGGGCGTGCCCATGCAGATCATCCTGCTGCTGACCGCCCTCACCCTGCTGCCGGCGGCCCTGATGTCCATCACGCCGTTTCTGCGCCTCACCGTCGTGCTGCATTTTCTGCGGCAGGCGCTGGGGACGCAATCCACGCCGTCGAACCAGGTGCTGGTCGGGCTATCGCTGTTTCTGACCATGCTGATCATGCAGCCGGTGGCCTCCGACATCTATCACAAAGCCTGGGAGCCGCTCGAAAAGGGGCAGATCACCTACGAACAGGCTTTCGATCAGGGCGCGCAGCCGTTGCGTGCGTTTCTGGTGCGTTTCGCGCGCGAAAAAGACATCCGGTTGTTTCTCGAAGCGTCGCACCGCCCGGCGCCGCGCACGCCCGCCGACCTCGAGCTGGGGGTACTGATCCCGGCCTACATTCTCTCGGAGCTCAAGACCGGCTTTCAGATCGGCGCGGTGCTGTTTTTGCCGTTTCTGATCATCGATCTGGTGGTGGCTTCGGTCACGCTCTCGATCGGTATGGTGCAACTGCCGCCGGTCATGGTCTCGGCGCCGTTCAAGATTCTGCTGTTCGTGCTGGTGGACGGCTGGAATCTGGTGGTGGGCTCGCTCATCCGGAGTTTCTATTCATGAGCCGGAGGTGCCGCAAATGACGGCCGATCAGGTGGTGGACATCCTGCGCCAGGCGCTTTTGACCACGCTGTGGCTGAGCGCCCCCTTATTGCTTATCGGTTTTGCCGCCGGAATCGTGATCAGCCTGGTCCAGATTGTGACCTCGATCCAGGACTCGGCGTTCTCGACGATCCCGCGGCTGGGCGTCTTTCTGGCCAGCACCCTGCTGCTGATGCCCTGGATGATCAAAAAGCTCGCGGCCTACGCCATCGCGGTGATGGGCGACCTGGGCCGCTACGGGCACTGATATGGACGCCACCTTGCTTCTCGCTTTTCTATTGGTGCTGGCGCGCGTGGCCGGTTTCTTTTCTTTCGTGCCTCTGCCCGGCGGAAAAAACGGTCCCGACGCCGTGCGCGTGGTGCTGGCGCTGGGCTTCACCCTGGCCCTTTATCGCGAGTGGCCTGCGGTTGCCGCACCGCCGGCGCTCGGATGGTTCGTCGTGACGCTGGCCGCCGAAGCCGCCCTGGGAATCGCGGTTGGCCTCGCGGTCGCGTCGCTCAACGAAATTTTTCTCATGGCCGCGCAGATCGCCGGCCTGCAGGCCGGCTACGGTTATGCCTCGACCATCGATCCGGCCACCCAGGCCGACGCCACCGTGCTGCTGGTGCTGGCCGAGCTGATTGCCGGGCTGATGTTTTTCGCTCTCGGCCTGGACCGTGAGATCCTGCGCATTTTTGCCACGAGCCTCACCAGCTACCCGCCGGGCTCGTTCCGCGTGAGCGGCCCTGCGGCTATGGCGCTCGTCAAGCTCAGCGCCGGAATCTTTTCGGCCGGTCTGCGGCTGGCTCTGCCGGTCGTGGCTCTGCTGGCGCTGGTGGATATCGCGCTGGCGCTGCTCGGACGCCTGCACGCGCAATTGCAACTGGTGGCGCTGGCATTTCCGGCCAAGATGATGACCGCGCTTGCCATGCTGGCCGCGCTGGCCGTGCTTTATCCGCGTATCTATGCCGCCGGCGCGCGCGAGACCCTGCGGGTGGTGAGCCGGATGGCGGGGAACTAGATGGCGGACCGCAGCCAGAAAACCGAGCAGCCGACACCCAAGCGCCTCGAAAAAGCGCGCCGCGAAGGAAATTTCCCCGCGGCGCGCGAGATGGTGGGCGCGCTGCAGTTTCTGGCGCTGACCGCCATGCTGGCTGCCTGGGGCTCGGCGTGGATCACGGGGATGCGCCAGACCATGCGCTGGCTGATGGCCGGCGCCTTCACGCTCGACCTTACCGCCCCGGCCGTCCAAAACCTGGCTGTAGGCGTGGCCCGCCGCGTTTTTCTGCCGCTGGCCGTGGCCGGCGCGCTGTTATTAGCGGTCACGCTCGCGGTGCAACTGGCTGCCACCAAAATGGGCGTGAGCCTCAAGAAGCTGGCCCCCGATTTCGCGCGCCTCAATCCCGGCCGCAAGCTGCGCGAGCTGCCGCACCAGAACCTGCCTTCCATGCTGCAAGCCGCGGCGCTGGTTCCTCTGTTCGGTTATGCGGTGTACGTGATCGCGCGCGCGAGTTACGAAACGTTTTTCCGGCTGCCGCTGGCGGGCGTCGAGGCGGGGGCGCGCGAAGTCGGCGCGGCGATCCAGCAGCTGCTCTGGAAAGCGGCCGCGGTGTTTTTGGTTTTCGGCGTCATCGATCTGGTCCGGCAGCGCCGCCGCTACAACCAGGAACTGCGCATGAGCCGCCAGGAACTGCGCGATGAGGCCAAGGAATCCGAAGGCGATCCGCAAATCAAGCAGCGCATCCGCCGGCTGCGCCGCGACCTGCTGCGCCGCCAGATGATGAAGGAAGTTCCCACCGCGACCGCGGTGATCATGAATCCCACGCACTACGCCGTGGCCATCCGCTACCGCTCGGAATCCATGGCCGCTCCGGTGGTCGTGGCCAAGGGCAAAAATTATCTGGCGCTGCGCATCCGCGCCAAGGCGGTCGAGCACCAGGTTCCGGTCATCGAAAATCCGCCGCTGGCGCAGGCGCTTTACGGCTCGGCTGCCGTCGGCCAGGAGATCCCGGCGCACCTGTACCGCGCGGTCGCCGAGATTCTGGCGTATCTCTACCGGCTGATGCACGGCCGGCTGCCGGGGGTGGCATAAGGCATGGCGGAATCGAAAGCCCTCGTCATGAAACCCGCGGCCGGCGCGCTGGCCCTCTCCTGGAGCGAGATGGCCGTGCCCATCGCGGTGCTGGCCATCATCCTGGCGCTCATTACCCCCATACCGGGTTTTCTGCTCGATGTCCTGCTGGTGGCCGACATCATGCTATCGGTCGTGGTCCTGATGGTCGCGATGTACATTCTGCGCCCGGTCGAGTTCAGCGTGTTTCCGACCACGCTGCTGCTGCTCACCCTGTTCCGCCTGGCGCTCAATATTTCTTCCTCGCGCCTGATTCTGCTCAACGGCAATACCGGCACAGGCGCCGCCGGCGAGGTCATCCAGGCGTTCGGCAATTTCGTGGTGGGCGGCAATTACATTGTGGGCGCGGTGATCTTTCTGGTGCTCATCGCCATCCAGTACGTGGTCATCAATCACGGCGCAGTGCGCATCTCGGAAGTCACCGCGCGCTTCACTCTGGACGCCATGCCCGGCAAGCAGATGTCCATCGACTCGGATCTGAACGCCGGGCTGATCGACGAGGCCGAGGCGCGGCGCCGCCGCAAGCAGCTGGCGAGCGAAGCCGAATTCTACGGCGCCATGGACGGAGCTTCCCGCTTCACGCAGCGCGACGCGGTGGCCGCCATCCTGATCACCGGCATCAACATCATCGCCGGCCTGCTGATCGGCGTTTTTCAGAACGGCATGGATTTCGCCCGCGCCGTCGAAACCTACACGGTCCTGACTATCGGGGACGGCCTGGTCACGGTCATTCCGGCCCTGATGGTCTCGATTTCGGGCGCGCTGATCGTGACGCGCGCAGGCTCCGACGCCCGGCTGGGCGCCGAGTTCCGCCGCCAGGTTTTCGGGACCGCGCAACCGCTTCTGCTGGGAAGCGGCGTGCTGGTGGCGCTGGCGGCGTTTCCGGGACTTCCCAAGATTCCGTTTCTGCTGCTGGGCGTGGGCCTGGGAGCGGCCGGGTTCGAGCTCCGCAAGAAAAACCGGATCGAGCAGCAGGCCGCCGTGCAGTCGGAGCGCGAGCCGGCCCGGGAAAATCTGGAATCGCTGCTGCGCGTCGAGCCGCTGGCGGTGGAAGTGGGGCTGGGCCTGGTCGGGCTGGCCGAAGGCGGGCAGAACTCGCCCCTGCTGCGCCGCATCGCCGCGATCCGCCGGCAGCTGGCCGCCGATCTCGGATATCTGCTGCCGCCGGTGCGCGTCACCGATAATCTGGCGCTGCGCGCCCGCGAATACGTCGTGCTGCTCAAGGGCGCCGAAGTCGCGCGCTACGAGGTGCCGCAGTCGATGGAACTGGCCATCGCGGCGGGACGCACCGCCAAAACGATCGACGGGCGCGCGACGCACGAACCCGCGTTCGGCCTGCCCGCGGTCTGGATTCCGCCCGACGCCGCCGAAGCCGCGCGCGCCGCGGGTTATACGGTCGTCGACAGCGTGAGCGTGCTGGGCACGCATTTGTCGGAGCTCTCGCGCCGTTACGCCTATGAGCTGTTTTCGCGGCAGGACGCCAAGAAGCTGCTCGACCGCGTGTCGCTCGATAACTCGCGCCTGGTCGAAGACCTGGTGCCGAAACTGGTGCCGCTCGCTACCGTGCAGCGCGTTCTCCAGAATCTGTTGCGCGAGCGCGTCTCGATTCGCGACGCGGTCTCCATTCTCGAGGCATTGGGCGAAGCCGCGGCGTCCAGCCGGAATGCCGTGCTGCTCACCGAATATGTCCGGCAGGCCATCCGGCGCAGCGTGGTCAAGCCTTATTTGAATGCCTCGGGCGAGCTGGCGGCTTATCTGGTGGACCCGGCGGTCGAACAACTGGTCGAGCAGGCGGTCGAGCACGGCGAGCAGGGAAGCACCTTGGGCCTGGCTCCGCAGCCCATGCGGGACATCCTGCACCGCCTGAGCGAAAAGCTGGGCACCCCGGAAGCGCCGGTGGTGGCCATTGCGAGCTCCGCCTCCCGTTATTTTCTCCGCCAGATGGCGGAGCCGGTGCTGCCCAATCTGTTCTTTATTTCGCACAACGAGATGCCGCCCGGAGTGCGGGTGATTTCGCTCGGTGGAATTCCATGATGGAAACCCGCGGCAGCAGGTACCGCAGTAGCCGTTCAGAAAGAGAGAGAGGATGCGCCTGAAATCGTTTTTTGCGCCGACCGTCGAGGCCGCGCTGGCCGAGGGCAGCCGGGAACTGGGGCCGGAGGCCATGATCGTGCAGTCGCGCAAAGCGCCGCCGGAGTGGCAGCACATGGGGGAGTGGGAAGTGGTGCTGGCGGATACCCAGCCGCGCTCCGCCATTCGGCCGGCCGAACCCAGCAAAGCGCCTGAAGGGGCTCTGGCGCGCGAGATCGGCGAGCTGCGCCGGCAGATGGACGCCATGCGCCAGTCGATCGCGCGCTCGGTGAGCCGCGGGCATGCATGGCTGGCCGCCGGAGCCGCCGAAATTTACGCCGCCCTGATCGAGAGCGAGGTCGATCCGTGCCTGGCCGGACAGGTGGTGGAATCGGCGGTGGCGCGGGCGGGCGATGTGCACGCCGGGCGGGGCGCAATCGGCCGCGCCGCGGCGGAGGAAATCCTGGGGCGCTTCCGGGCGGATGCCCGTTTAGGCAGCCCGGGGGCCGGCAATGCCATGGTGGCACTGGTTGGCCCGCCCGGAGCCGGCAAGACCACCACGCTCATCAAGCTGGCCGTTACTTACGGATTATCGGCGCGGCGGCCCCCGCTGCTGGTTTCCGCCGACAACTGCCGGATCGCCGCGGCCGACCAGATGCGCACGTATGCGGCCATTCTAGGCGTCGGGTTCGAGCTGGTCGAGACCACGCGTGCGCTCGAACAGGCGCTCCATGTGCACCGCTCCAAAGACCTGGTGCTGATCGATACTCCGGGCTTTTCGCCGGCCGATCTGGATGCCGCGGCCGAGTTGGCCGGATTTCTTTCCAAGCGCCAGGACATCGATACGCACCTGGTCCTATCGGCATCCATGAAATCCGCCGATATTACTCGTGCGGTGGACCGGTTTGAAATCTTTCGTCCCTCCAAGCTCTTGTTCACGCGGCTCGATGAGACCGGGCCGCTCGGCCCGGTTCTGAGCGAAGCCGTGCGCACGTCGAAACCGGTTTCCTTTTTGAGCGCCGGCCAGCAGATTCCCGAGGATCTGGAGCCGGCCGAGGCGGGCCGGATTCTCGAACGCATCCTGCCGGGCTGCAGCGAGGACTCCCAGGCCGCCGCATGAGGTCCGAGCCGATGCCCAGTTACCCCCCAAGCCCGGCGGCCAGCGCGGAAGAGCGCGAGCGGCTGATTTTGGAACACCTGCCGCAGGTGCGCCTGATCGCCCGCCGCATTCATGAACGGCTGCCGGAGAACGTGAGTCTGGACGACGTGATCTCGGCCGGCGTGCTGGGGCTGATCTCGGCCATCGACCATTTCGATCCCGCCCACAACGTCAAGCTCAAGACTTACGCCGAATACAAGATTCGCGGAGCCATTCTCGACAGCCTGCGGGACCTCGACTGGGCGCCCCGCCAGAAGCGCAAGATGGCGCGGCGGGTGGAGGCGGCCATGCGCGCGGCGAGCCAGCGCCTGCACCGCGAGGCCAGTGAAGAAGAGATCGCGGCCGAGCTGAAACTCGATCTGGCCGAATACCACCAGCAACTCGCCGACCTGCAGGGCCTGGACATCGGCACGCTGGAGTCGTCCGGCGATCCGGGGCAGGACCTGCTCCAATATGTTTCCGATGACGAAGACCATCTGCCTTCGCGGCAACTCGAACGCGCGGAGCTGGAGAAACTGCTGGCCGAGGCCATCGAGCAGATGCCCTCGATGGACCGGACGGTCATCAGCCTGTACTACCAGGAAGAGCTGACATTGCGCGAGATCGCCCAGGTGGTGAACCTGCACCAGTCGCGCATTTCGCAGCTCAAATCGCAGGCCGTGCTCCGCCTGCGCTCCTATATCGCCAGGCGCTGGCCCACCGAGCGGGGAATTTGAGCATGACCGTCGAAAATGCTCAGTGGCTGATGGAACACTGGACCGGGGCGCTCGCCGGCGCCATCGAGTCCATGACCGAACAGCGTCCGGAGTGCCAGTTTGCGGCCGAGCCGCTGGAGCCCGCTGCCGAGCCCCCGGCCGGAACCATTACGTGGCAGCAGTTCTTCAAGGGTCTGGATCAGGCCGCCATGTGGGTGTCGGCTCCCGAAAAGACCTGGTCGGAAATCGGAGGCCGCACCCTCCGCGCCGCGGGAATCGAATCCGCCGAGCCAGCCGATGCCCGCAATACCTATCTGGAGGTGCTCAGCCAGTCGCTCGCCGGCGTCGCGCAGGCCATCGGCGCGCGCCTCGCCAAGGAAGTGGATTGCGAGAAGGGCGGAGAATGCGCGCGGTTCGGCGCGGCCGAACATGGCTTCGCCGTTACGCTCCGCTACCCCGACGCCGAGCTGTCTGTGCAGGTCTGCCTGAGCCCGGCGCTGGTGGCGGCACTCGAACCCGCCGGCGCCGTCCCCGGCAGTCACGAAACAGATTTGCCCGGACTTGCCGAGAACGCAGGCGCCGCAGCCGGCCAGGCTTCGGCTCCCGAACCCCAGGCGGGGCGTTCGCGCAACATGGACCTTTTGCTCGATGTCGAGCTGCCGGTGAGCGTCTCATTCGGCCGCGCCGAGCTGCCGATCAAAGAAGTGCTGAAGCTCACCACCGGTTCGATCGTGGAGCTGAACCGGGCGGTCAGCGAGCCGGTCGAAGTGGTGGTCAATAACTGCGTGATCGCGCGCGGCGAGGTGGTGGTGGTCGAAGGCAATTACGGCGTGCGGATCAACCAGATCATCAGCCGGCAGGACCGGCTGCGGAGCCTGAAATGAGGCGCTTGACATCCCGGTGCGTCCTGCGCGGAAAGGAGCCGCCATGCCGGCCGGCTGGCCGTTCCATCCGCTGATTGCCTGCGCGGCTGCGGTTCCGGCCCTGATCTGCGCGCTCTACCTGGTTTGTACGCTCAGGGTCCGCCGGCGTCCGGCCCGGCCGCCTGCCCAAGCGCCGGCGGGGGCGTCGGAGAGCGACATCGCGCGCCTCGAAAAGCGTCTCGAAGACCTGACCGCGCAGCAGCGTGCCGCCGAGCGGGCGGCGGCACCGCCGCCCGCTGCCATAGCTCCGGCCTTCAATATGAGCCGCCGCACCTATGCCCTGCGGCTCTACCGCCGGGGCCAGACTGCGGCGCAGATCGCCTCGTCGCTCGGCCTCGCTGCCGGCGAAGTGCGCCTTCTGGTGAAGGTGCACCGCATCCTGGTCGAGCGGGCGGGAGGCCTAAAGCCCGGGGCGGAATCAGCCGATAAGTCCAATGAGCAGAACCGGCGCCTCGCGGCGCCTGCAGAAGCCGCAATCCCGGCCGGGTGCCGGTTGCCTAGAAGAGGAGAAACGCGCCAGGCATGAAAATCGAAGATCCCCATTTGACGGCGTCGCTCGCGGCCGGGCAAACACAGCCATTTCGAGCCATTGCAGCGTACTCACACCCGAAAAATGGGCAGGCGGGTGCGGTGCCGGGCGATCGCGTGGACCTGTCGCATCTTGGCGGATCTCTGGCCCGGGCCTTGTCGGCGGACGCGCAAAGCCGCGCCGCCCGCATCGAGGCTCTCGCCCTCCGGTTTCAATCCGGAACCTATGCCGCCGATGCACAGAGCACCAGCCGGGCCATCGTAGGAGAAGCGCTGTCGGCCTCCGGCTCCGGGAAGGCAAAGTGAGTGGCGAGCAAAGAATCGCACGCGCGCGCCGGTCGCTGGCCGAAGCGCAGAGCCTGCTGACCGAAAGCACGGCCGAAGGATTGGGGGCCTGCCGCGCGCCGCTCGAGCAGGCGGCGCAGCTTTTGGCCCGGGGCGTCGATGAATTGCGCCGCGAGGGCGGCGGGGAGGCTGCCGCCGCCGGAATTCACGATCTCCGCCGCGAGTTCCTGCGGGTGCGGGCGCTCCACGAGAATGCGCGGACACTCTCGCTCGGCTGGATGCAGGTCCTCGGGCGCCTGGCGGGCGCGGATTATTCAGCCGGAGGCCAGCCGGAATGGCCGTCCGGCGCGGTAGGAAGCCGGGTCTCGGTCGAAGGCTAGCCGGCGAAGGCCGGGCGCCGCGAGCGCCCGCGGGCGCGAAGGCGCGGAAAGGAGCGCGCAAACATGTCGTTGCTGTCCACGCTGGGCTCCTCGTCATCGGTGCTGACGGTATTTGAGCGCGCCATGGACGTCACGCAGAACAACGTCGCCAACGCCTCCACCCCCGATTTTGCCAGCCAGAATCTCGATCTCGCATCCATGCCTTTCGATCCGGCGCACGGCTTGAAAGGCGGCGTAGAGGCCGGCCAGCTGGAAAGTACGCGCAGCGAGTTCGCCGACGCGGCCGTGCGCCTCCAGGAGCAGTCTCTGGGGGCGGCCCAGCAGAAAGTCTCGAGTCTCACCACCATCCAGACGGCCCTTAACTTGTCGGGCTCGGACGGCATTCCGGCCAGCCTCAGCGCATTATTCCAGGCCTTTTCCGCCTGGAGCGCGGCGCCATCCGACAGCGCCTCGCGCCGGGCCGTGCTCAACAGCGCGCAGCAGCTGGCCGACAGCTTCCATAGCGTGATGGCCAGCGTCAACCAGGCTGCCGGCGACACCGCCACGCAGATCGCCCAGACCGTGGATCAGATCAACACGCTGGGCGCCAATCTGCACACCTATAACCTGGAGCGCATGAGCGGCGACGTGCATGATCCGGGTCTGGACGCGAAAATTCACGCGACGCTCGACAGCCTGTCCACCCTGGTCAATTTCACATCCAAGATAGAACCGGACGGATCGGTCACGGTCCTGCTCGGCGGCCAGACGCCGCTGGTGATCGGCGATCATGCTTACCAGATCTCTTCTCAGGTGGCGCCGCCCGCGAACCTGCCCCCCGGAACGCCGCCCACTCCGCCCACCGCCGTCATTCTCGATTCGGCGGGCCGCGCCATCACCGGCCAGATGACCGGCGGCGCGTTGGGCGCCCTGGTCGATACGCACAATCGCGTGCTGGCCGGATTGCGCGGCGACTCGACCCAGCCCGGCGTCCTCAACCAGATGGCGCAAGCCCTCGCCGACCGCGTCAACCAGCTGCTGGCTGCGGGAAATATCTCGGACGGCCCGCCTCCGGCGCCCGGTGTGGCGCTGTTTTCCTATGACACGACCAACGCCACCAACGTGGCTTCCTCGCTCGGGGTCGCCGCCGGCATGACTCCGGACCAACTCGCCGCTATCGATCCGGGACCGCCCGAAGTCGGCAACGGGACGGCGCTCAAGCTGGCGAATCTCCAGGATTCCGAGAACCCCGCCGACCAGATCACCGGTCTCAACTATTCTCAGTTTTATGGAAACCTGGCCGCCGCAGTGGGCCGCGAACTTTCGACCGCACACGATCAGCATGACGTGCAACAGCAGCTGGTGGCCCAGGCCCGCGCTTTTCAGCAGCAGACCTCCGGCGTTTCGCTCGATGCCGAGGCCGTGAAGATGCTGCAGTTCCAGCGGGCCTATGAAGCCAACGCCAAGTTCATCACGGTTTTGGACGCCCTTACCGAAACCGCGGTCAACATCATTCCAGCCTAGGAGAATCCACCATGGTCACAGGTATCGACGCGGCAGGCGAGCAGTTTCTGGCGGCTCTGAATCTCTCCAAGGCCCGGACCGATCTGGCGCAGAAACAGATCTCCTCCGGCCTGAAATTCGAGAATGCCTCCGATGCGCCGGACCAGGTGAGCTACATATTGAAGCTGCGCGCCGACATCGCCCGCAATACCCAGATCTCGGGCAACCTGAGCGGAGTGAAAACCCAGGTCGACATGGCAGAGCAGGCCATTGAGAACGCTGTACAGCTGGTCGAGCGGGCGCGCACCCTGGCCACGCAAGGCGCCACCGGCACCCAGGATGCAGCCGGCCGCGCCGAGATCGCGCAAGAGGCCGACTCCATTCATCAGCAACTGGTCTCGCTGAGCGCCACCCAGATAGGCGGCAAATTTGTTTTCGGTGGTGATGCCGATCAAACGGCGCCCTATACGCTCGATACGGCGAATCCCGATACCGGCGGCGGCGTAGTCCAGCAGACCACTGCGCAGGCGACCCGGCAGATCGAGGATCCGGTGGGTAACACCTTTCCGGTTGACCGCACGGCGCAGCAGATTTTCGACGATCAGAATCCGGATGGGACGCCGGCCGCCGACAACGTTTTCGCCGCCGTCAACCAGTTGCGCGTGGCGCTTCAGGCTAATGACGTGACCGGAATTCAAAACGCACAGGCCGCGCTGACCGCCGCTGGCGATTCCCTGAACACGCAGCTCAGTTTCTACGGGGCCGCCCAGAACCGCATCGCCGCGGCCGCCGATCTTTCCAGCCGCTTGGGACTGGAATACCAGTCCGCGCTCTCCGACAAGCAGGACGCCGACCTCACGGAAGCCATCCTGGAGCTCAACCAGGGGCAGGTGCAGCAGCAGGCGGCGCTCCAATCGCGCGCGCAGATGCCGCGGACCAGCCTGTTTGACTTCCTTCGCTGAAGAGAAGATTCGTGCATACGAGATTTAGCCAGCCGGAACTTTAGATCATGGGACATCAGCTTTCGCAACAGGAAATCGACGCCGTTTTCGAGAACCTGGAAGACCGCAAGGGAGCGCAATCGGCGGCGCAGAAGTGCGTGCGCTTCGACTTCCGGCGGCTGGACCGCATCGCCAAGTCGCAACTGCGCGCCATTCACCTGCTGCACGACAATTTCGTCCGCAACCTGGGATCCAGCCTGTCGGCCTACCTGCGCTCCTACCTGACGGTCAACCTGGTCAGCGTCGAGCAGCTCTCCTATGCCGAGTTCCTTGAAGGCCTGCCCTCGCCCACCTGCATTTCTTCGATCACCATGGCGCCCTATGAGGGCAATTCGGTGCTCGAGCTCAACCCCACCATCATCTTTCCGATTCTCGAAATGCTGCTGGGCGGCAACGGGAAGAATCCGTCGGTGGTCCAGCGCGAGATCACCGAAATCGAGCAGACGCTGCTCGACGGACTGTTCCGCATCGTGTTGCACGATCTCACCGAAGCCTGGCGCGGCGTCACCAACATCGATTTCAAAATCGAAACCATGGAAAAAGAGCCGCAGCTGCTGCAGATCCTGGCGCCCAACGAAGCCGTGGTGGCGGTGGGCATCGAGCTTCGCCTGGGCGACGCCACCGGCATGATGAACATGGCCATGCCGGCCATCATCATCAAGATGATGCGCCAGAAGTTCGAACAGCAGTGGTCGGTGCGCAAAGCCGAATCTTCGGAAAACGAGCAGGAGCGCATGCTCCGGTTTCTGAAAGAAGCCGTGGTCGAAATAGACGGGCGCCTGGAAGGCGCCGCCTTCACGGTGGAAGACATGCTGAGCCTCGAAGAAGGCGACGTGCTCACCTTCGATCACCCGCTGGGCCGCGCGGTGGACTGCATGATCAACGGCCGGCTGAAGTTCAAAGGGCAGGTCGTCGGCGCGGGCAACAAGAAGGCGTTCCGCGTCGAGGCGCTGGCCTGAGAGCGCGGGAACCTCGAGGGGGCCGGAGGCGCGCGCGAAGCCGGGCCGAGCTGCCCCGTAAATTAAAGTCGAAACCCGCCGTACTTAAGGCAGATAAGTGCTGCTGCTCGCCGGTTTCCCGGAGACTTGCCGCGCCCATGAAGCGGCTGCCCGGGGCGTTAACGTCCTGCATTATTGCCGATATCGAAATCGCCGCGCCGGTTCAGCGCTGCCGACCTGAGCGAGCGCCCCGGTTGTTCACCGTCCCGTCAACCCGCTAGAGTGGAGTTCTGTATAACCCATCCTTAACGGGCGCCATGGGCGGCGCGCTGGCTGCCACCGCGGCGGCGCTTTGCGGCTCTGTGGCCGGGGTCTACCTGGAGGCCGGAGGTTCACGCGCCCGCTTGGTGGTGCCCTTCGGCGGCGGCCTGCTGATCGGCATTTCTCTATTCGGACTCTTTCCCGAGCTCGGTGCGGCTATTGGATGGGCAAGCGGCATCGTGTTCGCCGGCGCCGGGTACCTTTTGCTGCTTGCCATCAATCAATTTCTCTATCCGGTTTGTCCCTCCTGCTCACACGATCATGACCACGCCTTGTGCCGGAGCGAGCTTCACGGGTTCGCCGCGCCGCTTATGGCGGCCGCAGTGGTGCATAGCGCGCTCGATGGCTGGAGCATGGTCACCGCGCAATGGGCGGCTGCTCCGGGCGTTCGCTTAGCGGTTCCGCTCGCCGTGGTGCTGCACAAAATTCCGGAAGGAATTGCCTTGGGCGCGATTCTACAGGCGGCGGTCGCCTCGCGCGGCCGGGCATTCGCTCTTTGCGTGGTTGCCGAAGGCGTTACCCTGGCGGGCGGTTCGGCCGCGCTGGCGATGGCGCCGCGCCTGGGCGCCCTATGGATCAGCTACCCGCTGGCTGTCGCCGGCGGAATCTTCTGCTACCTCGGTTTTCACGCCATCGATGCGGAATGGAAGCGCCGCGGGGCCATCGGTGCATTACTGCCTGCAATCACAGGCCTGGCCGGCGCCGGCGTGATCGAGCAGGGGATGCGCGTGTGGCTGCACTGACTGCATCGGGCAATCACGAGTTTTCCTCATTTTTTTTGCTTTCGCCATCAAAGGTTTCCGCATGTAAGGTCGCGGAGCGGAATGAGGGCGCCGTTACGATGCGGTCAGTACCGCCTGTTTCTCGGGCGGCCGCGCTCGCTAACGGATGCCCGCTCCCTTCGAAATCCTAAATGTCGATATAGACCCGCAGAACTGGACGCCGGTGGTGGCGCCGTTCGCATGTAATAACGTCGCCATCAAGAACACGCTGCCGGTCGATATCAAGATTCGCACCGACCTGACGCGTCCCGACCAGGACATCATTTCCGCCTCCGTTCAGGAAATGGTGATCGCGCCTCTTTCCGGCGCGCCCTTCTGGAGAGACGCAGCGATGAGTCCTTACCGTTTTCTCGCCGGCTCAACCGTCGCCTACCTGCAGGCGACTTCCGGATCAGGAACCGTCAAGGCGCGGTTCGTGAGGTAACGAATGCGGGTTCTGATTTTAGGCGATTCGCCCGCGGCAAAGGCGCTGCGCGGGCATCTGGCGCGCCACGATTTTCATCTCACCAGCTATCAGCCCGACGCGACGGTGCGGATCGAGGAACAGCCCGATGCAGCGCGCCCGATGCTCGACGGCATCCATTGCGAGCTCGAGCAGGCGATCCTGCGGCACCTCCGCAAGCAGACCGCGACGCCCATCGAAATTCATACTGCAGGCGGTGTGGAGTCCGACCGTGAGGTGCGCATTGTTGTGCCGGCGACGGATGAGGAGCGGCGGGCGGTGGAGGTCGCCGTATTCCGGGCGCTGCTCGACATGTCCGGGCAGAGCATCCGGGGTTCTCAAAAACGTGCGTGGTGGCGATCTTGGATTTCGAGGAAAAGCCAATGACCAAACATTCGACGGCGGCATATATGGCCGCGTGCCTGCTGGTTGTGCTGCTCGCAGCGGGGATGTACGGGCAGTTGCAGCAATCCGGCGGGCCGGGCAGCGCAGTGACGGCCACGCAGAGCGGGACGTGGAACGTCAACAACATTACAGGAACGGTTTCACTGCCAACCGGAGCGGCGACGGCGGCCAAGCAGCCGGCTCTCGGCACAGCCGGCACGCCTTCAGCGGACGTGATTACGGTGCAAGGCGCGGCTTCCATGACGCCGATCACGATTTCGGGCTCGATCTCGAATGCCGGCTTCAATGTGACCGGCTCGCTGCCCACCGGGTCGAATGTGATCGGCCAGGTGCAGACCGTCCCGAAAACCGCGTGCGGCACGACGGCGTTCACCCCGGCGTGGCAGGCAGTGCCGACCTCGAACACAGCGCTCACTGCAACCACCTCCTGCGTGATCGCGATTATCATCACCAATACGAACGCCTCCGCGCAGACGGTAACCATCACCGACGGGCAGGGGACGCCGGTGACGATTGCCAGTGCATTTTCGATTCCGGGAAACTCGCAAGTCACGTTTCCGCTTTATGGATCGCAGATGACGAGCGGAATCAAGTGGTCGGCGGGCGGAACCGGGTTGACCGGCACGGTGGTGGCTTATCAGTAAGAACGTGAAGCGGATAAATGTGCTGATTCTCGCGGTGCTCTGTGCACCCGCGGCATTAGCCCAACTCAACATCTCAGGCACTTTTCCGGTGGCAACGCTGGACACGGCGCCGTCCTCGCAGTCCATCACGGCATTGAACGGCGCGGCGCAGGTGGCGCTGGCCGGGCAGGCGGGTGCGGCGGTCACGTTGAGCGGAACGTGGACCGCGACCCTCACTCCGGAGCTTTCCTTCGACGGCGGGGCGACGTGGGTGGCGACGTTTTTCAAGATTCCCAACACGGCGCAATTCGTTTCGACAGTTTCGGCCAACGGGCCGTATACGATTGTGTGCGCGGCGGGGGCATCGCATGCGAGAGTGCGCGCCAGCGCGTTCACCAGCGGGACGGTCACCGCCGTGGTCAGAGCCGGACAGTCCCGCGATGTAGCGGCGCTGTTTGCGGGTCCAGCGGGAATAGCTGCGCCACCGGTCAGCGCGCTGGTGGCCGGCTCGGATGGCGCGAATCTGCGGACGCTCGCCACCGATACTAGCGGACGGCCCATATGGGCGGGATCATCGGGAAGCAACGTTACAGCGGCGGCGACGACCGCGGTGAAAGGGACGGCGGGAATATTGCGGCGCATCGTCGTCGGCACCGGCGTGGCGAGCGCGACGATCAAGCTCTTCAATGTGGCGGCGGCATCGTGCTCGGGAACGCCGGGCTCAGGGGCGATGGGAGTCATCACGCTGCCCTCCACGCTGGCGAATCCGTTCAGCCTGGAATTCAATCAGACGTTCAGCGCCGGAATCTGTGTAGTCACTTCCGGCGCAACCAACGTCACCGTGATCTTTGACTGACCGATGCAGCCGACTTTTCTCGGTATCGTGAAGGTGCCATCCTCCGGAACGCCTGTTCCGCTTGCGACCGATACTACGCTGCGCGCCTGCGCCATCCTGGTTGCGACGGTGCCGGACTTCACCGGCAATATTTTTCTTGGTGGAGCAGGATTGAATCAGACAACGCTGGCCGGGGTGATGATCAAGTTCAACGCACCGAGCGCGGCCGGTGTTCCAGATCATTTTCTGCTGCAATCGGAGGACGGAAATAATTCTCTGCACATCAGCGATTACTGGCTGGATGTATCGGTGAGCGGCGAAGGCGCGCTGGTCACATATTTCCAGACGTAAATCATCCTCAAAATCCCTTCTGTTTGAGAGCTGTGCGGGCCGTGTAAGCGTATACTAGTCTCGTCCGTGGCCCCAACACAAACGCGCGACTGCAAGCTTGGAATGGCCTGGGTTGCGCTTTGCGCGGCGCTCGTGCTGCACGTCATCGACGAGGCATCCACCGGCTTCCTTTCCGTTTACAACCCGACAGTTATGGCGATGCGCCAGAGGTTTGCCTGGTTTCCGATGCCGACATTTGAGTTCAGGGAATGGCTCACCGGGCTGGCGATCGCCAATCTGGTTCTGCTGGCGCTTGCGCCGTTTGCATTCCGGGGAGCGCGCTGGATGCGCCCGCTGGCTTATGTTTTTGCGATCGTCATGTTGTTGAATGGCGCCGCCCACACGACGGGCACAATTTTGGGCCGAACGGTGGAGGCGGTTCGCTTTGTGCGGCCGATGCCCGGCTTTTATTCATCTCCGGCGCTGCTGGCGGCTTCAACATACCTGTTGATCAGGCTGCGAAAGCCGACCAAAGACGCTTCCTAATCGCCCAATTTTCCTGCGGCGATCAGCGCAGCGACATCGGCGACGTCCTGTTCCATGGGTCGGTCGCGGTCGAGAAATTCGGAAATCTCGCGGATCGCCTGGTGAACTTGGCGGCTGCGCTCGCCTAATTTTTCAGCACCGGAGCGGAGGTCGACGGCCTGTGCGGCGGCGAGGAGCACCATGGCGGTCTCATTGCGCAGGCACTCAAGCGCATCGAGCGCAGTGACGGCGGCGTGCATGCCGAGGCTGACGACATCCTGATTGTAGGCCTCGGTGGGCAGCGAGTGGATCGAACTCGGGCCGGCCATTTGACGCACGGCGCAGGCGAGGCTGGTGACGCTCAACTGCATACCCTTGAAGCCGGAGTTGACGCCCGGCTCGGGCACGAGACTCGCGGGAAGACCGTTGCTGAATTTGTCGTCGACCAGCACGGCCATGAGCGCATTAGCCCAGTTGGCCATCACGGCGAAGTCGATTTTCCAGGTATCGAGCAGCCGGGCGATGTGGCCACCGTAGAAATTGCCGGCGCGGTAGAGCGTACCAGTTTCCGGATCGATCAGCGGATTGTCATTCGCGGAATTGATTTCGCGCTCGATCAGAGGGCGGGCATCTTCGAGCGCCTCCCACGCGGGGCCGAGGCCCTGGGGTGGGCAGCGCAGCGAGTAACAGCTCTGGCGGCTGGAATCGCCGATGAGTTTGCTGCCGGCAAGATGTTCGCGCACGTACGAAGCGACGGCCTGCTGGCCGGGATGGGCTTTCATGTTCTGCACCCAGGAGGCGAAGGGCTCGACTCCGGTCTGGAGCGCTTCAACCGAGAGCGCCACCGCTGAGAGCAGCGCGCGCAGGACGCGGCGCGCGTCGACCCAGATGAGCGCCGCAACGGCCGTCATGACCGTGGTGCCATTGATCAAAGCCAGGCCTTCTTTGGGAGCGAAGCGCATGGGCTCGAGACCAGCAAGTTTCAATGCCTCGAGAGCCGCAATGTGACGATCTTCATACTCTGCACCACCCATACCCAACAGGGCGCGGGCTATGTACGCCGAGGGCATCAGATCACCGCTCGCACCGACCGAGCCGTAGCGGGGAACGACGGGGGTCACGCCGTGATTCAGCAATGCGAGCAGCGCTTCGACGAGCTCGACGCGCACGGCGGAAGCGCCGGTGGTGAAGGTAGCGACGCGGAGCAGCATAGCGGCGCGCACGACATCGGAAGGGAGCGGCTGGCCGGTTGCGCAGGAAAGATGGCGCATGAGGTTGTGCTGGAGCAACTCGGCCTGATCGGGCGTCAGCTCGAATTTGATGTTGCCGCCGACACCTGTGTTGACGCCATAAATGCGATCGCCGCGGGCGAGCTGCGCCTCGAGCGCGATCCGGCCCTTGCGAATGCGCGCGCGGGCGCCATCGCCGATCTCGATCTGCGTTCTGATGCGGGCGGCGCGTTCCACATCTTCGATAACAAGCGGCCGGCCGCCGACGATGAGCGATTCAGGCATACCGACGTTGTAACACGCCGGCTACGGGTACAGAGCGCAGCGGCCTGCTGCACTTCAAATTTCCGTACGAGTGCCTACGTTTCACCGGGAACAGGAACGGCCGCCTATTCTATCGTGAAGTTGGCTTTGGCTTCGTAGGTCTGATTGCCGATGTGATCGCGCGGCGTGACGACAATGGTGTACTGGCCGGCGCGGATGGTGGATTGCAGGCTCAGGTTCATCGTGCAGGGCACGTAGGCTTTGGGATAAAACGAAGCACTTTTTTCCTCTTCCGATTTTTCCTGCTTGAACAGCACTCTGCCGTCGGAGGCGAGGACGGCGATGCCGTAATCGACATCGATGCTGTTGCCGGGGCCGAATTTGTAACCGGTGATGTCGAAGCGCGCCCAAAGGGTATCGCCTGCTTTGTAGGCGGCGGCGGGCAGCGGATCACGATCGTTCTCCCCGCGGTAGAAATGGAAGTTGCGCACGATCAGGGTGTCGCTCGGCGGGACGTCGCGGCCGCGCACTTCGAACTTGAGGGGCTCGGTGGCAGCGGAGCCGCTGAGATCGTCTTTCACGCTGACCAGGATTTTGTAATTGCCGGAACCGGCGAGTGGCGGAAGCAGAATCTGCGCGCGCACTTTGGGTTTCCAATTTTTATCTTCTTCGGCGAGCGTGGCGTCGATGGTCGAGGCGGCGGGTTCCATCAAAGGTATGCCCTTGGGATCGAAGGCCTGAACGTTGGTGGACAGATGGATCTTGTGCTCGTCCGAGACTTTATAACCGCCGATCTCGAAGCTGAGAAAGAGAAACTGGCCGGCTACAAAAGTAAAGGTGGGCGGAACGGCGGGGCCATCCTCCATATCGCTGATGGAAGGTTTGAAAATGGCGAGCGGAGCTGTAGCGGCGCACGTCAGGATGGCGAAGCCAAGCAGAAGCGAAAGGAAACGCATGGCTGAAGCTCGCACGACGGCGCCTGTCCTTACATTACCGCTTTTCGAAGATTATCGCTTTTCGGGAGGTTCGTTGAGCATGCGGTCGAATTTTCGCTTCTGCTCGTCGTTCAGGATCTTGTAAATGCTGGTTTTTCCGGTGGAAAGGACGTCGGCATAGTAGCGCGAAAAATCGGCGAGAGCGGTTTTGAGCTGCTCGGTTTGAGCGGGGGTGAGATCGAGCTCTTTTTGCAGGCGGTGGAGAGAGATTTCCTGGCCGGGATCGGTCCAGAAAGCGGTGCGATGCAGGCCCTTGTGCAACCCTAAATTCATGGCCAGCGCGCCGGCGACCGCGCCGACCAGAAACACCAGGACCATGGTGACGACAAAAGCCGTCTTTGGGTTTTGCATGGTTCTGGCTTCCGTGAAAGTGGTCATCAGACTACGGCTCGTAAGAAGCCAGGGTGGCGAGCATCACATCGGGATTGGAACCGGGCTGGTGCTGGGCCATGATGACTTCCGGGTCGGGAGGGCCCGGGGAAAAATCGGTCTCGCGGGTGACCAGGTAGCTGCCCAAAATGGCCAGGGTCATCAGTGAAGCGAAGGCCACGCGCTTTCCGAAAGCGGGGTCCAGCCAGAAAAATCCCCAGGCCGAACGAGGACGGGCGGCGTCCACTCGTCCCGCCACGCGTGCGTAAAACCCGGGCGCGGGGGCCAGAGGTTCAGGGGCGCGGAGGACGGTCAAAGCGCCAGAGAGCGCCAGCATCTCGCGAACTTCTACGCGGCAATCATCGCAGGATTCCAGATGAGCCTTGAATTCGCGGGAAGCGGGCGAGCCGGAAAGATACTCTTCAAGCCGATCCAGTATCACCTGATGCATATATTTCTTCCCTTACATCAAACCAAACATTCTAAACCCACCCCTTGCGGATCTGCGTCCGCTTTCGGGAGCCCTTGCGCAAATCCGGATCGGATCAACCGGCGACCAGGCCGGGAGCGCGATCCAGACGCTGCGCTGCCTTAATCAATTTCTGCCGGGCACGGAACAATTTTACTTTAATTGTATTCTCGTTCATGCCCGTCATTTCAGCTAATTCTTCCACCGAATGGCCTTCGACTTCTTTGAGCATGAGCAGGTTGCGCTCTTCCTCGGAAACCCGCTCGAGCAGCTTGGTCACGTAATCGCGGCGTGCCAGGGTGTCGTCGGCGGGAGCTTGCCGGTCAATAGCCGGCTCGGTGTTTTCCACCCGGCGCACTTCGTCTTCGCTCAAATCGCTTTCATACACCAGCTTGCGGACTTTCTTCTTACGCAAGTAGTCGAAGCACTCGTTGACCGTAATTTTGTAGATCCAGGTGATCAGCGAGCTGCGGAAATCGAAGTTCCGTATGGAAAAATAAACCTTGGCAAAAACCTGCTGGGCAATGTCTTCCACATCATTGCGCTGGCGGACGATGCCGTGAATGATGGAAAACACCTTGGACTGGTAGCGTTCGACGATTTCGCGGAATGCCACCTCGTCGCCTGACTGCGCCCGGCGCACCAACGCGCCTTCCTGGCTGTTCTGATAATCCACTCGCTTCTTGGCCGCGGCCTTGCTGCCGAACGCGGGGAGTGGGAGGGCGCCGGTCATTGTCCCCATACACCCATGCTTACGTGCCCCGCGTTCAAGCGGTTACAAGTATTCCGTGCTCAGGTTTCCAATCTTAGTATCCAACTGGAGGATAGCAAATTCCCCAGCAACTTCCGTGCCGGGCCCGCATCAAACGAATTAACAAGGCCTTCCGCGCAATACCGGGGGCGGCAGGGTTAATGAGCCACCCGGAAGCCGATGCCCTCGAAGCGCCAGGGTATGTTCCAAAACGCGGCAGGTCTTGTATAATCGTAATGAATCGAAAGGGGATCAGGCCCGACTATGGTGCAATTGACCGACACAGCCGTCAGCAAAGTAAAAGAGATTTTGTCCAGCCAGGAGCCCAAGCCGGCGGGGCTGCGCATTGCCGTGGTAGGCGGCGGATGCTCGGGCTTCAGCTACTCGATGGCATTCGAGAACCAGCCCAACATGCTGGATAAAACTTACACATACGACGGGCTGAAGGTGTTCATCGACCAGGCGAGCATGCTTTACCTGGACGGGGCCGAGGTCGATTACGTCGAGACGCTGGAAGGCTCGGGATTCAAGTTTTCGAATCCGAACGTGAAGTCGACCTGCGGCTGCGGCAGCTCGTTCAGCGTGTAACGTTTTTGCCGACAAGTTCCTACGCCAAGCTGGCAAGCGGCGGGGTTCTACAGGCCCCGGCGTTCAGGGTTCTCCGTTCCTCCCATCCACTTTTTCTCACGCGCGGCGCAGGTGCGTCGTCCGGGTTCACGGCGCGTTCTCTAATCCATTCGGAAATGAATTTGGGCGAGATCTGTAGGCGCAGGGGTGAGTGCGCGGTTCCGTGTCTTCTACGCCGCCGGCGCGGCCGCTACGCTCGCCGCGTGGGCTTCGAATTTCACCGAAACCAATTTTGAGACGCCCGGCTCCTGCATGGTGACGCCGTACATGGCCTGCGCGGACTCCATGGTCTTCTTCGAGTGGGTGATGATGATGAACTGGGTGCCGGTGGACATTTCGCGCAGCAGGCGCATGAGGCGGCCGATGTTGGCCTCGTCGAGCGGGGCGTCGACTTCGTCGAGCACGCAGAACGGGCTGGGCTGGTAGCGGAAGATGGCCATCAGCAGCGCGAGCGCGGCCAGCGCTTTTTCGCCGCCCGAGAGCAGCAGCACATTTTGCAGCTTCTTGCCGGGAGGCGAGGCGATGATATCGATGCCGGATTCGTTGATGTTGGTTTCGTCGGTGAGGCGCATCTCGCCCGATCCGCCGCCGAACAGCGTGAGAAACGCTTCGCGGAAACTGGCATTGATGGCCTCGAAGGCCTCCGCGAATTTCTGGCGCGAGATTTGATCGATTTCCTGAATGGCTTTTTCGGTGTCGCGGATGGAATCGATGAGGTCCTGGCGCTGGGTGCTCAGGAAATCGTGGCGCTGCTGGCACTCCTGAAATTCTTCGAGCGCCTGCGGATTGATCGGGCCCATCGCTTCGATGCGCCCGCGGATCTCCTGATACTGGCGCTCGGCATCGGCCAGAGCGTCGCCCTCCGGTAAGATTTCGTCGGCGGGCATCAGCTCTTCGACGGGAGCGTTCAGCTCCTTGCGGCTGGTTTCGTCGAGAAAACGCAACTCGGCCTGTTTCTTGACGAGATCGACTTCGAGCTCGGAACGCTTCTGGTGCGCGGTTTCGACCTCGGCACGGAGCAGCTTCAGTTTTTCCTCGGCCTGAGCGAGCGAATCGCGCAATTCGGTTTCGGCCAGCGCGAGGCGGTTGACCTCGGATTCGGCGGCTTGTATTTCGGAGGCCAGCGACGCGGTTTTTTGTTCGAGCTCGATGTTATCGGCCAGCAGACGCGCGCGCTCGGCGCCCAGGCGCGCGATTTCCCGCTCGAGTTCCTGGCAGCGCGCGGTGATTTCGTTCCACTGAGCCTCGATACGGGCCAATGAGGCGCGTTCCCCGCGGTGACGCTCTTCGAGACCGGCGAGCTCCACGCGCAGCGCGGCGTGCTCCTCGGCGGCGCGGGCGGCCTCGGCTTCGCGCTCCTCGATTTCGGCGCGCCGGGCTTCGAGAGCCTGTTCCTGCGAGAGGCGCAACTGGGTCTTCTCTTCGACGGCCTCGCGGTTGCGGTTGCGCTGCTCGATGGAGCGCTCGCTTTCGCGGCCCAGACGTTCGAGCTCGAGCCGTGCGAGCGAGATGCGCGAATTGGCGCGCGAAGTCTCTTCGCTCAACTTGCGCATTTCGTGATCGAGAGCGAGAGAATCTTTTTCGCCGGCTTGTTGCAGGCCACGCAAGCGCTCGAGCTCCGCATCGAGCACGGCGATTTCGCGGTCGAGCGCTTCGGCGCGCGAGGTTTCCTGGTCAAGCTCGGATTTGCGCGCGGCCCGAGTTCCGGCGATCTCGCGCAACTCGCGCTTGAGCGCCAAAGGGCCGCTGGCGGATTTCTTTCCGCCGGAAAGCGTGCGGCCGTGATAACAGAGGCCGTCGGGCAGCAGGAAATAGAGATCCGGATTGTTGGTCGCGAGGCGCTGCGCTTCGGCGCGATCGGCGGCGATCCGGCAATTGGCGAGGCGCGGCAGCAGATCGAGCGCGCGGTTGGCGAGACCATTGGTGAGGCGCAGATAATCGGTCAGGCGCGGGAGGCTGGCGGCGGGATCGCCGGTTGCAGGCTGGAGGGCGGCGCCGCTGTGCACCAGAAACGTGGCGCGGCCTTCGGTACCGGCGCGCAGAACGCTCATGCCGTACTCGGCCTGCTCCCAGTCTTCGACGACTACGTATTCGAGCTCGTCATGCAAAAACTCTTCGGCGGCGCGCTCGTATGCCGGATCGACTTCGACGAAGTCCGCCAGAACACCGAGCGGGCGGAAACCGTTGGTCTGCCCGGATTGCAGCGAGCCGAAGAGACGCTTCACCGATTCGGTCGTGTAGGCGCGGTGCGAAAGCACGTCTTCGAGCGAGGTTTTACGCGCTTCGAGATGCGCGACTTCGTCGCGGAGGGCGTCGAGCCGCGTGCGAAGATCGGCCGCGGCGGCCTTCTGCGCACCGAGTTCTTCTTCGGTGCGGTGGCGCTCACCGGACACCGATTCGAGCTCCATCTGGCGGCGGGCGATGGATTCGGAAATCTCTTTGCGCGCGGCGGCCAGCCGGTTCAGCTCGGTGGCGGCCGATTCCTCTTCTTTCTGCGCGCGGGCGGTTTCACGGGCAATGCCGGCCAGGTACTCGTCGATTTGGGCGAGCTGATTTTCAAGGGTTGAAGTTTCACCCAACAGCCGAAGGACCGAGAGGCGCCCTTCTTCGATGGCCTGCTCCTGGCTGCGGAGGCCGGCTTCGAGAGTTTCGCGCGCCTGATTTTTTTCGGCCATACGGTCGCGAATGCCGGCGACCTGGTGCTCGAGCTCAGCGATAGACGCGGTGTGCCAGTCGCGCTCCCCGGCGAGATGGCCCGAGCGCGCCTGCTGCTCCTGCGTTTCGGCCTCGGCTTGGGTGATGCGCTTTTCGGTCGCCCCGACCTCACGCACCTGCGATTCCAGGCGGCCGCGCGTGCGTTCCGATTCCACCTGAAATTCCGCAAGCTGCCGGCGCAGTTCCGTGAGCCGCGCGTCGGTTTCATAGCATGCGGTTTGCAACCGCTCGCGCTCCTGCTCGCCAGCGGCGACGTTTTCGGACAATTCGCGCAATTGCGAAGTGGCCAGATTGAGATCGAGCGCCGCTTTTGTCGCTTCGCGTTCCATCTGGCGGAATTTGGCGGCAAGAACGAGCCGCAGCCTGGCATCCATTTCGCTCTTGAGCTCGCCATACCGCCGCGCTTTGGACGCCTGGCGCTTGAGCGAATTGAGCTGGCGCGTGACTTCTTCCAGAATGTCGAACACACGCGCGAGATTTTGCCGGGCGCTTTCGAGCTTCGCTTCCGCCAGCCGCTTCCGCGTTTTGAACTTGCTGATGCCCGCGGCTTCTTCGATCACGCTGCGGCGGTCCTGCGGGCGCGAGCTGAGGATCTGACCGATGCGCCCCTGCTCGATGATGGCGTAACTTTCCGGGCCGAGGCCCGTGCCCATGAACAGATCCTGGATGTCGCGCAGCCGGGCCAGGCGGCCGTCGATCAGATATTCGCTTTCGCCGGAGCGGAACAGGCGGCGAGTGATGGTGATTTCGCCGGGCTTTTGAGGACCGTTTTCGCCGTGCTCCTGGGCGGCCGGATCGAGCAGCGTCATGGTGACCGCGGCCATGCCGGTCGGTTTGCGATCGCGCGTGCCCGCGAAGATCACGTCTTCCATGCGCGCGCCGCGCAGGCTCTTGGCGGACTGTTCGCCAAGAACCCAGGTGATGGCGTCGCTGAGGTTCGATTTTCCGCAACCGTTCGGCCCCACGACGGCCGCAATGCCGCCGCCGTTAAACCGGAGCTCGGTGCGATCGCAGAACGATTTAAAACCCTGTAGTTCGAGCCGTTTCAGCCGTAGCAAGCCGTACCTCCCATGGTTTTTCGAACACGGGGGATCGTTACCATACTAAGCTCGAACGGGGACAAAGTAAAGCATCTTCCATACAGGAGCATGGGCCTGAATTGTGAACACCCCAACTAATTGTGGGTCGCTCACCGATCCACCTCGATTTCCATTCTTAACAGAGCCGCGCCGAACGTCTTCCCTTGCGGGTCGACGCGCAGCGACACGGTACCGCCGCCGCCCAGGGACTCGTGCAGCAGAAAATTCAGCGCGCCGAGGTTGGGCAGCTCAAAACGTTCCACTTTTCCTTTGACCAGATCGCCGAAGAAAACCTTGACGCGCTCGGGCGTCAGTTCGCGGAGCAGCACCGGATAGTGGCGTGCTGCGTCATAGGCGATGACGCCGATGTTGCAGGTGTCGCCCTTGTCGCCGGAGCGGGTGTGCGCGATTTTTGCCAGCGGCACTTTCATCCGAGC
The DNA here is from genome assembly GCA_035280425.1 of Bryobacteraceae bacterium. Taxonomy (GTDB): domain Bacteria; phylum Acidobacteriota; class Terriglobia; order Bryobacterales; family Bryobacteraceae; genus QHXW01. The sequence goes on along the minus strand of DATEFW010000007.1, from coordinate 185,104 downwards.
ACCTCGACCGAAGTCCGGATTTCCTCGCGCGGGATCAGGGCCGACCAATACGCCACGATTTCACGGACGGGCGGGCGGCCGTCGCCAAAGCCGGTTGCGCCCGGCGGCCCGTTCAGTACCAGCGGGATCAGTTCGCGGGTGAAGCGGTCGACGGCTTTGCGATCTTCGCCGCGGACACCGATGCGCAGTTGGATCTCGGGAGGATCGGAGCAAGGCTGGGCAACCGGGCCGTGGCAGGCGTTGATGCCCAGAAATTCGGTGTAGATCTCGTCGAACTTCAGGCCCAGGGAGCAAAGGCGGCTGCGCACGATGCTGTCGGCGGCGCGGGCCTTTTCGAGAGCATCGGGCCAGCTATAGACCAGGGTCCCAGTAGATTTCCAGCCGTTGGCGTAGCTGATCGAGAGCTTGAGCGTCGTGGGGCGCCCGCGGCCGCGAATGCCGGAGACGCGCACGCGATCGGGGCCGGCGTCTTCGAGATGAATCGTTGTGAAATCGGCCATGCAATCGGGCGTGATGTAGTTTTTGGGATCGCCCAATTCGTAAAGCAGTTGCTCTTTGACGACATCGGAGTGGACGCGGCCGCCGGCCTTCGGGTGCCTGGTGATGACAAACGTGCCGTCGGGTTCGGCTTCGATGATGGGATAGCCGATGTTGGCCATGTCGGGGATTTTTTGCCAGTCGACCTGGCAGTTACCGCCGGTCGTTTGGGCGCCGCATTCGACAATGTGGCCGGCGATGGTGCCCGCGGCGAGCTTGTTCCAATCCGTGTCACTCCATTGGAAGCGGTGAACCATGGGGGCGAGGGCGAGCGCAGTGTCGGTCGAGCGGCCGGCGATCACGACTTGCGCGCCGGTGGCCAGCGCTTCGGCGAGCGGGAAGGCGCCAATGTAGGCATTAGCGCTCAGGATGCGGCTGCGGATCGACGATAGAGGGCGGCCGGTATCCATGTCGGCCATTTCGTAACCTTTGGCCAGAAATTCATCGAGGCGCGCGAAAACGTCATCACCGAGCACAACCGCGACCTTCAAGCCGGGAGCAGCTTTGCGGACGGCTTCGGCGCAGGCCACCGGGTTCACGCCGCCGGCATTGGCGATCACGGTGACGTGGCGTTCGAGCATCTGTTTGGCGATGCGGCCGATGAGCGGCGGGAAATCGCGCGCGTATCCGAGCTGCGGCTCGGCCTGCTTTTGCTTTTGCAGGATCGACATGGTGATCTCGGCGAGATAGTCGAGACAGAGATAGTCGATGGGGCCCTGTTCGATAAGACGCACGGGCGCTTCGAGCCAATCGCCCCAGAAGCCCTGGCCGTTGGCGATTCTAATCATGTCACCGCGTCCCGCGGCTCCTTAGGTGCCAGGTGCCAGGTGTCAGAGTCACACCGTGTCCTCAACTAACGACGCCGCGCGGGGGCGGCGCATCGCGACTTCGAGAGCGAGGGTCAGCACGTCGCGGGATTCGAGCGGGTCGATCAGGGCGTCGACGTGGCCGCGTGCGGCGGCGTATTTGGAATCGAGCCAGCGTTCGTAATCGGCGCGCGTTTTTTCGATGGATTGCTGCAAATCTTCGGGAAGAGATTGGCCGGCGGATTTCAATTTTTCGATTTCGGCCGAGTAGAGCGCCTGCACGGCGGAATCGCCTTCCATGACGCCGATGCGCGCAGTGGGCCAACTGAAAGTGAAATTCGGGTCGAAGCCCTGGCCGGCCATGGCGTAATAACCGGCGCCGCTCGCGTGATTGATGGTCAGGATGATTTTGGGGACCGTGGTGGTGGCCATGGTTTCGACCATCTCTGCGCCGGCGCGGATGATGCCTTCGGTTTCCGCCTCGACCCCGACCATGAAACCGGAAACGTCCTGGAGATAAATTAACGGCAGGCCCAGGCGCTCGGCGGTTTCGACGAAATAGGCGACTTTTTTTGCGGATTCGGTATAAATGATGCCGCCGATACGCGGGCGGCCTTCGGATTTGAGAAACCCGCGGCGATTGGCGATGAGAGCGACGGGACGCCCGTTGAGTTTCGCGTTGGCGCAGAGCATTTCGGGGGCGTGCTCGGGCTGGAACTCGAGATAGTCGTCGCGATCGAAGATGCGGAAGATGACGTCTTCGATCTCATAGGGGAGGCGGTGGTCGGCGGGGAGGACGCCGTACAGTTCATCGGCCGGGCGCGCGGGCGGATTGCCGGTTGAGGCCGGCCCGGGCTCGGGCAGATGGCGGAAATGCTCGCGCAGCATCGCGAGACACGCGTCGTCGTCTTTCGCCATGTAGTGGGCGACGCCGCTCGCCGTGGTGTGGAGTTTCGCGCCGCCGAGCGATTCGGCATCGATGGTCTGGCCGGTGGCGCCTTTGACGAGATTCGGGCCGCCCAAGCCCATGAAGCTCGTCTTTTCGACCATGATCAAGATGTCGCTGAGCGCGGGAAGATAGGCGCCGCCGGCGATGCAAGGACCCATCACGGCGGCAAACTGCGGCACCCGGAGCCGGCGCCGCATAAGAGAATTATAAAGGAAAATGCGGCCGGCGCCGTACTGGCCGGGGAAAATGCCGTCCTGGTATGGCAGGTTGACGCCTGCGGAATCAACGAGATAGACGATCGGGGTGCGATTGCGAATGGCGATTTCCTGCGCCCGCAAAATTTTGGTTATAGTTTCCGGCCACCAGGAGCCGGCTTTGACGGTGGCGTCATTGGCGACGATGACGGCGGGGCGGCCTTCGATTTTGCCGATGCCGGTGACGACGCCGGCGGCGGGAGCCTGGCCTTCGTACTTGTCGTAAGCGATGAGCAGACCGATTTCGAGGAAGCGCGCGCCGGGATCGAGGAGTTTCGCGATGCGCTCGCGCGCGGTGAGCTTGCGGGCTTTGTGCTGGCGCTCGATGCGCTTAGGTCCGCCGCCCGCACGGAGCCGTTCTTCGAGCTGGCGGAGCTGCTCGACCAGGTGGCGCATGTGCGCGGCGCGGGCAATGGTGGCAGAGGCCGCGGAGGGCGTGTCGGCGGGCATGAATCTATTGTTTCATGGAGAGGTGGTACGGGCTTTGGCCGCCTCGAGGAGGCGCGGCGCTCGAAATGCTAGGATCAATCCATGGAGCTTGCGATTCGGATACAGGTCGAGGAATTGCCCGAAGGTTTGTTCCTCGCAACATCGGATGAACTTCCGGGCCTTGTAGCACAGGGACGAACCGTCGCCGAAGCGCTGGAGATTGCCCGCGACGTCGCGCGAAAGCTGATTGAAGCGCGGCGCGAGCGCGAAGGTGTTCCGAATTTGCCGACGACAAATGACCGGCACGACTATACGATTGTTGTCGCTGCCTAGATGGGCCGTTTGGCAGGATTCCGGTACAGAGAAATTGTTCGGAAGCTGAAAACGTTCGGTTTCGGATTCGACCGGCAAGCCGCTGGCAGCTATGAAATCTGGTTCAACCGCCGGACGAATAGATACACCACATCCCCAATCACCCCGGCGACACGCCTGAAGGAACAGTGAGGGCGATTTTGAAACAGGCGGGTATCGATCCAGAGGAATTCTTGCATACATGAATCCGACGAGATCCGAAAACTGATCATACGAAAACTCGAGGAGCGGGACCGCGAGGGTTATGTCGCTGATCCAGACAACGCACGCGAAGCGGCGCTGTGGGAATCCGAGGCGGTGTGGCCCGGGGAGTAGGAACCTGAGCCGTCGGCTATTTCACGACTTGCTCGCTGGTCCGGCTATTGCGCGCGAAGATGCTGCGCCATTCGGGAAGGTGGTCGAGGATCTCGAGCGAGGTAAGATACGCGCTGTCCATTTCGACGCGATTGCCGAAACGCGGAGACTCGTCGGCCTCGTGATACAGTGCGTCGGCGATGTGGATGCATCCGGCGGCACTGAGCGCGCGCGGCGAAGAAGCGGCCGGGTGATGATGATAAGCTACGGCGTTGCACACCGAGTCGGGAAATCCCCAAAGCCATAAGAGGTACCCGCCGATCTCGGAATGGTTCGCGCCGAAGGTGTGTTTTTCAGTCTCGTGGCCGGCAATGCCGCCCTGTCCTGCCGCGGCCATAATGTCGCCATATTCTTTCGGATAATCCGCCGCGAGGACCAGCTTGCCAATATCGTGCAGGAGGCCGCCGACCAGGCTCGTATCGCAAGTCCGTTTCGAAAGATTTTCCGCGAGTCCGATCTGGCTCGCCACAACGCCCACGGTCATGCTGTGGCGCTGTAACTGTTCTATAAACACGCGCGTCAGGCCGGTGTGCTGGAAGGCGGAGAAAACGCCGGCGGACAGAGTCATGGCGCGGATGGTATCGACGCCCAAATAGACCGCGGCTTCGGTTGGGTTCGCCACGTAACGGTACAAGCCGAAGAAAGCCGAATTGGCGATCTGGAGAATTTTCGAGGTGAGCCCGATGTCCTGCGAAATGATCTCACCGAGTTCGCGGCTGGAAATTTCGGGATCTTCGAGCGATTCGATGAGCCGGGCATAAGTGGACGGCAGACTGGGCAGCGACGTCATGCGTGAAATGACGGCCTGGAGTTTCGGGGAGACGAGCATCTGGTGGATGCGCGAGGCGGTTTCGAGCGTGGCGCGCAGCGCGGCCGGGTCGCATGGCTTCTTCACATACTGGTGCGCGGCGCCGCCTCCGCGGACCGCAACCGAACGGCCGACGCCGGGGCAGAGCGCAATCCTCACCGTGCTGGGATAGCGGCTCAGCACTTCGAGGAGCAATTCAAAAGCGCTCTCGTTGGGCAGATTGAGGTCGACCAGGATTACGTCAAAGCCGTGGTTTTGCAGTTCGCGGAGCGCATCCTGGCCGGTCGCCCTAAAAGCGATGTGCCACTCGTCGGGTGCGGCGGAAGCCATACGCGCGAGCGGTTCGAGAACATGCGGATCGTCGCCGGCGTACAAGATGCGCTTGGGCTCGGAAGCAGCGGGTTGCGGGTTCTGATCTAGCGGAAGCAGTTTTTCCATGAGCGAATCCATCGCGCCGCGAACCGGCGGTGAGACGCGCCGAACGAGCGCACATTAACCCCTGAGATTTCCTGGGAGCCGACGTTCAAAATCTGATCAGCGGCGCGTTCGGGGCAGCCTAAGTCTATGTTGGCACACACAGGTTTTAAGGTGAATAGTAACGAACGTTAGTAAGGGTGCCGCAATTTTTGCCGGAATCGAGCACCGGTTGCGGTATACTGGCGCGAACCGAGGTTGGACTATGAAGCCGAGTCGCATCGCTATCATCCTGGCATTAGCTGCGGCGGCCGCATGGTGTGGAGACTGGAATCCGCGGCTGGCGGCGCAGTACCTGGATGCACGCCAGAAGGCATGGTTCGCGTGGCCGAATGCGAGCCGGTCGGGAGTAGTTTGTGTCTCGTGCCACACGGGGATGCCGTATTTACTGGCGCGGCCGGTGCTGCGAACTGCGCTAGGCGAAAGCGAGCCGACGCTTTATGAATCGGTGCTGGTTGACGGGCTGCGCGCTACGGTAGTCAAAACGGATGCCGATAATTTGTTCGGCTCGAAATCCGGCACGCTGCTGGCGCAGCAGGTATTTGGCGCGCAATCGGTTATGGCGGCGCTGTTTCTGGCGATGGATGACGCGAGGCGCGGCCACGGAATGAGCCCGGAAGCGGAAAAAGCGTTTGAGCGCATGTGGTCGCTGCAAATCCGGACAGGAAAAAATCAGGGCGGCTGGCTGTGGTCGGATTTCGATCTCGATCCATGGGAGACGGCGGATGCCGCATATTACGGCTCAGCGCTGGGAGCGCTGGCGACGGGTGTAGCGCCGGCGGGATACCAGTCGCGGCCCGAAATTCGCGAGAACGTCGCCGCTCTCAGAACGTATCTGCGCGAGGCGGCGAAGACGACGCCGCTGCACAACCGCCTGATTCTGCTCTGGGCGTCGGCGAAACTGCGCGGTCTGCTGCCGGAGACGGAGCGGCAGGCGATCATCGACGAGGTGTTGCACAAGCAGCAGGATGATGGCGGGTGGACGATCCAAGCGCTTGGCGAATGGAAGAAGCGCGAGCAGGCTCCGCCTTCCGTTGGCTCGAACAGCTATGCAACGGGCCTGGTGGCGTTCACGCTCGAGCAGGCGGGAGAGCACGGTACGGGGTTGCACCGTGCGCTCGACTGGCTGCGCGCGCACCAGGATCGTGAAACAGGCTCCTGGGCGGTCGAATCGATGAATCACCCTCACGATCGCGGCTCAATTCCCGAATTCTTCATGCGCGATGCGGCCACGGGCTTCGCCACGCTGGCGTTGCTTGCCCCTGAGATGAGCGCCCGGCGCTAACGGCCCGCACCGGCACGGCCGGGTTGATAGGCATCTAGTATGTTCCCGCGGCGCGCGGTTTTACTCATCTGGTTGTGCTTCACAACGCGCGCGGTCTTCTATTCGGCGATGCTTCCGTTATGGGAGGGCTTCGACGAATGGGCGCACTTTGCGGTTATCGAGAGGATGGCCTTACGCGGCGAGCCGCTGGTCTCGCGCGAGAGTCCGGTGCCGCGCGACGTGCAGGCCTCGCTTGAACTCGCCCCGCTGCCCTGGCAGTTACGCAACTTGCCGCCGCCGTCGCTAACGGAGGATACGTATTGGCAGCTTCCGGCCGAAGAGCGGCAGCGGCGCGAAGCCCTTTTTCGAGAGATGCCGCGCGCGTGGGAGTATCAAGATGCCGAAGGCGGGCTTCCTGCGTATGAAGCGCTGCAACCGCCTTTATATGCGTGGCTGATGGCGCCGCCGGTCATGCTGGCGGCTCACCCATCGATCAACGCATCGCTCGGGGATCGCGTGCTGCTGGTGCGGCTGCTCAGTGTGCTCATTGCGTCGCTGGCCATTCCATTGGTGTTTCTGATCGGCGCAACTATTTTCAACGATGATCGGGTGGCCGCGGGATGCGCTGCGATCGCGGCGGCAATGCCGGAGTTCGCGATCGACGTAGCGCGAGTGGGCAACGATTGCGTGGCGGTGGTGCTATTTACGCTGCTGACGTGGACCCTGGTCGAAGTGATGTTTTCAGGATTGAATTATTCACGCGCCGTGTGGACGGGCGTGGTGTTGGGCTTGGGCCTGCTCGCGAAAGCTTATTTCCTTGCGGCGCTTCCGCCGGTTGCGCTGCTGGTCATTTATGAATTCCGGCGGGCGAAAGGGCAGCGGCGGAGAGCGGCGGCCGGTGCGCTGGTAATGATCTGCACTACCGGGGCGATCGCCTGGTGGTGGTATGTGCGCAACTTCTTGACCACCGGCACATGGACGGGCTTAAGCGAAGCGGTGAAGCTGCGCGAAATGGGCCTTGGCCCGATGTTCGGCGAGGCTGGTGCGGTCGACTGGCGCGGCGCGATGGATGCGATTCTGTTTTCGCACATCTGGTTCGGAGGCTGGAGCGGGCTGACGGTTCGGAGCTGGATGTACCACGCGTTTTATGCGGTGATTTTGGTGGCGGCGATCGGTTTGATTCGCGCTCTGCGACAACCGGCGATCTGGGCGTTGCTTGCCATTTACGTTTCGTTCTGGGTGGCAGAGTTGTACAACGTGCTGCTCGAGTTTCTGAGCAAGGGAGTCGCGGCGTCGATGGGCTGGTACCTCTATGCAGTCGTCGGGGCGGAAGTGACGCTGGCGGTGGCGGGACTGCGGGGCGTGCTGCCGGGTAAGGCGAAGCGCTGGGCGGCCGCGGTTGGAATTTTTCTTTTCGCGGTGCTGGATCTGTACACGGTCCATGCGGTCGCGATTCCTTACTTCACAGGCATGATCGTGCATAAGGCGAACGGAGCGCTGGCTGCGGTTCATGCCGGAGATATCGCGCGCATCGGGATGCGCGGCACGCTCGTGCGGCTCTGTGGATTTAAGGGCAACGTCATGCGCGAACCGGTCATTGCGGGCTTGTGGGTTGCCTATTTGGCGGCGACGATCGTGCTGGGGGCGATCGGCTGGAACCTCTCGAGAGGCGCACGCGCAAAACAGGCGGCGGGGATTTGAACGCTATGGATCACCGGCCGCCGTGGAGATACCAGCGCTTCACGACATCCATCGCCGGCTTGCCCCACGGGGTATGCGAGCCGTCTTCCGGGCCGCCGAACCCGTTGGTTCCAACCTTCCACCAATAGACGCCCTGAAACCATGGCTTCGAGTAGAACGCTGTGAGCACGGCATCATAGCAGCGCGCCTGGTCGGAGGGCACGAGCGCGCGCGGAGTCTCGTCCCAAGGAGCGCGATTGGGGTGGGCGAAACTCGGGAAACCGGCTTCGGTGAAGATCACGGGCCGCGAAAATTTATCGTGGACCGCTTCGACTTTACGGAGGAGATCGGCGGTGGCGAGATTGTCGGGCAATGGATAGTATTCGTTGAGGCCGATGTAATCCAGCGCGTCCCAGAAGCGGATGGTTTCAAATTCCGGACCTTGCGTGGCGGAATAAACCAGCGGGCCGGGGTAAATTTCGCGGGCGCACGCGATGAGGGAGCGCCAGTCGGATTCGTACGGCGTCATTTTGCCAAGCTCCACGCCAACCGAGAACAGGTCGGCATGAATTTTTTTGGCAAGCGCGGCGTAGTAGGCGAGAAATTTCCTGTACTGGGCGAACCACTGGGCGCGCTGGTGAGGCTCGGAAAACTCGATGTTGCCCGGAAAACCGCCATGCGTCCAGAGTTGCGGCTTGAGCAGAACTTTCATTCCACGCAAGTGCGCGAGCGCGGCGATGATTTCGATGTCTTCGCTGCGTTCCATACCGCCTCTGCCGTAACCGATCGCCGGCTCTCTGCTGCTGGCAAATCCGTAAGGGACCAGCGCTATCGCATCGACACCGTAAGTTTTCAGCTCATCGAGCAGCGGAGCCGCGGATTGGGGATCGTAGCCGACCGGTCCTTCAGCCGTAAAGTTGACGCCTTTCTGGAAGAACAGTTTAGGATAGGGTGCGACTGAGTTGGGCTTGGGGGCGGCGGCCAAAAATGCCAGCCGCGCGGCCTGCTCGGAGCGCTGGTGCGCGGCTTGGGATCCTTTGAGCGCGCCGATCAGGACCAGCGACGCGACCACCCCGGCGCCGAAACGGCGCAGTGAGAAGGATTGGGCCGCTCCGCACGGAGCAGGCAGTTTCCGCAGAGCGGCAATCGCGCTGAGCGCAAGAGCAGGTCCGATGACGACAGCGATCTCGGCGGGCGACGCACCGAAACGCACCAAGAAGGCGGAGAAAATCGCCAGCGGCAAACAGAAAAGGACGAGCGCCGCCGTCAGGCGACCCAGATAACCGCCCTCGGCGGCGGAGGTCACGAGCAGCAGTCCGCCCAGCAATATTGCGCTATATATCACGACAGATACGACCAGTACGGGCGCATAGCGGTGCCAAAAAAGAAGGCGGAAGAGCGGATCGATGATCGCGATCTGGCCTAGAGAAGCAAGCATAATTCCTGCCAGCAGGCGGCGCCGCACCAGAAAGAAAGTTGCAGCGGCAACCAAAGGCATGAGCACGATGGCGAGCGTTGCGGATTCGCCGCGATCGCTTTTCACCGCGAACGGGCCCGGCGGGCAGCAGGCCGCTTGCACCCACAGCGGGCCAAACTGAAAAACGAGCAGCCGGTGCCCGAGCAGCGCGACGTGAAGCAAAGCGGGCGCAGCCCGAACCACGAACATGGCAAGCCAGTAGAGGGGATAAAAAAAGGCGGCGTTGGCGAGCAATGCGCCAAATCCGTTCATAATGCTCACCGGGTGCGGCTCGAACCGCAAAGCGCCGCAATCGCGAGGTAACATATAGAGTAACAAAACGTTGCGGAAATTCGTCTAACCATTGACTTCATGTCGGCCATCACAAACCCTTCTCCCGTAGCCGTTCCGACGCCCGAACACATCGCGCCGCAACCGGTTAAAACGCCGGTCGAGCCGCCATCCCGGCGGAAGTGGGTCGTGTGGGCGGTGCTGGCGGCGGTGTTCGCATTAGCGGGTGTCGTTTACCTGATGTTTCGCCCGCGGCCCGAAGAACTGGCCGCACGTGCGGCGGTGCGCACGGTGAAGCTTGAGGCCGGACGGTTTCAGCGTGTTTTGCGTTTGACCGGGACGACGGCGGCGCGCAATTTTGCCACGGTCACCGCTCCGATGATGCGCGGGCCGGATTCGGGCCGGAACCTGGTGCTGATCAATCTCGCCCCAGCGGGCTCGATTGTCAAGAAGGGCGATCTGATTGCTGTAATCGACTCTCAGCCGATCAAAGATCACGTGGACGATCTGGACGCGCTGGTGCAGCAGGCCGACGCGGATGTGAAACATCGCAAGGCCGAGCAGGCGATCGAGATGGAAAACCTGCGCCAGACTGTTCGCGCGGCGAAAGCGGAATGGGAAAAGGCGAAGCTGGACAATGGCGCAGCGGAAATCCGCATGCCGATTGATAAAGAACTGCTCCAACTTGCCATCCAGGAAGCCGCGGAGCAGTACAAGGAACTGCAGGCGGAGCTGGCCACCACTGTAGAAAAGCAGCGCGCGGAGATTCGCATTTTGGAGTACACGCGCGACCGGCACGCGATGCATCGCGACCGCCACAAACGCGACATTACGCGGTTCACGATCCATGCGCCGATCGGGGGGCTGGTCGTGATGCAGACCATCTGGCGGCAGGGAGACATGGGGCAGATCCAGATAGGCGATCAGGTGTGGCCCGGCCAGCCGTTCATGAAGATCGTCGATTCGAACAGCATGCAGATCGAGGCGAGAATTAACCAGGTGGAGAGCGAGAATGTCCGGATCGGCCAGGAGGCTCGCGTGAATTTCGATGCCTTTCCGGGACTGCATCTTCAGGGGAGAGTGCACAGCGTGGGCGCCATGGGAGTGGGCGGATGGCGCGAGAATTATTACATTCGCACCATTCCGGTGGTGATCTCGATTCTCTCGGGCGACAGCCGCGTCATACCGGATCTTTCGGCCAGCGCCGACGTGGTTCTCGGGCAGAAAGACCAGGTGGTGACCGCGCCGCTCGAGGCGGTGAGTTCGGAAAGCGGCAAGCCGGTGGTCTATGTCAAGCAGGGAGACCGATTCGTGACGCGCGAAGTTCGGGTGGGAGAACGCAACAACACGCAAGCGGAGATTCTCGCGGGAGTCAAAGCGGGCGATGAGATTGCTTTGGCGCGTCCGGCCGCCGGAAAATCCTAGCGCGATCGCAAATTTCCTATCTGGCCGGCCGCATTACACGGTCTTGTCCTTCGCATAGCAGACCGGTGCGAGCTGACACTCGGCGCAGCGCGGCTTGCGCGCCACGCACAACGCGCGTCCATGATGAATCACCTGGTGCGAGAACAAAATCCACTTCTCGCGCGGGATGATTTTCATCAGGTCCTGCTCGATCTTCTTCGGATCGGTTTGCCTGGTCAGGTCGAGGCGCCTTGCGATGCGCTGCACGTGCGTATCGACGACGATTCCGGAAGCGATGCCATAAGCGGTGCCCAGCACCACGTTAGCGGTTTTGCGCGCCGCGCCGGGAACGGTCAGCAGTTCATCCAGCGTACGCGGGACTTTGCCGCCGAAGTCGCTTAGGATCTTCTTCGCCGCGCCGGCGATGGACTTGGCCTTGTTGTTGAAGAATCCGGTCGAGCGGATATCCTGGGCCAGCACTTCCGGCCGAACCGCGGCGAAATCCTGCATGGTGGGATATTTGGCAAACAGGCCGGGCGTTACTTCATTGACGCGTTTGTCGGTGCATTGGGCTGACAGGATGGTCGAGACCAGCAGCTCCCAGGGCGTCTGATGCTTCAGCGCGCAGGTGGCGTTGGGATACATGGCATCGAGCCCTTTGAGAATTTGATGAACGCGTGCCTGGCGCTCGACTGCGGTCCGCGGACGTGCCATGCGTTTCTTCTTGGCTGATTTTGCGGCTGCCGGCATAAATCTGTGGGACATGATACCAGCACCGGGCGCGGCTGATGAGCGATGGCAATCGTGGTCCCGCGCTTTAGCGGCGTTAGCATGAAATCATGCGTATCCGAATCGCCCGCGTTTACGATTCGTCATCCGGCAAAGGCACGCGATTCCTGGTCGAGCGCCTGTGGCCGCGCGGAATCAAAAAAGAAGATTTGAAAATGACTGCCTGGCTGAAGGAGGTGGCGCCTTCCACGCAGTTAAGGAAGTGGTTCCATCACGATCCCGCAAAGTGGCCTGAGTTCCAGCGGCGCTACGCCGCAGAGCTAGATCGGCACCCTGCAGCCTGGCAGCCGATCCTGGCGGCTGAGAGCAAAGGCGCGGTCACGCTTCTCTACAGCGCGCACGATACCGAGCACAATAACGCCGTCGCGCTCGCGCAGTTTCTTGAGGCCAAGGGGAAAGCGCCTGCGAAAGCCCGCCATGCTTAGGTGCTCGCTTGGGCTAGCGTGGAATACGGCATGAACCCGAAATGCAGTAACGATTACGCGCGAACCACCGGTACGCCAGCCGCATCATGCGGTTGAAGCCCGGAAGGCTGAAAATGGCCCAGAGCGGCCAGGCCCACCAGATGTGTCGCCAGACATAGAGGTAGACATCCGCTCCCGAGAAGACGGCGCCATGTCTGGTCAGCAGCCGGATGTCGTACAGATACTGTTCTTGAGGAATGCTCAGGCGCTGCTCGACCCATGGAGTTTGCAGTGGAGCGGCGCCGAATCCATGACGCCGCAGCACACCTGACCAGTAACCCACCCAGCTCGTGCAGAACCCGCACTCGCCGTCATATAGCACCCAACCATTGGCCGGGGTTTGGTTCAGCACCTGCGGCGTCGTCTGCATTTAGGACAGTCACCTGGTGAGAATTTTTCCGGCATAGACCATGATGGGCGATCCCTCCACGAAATACGCGGATGACGGCGGACGATCGAGTACCCGGGCGAACTCGGCGCCATACAGTGCCGCAACATCCGCCTCCAGTTGGCTCGATGTGACGTCCCAAGCGCGCCAGCGGGGATGGCTTACGCGATACTCCATGGTCGCCCCGCTGCGCTGGATGGCGTAGCCCCAGTAATGCTCGGTGATGAACTCCTCGGCTGAGCCGGAGGTAATCTCGCGGGGATCGCCGGACGCTTCCATTCGTATCCGATTCGTCCGCCGCCCCAGACGCCACCAGTACTCAGTCGAAACCTGTGGTTTTCCGCCAACCCGCCGCTGTTCGATCCGATGGCCCATGGGAAGCCGCCTGTAATTCTCATTGTAGGCAAACCGCGCTACGGCTGAAATCGCCCAGCGCGGGACGATTTCCCGAATGAAGACCACGCCGCGCCTGACTTCGCCGCCTTCCACGCGCCGCACATAGAAACGAAGGTTGACCTCGTCGAAGTCGCGATCGAAGGGAATCGGCACGCCAAACGCCCGAAGTCCAAGAAAACGAAACCCGACGATGCTGATGAACGCTGCGCCATTAAACGTGTCGAGCGACGTTCCCGGCGGAACCCGCGGCTCTAGGACGGCCGGATCGATTTCGAAGTTCAGCATCGCCAGAGAACGCCACTCCGCGCTGAGAAAGACACGATCGCCGGGCACAGGATCATTTTAAGCGCCGGTGCTTTCCGGCACGCTCCAACCTGCGATTTCGCTTGACTGCCGTTAATTCATACGTATAATTAAAACAGTCGATTAAATCTAATGATTAAAACAGAGGAGAAGATTCTGGACTCGGCCGAGAAACTCTTTGCGCAGCAAGGATATGCAGCTACCTCCCTGCGCAGCATCACGGCCGCGGCAGGCGTCAATCTGGCGGCGATTCATTACCATTTTCAGTCTAAAGAAATCCTCCTGGACGCCGTTATTGCACGCCGCGCCGAGCGCATCAACCGGGAGCGCGACCGGCTTCTCAACGAATGCGACCGTTTGGCCGCCGATGGTGTCCCGGCGCTCGAAAAAGTTCTGGAGGCGTTTCTTTATCCCGTATTTCGTTTCGCCAATCACGCCAAGCGCGGCCCGGTTTTTGTCAGGCTGATGGCTCGGATTCATGCCGAGAGCGACGTGTTTGCCCAGATTATTCAGAAACATTTCAGCCAGGTTGCGGCGCGTTTTGTCGGCGCACTGGGGCGCGCGTTGCCGCAACTGCCCCCTGACCAGCTGCTCTTGCGGCTTCATTTCGCGATGGGAGCTGTGTTGCAGGCGCTGGCCGGACCCAAATTGATCGAAACGCTTTCCGGCGGGCTTTACCAGCAGCCCGATTTGGAGACTACGGCCGCGCGGCTGATTGAATTCGTCAGCGCCGGGCTGCGCGCAGGAATTGAGCCATGAGACGCCATCGGATTTGCCTCGCGCTGCTGACCGTGCCGGCAATTCTAAACGCGCAAGACACCAGGACACTCGAACTCAGCCTGAAGCGCGCGGTTGAGATCGCAATTTCGCCCGAAGGCAGCGCGCGCGTTCAGCTTGCAGGCGAGGCCGTCAAGCAGGCTCAATCGCGTTCCGCGCAGGCCCGCGCGGCGCTGCTTCCAGATATCGAGTCCTCCGTGAGCGATCAGAATATGACGCGCAATCTGGCCGCTCTGGGCGTTCAATTCGAAGTGCCGATACCCGGCTTTCAGTTCCCCACGATGGTTGGACCGTTCACTGTCTTCGATGCGCGTGCCACAGCCACACAAAATGTTTTCGATTTCAGCTCGATTCGCCGGTACCAGGCTTCGCGTGCCGGAGTGCGGGCCGCACGATCTGAAGGGAATGCGGCTGAGGACAAGGTCGCCGCGCAGGTTGCCAAGGCATATGTAGCCGCCCTCCGCAGCGAAGCGGACGTGGAAGCCGCTGAGGCCAACGTGCAACTCGCCCAGGCACTGCTCAAACAGGCGGAAGACGTGAAAGCGGCCGGCACAGGCACCGGGATTGAGGTAACGCGTGCCCGCGTCGAGCTTTCCAATGAAAAACAGCGGCTGCTGGTCGCGCAAAACGCCCGCCGCAAAGCGCATCTGGAACTAGCTCGTTCGATGGGCATCGCACTCGACACGGACCTGGTGCTGACCGACAAGCTCGCGTACGTGCCGGTCGACCATAAAACTCTCGCGCAGGCTACCACCGAGGCGTTGAAAGCACGTTCGGATCTTCGGGCGCAGCGGCAGCGCGAGGACAATGCGCGGCTGTCGAGCAGCGCCACCAGGATGGAGCGGCTTCCGTCTCTCGAAGGATTCGCCGACTACGGTTCCATCGGATCGAGTATCAACCGTGCGTCGCCGACCCGCACTTACGGGCTCTCTTTGCGGGTGCCGATCTTTGACGGGGGACGCCGCGACGCGCGCCGGGCGGAAGCGGCTTCTCAATTCCGGCAGGAGAGCATCCGTACGCGCGATCTCCAGGATCAGGTGCAGCTCGAGGTGCGGCTTGCGCTGGACGCGTTAGGTTCCGCCGACGAGCAGGTGCAGGTGGCGCGGGATGGCCTGACGCTCGCTCAAGATGAGCTGGCACAGGCCCGGCGCCGGTACGATGCGGGCGTCGCCAACGGACTGGAAGTGACCGACGCGCAGACGCGGCTGGCGCGCGCCCGCGATAACGAAATTGAGGCGCTGTTCAACTACAATCAGGCGCGGATCGACCTCGGCCAGGCCACCGGAACCATCCGCAGCATGATCCAGTGAGGAATGGATGAGAAAGAAGTGGATAATCGCGGCGGTTGTGATCCTCGCATTGGGGCTGGCGGGAGTGCTGATTTTTCGCAGCATGAACCGCACGCCGGAGAATGTCATCCGGCTCTCCGGCAATATCGAGCTCACCGAAGTGAATATCGCATTCAAGACCGCAGGCAGACTGGTGGAGCGCTCGGTCGACGAGGGCGATCCAGTGAAAAAGGGCCAGGTGATTGCGCGGCTCGATCGCGATCAGTTGCTTCGCCAGCTCGAAACCCAGCAGGCCGCGCTGGCATCGGCGCGTTCTCAACTGGCGCAGGCCAAGACATCGGCCGAATGGCAGAAACAGACGCTCGCAGCCGATCTCGAGCAGCGTCGCGCAGATCTTGCAACGGCGGAGGCGAAGCTCGCTGAGCTCCAGAATGGCTCACGCCCGCAGGAGATTCAAGAGGCCAAAGCCGCCGTGGAGAATTCGCAGGCCGAGCTGGACCGGGCGGCACGCGACTGGCAGCGTGCCCAGGCATTGCACAAGAACGACGACATTTCGACCTCTCAATGGGATCAGTTCAGGGGTCGCTACGTCAGTGCTCAAGCCGGCTTGCAGCAGGCCAAGGAACGTTCCGCGCTGGTCGTGGCCGGACCGCGAAAGGAGGTCATCGATGCGGCTCGCGCGCAGGTCGAGCGTGCTAAAGCCAGCCTGCGCGTCGGCGAAGCCAACCGGCTGGAGGTGTTGCGCCGCGAGCAGGAATTGGTTACCAGGCGCGAAGAAATCGAACGCGCTCGCGCCCAGGTGGCCCTGATCAATTCGCAATTGGACGATACCGTGGCCGTTTCACCAGTGAGCGGTGTGGTGCTGGTGAAGTCCGCCGATCCGGGAGAAGTGCTGGTGCCCGGGACCTCGGTGGTGACCGTCGGCGATATCGATCACCCGTGGCTCCGCGGTTACGTCAGCGAGCGCGACCTGGGGCGCGTCCAGCTCGGCACGAAAGTGAAAATCACCACGGATTCTTTTCCGGGCAAGACTTACTGGGGCCGTGTCAGTTTCCTCTCGTCGGAAGCCGAGTTCACGCCCAAGCAGATTCAAACCAGCGAAGAGCGCGTCAAGCTGGTTTACCGCATCAAAATCGACGTCGGCAATCCGCAGCACGAGCTGAAATCCAATATGCCCGCCGACGCCGAGATCCTGGTGGGCGGCCAGAGCTGATGGAGCCGATCATTCGCACTCGCGATCTGACGCGGCGATTCGAGGGATTGACGACGCTCGACCGTTTGAATCTCGAAATTGCGCGGGGAGAAATCTTCGGGCTGGTCGGTCCGGATGGCGCCGGCAAGACCACCACGCTGCGGCTGCTGGCCGGGCTGATGAATCCAAGCGAAGGGCAGGCCTGGGTCGCGGGCCATGATGTTGCCGCTGAGCCGCAGGCGGTAAAAGACCGGGTCGGTTACATGGCGCAGCGCTTCGGACTTTATGGCGATTTGACGGTCGACGAAAACATGGAGTTTTATGCGGATCTGTTCGGCGTCACGTCGCGCGAGCGGCGCGAGTTGATGCCCGGATTGCTGCGCATGACCCGCATGGAGCCTTTTCGCAGCCGGCGCGCCGGCCAGCTTTCCGGAGGCATGAAACAAAAGCTGGCGTTGATGTGCACGTTGCTGCACCGGCCTGAAATTTTGTTTCTGGACGAGCCAACCAACGGCGTCGATCCGGTCTCACGCCGCGATTTCTGGACGATCCTCTACCAGTTGATGAAAGACGGCGCCACCATCTTGATGACCACCGCGTATCTGGATGAAGCCGAGCGTTGCAACCGCGTCGGATTGCTTCATCGTGGCGTCCTGGTTCGCTGCGATTCTCCGGAAGCGATTCGAGGAGCACTGCCGACCCTCGAAGCGGCCTTCATCGAGCTGATTCGGAAGGCGGATGCGGCATGAGCTTCGCCGTCGAAACGCGCGATCTGGTCAAGACCTTCGGCGACTTTGTCGCGGTGGACCATGTTTCTCTCACCGTGAAGCCCGGAGAAATTCTCGGCTTTCTTGGACCTAACGGCGCGGGAAAATCCACCACCATTCGTATGCTCTGCGGTTTAATGGCGCCCACTTCTGGCCAGGCGCTTGTTGCCGGTCTGGACGTCGCCGCCGAACCGGAGCGGGTTCGCCAGAACATCGGCTACATGTCGCAGAAGTTTTCCCTTTATGACGATTTGAAGGTCGAAGAAAACATCGATTTCTTCAACGGCATTTACGGTGTGGCGCGCGAGCGCCGGCAGGAGCGCAAGGATTACGTGCTACGCATGGCGGGACTCGAAGCCCGGCGCGGCACGATGACGCGGCTGCTCTCCGGCGGCTGGAAACAGCGCCTGGCGCTGGGCTGCGCGATCTTGCATGAACCGCGGATTCTGTTCCTGGACGAGCCGACCTCCGGCGTTGATCCCATCGCCCGGCGCTCGTTTTGGGATCTGATCCATCAACTTTCTGAGGCAGGCCACACCGTCATCGTCAGCACGCATTACATGGATGAAGCCGAGTACTGCGACCGGCTGGCGCTCATCTATCGCGGACGCGTGATCGCTCACGGAACCCCGGCGGAGCTGAAGGAAAGCCTGAAATCGCGTACTCTGCTCCGCCTCGATACCTCGGACCCCCTCGAGACCATGAAGGCTCTCGAGAATCTTCCGGGCGTGAGCGAGGTCGCCGTTTTTGGCAGCGGGCTGCACGCGACCGTCGAAAACGAATCCGCCGCGGGCGGGATCCGCCGGGCGCTCGCGCAAAAAGGAATCGAGATCCGGCGCCTCGAGCGCATCCAGCCCTCCATGGAAGACGTTTTCGTGGCCATGATCGAATCCGAGGAAAGCCGGGCCGCATGAACTATCGCCGTACCTGGGCCGTCGCCCGCAAAGAGTTCCGGCACATCTTGCGCGATCCCAGAAGCCTCACCATGGCCTTGGCCATGCCTCTGCTGATGCTCGTGCTGTTCGGCTTCGCACTGAGTCTGGATGTCGACCGTGTTTCGACTTTCATCTATGATGCCGACCATACCTCGGCCAGCCGCGATCTGATCCGCCAGTTCCAGGGCTCACGCTATTTCGAGGTCGAAGGATTTGTCGATAATTACCATGCAATCGAAAAAGCCATCGACTCGGGCAAAATCCTGATGGCCGTCGCTATCGAGCGAGGCTACGGCGAGCACGTCCGCGCCGGAGAGCAGGCCGATGTGCAAATTCTCATCGATGGCAGCGATTCCAACACCGCCGCCATCGCCTTAGGTTATGCCGACTCGCTGATCAGCTCCTATGCTTTTCGAGTTCGCTCGCAAGCTATGGCGCGAAAAGCCGGACTGACACTCGCCCTGCCCGTCGATGCACGCCTGCGCGTCTGGTACAACAGTTCGCTCGAATCCAAAAACTATGTCGTGCCCGGGCTGATTGCCGTGATCCTCATGATCATCGCGGCGCTGCTGACCTCGCTCACCATCGCGCGCGAATGGGAGATGGGCACCATGGAGCAGGTGCTCTCCACACCACTGCGCCCGGCCGAAATGGTGATCGGCAAAATGCTCGCTTTTTTCGCTGTGGGCTTTGCCGATATGCTGATCTCCATTGCGACCGGCCTCATCGTATTCCATGTGCCGTTTCGCGGCAGTTTCCTGCTGCTCATTGCGGTGAGCAGTATATTCCTTTTTGGCTCTCTCTTCTGGGGCATTTTTCTTTCTGCGGCGACCAAATCGCAGTTGATGGCTTATCAGTTGGGCATTCTCTCCTCTTTTCTGCCGGCTTTTCTGCTTTCCGGATTCGTCTATGCCATCGAAACCATGCCGCCCGTGATCCGCGCGATCACCACTCTGGTGCCGGCTCGCTACTTCGTCACCATTCTCAAAGGCATCTTCTTAAAAGGCGTCGGCATTCAGGTGCTCTGGCTGGATATCGGCTTTCTGGCGATCTATGCGCTGATCGTATTCTGGCTGGCGAAGCGTCAACTGAACGGAAAGCTGGCTTGAGATGAATTGGGAGCGCGTTTTCGTCATTTTGCGCAAAGAATTTATCCAGGCGTTGCGTGAGCCGCGCATGCGCGTCCTGCTGTTTGTGCCCCCGCTTCTCCAGCTTCTCATCTTCGGCTACGCCGTGAACCTCGATGTCGACAACACGCGCATCGCCTGGATGGACGAAGACCACACGCCCGAAAGTCGCGACCTGCTCGCTTCATTTCAGGGATCGCGGCGATTTCAGGTTGTCGCCACGCCCGCGGACCGGTTTGAAGTGCAGAAGCTACTCGACCACGGAACCGTGCAGGCCGTCGTGCGCGTGTTTCCCGGTTTCGCGAGGGATCTGGCGCGTGGCCGCACCGCAGCGGTCCAAATTCTCGTCGAAGGCACCAATTCCAATACCGCGTCGCTTGTTTCGCGCTACTCCGGTGAAATCGTCTCCGCCTACTCCGCCAAACTTCTCGCCGGGCGCGTGCGGCAAACTTTAATGGCAGCCGGCAGCAGCCCCGCCAATTTGAGTGCGCCGGAGATCAAAGCCCGCGCCCGGGTGTGGTTCAATCCTGACCTCAAAAGCCGCAACTATTTCGTTCCCGGCGTCGTAGCCAATATCATCATGCTCGTTACCTTGATGCTGACCGCGCTGGCTATCGTTCGCGAGAAAGAAATCGGCACCATGGAGCAGTTGATGGTGACGCCCGTTCGCCCCATCGAGCTCATGATCGGAAAAACTCTGCCCTTCGCCGTCGTCGGACTCTTGGACCTGGCGCTCATCACCGTCGCGGCGCTCGTGATTTTCCACATTCCCCTGCGGGGCAGCGTATTCGTTTTGCTTGGCTGCTCCGTGTTATTTCTTTTAACCTCGCTCGGCGCCGGCCTGTTTCTCTCGACCGTTTCTCAGACCCAGCAGCAGGCCATGATGGCCTCATTTTTCTTCTCCTCGCCGGCCTTCATGTTGAGCGGCTTCGCCTTTCCGATCCGCAATATGCCGAAGGCGGTGCAGTATCTGACATATCTCGACCCCATCCGCTATTTCATGGAAGTCGTTCGCGGTATCTTCCTCAAAGGCACTGGAATTACGGTATTGTGGCCGCAAATCGTCGGGATGCTGATTTACGGCGTCGTGGTGATGTGGCTGAGTGTTTCGCGTTTCCGGAAACGCGTCGATTAACCGCACGTAGTTCCGATTGCGACAGCAAGCGCGTATCCTGAAAATACCGATGGAGCGCTGCCGTGCTTAAGTTCGCTAAAAATCATTTGCTGCCCGTATGCCTCGTATTGTGGCTGGTCTTGCCCGCGTCGAGCCAGCTTCGCGTGGGTGCCGCGCGCCGCGATATTACTCCGCGGGAGCCGGTTCCCATGTGGGGCTATGGCGCGCGGCATGACGCCCTCTCGTCGGGCGTGCTCGATCCGCTGCATGCTGAAGCGCTCGTGATCGATGCGGGCGGCAATAAGCTCGCCATTGTGGGGCTCGATCTCGGCCGCTCGCCTGCCGAGCACTCGCTCCAGGAAATCCGCCGGCGTATCCGCGACCAGGCCGGCATCCAGTATTCCTTCATCGCCGGATCCCACACCCATCACGGTCCCGTGCTCGAGCTGAGCGACGAAGAAGGGAAGGGAAAGGGCCGCTTCGACGCTGCCCTCCGCTATTACAAGCAACTCGAAGATTCGATCGCGTCGGCCATCGTCGAAGCCAATAACAAATTGCAGCCCGCCAGACTGGGCACGGGCGTCGTACAACTCGAGGGTTTCAATCGCAATCGCCACACCAAACTTGAACCCAAGCCTGTCGATCCCGACGTGGCGATTATGCGTTTCGACGACCCTTCCGGGAAACCGATCGCCATCCTGGTGAACTTCGCCGCGCATCCCACCACCATTCCTGCTTCGACCGTTAAATTTTCGGCGGACTACGTTGGCGCTATGAAGAACTGGGTTGCCAAAGAAACCGGCGCGAGCGTCATCTTCATGCAGGGCGCCGCGGGCGACCTTTCCGTAAACCAGGGGCAGCATCATGGCTACCAGGAGTTCGGCGAAGCGCTGGGGCGCGAAGTCGTCAAGCTGACTTCCGCCACCAATACCGACGAAGTTTCAAAACCGTCGCTTGAAGTGCGCGAGGAGCGCTTCCAGTTCGCTTCGCGGACCGATTTCAAAAACCCGCTGGTTATCGGCATGTTCCAGAAAGCTTTTTTCCCTGAGCTGATTCCCAATTACCTGGATGAGTATGCCGAAGGCATCCGCCCGCGGCTTACTGTCGCGCTCCTCGATGGCGATATCGCCATGGTCGGCGTCTCGGGTGAATTCTTTTCGAATCACGCCGTGCGCCTCAAGCAACGGGCCCGCGTGCGCCGGCTTTTCTTCTTCGGCTATTCGAACGGTTATCATCAGTACTTCCCCACCATCGAAGCCGTTGCAGAAGGCGGCTATGGCGCGGACAATGGGGTTTCGCCCGTTGCCGTAGGCGCAGGCGAGCACATCATGGATACCGCGCTGATCTGGCTCTACCAGATGATGGGCAAGATTCGGTAAGCCCAGGTCATTCACTTGCGAGCCATCATTCTCGCTGTCCTTATCGCGTCGTGTTGGGCGCAGGAATCTACTATGCCCGAGCACCAGCACATGC
The DNA here is from genome assembly GCA_035280425.1 of Bryobacteraceae bacterium. Classification (GTDB taxonomy): domain Bacteria; phylum Acidobacteriota; class Terriglobia; order Bryobacterales; family Bryobacteraceae; genus QHXW01. Next base: position 163,012 of record DATEFW010000007.1, on the reverse strand, counting down.
CGGGCATGAACATGCCCGCGGATGCCCCGCAACCGGAACACGCCGCGTCGGGAACCAGTGTCAACCCGCGCTCCGCTCCCATGGACATGATTCACAAACAAGCCGGTAAATGGATTTTCATGTTCCACGGCATTGCATTTCTTACCGAAGAGCGGCAAACCGGTCCGCGTGGCGGCGACAAAGTTTTCGCGCCGAACTGGTTCATGGGGACCGCATCTCATCCCGCCGGTCGTGGCACCGTCGAATTCCGCAGCATGCTCAGCCTCGATCCCGCGACCATTACCGAACGCCGCTACCCGCTGCTGTTCCAAACCGGTGAAACGGCTTTCGGAAAACCGCTGGTTGACGCTCAGCACCCTCACGATTTCATAATGGAGTTAAGCGCGCGTTACGTCCGCCCTGTCACCGAATCCACCAGCCTGCTGCTTTACTTTGCGCCGGTAGGGGATCCCGCGCTTGGCCCGGTCGCATTCCCGCACCGTGTTTCCGCCGCGGAAATTCCGCAGGCTACCCTCTCGCACCACCTGCAGGATTCGACCCATATCGCCGACGACGTAATCACGGCCGCAGTCGTCCACCAGTTCTTCCGCATCGAAGCCAGTGGCTTTCACGGCGCGGAGCCGGATGAAAACCGCTGGAATATCGACCACGGCGCAATCGATTCCTGGTCCGCGCGGCTTTCCTTCACTCCCGGCGAAAACTGGGTGGGCCAGGTTTCACTCGGCCGCCTGACTCACCCCGAAGCCCTGGAGCCAGGTGACATCGTACGCTCTACCGCGTCCATCACCTACAACCGCCCGCTCGCAAGCGGAAACTGGGCAAGCAGCATCATCTGGGGCCGCAATCACAAAACCGCTGAGCAGCGCAATCTGAACTCGTATCTCGCCGAATCCGTGTTTCAGTTCTCTCGCAGCAATTATGTAACCGGCCGTGTCGAGCTGGTCGATAAAGACGAGCTTTTCAACGACCGGCCCGCGATTCGCGACTTGCTCGATCGCACCGCCGGCCCCACCTTCCGTATCGCCGCATATACCCTCGGCTACACGCACGACGTCAAACTGGTCACGTGGCTCGACACGGGCGTTGGCGGAAATTTTACTGTTTATGGAGTGCCGGATGCGATTCGGCCGTATTATAGTAATCATCCGGCAGGATTTTGGTTTTTTCTGCGCGCGCGTTTGAAGAGCGAGTCGCACGCGATGCACATGCATCACGGAGGCTGATCTTACTGGTATCCGTACCGCTTCAAAATCGCACGCCCTTCCGGTCCGACCACGAACCTAATGAACTCCCGCGCCTGATCCGGCCTGGCACTGCTGCGGATCACGGCAATCGCCTGGTCGATCGGCTTGTGCAAGTTCTCCGGCACTTCAATCTTGCGCCCGCCGCGATCAAAAACCAGCGCCAACGCCGTGAACGCCGCGTCTACATTCCCGGTCGACGCATATTGAGTGGCGGTCGAGACATTCGGCGCGTACACGATCCGCGGCTCAACCGCGTTCCATAGCCCGAGCGCCCGCAGGGATTCGACCGCCGCCTCGCCGTACGGCGCAAACTGTGGATTCGCAACGGCGATATGCTTTCCGCCCGTGCGTGCCAGATCCTCCAGCCGTTCAATCCGCGTTCGCTCGTCCGGCACCCAAAGCACCAGCTTGCCCCTGGCGTAAACGGCGCGTGTATCCGGCAGGACCAGGTTTTTGCGCGCGAGTTCGTCGATGTGCTCTACATCTGCCGCGGCGAAAACATCGTAAGGCGCCCCATGCTCGATCTGCTGTGTCAGTTGCGTGGTCGCGCCGAGGCTGTAAATCACGTGAATACCCGTCCGGCGCTCGAATGCCTGGCCCACCTCCGCGAAGGCTCGCGTCAGGTTGGCCGCTGCCGCAACGTTGATCTTGTCTTTGCCGCGTGTGCCAGGATGGCCGCCGCAACCGATAGACAAAAGTACGGCGAACGGCGCCAGACGATGCATCTAACTATTGTTGCTGATCGGCACCCAGTCCGGCTCGCGAAGCCGTTGACGATTCCGTGCTCAGACGCCTGCTGATCGATTTTCCGCCGCGAGTGTCGATTCTATGACCGCGATCAGATCGGGCCCGCGAAACGGCTTGCTGACGTAGGCATCCATTCCAGCCGACAGAAACCGCTCACGATCGCCTTTGAGCGCGTGAGCCGTCATCGCGATAATCGGCAGCCGCTTTGCGCCGGGTCTTTCTTTGGCACGAATGGCGCGCGTGGCGGCGATTCCGTCCACTTCAGGCATCTCGACATCCATCAGCACCAGGTCGAAGGTTTCGCGCTCGATCAGCGCCAGCGCCTCGGCGCCATTCGCCGCTGTACAAACCTTATGACCATACTGTTCAAGTAATTTCACGGCGAGTTTTCGATTGACGGGGTGATCCTCGGCTACAAGCAGCCGGCGGCCGGGAAAGGATCCTATCCGCGCCGGGCATTCCACCACGCCGCATTGCGTCACCGTACAATGGCGAATACCCAGCGGAATCGTAAACTCGAACGTGCTCCCTTTCCCCGCCTCGCTCTTGAGCGCGATCCGGCCGCCCATCAACCCGACCAGCCTGGCGGAGATCGCCAGGCCAAGTCCGGTTCCTCCGTATTTGCGGGCCACTGCACCATCCGCCTGGCGATACGCCTGGAAAATCACAGACTGTTTTTCTTGAGGAATACCGATGCCGGTATCTTCAACCGAGAAGCGCGCCAGAAGGACTCTTCCGTCGCACCTGATCAACTCTACCCGCACCGTCACCTCGCCGGTTTCGGTGAATTTGATCGCATTGCCGGCAAGATTCGTCAAGACCTGCCGCAGCCGCAGAGCATCGCCAATCAGGCCGTCCGGCACGAGATCGTCCACCTGCCAGGATAATTGCAATGACTTGGCCTGGGCACGCAGCGCGAACGGTTTCATTGCCTCATTCAGCAGTTTGCGCAGGCAGAAGTCGCTGCGCTCGACCTCCAGTTTTCCCGCTTCGATCTTGGAAAGATCGAGCAAGTCGTTTAATAACGCCATCAGTGATTCGGCCGAATTCTTGACCGCAGAGAGGTTTTCGCGCTGATCTGTGGTCAGCCGGCTCGCCAGCAGCAGGTCCGTGAAACCTATGATGCCGCTCATCGGCGTGCGCAGCTCGTGGCTGACACCGGCCAGGAACGAGCTTTTTGAGTCATTGGCGGCTATCGCTGCATCCCGCTCCTGGGCCAATTTCCTGTTGGTTTCCGCCAGCTTCCGCTTCTCAGCCAAAAGGCGGTTGTTCGCTTCGGCTGGTCCCCTGCGATTTCCTTTCTTTCTCAACGGCTTGGCCGCCGATCTTCGCGACACGCGGTCCACCGGGTGACCCTCCCCTATCATCACTTCTCATCGGCGGAACGCTCCCCAGACTTTAGCCCCGTTTGATTGTCAAAGCTGGCAAGGGTGTACTAAAATGAGGGTTACACCAAGAAGCCCCGTATTTTCTGTATGTTCGGGTGCCAGTCGAGGCTTTTTCCATGCATGCCATCATTGAAACAGGCGGAAAACAGTTCTGGGTCGCCCCGGGCGATCTCATCCGCGTGCCAAAATTAGCGGGCGACGTCGGCTCCGCGATTGAGTTTTCCAAAGTGCTCGCTGTTTTCGGCGATTCCGGTGACGTGGTGGCCGGCGCTGAAGCCGGCGACCGCAAGGTCACCGGCACCATCACAGCCAACGGCCGCGGCAACAAGATCCTGGTCTTCAAATTCAAGCGCAAAAAGCAGTACAAGCGCACGACCGGCCATCGCCAGGATTACACCGAAGTTAAAGTCGGCGACATCGTCGCATAGGATTTTCTCATGGCACATAAAAAAGGATTAGGCAGCTCTAAGAACGGCCGCGATTCGAACGCCCAGCGGCTGGGAGTGAAAGTGTTCGGCGGCCAGCTTGTCCCCGGCGGGTCGATCATCGTCCGGCAGCGCGGCACGGTCTTTAAACCCGGCGAGAATGTGGGCTGGGCCAAGGATGACTCTCTGTTCGCTAAAGTCACCGGCATTGTCGAATTCCACGACCGCGGGCGCATGGGGAAATTTGTCAGCGTGCGCTCGGCTTCCTAGCAAAGGTTTGCAGCAGTTGTTTTCAGGCCGCCGGCTTGCTCATGCCGGCGGCTTTTTTATGTTCGCTTCTGCCTGATGTTCATCGACGAAGCAAAAATCTACGTCAAAGCCGGCGATGGCGGCAACGGCTGCCTGGCCTTTCGCCGGGAGAAGTATGTGCCCAGAGGCGGCCCCAGCGGCGGCGATGGCGGCCGTGGCGGCGACGTCACCATGATTGCGAACGAGCACGTAAATACCCTCATTCACTTCCGCTTCAACCCCGAGCACAAGGCCGAACGCGGCCGGCACGGCGAAGGCAGCAACCGGACAGGCCAGGATGGCAAGTCGATTCGCCTCGAGGTGCCGGTAGGAACCTTGATCTATGACCAGGCGACCGGCGAACAGCTCCACGACTTCGCGCGCCCGGGCGATGAATTCGTGGTTGCGCGCGGAGGCCGCGGCGGCCGCGGAAATGCTCGCTTTGCCACCTCGACCCATCAGGCGCCTACCGAGCACGAACCGGGCAAGCCCGGCCAGGAGCGGCATCTTCGCCTGGAGCTCAAGCTGCTGGCCGACGCCGGCCTGGTCGGATTTCCCAATGCCGGCAAGTCGACTTTGATTTCGCGGATTTCCGCCGCGCGCCCGAAGATTGCCGACTATCCTTTCACGACGCTTGAGCCGCAACTGGGTGTCGTCAAAATGGACGATTTCCGCAGTTTCGTGGTGGCCGATATCCCCGGCCTGATTGAAGGCGCGCACCTGGGCCACGGCCTCGGAACTCAATTTCTGCGGCACATTGAAAGAACCAAGCTGCTGGTGCATCTGGTGGATGTCTCGGAAGCGAGCGGCCGCGATCCGGCCCAGGATTTTGAGATCGTCATGCGCGAGCTCGCCAGTTTCAGCCCGGAACTGGTCGAAAAACCGATGCTGGTGGTTGCCAGCAAAATGGACGCAGCGCAGAATCCCGAGCGCGTCACGGCGCTGAAACGACTTGCCGCCGAGCGGAACTTGCCCTATTTCGAGATTTCGAGTGTTACGGGATCAGGAATTGAGGAGCTCAAGCACGCCATCGCCGGCCGTGTTTTGAAAGAAGCCCGCTCCCCGGCGTGACTAGCGGGCGCAGCAGATCTGAGTTGAGACTAAAGCTGCCGGCGTAATCCGTGTGTGATTGCTTGCGAAGTAATTATCCAGGGCGAGATGCCGGTAGACTTCTCCGGCAACTCCAGCAGCCATCGGCCCGATTGAAGGACGCCCGCCGGTCAGCAGAACCACCACGACGAGCTTGTTGGGGCCGACGTCATTGAAAGACCCGAACCAGCCGAGATGCGTGCGGCCTTCGCTGCACGTGCCGGTTTTGCCCATGATGGTTTCGTCCTGGCGCGCACGCCGCGCCGTGCCGTATTCGACTGCGCCCTGCATGCCGGGCTTGATCTCGGGAATCAGATCTTTGATTTCCAGCTCGCGCTTTACCCGCGGGACGAAATGCTCGACTTCTTCCTGATTATGTGGCTTCTGGAGATAGTAGAGCGTGCCGCCGTTGGCAACTGCCGACATCAAGGCCGCCAGTTGCAGTGGCGTCTGCGAAATTTCCTCGCCGAAGCTGGTCAGCATTCCCACGCCGCCGTTTTTGGGAGGCGCTGAGGGGAAATAGCCAGGTTTTTCACCGGGGATGTCCAGGCCGGCGGTTTCGCCATATCCGAACAGCCGCGCATAATAGTTCACCCGCTCGTAACCTAACTTGATACCCAGGTTCGCAAAATAATAATTGTTCGAGTGCGCCAGAGCATTCGTCAGATCCATGCTGGTCCGGCCATAGAGACGCACTCTCGTCGTCCGTTCGATCAGCTTCTCTTCGAGTGCGGCCAGCGCGACCGCGACCTTGATGGTTGAGCAGGGCTGGAAACCCGACGACAGCGCCAGTTTCTGGTTAACCATCGTTAGTATGCGGCCATTTGATGGATCGACGACGACGACCGAACCGTTGAACGGGCCCAAGGCATCGACGGCGGCCCGCCTTACGGCGAGGTCTTCGCCGTCTACGTTATCGCCATTGGTCGAATCGGCATAAGTCGGTTCACTCCACGGGCTGTAACGGACCCGCCGGGTGCGCACGCGCCTGGTGGCGGAAACGCGCGTCAGGGTCACCGGCTGTACGGCCGGACGGCGGTGGCGCCGTTTTTTCTTGTGAACGGCGGTTTTGGTAGAGGCTTTCTGGCTCTGATCGGCTTGGGCCGCCGGGAGCTCGGAAACTAAAAAAACACAGAGAATTGCGAGAATTGAGGCGCGAAATAGGCTCGGTTGCATAGCGCGAATAGCGACTTTACTGTGGACTGCGACAGGCGGTAACCAAGCCCGCGCGCCCCGCCAGAGCGGCCGAAACTCCATTGTGGGGCACGCAACACCGTCCAGTCAAACTGTTTTTATTTTACCACGGCCTTAAAAATTTTAATCCATTAGGCGGCCGTCCAGCCGCCGTCAATCGTAATAATCGACCCCGTAATAAATTCGGCTTCTTTGGTACAGAGATATAGGGCTAAATTGGCGATTTCTTCAGGTCGCCCCAGCCGGCCGATCGGCTGCCGCTGATTTAGTTCCGTTCGGACCTTTTCTTTCTCATGCTTATGATATTTTTCGAGGTAGGCTTCGACAAACGGCGTGTCGACCGTTCCCGGACATATGCAGTTCACCCGAATTTGCGTAGGGTAATCCACCGATAACTGTCTGGTCATGGCCACTACTGCGCCCTTCGTCGCGCAATAGGCGAACCGGCGTTTCACCCCGACCAGGCCCGCGACCGATCCTATGTTCACGATCGACCCGTGGGACTTAATCAACAGCGGCATGGCATATTTTGTAACCAGGTAGGTTCCCGCGACGTTGACGCGCATGAGGCGCTCGAAATCGGCTAGCTCGGTTTCTTCGACGCCACCCACCAGGCCGATGCCGGCGTTATTGACCAGAATGCTGAGCGAATCCAGTTGGGCCAGGGCGCGCTGGATCGCGGCTTCATCGGTAATATCAAGAATGAGGACGGATGACCCGGGAAGCTCGCTGGCCAGTTTTTCCGCTGCAGCGCGATCGACATCCGCGATGGTAACCGGTGCGCCGGCGCCTGAGAGCGCGCGGCAGGTTGCCGCTCCGATGCCGCTCGCGCCGCCGGTAACCAGGGCGCGTTGGCCGTCCAACCGAAAAGGAGTGTTCATCGAGTGAATTTTAGCAGTGGGGAACTGGTGGTATTGCAGCAGGAGGTGATCGCGTGCGAGCGGTGCCCGCGGTTGCGGGAATACGGCGCCGAAATCGCGCGCGTGAAGAGGCGGGCGTACCGCGATTGGGAATACTGGGCCAAGCCGGTGCCCTCGTTCGGCGATCCGAAAGCGCGCGTGCTGATTGTTGGGCTGGCGCCAGGGGCGCATGGATCGAACCGTACGGGGCGTCCGTTTACCGGAGATGGATCGGGCGCGACTCTATATCGCGTGCTCTACGATGCCGGGTTTGCCACCAGGCCCGAAAGCCGAACCCGGGACGACGATCTGAGACTGATCGGCGCTTACATCACGGCTGTCGCGCGCTGTGCCCCGCCGGGGAACAAGCCGACGCCACAGGAGTTGCGCAACTGCCGGCCGTATCTGGAGCGCGAACTCGACCTGCTGCCGGATGTGCGGGTGGTGGTGGCGCTGGGGAAGATCGCTTTTGACGTTTATTTATCGGTCCTGCGCGATCGCGGCGTGATTCGGAGCCGCGCGCCGTTCGTGTTCGGTCATAACCGCGTGCATCGCGTGGCACCCGACCAGCCGGTGCTCGTGAGCTCTTACCACCCCAGCCAGCAGAACACCTCCACGGGAAAGTTGACAGAAAAGATGCTGCTCGATGTTTTCCGGCGGGCGAAGAAGCTGGCAGGGTCTCCGGCCTCGCGCAAGGCTGTGGCACGATGATGCATGCAAACCCAGCAGCTTCAGGGTGGCGCGCCCCGCCGGGCCCTGGTACAGCAGCTCCACGGATTTGGTCGATTCTACCCTTCCCGACGGTATTTTCAAGCCGAAACCATAGGAAACGAGAAGGCCGTGCAAAAAAAAGAACTCAGAACTGAACCGCTTGGGACCGCGCAACTGCGCAAGAACGTTCTGCAAATCGCCAATCTTTTGGAAGTCTGGTAGCAGACCAACGTCTTTGCCATGTATGGTGCAGTTGGAAATAACTTGGCGATCGATGAGCTGTGGCAACCTATCGCAATTTCTCCAGCTCAGCTCCAAACCTTCATAACGCGCAGTGAGACCCAGGGGATCTTCAGCCTTGGGGCAAGCGACTTGATTATCCAAGACGCTAAGGGGGACATCATCTTTACCCTGTGTCACGAGTCCGACATTCATTTTGTAAGCGATAACAGTAGCTTTGTGGACCAAGTCCTAAAACTCTGGCAGGGGCAAGGGCTCACCGTGTATGTAAGCGACTACACGCCCGTGGGCCGTCCGGTCTGGGCGAAGATTGATCCTATCTCTGCCCATAACGAGTAGTTCCGACTGCTCCGCACCTCGGTAGGTGGCCGCATAGCTCGAGAAACCTAAGCCAACACGCAGTGACAGCCGGCAGCCGAGGTGGACTCTAAGCTTTCCGAAAAGCCGTGGCACGATGATGCATGCAAATCCCTAGAGCAGCTTGAGCGTGGCGGTTCCCGCCGGCCCCTGGTACAGCAGCTCCACGGATTTGATGGATTTGGTTTTGCCCTGATAGCGGAAATACAGATATCCGCTCACCGGAATGGAAACAGCGCCTTGCGGTAGGGCGGTGCGGGCCAGCGCGGTGTCCAGATCCTCCGGCTCCTCCCGTTCCACACCCTGTTGGGCGTCCGGTGCTTTGGGCAGGCGGGGCAGGCGGGTCTGCTGCTGGCGCGGATTATCGGGAAAGCGGCCGACCGCTGGCGGCCGGCCGATGACGACGCCGGCGTCTCCCACCGCGGCGCCGACTTCGAGATTCTTGCGCTGCTCCCAATCGGGATACTTGACGGAAGCGGCCACCATGCCGGTTGAATCGGAATAGATGGCCTGCTTTTTGCCGTTCACGCGCAGGGTGAAGGTGCCGACGCCGATTTCGATCGAACTCCCGCGTTTGGGAAACACGGCCACTTCCACCACCAGATAATCGGGCGCAAAGAATGTCTGGGTGTTCGCGGGAATACTATGCACCAAATAATCGGCGCCGATGGCGATATCGCCCACGGCGGCGTGAGCCGGATAATCGGGTGGTTTGTCTTTAGGAGCTGTGCCGGCCGACTGGCCGAAGAGCCACGAAGCGGAAATCAGCGCGAGTACGAACCGCGCGCGCATAGCTTCAGTATAAGCGAGCACCGGCACAAAAAGCGCAACTCAGTTCCGAAGGGCGTCGTCTTTTTGTAAGAGCAGTATAATGCCCGCGTGAATCGCAGAAAGTTCCTCAGGAGTTCGATGACTGCAACCTTAACCACAGTGCCGCTGTTTTCACAGGTACATTTGCCGGGGGTAAAGCCCCTGAAAGTGACCGGCGCGAGGATCTACATTGCCGCGATCGGCGGGCGGAGTCCTGTGCTCGTGCAATTGCTCACCGACCAGGGCGTCACGGGTGTTGGCGATGCGGCTGTGGCTTACGGCACAGGAGCCGAGTCAGCCGCGGCGATGGCCAAGCAGTTGGTCCGCGAGTTCGTAGTGGGCCGTAATCCGTTTGAGATCGAGGCCATCTGGAGCGATATGTATGACCGCACCTTCTGGGCGAAAGGCGGCGGCACGATTATCTTCGCGGGGATCAGCGCCATCGAGCAGGCGTTGTGGGACATCAAAGGGAAGTGCCTGGGCGTTCCTGTGTACGAGATGCTCGGCGGAAAAATGCGGGACCGGGTGCGGGTTTATGCTAACGGCTGGTCGTTCCGCTGCGTGAAACCCGAAGATTTCGCACGTGCCGCGGAGCGCGTAGTAAAGGACGGTTATACGGCGTTGAAATTTTACCCGCTGGCGACCGCGGAGCTCGACCTGGCAGGGCACATCCGGCACGTGCCGCATCGCACCATCGATGCCGCCGCGGAAGAAAATGCGCTTGCCAGCGTGAAAGCCGTTCGCGATTCGATCGGGCCGAAAGTGGATTTGATGCTGGATGTGAGCGCCGAGCTGACCACCGATGCCATCATTCGCCTCGGCCGCAAGTTCGAGGAATGGAATATCGCGTTTCTCGAAGAACCGGTCGACCCCTCCGATGTGGACGCCCTGAAGAAGGTGTCGGAGCACGTAAACATTCCAATTGCCACCGGCGAACGGATTTACACGCGCTACGGATTCCGCCGCATTATGGAGCTGCACGCCGCCGATATTCTTCAGCCTGATGTGGGCAATACGGGCGGCATCATGGAGGCGAAAAAAATCGCGGCCATGGCGGAAACTTACAACATGCGCATCCAGCCGCATAACTGCTCGAGCCCGGTTTGCACGGCGGCTTCGCTTCAGTTGGATGCCACCATCGCGAATTTTTATATCCAGGAAGTTTATCCTTACCGCGTTCCGGAGCATTATGCGATCGTGGACCGCGCGCCGGAACTCGAGATTCGCGGCGGCTACATGCCCATTTCAAAAAGGCCGGGATTGGGAGTCGAGCTGGCGGAGGAGCGGGTGCGGCCGTATCTGTGGGGAACGGTCTAAAGCGTCAGTGCGCGGTTTTTGCGTGGCCGATGAATTTGTCGGCCCATTCGATGAAATACTTCACGTTGGGCGCATCGGTGTGGCCGCCATCGTGCTGGCGCCAGGCTAACTGGCCGTCGAGCAGACCGTGGTTAACGGGTGGCATTTCGGCCGTGCGGTAATCGTTTGAGGCGCCGAGATCTTTCGCGCCCAGGAGCTTGAACGCCACGCCCGCTGCTACCGTCGCCATATAGCTCCCTTTTTGATCGAGCCACTTCGCGTCGCCTTTTTCGGGCACGCCGTAGCTGATGAACGTCAGACGCGGCGCGCACAGCGCGATCAGCTCATGCGAATCGACCGGCAGATCGCCGGCGTTCCTGCTGCCGAATGTCGCTTCCGACGCGCCATACTTCATGAAATTACCGGCCATCCAGTAATACTCGCCGCCGGTTATGTTTTCGACGGCTTCGCCGAAATTGCGGCGATTCAATTTGGCGCCGCCTTCGCCCGAGGAGCCGATCAGGCCCACGGCGAATCGCGGCTCAAAGGCGAGCGTGACCAGCGCGGCTTTGCCGTAGCGCGAGACGCCCTCGATGCCGACGTGCTTCGCGTCAACCGCGCGATCGGTTTCCAAATAATCCAGGCCTCGCGCCGCGCCCCAGGACCATGCGCGCAATGCGCCCCAATCGTCCGGCTTTCGCGGCTGGCCTTTGTTGACCAGGCCGATGATCCCGCGGGTGAGTCCGGCGCCGTTATCGGCCTGAATGCTGGCCGGGTCGATGATGGCGTATCCCCAGCCATCGGCGATCAACTGCACGTTGGGTGGAGGACCGCCGGGCGGTGGAGGGCCGAAGGACGGAAAGGGCTGAACGGCATTCACGATGTAGGCCGGGTAACGATCGAAGATTTCTTTGAGCGAGGGATCCTGCTTTTCGAGGAGGGCACGCAGCGCGGAATTGATGCGGTCGAGATCTTCCTGGGGCGGCTGCATGGGAGCCGGCAGTGCGCTGCGGCCGAACATCATGAGCACCGGGACCGGGCCTTTGGCATTCGCCGGGGTGACGAGCACCATCGAGAGGTTCACGTCGATCGGCGGGTAAGCTGAGTTGTCCACGTGACCTACGAGCTTTTTCGCCATGACGGGCATGAAGCCGACGAATTCTCTTTCGGCGACCGTAACCTTCCATGTGACTTTGGGAATCCTGGCGGGCAGACGGCCGTAAACTTCGCGCTCGAAATCTTCCACAATCTCAGGGCGGCGCAGCTTCCACCACATTTCCGGCGTAGTGACTTTCTCGCCGTTGTTGAGCGTCAGGATATCGGGCAGGTTCGGATAGGGATTGGCGAGAGACTCGTCGTAATTGGCGTGGTTCGGCGCTTTTTCATCGCCGCTCGGGCCGGGCCGCAGGGCGCGAATACCGAGTTGGTCCATCATGTTCTGGTGATCCTCCTCGGCAGTGAAATTTACCGGCGAAGGAAAATCGCCCGGTGATTTCCCGGTCTGGGCGTTCGAAAGCGCGGCAACCGCCAGCGGCACTGCAATGCGGAGCGTCATCGAGAACAAGATTCTTTTGAACACGACAGTTCACATGATACTGATTCCCGGCGATTCAGGATAGAAACGTCACTGTTTTTGGCCTGATGCTGCGCATTGGCCCGCAGATTGCGCACTCACCAGGGTGGATTGGAAACGGCATCCCAGGCTGATTCGCTGGAGCATCATCGGCACGGCAGCGTGCGTCGTAATACTGGCGGTCGGCTGGGCCGCGTCTTTGAAGCTCTCCGAGGTGGCGCGTACGCGAGTCCTCGGGCTGCTCGAACAGCATTTCGGAACACGAGTGGAGCTGCAACAGTTGCATATCAGCCTTTTTCCTAGTGTCCGGATCCGCGGCGAGGGCCTGGTATTCCGTGAGAAGGGGCACCTAGATTCGCCTCCGCTAATCACCATTAGCCGGTTCGTAGCGTCCGCAAGCATCCGCGGCGTACTCCGGAAGCCGATCGCAATCCAGCAGGTGCGGCTGGAAGGGCTGCGCATTCAAGTGTCGCGGCGCGGCCCGCCAAAGCCTCACCGCACGAGACCGGCCGGCGGTCACGTGCCGGATTTTGTGATCCAGAACGTCTCGGCCGACGGCACGACGTTGATCATCTTTCCGAAGGACGAACGCAAACAGCCGCTCGAATACGACCTTCGCCTGCTTCAGCTCTGGCGCGCCGGTATCGAGAGCACGATGTCATTTCGTGCCACGCTGACCAACGCGAAGCCCCCCGGCGATATAAAGACTACCGGGGAGTTCGGACCGTGGAGCAACGACGACATCGGCCAGACGCCGGTAAGGGGAACTTATGAGTTTCGGGATGCTGACCTTTCGGTCTTCCGGGGGATTTCCGGAAAACTGGCATCAAACGGAAGATTTGACGGCGTGCTGGAACGCATCGAAGTGGACGGCCGGGCGAACGTACCGGACTTTCGCGTCAAGGTCAGCGAGAACCCGGTGCCATTGAAGACGCGTTTTCACGCGATCGTGGATGGAACCGACGGAAATACGCGGCTCGAGCCGGTTGAGGCGCAGTTTGGAGACTCACAGGTGACGGCTCGCGGGGGCGTGGAAGGGCAAAAAGGCGTTAAAGGGAAAACGGTGTCGCTCGACGTGCTGGCCGCAGGCCGTGTGGAGGACATGCTGCGCTTGGGCGTCAAAGGCAAACGGCCGCCCCTGAACGGAGCCATCCGCTTTCAGACCAAACTGGAGATTCCGCCCGGGGATGTGGATATCGCTCAGAAACTCAAGTTGGATGGCGCGTTTTCCATTGTTTCGGCTCGTTTCGAGAAAATGGATCTTCAGCAAAAGATCAACGAGCTGAGCCAGAAGGGCAAAGGTGAACCCAAGGTGCCACCGAGCGAGACGGTGGCCTCGGATTTCACGGGTCGTTTTCAGTTAAATCAGGGCAGGATGTCGTTCAGCAGGTTTTCGTTCCGCATTCCCGGTGTTTTTATCACGCTCGACGGCGATTACGGGCTGCTCGATGAGACGTTGGATTTTCACGGCACCGCGCGGCTGGAGGCAAAACTATCCCAGACCACGACCGGTTTCAAGTCGTTCCTGCTCAAGATTGTCGATCGATTCTTCAAAAAGAAAAATGCCGGCGCGGTGATTCCGATTAAGATCACCGGCACGCGCGAGAAACCCGAGTTTGGCCTGGATTTGAATCGCAAAGACGATACCAGCAGCGCTAAGCGCGGCCCGCGCGAGTAACCCGGCTTTCCAGAGCCTCGCGCACGTTTCTCAGGTCGGTGACCAATTGCTGGTAGGCTGCGTGGCGCTGGTCTCGATCGGGAGCCCGAAGGATCGCGGATGGGTGGAGAGTCGCGGTAACATACGGCGCCAGCGGGTGCTCGACAAACCTTCCATGTTCCTTGGTCAGGCGAAACGACCGGCCGAGGAGGGCTTGCGCGGCGGTCGCTCCAAGGCACACGATGACTTTGGGTTGCACGCACCCGATTTCGGCCTTCAGCCACGGAATGCACGCTTCGACTTCGGCCGCGCCAGGCTTCTTGTGGATGCGCCTTTTTCCGCGCTCTTCGAACTTGAAGTGCTTCACGACGTTCGTGATGTACACGTCGTCGGCGGCTAGCCCAACTTCCTGGATGGCGCGCTGGAGTATCTTGCCCGCCGGGCCGACGAACGGGCGCCCCTCGACGTCTTCTTCGTTCCCCGGCTGTTCTCCCACCATGACGATTCGTGCAGACGCCCGCCCTTCGCCGAAAACTGCTTGCGTCGCATTTTTGTAGAGATCGCAACCGCGGCAATCCTGAACCGCCGCCTGCAGTGCCGGAAGCGTGAGTGAGCCGGGCAGATACGCGGCAGCGCCGGTGAATTTTGCCGATTTCATGGCCCTCTGAAAAAATCTGCGAGCGGATGGCGGGCGCGCCATACGAGCTTCCGGGATTGGGCCGTTATAGACGGCCTTCGGCCTGAGAAGATCACGTGTCCGGCAGGTTCTGCCAATCCGCTCGCATCAAAAACACGGGGCGAGGCCGCTAATGTACGAAACCGAAAACCATCAGGAGTATGACGATGAGCAGGATGAGCCCCAGACCACCGCTTGGGTAGTACCCCCAGCCGCGGCTATAAGGCCACGCTGGTGCGGCGGCAAACACCAAAATGATCAGTAAGAGCAGAAGTAATAGCATTGCTTCCCGTCCTTTCAGCCGGTTGATGCGGTCGAGCGAGCGCTACGATCTACTCTCAGAATTCCTGATTAACGCGACCGCACCGGCATGTCCTTTTCGAACTGAACACGTATCGTTCCATTTCCATGAAACGCTTGCCCTTAGCGTATCCAAACAAACAGGCAAGAACCTCCAATCTGCGGGAAGGAATTACACGCCTGGTGTCCAGCAGTTAGAGTCAGTGGGTGCTGAGTTCGCATCCCGGATGCCCACAATTGCAGGAAAGCTCCATTTTGTCGCCGGCATCCTTGCAATATTGGCTACAGTACTCCGAATCTTCCTCCACCGGGCAATTGCAGGCCGGGTGCTTGCATTTGTTGGCGTCTGTTGTCATAAACTCCTCCTTTTGACATCGCTGAAGTGCGCGAATTAATGCGCGCCCCGTGCGGAGGGCGTGGACACCCTGCCGAGTGTCTCTGCTGTTTTCTGCGGCTCTTCAGATCTGGTAGCTATGTCGGCTAGCGCGATGATGCCTACGAGCAGTCCGCCGAAGTCAACAACCGGTATGCGCCGCAGTTGATGTAGCTGCATGGTCTTGAGGGCCTCATCCAGTTTGTCTTCCGGATGGCAGATGAATGGATTTTTGGTCATCACATCTTGAACGTGAATACTATTGACGTCCCGGCCATCGGCGATCACCTGGATAACGATATCCCGATCCGTGACGATACCAACCAGCTTGCGGCTGTCGCGGCTTTGGCAGACCGGGATCGAGCCGACATCTGTGGTTTTCATCAGTTTCGCTGCCCTGGATGCCGTGTCTGTTGGGACGCAGCATGCAGGATCTTTAGTCATTACGTTTGCACAAGTCATAAACTAATCCTGGCTGTATGGTTCGGCACGATGGAAAACTCAACGGAGTAGTCCGTCGTGATTTTTCAGCACCTGCCGGATGAACCATTCATGCATTTCATGGACGCGCACAACTTTCGAGAACAGGTCCACCGTCCCCGGGTCGTCGTTCTCATCGGCTGCCCTGGCGGCATCCCGCATATCCTTGATCACGAGCAGCAGGTTGCTGTCGGCCTGCTCCAGCATGTCTCTAATGGATTGATCTTTTTCCGCGGATTCAATATTTGAGGCTTCCTGCATCTGCCGGAGCTGCACATTCTCGATCGCTGGACCGATCATGCGGATGCGCTCGGCAATCTCGTCGATGGTTCCAAGCACGTCTTTGGCAAATCCGTCGAACATCAAGTGCAGATCGTGAAAAAGAGGGCCGAAAGTTTCCCAATGATAGTGTTTGTAATTTGCATAGAGTACGAATGCGTTGGCCGCCTGCAATTGGAGATGGCGCACTACCGGGTGGTCTTGGCGGTTTTCGTGCGAAATCTCGCTTGCCAGGCTGCGTGTGGCGGGCATGATAATTCCTCCATCTGCTCGTTGAGCAATTGTCGATCCTATGTTCCGTGTGCACTGCGGCCCGTGCAGGCTAATCCGTGTTGTGGCCGTTACGGTACGAAAACCTGACCGTTTGGAAAACACTTTTCTGGTTGAATGCGGCTTCGGTACGGTTCCAGAAGATTTTTGTGCGATTGCGACCGTTCCGAGTGGCTGCCCGGCGGCCGGTTGGTCGTTTTCGTGCAGGCCGTAGCTTTATGAAATGGGCAGCAATGATTTTGGTGGCGGCGCTTACCTTGGCTTGCCGTACAAACGAGAGCCCGGAAGCGCAGCTCAATGACGATGCGATCGCTACAAGCGTCAAGGCCAAGCTGGCGAGCGACCTCGGCGCGGCGAGCGTCATCAACATATCGGTGAATTCCACGAACGGAATTGTCACTCTCGCGGGGACCGTACATACGTCCGGTGAAAAATCGAAGGCCGTGCAAATCGCCCAGTCGGTTCCCAAAGTGGTGCGCGTGAACGACAACTTACAGGTCATGGGTGGGGCCGGCGCGCCGACTGGATCCGCTCCATAGCAGGCTTTGATCGCGCGGGACAGGGCCGATTCGCCAGGCCGGAGGCAAAACGGCATTAGTGCAGTGACCCTTGGCCGCCTTCCAGGCGAAGGGTACAATAGAAGTATGGCTACCCGGCCAGCCAACGCGCGCCCCAGCCTCTTCGGTTCCGATTAGTTAGTCCTCCAACTTTCGTTTCGTTCCCAGTCAGGAAAGTCAGTCAGGAGGATAAATTTGATGAAAAGCTCAGTCATGGACGCGGTACGTCCGGACCTGCCGCAGATCCACGGCCCTCTACCGGGGCCGCGCGCGCGGCAGATCATCGAACGCGACCAAAAAATTCTTTCGCCGTCCTACACGCGGCCCTATCCACTCGTTGCCGCGCGCGGCGAGGGCGCGATGGTCGAGGACGTCGACGGCAACCGATTTTTAGATTTCAACGCCGGCATCGCCGTGGTCTCAACGGGCCACTGCCATCCCAAGGTCGTCGAGGCCATCCAGCAGCAGGCGGCGCGCCTGATCCACATGTCGGGCACCGATTTCTATTACGAGAACATGGTCGCGCTGGCCGAGAAACTGGCGCGGCTCGCGCCCGGAGGTCTCGAGCGCCGTGTGTATTTCGGCAACTCGGGCACTGAGGCGATTGAAGCTGCGATCAAACTGGCGCGCTATACAACGGGCCGCGGAAAATTCATCGCGTTCCTCGGAGCGTTCCACGGCCGCACGCTCGGGTCGCTCGCGCTCACCGCGAGCAAATCGGTGCAGCGCCGCGGATTCGGCCCGCTGATGCCGGGCGTCCATCACATTCCGTACGCCTACTGCTATCGCTGCGCTTACGGGAAATCGCCGGACACCTGCGGCGTCGAATGCGCCAAGGTGATCGAAGAGCAGCTCGTCAAAACCATCCTGCCGGCCGATGAAGTTGCGGCCATCGTGCTCGAGCCCGTGCAGGGCGAGGGCGGCTACATCGTTCCGCCGCAAAAATTCTTCGATGAGCTGGCGCGCATCGCCAAACGTTTTGGTATGCTGCTCATTTTCGACGAAGTGCAGTCGGGGATGGGCCGGACCGGGAAGATGTGGGCCGCGGAGCATTTTAACGCCGCGCCCGACATTTTCACCGTCGCCAAGGGAATCGCGAGCGGTATGCCATTGGCGGCGACCATCGCGCGAGCGGAGCTGATGAACTGGCCGCCAGGCGCGCATGCGTCCACATTCGGAGGCAACCCGGTATCGGTGGCCGCGGGGCTGGTAACGGTCGAGCTGCTGGAGAAAGAGCTGGTGGCGAACGCTGCGCGCGTCGGAGCGCACATCATGGACCGGCTCCGGGAGTGGCCGAAGCGCTTTCCGGCGGTCGGGGAGGTCCGGGGCCTGGGGTTGATGCTCGGCATCGAGCTGGTTCGGAACCAGCAGACGCGCGAGAAGGCTCCGGAGCTGCGGAATCGCGTGCTCCAGCTTGCGTTCGAGCGCGGGCTTCTGGTGTTGGGGGCGGGGGAAAATTCGATCCGGCTGAGCCCGCCGCTCACCATCACGCGCGACCAGGCTGACTTCGCCGTAGAAACGCTCGAAGAGTGCCTGACCACCGCGAGTCGCGAAAGCTGAGAATACTCGACGTCGGCTGCGGAATCCACAAGCAGCCCGGCGCGATCGGCATCGACCGCAACCCGGCGAGCCGCGCCGACGTGCTCTGCGATCTCAACCGCACGCCGTACCCCTTCGCTGATAACACGTTCGACCGCGTGCTCGCGATCCATGTGATCGAGCACGTGGACGACGTCATCCGCACCATGGAGGAATTTCACCGCCTGGCGCGCCCCGGCGCTAGCGTCCGCATCGAGACCCCGCACTATACCGATTTCAGCTCTTTCTGCGATCCAACCCACCGCAGCCACCTGAACAGTTTTTCGTTCCGCTATTTCGGCCCGGATCACGGCGGCTTCGGCTACTATTCCAAGGCTACGTTCCGCGAGATTTCTCTGCGCGTGAAGCTGCTGGCCTTCTGGCGCTGGCTGGGTTTTGAATTTCTGGTGAATCATTTTCCCAGATACCGGCGATTCTGGGAATACTATCTGTGCTACATCGTGCGCGGCAAGGTGATGGAGTTTGAGTTCGAGGTGGTGAAGTGAAGAGCTACTTCGACTGATCAAAGAGCCCAAAGAGTTTGGTGGCCACCCTGTTGATGAGTTCTTCCCATCGTTGCCGGCCTAGAAAAACATACAACAGAATGCAGATGACCGTGACGCAGGTGATGATGGCCCAGGCCAAAAATACGAGTGCCTCTCCCGTCGGTTCGATACGAAAACGGGTTAAGAAAATGACTGGCAGCCCGACGCCGAGACAGACCACTAACATGCCGGTCGCCCAGAGCTTCAGAAGATCGCCGCGAGGGCGGCTAGAAGAACCGATCTGGTCGATCATCACAAGCAGGTAGTGATCTTGTTTGCTCAGAATTCGGATTGCATCCGACCAAGCCTCGAATTCCTGTTTGTCCTCCTTGCGAGTGCGGGCGCGGGCGTTATGAATGAGGCTTGTGATTTTCTTTTCGTACTCGTCACTGTCGTACTCGCGCTTAAACGCTTCACTCACTTTGTCGATGTCCGGCAATGTCCGGTCGGTTTCAGAGAAGTAGAGCATCTTGCGCTCGATTTCGGAGAGTGAGAGCCCCTCTCGCTGTGCCTCCGCGACAATCCGTGCCACCAGGAATTCCTTCGCGTCGTGTGTACCAACAAACCGGTCCACGCTATTATCTTAGGACGGCGAGCGGTCTCTGTTTCTGGAGATTCCGGGTTATGGAAACCACTCCGCATTTGAGGGCCGCATGCTCTGCCTCCTACGGCCCATCCAAACACGCGACTTTGCCCAACTGGTCAGATGACCATATCCCTGCTATCCTGATCTCTGGAGATCATGAAAACCCACACCGTAAGCGCCACCGAGTTTAAAGCCAAGTGCCTCGCCTACCTCGATGAAATCGAGCAGCACGGCGGCCCCATCACTATCACGCGCCGCGGCCGCCCTGTGGCGGTTCTGGGCCGCGCCAAGCGGACAGCGTGGAAATCGCCCCGCAACAGTTTGGCCGGAAAGGTCCGAATTATTGGCGACATCGTGAACGTCGATATGTCCAGTCTCTGGGAGGTCGTTGGCAAGGATAAGGGGTGAACACATGCTGCCCCGCCTCCTTCTGGATACCCACATTGTGGTTCGCTGGCTGACGCAGGCTCGGAGGTTATCGCGGGAGCAGGGCCGAGTGCTCGACGCCGCGGTTCGCCGCATGGAGCCGCTCGCTTTAAGCGCGATCAGCCTGCTGGAGCTCGCCGTTCTCGCCAGCCAGGGCAAGATGGATCTGAAGATGACGATCGATGAGTTTTTCGAACACGTGCAGACACGCGGGGTCTTTCAGGTCTTTCCATTGACGTACCAGGTCGCCGCCGAAGCCGCCTCACTCGCCCTCCTGCGCGACCCCGCCGACCGCGCCATTGTCGCGACGGCGCGCGTCGAGCGGCTGCGTCTCGTGACCTCGGACCAGCGCATTATCGAGTCCAAGCTGATCCCTGTGATTGCATAGCGTCTGGATAACTCAGAACCGCACGCTGCCGTCGCAAAAGCCCGCTTTCACGTTCGTTTTGGTTTTCATCGC
Organism: Bryobacteraceae bacterium; assembly: GCA_035280425.1. GTDB lineage: Bacteria > Acidobacteriota > Terriglobia > Bryobacterales > Bryobacteraceae > QHXW01. The sequence goes on along the minus strand of DATEFW010000007.1, from coordinate 142,564 downwards.
CCCGATCCTTTCGCCGGAGATGTTGCAACGCGCATGCCAGCCAAAAGCATGCGCCGGCGCGATCGCTCCAATCTCTTCTGTCCACGGGGGTTATCGTTACGCCTGTACGCCCGCCGAAACTCGCCAGCGCCTCGCCCGCCTATCCCCGCGGATATGGCGCTATCTATTTAGATAGAGCTGGAGATTTCACCCCCTGGCCGCCACTCTGATTCCAGTGCTCTCGCCTCTCTATCGCCTCGCCGACCGTATCCGCGACCACGCCCGCCGCCGCATCCAGGCCGCCGATCTCGCCTCCGGCCGCCGTGGCGAGGACCTGGCCCATCGTTTTCTCCGCCGCCAGGGATTCACCATCGTCGCGCGCAATTACCGCGCACGTAGCGGATCGGGAGAGATCGATTTGATTGCCTGGGAAAAAGACCAGCTCGTGTTTGTCGAAGTGAAATCGCGCGCGAGCGACGAATTCGGGACGCCGGACCGCGCCGTCGGCGGCGAGAAACAAGCCCATCTGGTGCGCGCCGCCCGCGATTACGCCCGCCGCTCGGGCGCCGATTGGGAACGCGTCCGATTCGATATAGTGAACGTGATTCTCACCGAGCCCGCGCGGCTCGAACTGCTGCGAGATGCCTTCGGCCCCAAGCGAACGCTATAATACTGCGTTGCAGCGGGAAACGAAGCATTTCTCCGCTGTATACGCGCGTATCACAAGGACTCTCACTCATTGCCAGAACTTCGTAAAGACCCGATCACCGGCCGGTGGGTGATCATCTCCACCGACCGCGCGAGACGTCCTTCCGATTTCACGCGCGAACCAGTCGTCATCTCGGGGCCGACGCGCTTCTGCCCCTTCTGCGCCGGCAACGAGCAGAAGACGCCGCCGGAGGTGCTGGCCTATCGCATGAACGGCAGTTCGAACCAGAAGGGCTGGACGCTGCGCGTGGTGCCGAATAAGTTTCCCGTGTTGGGCATTGAGGGCGAGCTGAATCGCGAGGGCGAAGGTCTGTTCGATAAAATGACCGGCATCGGGGCGCACGAAGTGATCATCGAAACGCCCGAACACTCTTCTACGCTCGCGCAAATGACCGATAAACAGGTTGAAGACGTGCTGTGGGCGTTCCGTGAGCGCATGCTCGATCTCAAGAGAGACCACCGCCTGCGCTATATTCTGCTGTTCAAAAATCACGGTGAAGCCGCAGGCGCGTCGCTTGAACATACGCATTCGCAGCTCATCGCGTTGCCCGTGGTGCCCAGGGCCGCCAAAGAGGAGCTCGAAGGCGCCAGACAGTACTACGATTTCAAAGAGCGGTGCGTGTATTGCGACATCGCGCGCCAGGAGGCGGCCGCCGGATTGCGTCTGGTAACGGAAACGGACCGCTTTGTGTCGATAGAGCCTTATGCCGCCCGTTTCCCATTCGAAACCTGGATCATCCCCAAGCAGCACGAGTCGCATTTCGAAGATACGAGCGCTCCCGTGATTCAAAATCTCGCCTGGGTGCTGCGCTCGACGCTGCGCAAGCTGGACAAGACGCTCGAGAAGCCGGCATACAATTTCGTGATCCATACCGCCCCGGTCCAGGAGCCGGCCCTGTCCCATTACCATTGGCACATCGAGATCATGCCCAGGCTCACCAAGGTGGCCGGGTTTGAATGGGGTTCGGGTTTTTATATCAACCCGACGCCGCCCGAGGAATCGGCGCAGTTTCTACGTGAAGCGGGCTTGGGATGAGGGTCGTTCCGTGATTGCAATGTCCCGGCATTGGACGAAATGGAAGTGGGCCGTCGCTAGCGGGCTGCTTGCGTCAGTGAGTGCCCTCGGCCAGCACAAGCCCGCCGAAGCAAATGCCAACCCGCTCGGGCACAGCCCGCAAGCCATCGAGCAGGGCCGCGAAATTTTCAACCGCACCTGCGCCGTCTGCCACGGTTTGAACGGCGCGGGTACGGACCGGGGCCCTGGCCTGGGAACGGGGCGCGATCATGCCCGCCGGAAAGATGCGGCTATTTTCGATGCCGTCCAGCACGGAATTCCGGGCACCAATATGCCGGCCTTGGGATTGCAGGAGATGGATATCTGGAAAGTCGTGGCTTTCATTCGCAGCCTGCGCGCCACCGCTTCTGAGGCTGCTGTTCCCGGCGACGTCGCGCACGGCGAGCAAATCTTTCAGGGCAAGGGGCGGTGCACCGAATGCCACATGATTCGCGGCCGCGGTGGCATTCTCGGGCCGGATCTCACCAACATAGGCGGCACCGAACCGCTATCGGCGATTCGCGACGCGTTGACCAAAGCCAAGGCGCAGATCCCGCGGGGCTACCAGCCGGTCGAGGTGGTGACAGCAGACGGCCGCAAGATTTCCGGAATCGCCAAGAACAACGACAATTTCTCGCTGCAGCTTCTCGACAACGCGGGGCATCTCGACTTGTTTACGCTAGATGAGTTGCGGCATGTGACCTACAAAAAACAATCGCTTATGCCGAGTGACCTTGACAAAACCTTGACTGCCGCCGAACTGCAGGACCTGCTCGCGTTCCTGAGCCGTCAGGCCATTGAGGGCACGAAGCCCGCGGAAGAAAGCGATGAAGAACAGCCATGACACGATGCGCGCGACTGCTCGGCCCTCTCTTGTTTCTGCTGGCGCCCGTTTGCGCTCAAGTGACTTATCAGGACCTGATGAAGGCGGATCCGAAAAATTGGCTGACGTATTCGGGCTCGTATAACTCGCAGCGGCACAGCCTGCTGAAGCAAATCCGGAAGGACAACGTACCGTCGCTCGTGCCGGCGTGGATTTTCCACGTGCCGCGTTCGGATCGCCTGGAGAGCGTGCCGGTGGTGGTGGACGGGGTGATGTACCTCACGCAGCCCAACGAAGTTTATGCTCTCGATGCGCGCACCGGCCGCGAAATCTGGCAGTACCGGCACCAGCCTCCGCTCGGCAAAGGTCCCAACCGCGGCGCGGCGGTTTATGGCAATCGCGTTTACTTCACAACGCCGGATGCCTGGCTGGTGGCGCTCGACGCCCGTACGGGAAATTTTCTCTGGCAATCGCATATCGCGGAATTTAAGGATGGCTTCTGGTCACCGGCCGCGCCTCTCGTGCTGAACGGAAAGATCATTACGGGCGTGGCTCCCGGCGATTTCGGGATGAACGGCTTTCTGGCCGCTTACGATGCGACAACCGGCGAGCGGCTATGGCGCTGGGATGCGATCCCCAAGCCGGGCGAACCTGGATCGGAAACCTGGGCCGGCGATTCCTGGAAAACCGCGGGCGGCGATACCTGGCTTACCGGCAGCTATGATCCGGAATTGAACCTGATCTACTGGGGCATCGGCAATCCCGCGCCGGATTTCAACGGCGACATGCGCAAGGGCGACAACCTCTACACCGAGTGCATGGTGGCGCTCGACGCCAACACCGGCAAGATGAAGTGGTATTTCCAGTTCACGCCGCACGACACGGCAGATTGGGATGCCGTCGAGATTCCGGTTCTGGTGAATGCGCCGTACGAGGGCAAGCCGCGCAAGCTGCTCGTGCAGGCCAATCGCAACGGCTTCTATTACGTGCTTGACCGGACCAGCGGCAAATTTCTGCACGGAACGCCATTTGCCAAATGGGTGAACTGGGCGAGCGGGCTGACCCCGGAAGGCCGGCCGATTCTGGCGCCGGGAATCGAGCCGAGTCTCAAAGGCACGAAAATATGCCCTTCGACGTCGGGTGCAACCAACTGGATGTCGCCGGCCTACAATCCGGATACGGGCTTGTTTTACTTTGTGGCGATCGAAGGCTGCGGAATTAACACCAAGTCTTTTGAAAAATTCCGGCCCGGAGGGTTTCCGTTCGACGCCACGGGCTACATCGAGAGTCCCGATGAGCCGCGCCAGGCTTACGTGCGCGCGCTCGAACTGACCACCGGGAAGCTCGTGTGGGAGTTTGAACAGGTCGGCTCAACTGAATACGGCGCCGGACTGCTCTCAACCGCAGGAGGCCTCGTCTTCGCCGGCTCCGATCAGGGTATCTTCACCGCGCTCGATGCGAAGACCGGTAAGCCGCTGTGGCACTTCAACACCGGCCAGGCCATTACTGCGTCGCCGATCACTTACAGTTTTAAGGGCCGGCAGTACGTGGCGGTGGAGGCCGGTTCGTACGTGGCGGCATTCAGGCTGTTTGGCGCCGCCGGAAACTAATCAGCTCCAGGGGGCTATTTCTTCGTCAGAGGAACAATCGTGACTTTGTTCGCTTCGATCGTGATCTTCTGATGAATGTCGCCAAAAAGCTGCGAAACGATATGCAGATCGTAGGTTCCGGGATTTAACAGCAAACCACCGCCGGGATTGTTCAGCTCGTCCACGTAGCCGAAAAATTTGTCGTTGATAAAGACGGCGCCCGTGTCGCCCGCCGCGACCGACATAAACGATTCGGCTTCTCCTCCGCCAAGCCGCAGCCGGCCGAAGGGCGGCTTTGCCGGTTCCACGCGCTTAAGTGCATACTTCAGCTTCGTAGTCTTTCCGGGGCGCACCGTTACTTTGGTGGTGTAATCCTCGTACCGCGGGTCTCTGAAAGTCACCTCAACCTCACCGGCGGGCGCCTCGTACTTTTCCGGTACGGTGAAGCGGGATCCCGGACCAACGTACTTGCCGTTAATGAAGACGCCGGCATCGCCGGGTTTCCCGCGCGCGCGGATGTAGCCGGTTTCCTGGGCGGCGAGTGTGAACACAGTTACAGCCGCCAGCACTCCGAATAGAGTGGTTTTGTAGAGGATTTGCTTCTTCATGGCCTTTTCCACATCATACCGTTTTGTGGGACGCATTACGGCGGATAGGCCCGAACGAAAAGCAGAAAGCGGCTATTTCCCCCGCGCGGCGATCATTTTTTGGTACGCATCCAGCAATTTCTGGCGTGCGCCTTGGGCGATCGGCGCCGGCAGTTCCTGATTGCCATACTTGCGGCAAAGCTCGATGGTTTTGCGCAGGCTCGCCGTGAATTCCGCGCAGGGCGAGCAGCCCGCCATGTGGGCTTCCATCTCGCGGCACGCGTCGGGCGGCAGTTCAAGATCCAGATATTCCGATAGTTGCGCGAACATCTTCTTGCAGTTTTCGCCGTGCGTGTGTTCCATGGCTTAGTTCCTTACGGCCGGCTGCGACTTGGCGCGCAAATAAACATCCAGCTTGCTTCGCACAAACAGCCGCGCCCGATGCAACCTGGTCTTCACCACATCCGGGCTGACGTCCAAAACCTGCGCGGTCTCTTCGGTCGAAAGCTCTTCCACGTCCCGCAGCAGGATCACCGGCCGGTAAATCTCCGGCATTTCCGCGATCGCTTCTTCAAACACGCGCCGGAACTCGGCGCGCAGCAGTTGTTCCTCCGGCAAATTCGACCAGTCCGCGATTTCGATTTTCATCGCCTCGCCATTGCCGCTCCTCGCCGGAACAAAATCGTCGAGCGAAAGCTCCTGCGTGGGCGCATAGATGCTCTTGCGCCGCTTCATCAGGCAGGCGTTTTTGGCGATCCGGAACACCCAGGCGCGCACGCGCTCGGGCTCGCGAAGCTGATCGAAATTCTCAAAGACCTTGAGCAGCGTTTCCTGGGCCACTTCTTCGGCGTCCTCGCGGTGGCCGCAAATGAGCACGCTGTACTGAAAAACCTTCGCCCGGAAATGCCCGACGAATCGGTCGAACGCTCCGGGCTTCGCCGCGATTAATTCCCGCGCCAGTTCGATTTCCGCTGCCCGTTCCACGGATAGGTTCCGCCGCCATCATTGTAACGGAACCGGCAACACGCATCACACGGGTGTAGGAACACATGCATCGGCCGTGCGCAGCATCGTATCGATCACCGGCGGATTCAGCAGCGTATTGTGAATCAGGCACGATTTCACGGCGCGCATCACGCCTTCCCTGTGCCGTTCCTCAAGCGGTGGCGTCGTGATCTCGATGCGGAAGGAACTCAGCCGCGCCGGCGCCGAGGCCTTCTCCGCCGAAACGCGAACCGCCAGACCCTCGATTGGCAGCGATCGCGTCTTCAGATATTGGGCTGCGTAGTAGCCGGCACAGGTTCCGAGCGAGGTGAGCAGAAATTCCGGCGGCGACATCCCCGCATCCGAGCCTGCGTTTTCGAGCGGCTGGTCACAGATTACCCGGTGACCCCGAGCGGCCACCCGAAACTCTACATCTTTAACGTGTTCAATTATGACTTCCATATCAAGCTCTCGTCTCTCTGGATGCGACTTCCGCCAAAAGGTGACGCACGAGGCTTGCCAAGGCTTCTACTCAGGGAATGGGCCATTTTCCGTGCGAAAAGTGCTGTCGGGCTGGGTGAATTCACCCTGCCGGGTGTGAATGCAGCCGGCTTCAACCCAGCCTGATATCGTCAGGAAATGGCACAACTCAGCAGACGTCGAGCGTTGCAGGCGGGCAGCCTCATAGCGGCGGGTGCAATCGGTTCCTCAGGCGCAGCCGGCCAGGAGCATTCGGCCGGCAGCAGCGGCCGATTGAAGATTGTCGTAGTCGGAGCGCATCCGGATGATCCGGAATCGAGTTGCGGCGGCACGATGGCCCGCTACGCCGATTTCGGTCACGAAGCCGTGGCGTTGTACCTGACTCGCGGCGAGGCGGGCATTTCGGGAAAAACCGAAGCCGAAGCAGCCGCCATTCGCACGGCTGAGGCGCAGAGAGCATGCGCCATCCTGAAAGCGCGCGCTGTCTTCGGCGGGCAGATCGACGGAAAGACTGAGATCAATAACAAGCGCTATCAGGATTTTCGGTCGCTCATCGATGCGGAACACCCGGACGTTGTCTTCGCTCCCTGGCCCATCGATGCCCACCGCGACCATCGCGTGGCCTCCCTGCTGGCTTATGACGCGTGGGAGCGCGGCGGCCGGCGTTTCGAGCTTTACTACACGGAAGTCGATCTCGGCGGGGAAACCAAAGATTTCCGGCCCACGCATTATGTCGATATCGCCGCGACGGTCGAGCGGAAGCGGCAGGCGTGCTTCGCGCATGCCAGCCAGGATCCTGCGAGCTTCTACACGCGCTATCACGAGCCGATGCAAAAATTTCGCGGCCTGGAATACCGCTGCCAGGCGGCTGAGGCCTTCGTTCGCGCCGAGCAGAATCCGGCTAAGTGCAATTTGCCGGGATAGTTTGCGCGCCGCTCAAAGCGAAGTCCGCCGCAGCCGCAGTGCATTCGCGATAACGGACACGGAGCTGAAGGTCATGGCCGCGCTGGCAATCATCGGACTCAACAGCAGGCCGAAGAACGGATAGAGAATCCCTGCGGCGACGGGCACGCCCACGGTGTTGTAGATGAAGGCGAAGAAAAGATTCTGCCGGATGTTGCGCATCGTAGCCCGGCTCAGTTTTCGGGCGCGCGCAATGCCGCGCAGGTCGCCTTGCACGAGAGTGATTCCCGCCGATTCCATCGCGATATCCGTTCCCGTGCCCATGGCGATTCCCACCTGAGCCTGCGCCAGCGCGGGGGCGTCGTTGATGCCATCGCCGGCCATAGCCACGATTCGCCCGCCTGCCTGAAGGCGTTTGATAGCCTCGGTTTTCCTGTCCGGCAGAACCTGCGCCTCCACGTCATCGATTCCCAACTTGCGGGCAACGGCCTCGGCGGTCGTGCGATTATCGCCGGTCAGCATCACCATGCGGATTCCCTCGCCGTGCAAACCGCGTATTGCCTCTTCCGACGAGGATTTGATCGGGTCGGCGATTCCCACCATGCCGGCAACGCGCCCGTCGATGGCCACGAAAACCACCGTCTGCCCTTTACGCCGCAAAGACTCGGCGCGGCCGGCTGACGTTCCCAAATCAAGATCCAATTTACTCATCAACGCCGCATTGCCGACCGCTACGGCATGGCCTTCTACGAAACCTGCAACGCCCCGGCCGGTCAGTGAATGGACATTTTCAGCTGCCGGAACCACCAGGTGCCGTTCTTCCGCTTCACGGATGATGGCAGCCGCCAACGGATGCTCGCTGGCGCGCTCGAGTCCTGCGGCGAGGCGAATCAGGTCCGGCTCATTCCCGTCCGCTGCGACGGCCACCACGCGCGGCTTGCCCTCAGTCAGCGTGCCGGTTTTATCCACCACCAAAGTATCGACTTTCTCCAGCATTTCAAGCGCTTCGGCATTGCGGATCAGCACGCCCGCGGTCGCGCCCCGCCCAGTCGCCACCATCACGGACATCGGCGTGGCGAGACCGAGTGCGCAGGGGCAGGCGACGATGAGCACCGCGACGGCGTTGACGAGCGCATTCGCCATCCTGGGTGCCGGCCCGAGCGCCGCCCATGCCGCAAACGTGATCACCGCCACCAGAACCACCGTGGGGACAAAGTAAGCGGAAACCGAATCCGCCAGGCGCTGGATGGGTGCGCGGCTGCGCTGCGCTTCGCTCACCATCCGGACAATCTGCGCGAGCAGCGTGTCGCTGCCTACGCGCTCAGCACGCATCAGAAAACTGCCGGCCGTGTTGATTGTGCCGCCCGTGACATTTCCGCCGCTCTGCTTTTCGACCGGCAAAGGCTCGCCGGTCAACATCGATTCATCGACCACGCCCGAGCCTTCGAGCACCATGCCGTCCACGGGAATTTTTTCACCCGGCCGCACACGGAGCCGGTCGCCTGGCTTTACGAGTTCGAGCGCAATATCTTCCTCTGTCGTATCGGGCTTCACGATGCGAGCCGTGCGCGGCGCAAGCCCCAGCAAGCCTCGAATGGCGCTCGAAGTCTGGCTGCGGGCGCGCAACTCGAGAACCTGCCCCAACAGTACCAGCGTCGTGATTACGGCGGCGGGTTCGAAATACACCGCGACCTCGCCCGCATGCCCGCGAAACGATTGCGGAAACACGGAGGGCGCAAGAATCGCAACGACGCTATAAAAGTATGCCGTGCCCGTGCCCATCGCAATCAGCGTGAACATATTGGGGCTGCGATGCACCAGCGATGCCCACGCGCGCTCGAAAAACGGCCAGCCGCCCCACAGGACTACAGGCGTCGCGAGCAGCAGTTGAATCCAGCTCGCCGTTCGGCCCATGATTCCGCTCATCGAGATCGCAAGAATCGGAGCAGTTAGGACGACGCTCGCCCAGAACCGCTTTTGCATCGACGCCAGTTCTGGGTTCGATTGATCTTCCAGGCTTACCGTCCGCGGCTCGAGCGCCATCCCGCAGATCGGACAAGAACCGGGCCCATTCCGCACCACCTCGGGATGCATCGGGCACGTGTAAGTCGCGCCGGACACGGTCTCGGAAAGAGCCGCAGGCTGCGCTGAAGCTTCACCCCCATATCTTGCGGGATCGGCGCGGAATCTTTCGAGACAGTGTGGATTACAGAAGTACCAGGTCTTGCCGGCGTAATCGTATACCGCCGCAGCGTGCGCAGGGTCGACCGTCATGCCGCATACGGGGTCCGTCGTGACGATGCCGGATGTCGAACCAGGTTCCTTGGCCATGATCGCAAGAAGTCTACTTGTATTGATGTTATCGACTCGCGCGTGGCTTCGGATGCCGGCCGTAATGCGACATGACGATTTCAGGAGCGGGCCGTTGAGGTGGTGTGGCGCTCCATGGCGCGATTTGGAGCGCCCAGATTATGGGGCAGGGTGATTAAGCCGTTCCATCCTCCGACTTGGTACTGAAATCAGCCAAACCACCCTGGGGTTGACGATGCCTTCTGAATTGCAATCCCGGGGCCAGCGCGCTTGCAGTTTGCGAAGCCGTAAATTCAATGAGTTAGCCGCCGGCCGGGTTCTCCAGGTTTGTTGGTCCTATCCGATCGGATAGTGGGGCTATCCGAATAGATAGCCGGACACTCGCGGACCCACTGTGCGATGCCGTATAGTTATTTAGTTAACCCGCTTATGAACCCGCGCTTGGTGGTCAGGGACGGTCCGCTTAAAGGCTCGGTGTATTCGCTCGATGACACCGACTTCTCGATGGGCCGCAACCCCTCGAACCGGCTGGCGATCAGCGATCCGTCTCTGTCCCGCCAGCATTGTGTGATTGCCAAACATGACGGCCAGTTCGAAATTCGGGATCTCGAGAGCCGCAACGGAACGTTCGTCAACAACGTCCCGGTGCGGGAGCGGGCACTGACGGATGGCGACGAGATCCAGATTGGCAATTCGCTTTTTTTGTTTCTCCTGGAAGAAACAAAAATCATACCGACTCCGGCGGTGCGGCTGGATGAACGAAACATGCTCACCGGCGCAACAGTCCTGCTGCGCAGTGAAGATTCTCGGTACCTACAGCCGGAAAAAGTCGCAACGGCGCCATTACCAACGGTGCGCCTCGCGCGCGATTTGCGCGCCTTGCTCAAGATCAGCACGGCCATCAATTCCGTACGGAAGCTCGAGAATCTGGCACGCCAGTTGACCGAATGCATTTTCGAAGTTGTACCGGCGGCGCGCGGTGCGATCCTGCTGACCGGCGAAAGCGTGGATGATCTCAGTTCGGTCTTTTCCTGGGACCGGTCGGAGGGTGAAGTAGCGCCTTTCCCGGTGAGCGGCACGGTGGTGCGCAAAGTGCTGGAGGAAAAAATCGGCATCCTAAGCACCGATGTGATGGAGGATGCTTCGCTCGGCGGGTCCAAGAGTCTGCTCGCCGCAGAAACGCGATCGCTCCTCGCAGTTCCTCTGACTATTTTCGACCGTGTGCTAGGCCTGATCTACCTGGACACCGACGATCCCAAAGCCAAGCTCGATCAGGACCACCTGGAGCTGATGACCGCGGTGGCGGCTATTTCCGCTGTGGCTCTGGATAATGCCCGGCACGTCGAGAGCCTCGAAGATGAGAACCGGCGGCTCAAGGAAGAGATCAATATTGAGCACAACATGGTGGGCGAGAGCGCGCCCATGCGCTCGGTGTACCGGTTTATCTCGCGGGTGGCGCCGACCGAGGCCACGGTTCTGATTACGGGAGAGAGCGGGACGGGTAAAGAGCTGGTGGCACGCGCCATCCACCGCAACAGCGGGCGGGCGCAGAAGTCGTTTGTGGCCATCAATTGCGCCGCTCTCACGGAAACACTGCTCGAGAGCGAGTTGTTCGGCCACGAGCGGGGCGCGTTTACCGGAGCCGTTGCACAAAAGAAAGGTAAGCTCGAAGTGGCGGATGGCGGCACGGTGTTTCTGGACGAGATGGGCGAGCTCGCGCCGTCGCTCCAGGCCAAACTCCTGCGCGTATTGCAGGAGCGCGAATTCGAGCGCGTCGGCGGAACCCGGCCGGTGCACATCGATATCCGGCTGATTGCCGCGACCAACCGCAACCTGGCGGAGAACGTGAAATCCGGGGTTTTCCGGCAGGATCTTTACTACCGGCTGAACGTGGTTTCGGTCGAAATGCCGTCGCTCCGCCAGCGCAAAGAAGACATCCCGCTGCTGGCGTCTTACTTTGCGGCGCGCGCAGCAGAGAAATCCAAGCGGCACGTGCGCGGCGTTTCGCCGGAAGCCCGTGCCTGCCTGATGAGCTACGATTGGCCGGGCAACGTGCGGGAACTGGAGAATGCCATCGAGCGCGCGGTGGTGCTCGGCACGACGGATTTCGTCCTTCCCGAAGACTTACCCGAGGCGCTGCTTGAAGCCGAGCGTCCCGCGGGCGTCATGCTGGCCAAATACCACGAGACGGTTGCGGATGCGAAGAAGCAGGTAATTCAGCGCGCAGTCGAGCAGGCCGGCGGCAATTACACCGAGGCCGCAAAAATATTGGGTGTCCATCCCAATTATCTGCACCGCCTGATTCGCAACATGAATCTGAAGGCGTCGCTCAAGGGCGCCGGGTAAATCTCGCCAGCTTGGCCGCTTGCTCCAGGACCCTTCCGCGTGTATACTCGCCTCAATTTCCAGACAGGGGGAAATTTTATGCAGTGGAGATTCATCGCCGGATTGCTGTTCGTTTTCGGTTCGAGCCTGTGTGCGCAGGACATCGACATTCCGTATCAGAAATTTGTGCTCAAGAACGGCCTTACGCTGATCGTTCACGAGGACCACAAGGCTCCCATTGTGGCCGTGAATGTCTGGTATCACGTCGGATCGAAGAACGAAAAGCTTGGTAAGACCGGTTTCGCGCATTTATTCGAGCACCTGATGTTCGGCGGCAGCGAACATTTCAAACGCCGCTACATCGAAGCCATGGAGCCGATCGGCGCTACTGATCTCAACGGCACAACCAATAACGATCGCACCAATTACTTCGAGAATGTGCCGACCTCCGCGCTCGACTACACGCTGTGGCTGGAATCGGACCGCATGGGCCACCTGCTCGGCGCGATCGACCAGAAGACGCTCGATCTGCAGCGCGGTGTGGTGCAGAACGAGAAGCGGCAGGGAGAAAATTTCCCTTACGGTGTCACCGAGCAGCTCATCACGGAAAACACATACCCGGCCGGGCATCCGTATTCCTGGACGGTGATCGGCTCGATGGACGACCTGAACCGCGCCTCCATGTCTGACGTCCAGGAATGGTTCAAGACGTATTACGGCCCGTCGAACGCCGTAATTGCGATTGCCGGCGACATCGACGCCAATACGGCGCGCGCCAAAGTCGAGAAATATTTCGGCGAGATTCCGGCCGGTCCGCCCATCGGCGCACAGCGCGTCTGGGTTGCCAAGATGACCGGAACGCACCGCCAGGTTGTCGAAGACCGTGTGCCGCAGGCGCGTCTTTATGAGGTTTGGAATGTTCCGCAGTGGGGATCGGCCGATGCGGATTACCTGCAAATTGCGGCTGACCTGCTTTCCCAAGGCAAAAATTCACGCCTCTACAAAAGGCTGGTCTATGACGATCAGATTGCTACCGATGTCTCGGCCGACATCGATTCGCGGGAAATCGGCAGCCAGTTTCAGATCCAGTTGACGGCGCGGCCGGGCGGCGATCTCGCCAAGGTCGAACAGGTGGCGCACGAAGAGCTGGCGAAGTTTCTCGAATCCGGGCCCACCGAGCACGAGCTCGCGCGTGTGAAGAACACCTATGTGGCAAACTTCGTTCGCGGAATCGAGCGCATCGGCGGATTCGGGGGCAAATCGGATCGCCTGGCGACCAGCCAGGTATTTGGCGGCAGCCCGGATGCGTACAAGATCACGCTGAAGCGTGTCGAAAATGCCACGCCCGAGGAGATCCGCGCGGCGGCCCGGCGCTGGCTGTCGGACGGCGTTTACATCCTTTCGGTTTATCCATACCCCGAGTACGAAGCCGCTGCGGCGATCGACCGCTCGAAACTTCCGGATCCCGGCACGCCGCCCGAACTGCGGCTTCCGAAGCTCGAGCACACATCATTGAGCAACGGGCTCAAAATTGTGTTAGCCGAGCGCCACGAGCTGCCATTGGTCAATCTCTGGATGGTCGTCGACGCCGGCTACGCCGCCGATCAGTTCGGCAGCCCGGGCACTGCCTATGCCGCCGCCGAGCTGCTCACAGGCGGGACCAAGGGCCGCACCGCGCTCGAGATCAGCGACGAACTCGGAACTCTTGGCGCGCGGTTGAACGCATTTTCGTTTCTGGATGTTTCGGTCGTCCATCTTTCCACGCTGAAGAATAAACTCGACCCATCGCTCGCCCTCTACTCCGACGTCATTCTCAACCCGTCATTTCCCCAAGCGGATTTCGAGCGCCAGAAGAAGCTGCAAATGGCGAATATTCAGCAGGAGAAAGTTACCGGCATCCTGATGGGAATTCGCGTGCTGCCTGCGCTGATCTACGGTAAAGGACATGCCTATGGCACGCCGCTGACCGGGACCGGAACCGAGGAGAGCGTCAACAAGCTGACGCGCGCGGACCTGGTGAAATTCCACGATACCTGGTTCCATCCGAATAACGCGACGCTTGTCGTGGTGGGCGATACCACGATTTCCGAGCTGACGCCAAAACTCGAAACGCTCTTTGCCCGCTGGCAGAAACACGATGTGCCGCACAAGAACATCAGCAAGGTCGACCTGCCGGCGAAATCTGTTGTCTACCTGCTGGACCGGCCCGGGTCATTGCAATCCGACATCCTGGTCGGCGAGGTCGCGCCGCCCAAGAACAACCCGCAGGAGATCGCCATCGAGACCATGAATTCCATCCTCGGGGGTGAGTTCGGCGCGCGGATCAATATGAATCTCCGGGAAGACAAGCACTGGTCGTACGGCTCGCAAAGCATTTTGCTCGGCGCGCGGGGACAGCAGCCTTTTGTCGTCTGGGCGCCGGTTCAGAGCGATAAGACCAAAGAGGCCCTGGTCGAAGTGAATAAAGAATTGCACGGGATTGTGGCCGATCGCCCGCCTACCGCCGAAGAGCTGCAGAAGGCGCAAAAGACCACGACTCTGCGGCTGCCGGGATCGCGTGAAACGGCCAACCAGGTTGGCTTTTCCGTTCTCGACCTGGTGCAGTTCGGGCTGCCGGACGATTATTATCAGACGTTTGCAGCCAAGGTCCGCGCGCTCCACACCTCCGACGTGACCGATGCGGCCAAGTCTGCGATACATCCGGATCGTCTGGTATGGGTCGTGGTCGGAGACCGCGCGAAAATCGAAGCGGGAGTCCGCTCGTTGGGCCTGGGTGAAATCAAATTCCTGGATGCGGACGGCAATCCGATCTAAGAGCTAGTTGAAAACGCGCGGCTTACGACATCCAGCGGATGCCGTCCACCGTGTCGCCGTCGTTGCGTGGACCGGTTAACAGAACGCTGAGCTGCGGAGGAACCTGCTGGGCCTCAACATGGAACACCAGCAGGTTCTCTCCGGGGCGCAATTCAACGGGCTTCTGAAACTGGCCGATGCGGAACCGGGTGAGATTCTCCTCCGTCAGGACGGTTTCGCCGTTCAGGTCAGCCGTCACATGCCCGCGCGCGCCTACCCACAGATAGGCTTTGCGATGGCCTTCCGCCACCACACGCGCGACCGCGGCGTATTTTGTGCCGGGAACGCCTGTCGAGCAGGGTACCTTGGTGAAGTGGAGCGAGTCGGTCGGAGCCGTGTAAGGGGTCCAGGAGGCGACCGGCGATACGGGGTCCGCCGTCACCCACCAATTGCGGTTCGCCCGGCCGTACCAGCCCTTGGGCTTGCCCCAACGCGCTTCGAGATTGGTCGGATCGTCGCCGATCACGTCGGCCTCGTCGGGATTCATCGATCCCATTTCGCGCTGCTGGGCCATGTGCAGAAATTCGATGTCCCATGGATTAAAGCCCATCAGCTTCGCGACCAGTGCATCGGCGGCTACCGGATCGCGGCTCGCCAGAACGAGATTGTTGCGCAGCATCTGATCGGGCCGGCGGTTGTTGTGCTCTTCATATTGCAACCCGCGGATGCCGTCCACGATGCTGAAATCCGGCGGATGAAACGAAGCCAGATCGGTGATGAAAGAGTCGATCCGGTCTTCGAGCGAATGCTGCGCGTGGAGGTTTGCGTTCCAGAATCCTTGTGCCGGCGCATAGGCCTGCCGTGGCGCGGTGCCGACATAGTTCTTCAGGCAGGCCGTGATGCCGCACTGCATGTGCACTTTCATCACGGGCACGCTGACCAGGAAATCGCAGTTGCGTATGGTGTTGGTGACGAAATAATCGGTGCGCGCTCCGAACCCGCCGAGGCCTTTTGCGGTGCGGGGCACTTCAATACGCTGGAAGGCGCCCGAGGCATCGCGCACGGCATCGTAGCTCAAGTCGATGTAATCGAACCGCTTGCTGGGAAAATTGAGCTCCATTTCGTCCAGCAGGCCGCCGAGCGAACCGCCGTGACCGGGAAACTCGTCCGCGCCCCAATCGAATGTGCGGGCGTCGACGCGCGTGCCGTTCTGCGAGACCACATCGTTGGTGGCCGGGTCGTGAAGAGCGCGGTAACTGCCGCCTTCGGCAACGGTGATGCGTCCCGCCGGCGAATAGCGCGCCACATATTCAAGCACTGCGCGGGTGACCCGGAAATCGGTGACATCCCCGCTTCGGTAGCCCTGCTGTGGGCGCAGGAACACGATATTGGGCTTGATTACCACCCATGACCCTGGACGAATACGATTTTCGAAGCCGCCGGCGTAGGCGATGGCCCGAAAAACCATATCGCGAACGCGGGCGTAATCCAGCGGATCGGCCGCCGAAGCGGGTTTGACCAGCCGCCGGTGCGTCGAATGCACCAGTCCGATGCGTGTTTTGGCGGTTTTCAACGTTGGTTTTGCGAGCGCCAACGTTGCCGCCGACTGCGCAGAAGCTAGCAGAAACGCTCTTCTGTTCATCATGGTTGCCAGAGTGCATGCAAGTCCTTTGCCATCAGTGGCTAGTTGAAACAGGTTAGATTTTTGTTCACTTCCATTCCGGTGAATGAGGCATGATGTGCTTTAGCGAGATGAAACGAAGAGAGCTGTTGGGGCTCGCCGCAGCCATCGCTGGGATGGCGCGTGGGCAGCAGAAACCGCGCCAGGAGACCGTCGTTGCGGCTGCCAGCCGCGATACGACGCCGCGGGTGGCGATTGTCACGTCGAATTTTCGAGGCTCTACCGATCACGACGGGACGGTGATTCCAGGGCTGGCCGAGCCCCGGCCGCCGGACGCCGACCTGACTTCAGCGCAAATCGAGGCCATGGTAGCGAAGGCCATCGAGCTGGGCAGCCCGATCAAAGGCGGCCTCGCGTCGATTATCGGACCGGATGACTGGGTAGTGATCAAGCCGAACATCGTCGCGTGCTACGGACTCGGGCCGGAAACGCGGGACGGCGGCGCGCACCACCCGTACATCGCCGGCCTGGTGACGGATCTGCGGGTTGTGCGGGCGCTCGCTGTGTATCTGGCGGAGCACAAATTGGGCGCGCGGATCAGCATCGCGGAAGGGTCGGGCGAATGGCTGCCGGTCGAGCGATCGAAATCGCCGGTGGACGGCTGGTCGACAGATTGGGGCGGGGCATTCGGCGGGCTGAGCTATCGCAAGATTGTGGAAGAGGCGTCGCGCCGTTATCCCAACGTTCGGTTCGAGCTGGTGGATCTCAATTTCGATGAAGCGCTCGATCTTCCGGTTTCCAGCAAGGCGCTGGCCCGAAACAACCCCAATGGAATCTACAGCGTTCCCAAAACGATTCAGCAATGCGACCGGCTGATCAGCGTGGCGCCGCTCAAGACGCATGCGATGACCGGCGTTTCGCTGGCGATGAAGAATTATTTCGGCATCGCGCCGGGAGCGAAGTACGGATTTCCGAAAGAAGGGCTGCACAAGCTGGGGCATCCCGCGGAAGTGCTGGTCGATCTATTCAGTTTCCATCCCGCGGACTACGCGATTGCGGGCGGAAGCTGGGGCGTGGAGGGCGATGGCCCACATGCACCGGGAGCGCGCAGCGTTCATCACAACGTGATCATCGCGGGCGCGAACGCGGTGGGAGTTGATGCGGTGGCTGCTGCCGTCATGGGATTTCGTCCGGCGGCGCTGGAGTATTTGCGGCTTGCCGAGAAAAACGGTTTCGGTGTGGCGGACCCGGAAGTGATCTGGACGCGCGGCAGCGAGATCGACCAGGCGCGCCGGCCGTTCCGGAAACCGGCGAAGTGGGCGCCGGCTGCTTAGCGATACAATACACCCGCTCCCATGTATAGAAGAACCGCGAAGTTATTCTTCGCCCTGATTTTCGTTCTACCGGCTTTCGCCGAAACCCCGGCCAACCTTTTGCAGCAGGCATTCGGGGTTCGTTCACTGAATGAAAGCCCGCTGCTGAGCAAAGAATTTCCGTCAGTCTCACTGCTGCTGGTGAATCACGCGGTGGAAGTGAAAAAACGCCGCGGCGTGAACGATGCGGAACTCCGCGCGGAAGGATCAGAAGCGATATTATTGGCGCACTTTGCGCATGAAGGCGCCTTCGATATTTGCCGCATCCGGCATAAATCGGGGACGCCGGTCCCTGCCGACGAGCTGAAGCTGATCTGGTCTTTCCCGATGGCGTACAACGAATCGATGACGCTCGATGCCGGAGCGCTGGAAGGACACCCGCTGTACCTGCCCGACGGTTCGGTGCCTCCGGCGCATTTTTTGAATTGGGGCACTTTGTTTTACGACCGCGCCGATAATCTCGCGCTCGGCACGGACCTGGAGGGAGCTCGACCCGCCGCGTCTCGCTGGAATATGCGCACCGGACCAACGGGCCCGACCCAGCTCCACTTCTGGACGCAGACCGGAAGGCCGGATCTGGCGCTCACCATTTTCGCCTACCGCCCGCGCAACCAGCGACTGTGGTGGGCGGAATGGTACCAGGAGCAGGAGCGGCGCAGCCCAGGCACCTATCCCGGTTTGTTTCCAGAAATCAGTACGTTCGAAATAAGCTGGGCGCCGAGAGAACAGCAGAAGATTGAGATCGTGCCGGGCCCGTCCGATGCCGGAAAGGAAATGGAGTTCGTGGTCATCGATGATGTGCGCAGCGAGATCGTCGCGCGCCGCCGGTTCGTTTACGAAATGCCGGTAACGGACCTAACGGTGAGCGTGGGTGACTGGCCCAGCGGCCTGTATCGGGCGATTGTCGTTCCGGCGGGCGCAAAAATCGATCCCACGGTGCGCCAGTTCAATCAAAAGATCGTTTCGCTCATTGTGCGGCCGCCGCACCCTCGCGGAAAAATCCTGTTTATGGCGCCCACGGACATGTGGCGTGCTTATGCCAGCAATGGCGGCCACGCGATGACGTCCTGGCGTGACGGTACCCGGTACACCAGCGCCGGCTATTCGCCCACGGTGCTGAACACGCGTTTTCGGCGCACCAATCACTATTACTACGGGCTATACGAACGGCATTCCGATATCCAGCATTATCAGTTCCTGCATGAGCTTGCCGAAAAGGAAGCGCTCCAGATCGACTATTGCACTCAGGATGACATCGCGCTCGATCGCGTGCACTTGAGTGATTACAGGCTGGTGCTGGTCGGCAGCCACGCCGAATTTACGACCCGCGAAAGCTATCTGCGATTCCGCGATTACCTGGCGCACGGCGGAGCGGTGATGATCCATGGCGGCGACTCGTTCGCCGTGATGGTGGAATATCTGCCCAGCCTGCGAGACCGGCGGTACATCTGGCAGAGGGATCATATCTGGTGCCACCTGACGGACCAATCCGACGAGTTCATGCCTCCGCGGCTGCTTTCGCCGGATGCGCCTGTGACTGCGCCGATTACTGCGCCGGAAGCTGGTGACGCCATCGATTATCTCAACGTGTTTCACGTGACGGTAGGCTACTGGCCGGCAGGCAGCGGCGCCGTTGTTTCTAACGTGGATCATCCGGTAATACGCGGCCTGGGTTTGAAGATCGGCGATCCGGTTCCGGGCGTCTGGGCCGGGGAAGCGGATATGACCTATGAGCCGGGCAGTTGGGATATTCTCATGCGCTCGGAAGCGGCGGTCACCGAGGCGAATGAAAATGGACTCGAGCGGGTGAAGCAGCCGGCGTTTCATCACGTGGGACTCGCGATCCATCGGAACCTGCGCCTGGCGCTGATTTCGAGCGAGAGCTTTACGACACGCCTTCTCGATCCGCAAAGCACGCTGTTTCGCGAGGTCTACGTGCGGACTCTGCATTATTTGCTGGACCCGGCGGTTGAGCTCGGGGACGGCGAGGCTTTGGCCGCGCGGGAGCTTGGGAACGAGGTCGAATTCACTTTAACTCGCCCGACGGGGCTGACCGCAATTCAATATGAAGTGCCGGATCTCATCCACTATGATGATCCGCTTTGGTTTCGCAAGCCGGCGCCCTATGCGCATTACATCGTGGAAGGGTCAGACGACGGTGTGCATTGGCGGCTCCTGGCCGACCGGACGCATGGGCCCTGGCGAGGGCTGCAAACGGACTTTCTTCCGGCGAAGAAACTTCTCAAGCTGCGGCTCAAGGGCACGATTTCGAACGGAGAGCCGTTTCGGGTGAAAAATCTGAAGGCTTTTCACTCGCGGTAAAAGCTGTAGCGGCGCAGGCTACTTCGCCAGCTTTATCGTGCGCCAGACCATGTGCAGGTTTTCGGGGAGCTGGAAGCGTGCGCCATCCACAAAGAACGTGCTGACGCCCGGAATAGGAACGGTTGAGTAGGTCTCGGTTTCGGAGTTATCGATTCTTCCGCCGTACATCAAGTCCAAGTGCTGAGATCGCGAGACGGTTAAAAGCTGCTCGATCCCAGGCACCGGGTCGATACTCGCCATCTCTCCGAAAAAACGCGCGTGATGGCCGGGAAAATCCACATCGGTAAATTCGAGGCCGACGATAAAATGCGCACGTGGGGCGGAGTACCGTTCGAATCGGCGAATACGGCCGCGCAGCACGGCGTCCCTTGGCACCAGGATCGCTTTTTTGAATTCGACCGGGGATTCGACTCGCGCCGACAGCTCTTCGCCCACAGCGGCACTGCGAGAATCGACGGTGCGATTGAGGCGCACGGCAAAACGCAAACCGGCGGGAATAAAAATTTCGGCCGGCGGAGATTCCGCCTTCCCGATCGCCGGAGCGCCGCCGAAGGTGACGCTGGTCTCTGCGGCGAATTGGCGGCAATGACTGAATTCGATGACGTTGCGGCTTTGTTGTCCTCCGGTCTCCACGAGCCCGCTCTGGACGCTTTGCGGAAGCAGCGGGTCTTGAGAGCCAATCCGGATGCGTGCGTAATCCAAAGTGTCTTCAACGGCGGTGACACCAAGGCCGGGCGGAATTTCAGCGGCATGGGCTTCGAGCCGCAGCAAATCGAGCGATCCGGCATCGACCCAGAATGATCCGGTCTCGCCGACGCGCTCAGCGCGACCCCGGAATTGGACGGTCCAGCCGCTCAGGTTATAGGGGATGGTGTAATCCCAGCGGAGTGCGTGGCGGCCGCGGCTTTCTTCTTCTCCCCGCCAAATGATGGTGCTGGTGTTGTTCACAAAAACGGTTTGCGCCGCGATGGCGAAGCTGCCAGTGGAAATGATGCCGCCCTTGACTTCACGGATCGTCTGCTCGTTAAACGCGTTGGCGCCGGGCCAGGAATAAAGCTCGCGATTTTTCACGACCTCTACTTCAAGCCGCACCGTATCCACAAAACGAAACGGCCGGTTTGGATCTTCGCGCCGCCAGCGCCCGATGGTTTCCACGCAGGTGTAGTTGGGCAGCGCTGCAAGCTCGTGCTCTATGTTGCGCTTGATCCGGGCTAGCTGGACCACATGCTTGGGCAGGTCAGTCTGCGCGCGCGCCGAAAGGCAGCACGCCAGCACGCAAACTGGAATTGAAACCCGCTTCACGCCGAAATTTTACCGCCGCCACAATTGGCTGGAAGGGCAGGCGCAATTCGCCCTGGTTCGCCTGAGTGCCGTATTGTAGGAACTGAGGCATGAAACAGGATCGTGTAGACGCGGTGGTTGTTGGCGCCGGCGCGGGCGGAGGAATCGTTGCCAAGGAACTGGCCGCGGCCGGATGGCGCGTTGTGCTCCTGGAGCGCGGGCCGTGGCTGAAACAGTTTGGCCATCTGGAAACGCGCGATGGCTGGGTAACGGGCATCGGTGAAGTGCCGTTTGGCCCCGAGCGGACGGAGGTGCGCACGGTGCGCGCGACCGATCGCGAGAAAGCGCGCGTGGTCGAGCCACGCAGCGGGCTCTACGGCACGCTTCCGGCAATGGTCGGCGGTGGATCGGTCTACTACGGTGCGATGGCGTGGCGCTTTCGTCCGGAGACATTCCGGCTGCGCTCGATTCTGCGCGCGATTGACGGCGCGAACCTGGAAGATTGGCCGCTCACTTACGACGATCTCGAGCCCTATTACGAGAAGGCCGAATATGAATTGGGTGTCAGCGGAGATGAAAATCCCTTTGGCTCGCCGCGCCGCAAGCCGCTTCCCCTGCCTCCCGTTCCGGACAACCGGGAAGCCGAGGTTCTCCATCCCGCCGCCAGGCGCCTGGGGTGGAAACCGTTTCATACGCCGCTGGCGATTCTTTCGAAGGACTACCGCGGGCGTCCGGCGTGCGTGCGCTGCTCGTTCTGCAATGGATTCGGATGCGAAGTGGGGGCGAAATCGTCGACATTGGTCACCGTAATTCCCGAGGCGTTGAAAACCGGCCGCTGCCGTCTCATTCCGAATGCGTTCGTGCGTGAGATTACGGTGAGCCAGCGTGGCGTGCCGGATGGTGTGCTCTACCAGCGCGCCGGTTCGGCAAAATGGGAAAAGATTTCCGCCCGCGTGATCGTGGTGTGCGGCTCGGCGACCGAAACGCCGCGCCTGCTGCTGAATTCGAAATCGAAATTTTTCCCAACCGGCATTGGGAACGAGCGCGACCAGGTGGGCCGTAACATTGAAAACGACGGCGGCATGTTCGCCTACGGGCTGTTCGACCGGCTTGTGACCGACCAGTCAGGACCGGGCGTGTGCTTCGGCATCGACGATTTTCAATTTCGCCGAGAAGGCGCGGGGCGGCTGGGAGGGATTCTCAGCAATTACCATACGCGCCCGCCGCTGGGGTTCGTGCAGCGAATCGAGCTTCCCGACGACGTACGCCCGTACGGCGAGGAGCTGAAGGATTTCTACCGGACTTATTTTCTTCGCTCCATCTGGATTTACGCGACCTGCCACACGCTGCCGCGTGCTGAGAACCGCGTGGACGTCGACCCCGAGGTCCGCGACGCGCGCGGCGTTCCGGTCAGCCGCATCACCTATCACCAGCATGCGCGCAATGCCGAGCACGAGCAGTTCATGGCGGACCGCTGCGCGGAGCTGTTACGCGAGGCCGGCGCCAAAACGGTTGTGACGCCGCACATCGTGCGCCAATCGGAAGCCGGGATCTCGACGCACCAATTGGGCAGTTGCCGCATGGGGAACGACCCGGCGTCATCGGTTGTGGACCGCACGGGGCGAGTGCATGGCGTGCCGAACGTTTACATCGGGGATGGAAGTTTGCTGGTAAATCCGGGCGGCGCAAATCCGTCGCTCACCATTCAGGCGCTGGCATATTGGGTTTCGGCCGCGATCGTAAAATCACACGTTACCTGAGAATGAGGTCGCCCGCGCCCAGGTGCGCGTGCAGGCGGTATTTGCCCGAAGCATTCTCTTTGTTGAAGCTGCGAAACAGGCCGTCTTTCGTTGCGCCGAACGCGCCGGCGTTCAGATCGCCTGCGTATACCGAGGCATCGGCATGGCGGTATGCGGCGGGATCGCCCACCGAGATGGTCAGATCGCCCGCATGCATTTCGATATCTTTATCGCCGGTTACGCCGGAGAGGCGCAGATCGCCGGCCGGCATGCGAATGAAAAGGTTCAGATTTTTGGGAACCTCGATGCGGAAGTGGAGATCGTTCGTCGGACCGCCGTAGATCCGCAGATCGCCGAAGCTTCCGGCGCCGCTGAAGGTAATAGCGACCTCCTTCGCTCTGGAATCGTTTTTCATTTCACAAGAAACCCGGATAACTGAGGCATCGCCGCCGGTTATTTCCACGTCGGCTGATTTCAGATCCATGCGCAGCTTGCCGCCGGGCTGAAGTCTGGCCTCCAGCGGGCGTTCACAGGTGCTTTTGACCTCACCCCACAAGGCCATTGGCGCGGCGGCCAAAACGATGAGCGCGGCAAGTTGCATTTGCATAGGTTGCAAATAATAACGCAAAACGGTGCGCGGTTGTTCCCGAAATCAGGGCCGGGATTTCTTCAGGTGCTTGTCCGCGAAGGTCAGATATTGTTCCCAGTCGTACTCCGTTACATCGTGCTTGCCGGCGCGGATGTGATAACCCTCGGTGTTCATGATCGGATGGTGGATCGGCGGCATCTGATCGGTTTCGAGATCCTTCTCGTCGAGCAGCCGGTAGACCGGCCCGGCGTTAACGACCGATAGAAATTCGCCGCGCGGGTCGGCCCACAGATCTTCGGCGGCGCTCGCGACATATATCGGGCGCGGCGCGATCAGCGCGATGAGCATGTGCTGATCGACCGGCAGATCGTCGGCACGATCGTTGAACTTTTTGAAATTGTCGCAGAACCAGTGCGGGAAGCTGGTATTGATGAGCTTCGTGGTTTCACCGAAATTGCGGCGGGCCAGCGCGGCGCCGCCTTCGCCGGAGTCATTGGAAATGACTATCGCGAAGCGCGTATCCTGGGCGCCCGCCCAGAGCGCGGTCTTGCCGAGCCGCGAGTGCCCCATCACCGCCACGCGGTGCGCGTCGACATCGCGATCGGTTTCGAAATAATCCATGGCGCGGCTCAAGCCCCAGGCCCATGTGCCGATGGCGCCCCACTCGTCGGCTGCCGGCCTGGTCTGACCGGGCTTATAAAACAGCGTGTGCACGCCCTTTTCGTAGCCTTCGGGATAATCCGGCTCGAGGTCGCCGTAGTAGATGGTCGCGAGGCCATAGCCACGCGAGATGATCTTGTCGACCTGCCATTCGCTGGCCGCCGCGCCGCGCGATTTTTCGGTCGCACGATGGTTGACCACGCCCGCGCGCGGATTGTCGCGCATCCATTCCGTCGAGATTTTGATGCCCGGATCTGTCGAGACGGTCTGATTTCCGCCAAAGTTCAGCCCGAGGAACATCGGAACGGGCCGTGGCGCGTTCACGGGCAGGTAAATGAGCATGTCCATCTTCGGGCCGTCTTTATTGGCCGAGAAGAAGACGGTGACTTCCTTGCGCACAGCGGTCCCGCCCAGCGCGTTTTTATCGATGGAAGTCAGCTCGAACGACATGTGCTCGGGCCGGCCCGGGCTGCGGCCGTAGACATAACTTTCGAACAGCCCCAGGATTTCCGGCCGGCGCTTTTTATACCAGGTGCCGGCATCGTTTACGCGCTCGCCATTTTGCAAAACCAGCGGATCGGGCAGCGTATAATGCCCGGCCTTGGCTTCGTCGAAATTGGCGCCGGCCGGCTGCGCGCTTGCGCGGGAAGAAATTGCAAGAGCTGCGGCAGCGAAGCAGTAGAAGAGTTTTTGAGGTGTCACTCTCAGTGGTATAGCACAGCGCACGCTGGTTAACTTCTGCCACGAGCTGCAGCGCGCCCGCGGATTATTTCGCCAGCGATTCGCGGGCACGGTTCTCATCTCCGAAGCGATCCGCATCCGGCCCGGAAAGCGTGAGGAACAAGCGGTAATTACTCAGTGCCTGCTGGGTGTGACCCTGTTTCGACTGGACCGCTCCGCGCAGATAGAACAAGCGCGGGAAAGAGAGCGAGGTAAACAGGTCCACACCTTCGGCGCCGGGAATCGGATTCCGCGCCACCAGCGGCGCCGCTTCTTCGGCCTTGCCGGTTTCGACAAGGGCCCAGGCAAGCAAGACCGGTAAGGTTTCTGCAGGTTCAGGTGGGGACTGCTCGTAGGCATGTTTCAACAGTGGAAGTGCCGCCTGGTATTGTTTAGCGAACAGAAAAGCGTAAGCCAGTACCAGATTGCGGGCGCGTTCTTGAGCCGCACCCGGCAGAGCCCGCTCGATGCGCGCAGTCCATTCGGAAACGCTTGTGGGCGGCTCCGTCAGCAAACGAGCCACCACGGCCGTCGCAGTAACAGATTTTCCACCGGCGGCTTTCGTCGCAAAATCGCGAGCTCGCTGGTTTTCACCCATTTCCAGACTCCAGACGGCGAGTTGCGCATAGCACTGCGAAAGTAATCCGGGGGGCGTCGCGGCGGGCGCCGTTTTGGCAAATGATTCGAGCTGCGAAATTGCCGGCTTGCGGCGGCCGCTCAAAAACTGCCACTCGGCCTGGCGAAGCGGAATCGCAAGGTCCTTCTCTTTTTGCCTTTGAGCAATGTAGCTGCCGAAAGTGGCATCGGCGCCCGCGATGTCTCCGGTCATTAGGTGTGCGCGCGCCGCCTTGAACAGCTCCACGCCGCCGTTGAAGTTGGGATCCTTGCGATAGGCCTGCCGGTAATATCTTTCGGCTTCCGGGAACTGGCCCAGTCCGAAATTCACATCGCCGAGCGAATCCGAGGCGTTGGGGTCGGTAGGCCGCAGCCGCAAATATTTTTCAATCGCGCCACGCGCCTCTGCCAGGTTTCCTGCGTACATTTGGGCGTACCCCAACTGGTTGAGCAGCGCCGGATCATCGCGCTCGATCGCCAGCGCCTTTTTGAAATTATCGATAGCGTCCCCATACCGCCGGGCATTCAGATTCGCGGCCGCCAGTTGGCGGAACAGGGTCAGGTCCATCGGATTCAGCCGTCCGACGGTTGCCAGAGCTTGCAGCGCGGCTCCGGAATCTTCTCGAAGTTCTGCGGCAATGGCTTCGAGCCGCGCGCGCTCTACGTCGGCAATTGCATTGCCGCGCGCTTTAGCCAGAGCCAGAACCCGTTCAGCCTCCGCCCGGTTATTCTGCTGAGTCGCGGCTTGCACCCAGGCCACATAAGCCATCCCAAAATTCGGGTCGGATCGAGCGGCGTTTGAAAAATCTTGTAGAGCGGCAGACGGATCCTGGGATTCCCGTCCGTCACAGTACCGCTCGAGCGCCTGCACGTTTTGCGTTTCAAAGGCTCGCAACGGGTGATCGAGCTGTCCGGCAAGCGAGCCGGCCAGTGAGATGATGCTTGCCGGCGATGTTTCCCTGGCTGTAAGCGAGTGCTCGATTCTTTCCCGCGCCAGATCGTACACCGCCGCATCCAGCCGCAGCTTGCCGCCGACTCGGGAGACGCTTCCATAGAGCATGGCGGTCGCACCTGCCGCTAATGCGGCCGTCCGCTCCGTCGAAATTCCAGGTGCCGATTCCGGCCGCGCCCCCAGGGCGCGATTGACGCCGCGCAACGTGTCCGAGGAAATGACCGACAGAGTTCGGGACCCGGCCAGCTCCGCAACCATCACCTCTGAGGCGGCGGCGCCCATCCAGTTGAGGGCTTCGTCTCCCGTCAGATTTTCGAAACGGAGAATGGCCAGGCGCTCCACCGAAGGTTTTTCATTGCGGGAGCAGGAAGGGGCAATGACCGCGAACGCGATCGCGGTGATGAGTCTCCGCGTATGCCTAGAGAACACGCGGCTCGGTGGTGATCAATTGCTGGAATTCCGGCATTTTCCGGACGGCGGCAAACTCCGGGTCCTCTAACAGCCTCTTTCGCTCGGTGAAGCCTTCCTCGAGCGCCTTGCGGATGTAAATGAGAGCGCGATCGTTCATGCCAGCCTTGGCATAAATCCTGGCCAGATAGAAATGAAATTTCGCGCGCTCCTCGACCGTCCGCTCTTGCAGAAGAACGCCCCAGGAACTGCGGTGCTCGAACACGTCCGGGTCAATCGAAAGGGCTTTTTGATAGCACTCCAGGGCGCCTTTGTAATTTTTCCTTGCAAAGTACGCTGTGCCCAGGTTGCTATAGATCGACGCGGAGTTCGGCGAGAGACGCAAAGCTCTTTTGTAGAGTCTCACGGCATGCCGGTAGCTCTTCTTCGAATAATAGATCGTGCCGAGGTTGTTCACCGCTTCGGCATACTTCGGGTCGATTTTGACCGAACGCTCGTAGTACTTCTTGGCGAGATTAAGCTGCAGCATCTGGTGGTAGGCGATGCCAATTTTGTTTTCGATGACAGCGGAATCGAGCGGCCCTTGCTTGTACATGTCTGCCGCTTCCCGGTACATCTTCCGCGCCATGAGAATGTCGCCGCGATTTTCGGGCGTAAGCGGAATTGGAGGGGTGGCAGGCTCGGAGCGAGCCGGAAGGTCGGCAGCTTTCGCCAGTGAATCCTGGGCCGGGACAGCGGGAGTGAGGCAAAAGGCCAGGGAGAGGCAGTACCAACGGGCGGAAACCATACGCCCTCCTTCGGACTATTTAAACACATCCAGGAGGCGGCGGAAAATCCCTTTGCGTTTCTGCGGTTTCTGACCGTTTGGATCACGCGAGTTGTCCGGTGGCCTGTTGGAAGCCACGGTTGCCCCCGGAGGGGGCGCCACCCGGCGGCCATTTGGATCGGTGGGCACAGGCGGGACACCGGCGGTAGCAGCCGGCGGAATCTGTGGCGGCGTCTCCCATCCGGCTACATGCGTCGCTCCGGGATTCGCTCCTCCATGAAGCGGGCAGCTGCCGACCGGCTGCGTGCCGGCAATGAAAACTTCCGTCTTGGCTTCTGGGCAGAATGGAGTGGCAGGCATTCCCGATAGCGGATCGATCGACACCGAAACGATCCCATCCGGCGCTTCGAAGGGCTTGGCATCCCGATACTCGCGATATTGCAAAGCTCGCTTCATGAACTCGCCCCAAATAGGCGCTGCGGAGTGCGCGCCTTCCAGGTCGAGTTCTCGGTTGTCGTCGAATCCCACCCAGACCACACAGAGCAACTGCGACGTGAAGCCGGCAAACCACCCATCGCGTGACGTGCCGGTTTTTCCCGCCGCCGGAACCGTGAAACCGCGGGCGCGAACGCCCGCTGCCGTTCCCGAGCGCAGCACTTCTTCGAGCATATCGACCATCAAGTAGTTCACACGGGGATCGAGCACCGGCCGGGTTTCGAGTTTGTTTTGAAACACCACGTTGCCGCTTTGTGCGCGGACCATCGAGATCCAGTTGGGCTTGACGTAGGTCCCCTGATTCGCAAAAACGGTGTAGGCTCCCGCGATTTCCAGCGGCGTAGTGTCGTAGGAACCGATGGCCATGGCGGGTGTCGCCTCAATATCATCATTGAGACCGCATTTTTTCGCAAACTGCACGACACTGTCATAGCCAACCATCTCAGCCAGTTTGATGGTCGCGATATTCATGGATTTCGCCAGCGCCTGCCGCAGAGTAACCTGGCCGTAGTATTCTTTTTTGAAGTTCCCGGGCTCGTAAGGTTTGTTGTCAAACCAGAACGTGGTCGGCTCATCGACCACCGTCGTGGCCGGAGTGAAAATCCTGGGTGCGTTATCGACAGCGGTATCGAGCGCCGCGGCATAAACGAATGGCTTGAACGACGATCCCGGCTGGCGCATCGAGAGAATGCGATCCAACTGGCTGGTACCGTAATTCCTGCCGCCGAGCAGCGCCTTGATGGCGCCGGTGTGCGGATCGAGCGCAATCAGCGCGACCTGAGCCTCGGGCACTCCTGTTTTCCGGAACCGGCGCTGTTTGCGCAGCTGTTCATCGACATTCTGCATGCCGATGCGCACCGCCTCCACCGCAGCCCGCTGCAGATCGAGATCGAGCGTCGTGTAGATGCGATAAGAACCGGATTGAAAGTCCGTGTCCTGAAAACGCGTCTGCAAATCGTCGTTGACCAGATCGACGAAATACGGCGCTTCGTCGGATTCCGATCCGGAGGGTTGCAGGTGAATTGGAGCGTCACAGGCCTCGGCATATTCGCGTTCGCTGATATAGCCGTTGTTCCGCATCAGCGCGAGCACGATGTTGCGCCGCTCCCGCATGCGATCGGGATGGCGGAACGGATTGTAATAGCTGGGCCGCTGGACCAGACCCGCCAGCATGGCCGCTTCCGGTAAGGTTAATTGCCGGATATCTTTGCCGAAATAGGCCTGCGCGGCTTCCCCGAAACCGAGGATACGGAAGGTACCCCGGCGCCCGAGGTCGATTTCATTGCAGTAGAGCTCGAAAATCTCCTGCTTGGACAGCTTCTGCTCGAGCTCCAGGGTGATCATGACCTCGGCAGCTTTGCGTTTCCAGCTCTTGTTGTTATCCAGCCAGAAACTGCGGGCAAGCTGCATGCTCAGGGTGGAAGCACCCTCGCTCTTACGGCCCTCCTTGAGGTCCACGTACGCGGCTCGTACAATGCGCAGGGGATCGAAACCCGAATGCTGGAAAAAACGCTTGTCTTCGGCGGAAAGAATGGAGTCGATCAAAACCTTCGGAATATCCGCGTAATGTACGATACGCCGCTTCTCCCGGGTGCGATCGTATAGATTGGTGATGAGCTGCGGCTCCAGCTCGAACTGGCTCCGGTCGGTGTTGTCCTGAAGCGAAATGATCTGGGAAATGCGGCCATTGGCAAACTTGATCACGCCCGCTTCTTCGCGGAAGTAGGACTGCGGGCCCGGAAAGATCTCGATGGCGTCCGGCCGCAGATTGAACCAGCCCATAGGATTCCCGCGCGATTCGCTATAACCGCTGCGGCGCAGCTCCAGCACAATTTCGTCCGGCGTGATCTGATCGCCGACACCGATCACTTTAGGCGCTGCGAAAATTTTCGATGTATTGCCGAATGGACCGCCGCGAAGCTTCTGGTCGATTAACCGCGAGTATTTGACGTAGTAGTACGTGAAGGAAAGTACGCCGAACGTCACCAGAAGAATGAAGCCGACCAGGGCGACCTTGCCCAGCGGTCCGGTAATGAATCGGGCCAGCCTGGCGTTACCGGATACCCGGATCTTTACTTCGTTCTTTTTACCTGCCATTTAGCTCCATTGTATCAACCGCGAATGCGGCTATCTGCGCGCAGAATCGCCCTGCAGATTAGACGTGAAATGCAGGTCGACCGTGTACAGCGGAAGCGTAACCCGAACGACATAGCGGACTTCGGTTACGCCCTCGGGCAGACGCTTGATTTGCAGGTGATCCGGCACGATCCCGAGGCCGAGCGCCCGGCCCTGGGTCGTGATCGCCGCGCGGATGGATTCGTCGGAGGCGCCGGCCGGCTGCTCATGCAAAAAGCGCTCAAGCTCCATGCTGTGGACGTACACCGGAGCCAGCGCGACGGCCATCGCAGCCAGAGCAACGAGTACGGCGATTCCGGCGCCGATGCGCAAAAACGAAAGGGATCTAAGCGGAGCGGGGCTATCGGCGCTATTCACGAACGCGGCTCAGAGTCTTTGGAAGCCGCGCACAACTCGTCCCACATATCGCCGCTCTGTTTCCACTCTGCGTTTTCAATGCCCGAAATCTGCAGTTCGTCTTCTTTCAAAGTTCCGTGTCCGTAAGGGCAAATGTATTCAATCCGCGGGCGGCCGAGCATCAGCATGCGCCCCCAGGAACCGGTTTCCACCGGCATGCGCAGCCGGCGTAGGCACACCCGGCAGCGGTACCGCTGGTCCCAGAGGCAGAGATAAAGCAATCCTGCCGAGAACAGGAACCAGAGGCCAACGGCCGCCGTGTATCCCAGGTCAAATCCGAAGCGCGGCGCGCTCAGATCGAAGAACCACATTTGCGGAGCCCAGAAGGAATTCACGAGAGCGAACAGGCTGTAGGAAATCGCTGCGGAGACTGCCAGTTTGCCGGCCAGAAAGCCCCAGTAGCGCATACCGTTTAGACGCCTTTCTCCAAACGAAAGTTTCTCGCGCAACTCCAGCTTAGGGCCGGAACAGGTTGCGCGCGACAAACACCAGATTGGCCGGGCGCTCCGCCAATCGCCTCATAAAATATGGATACCACGCTTTGCCGAACGGAACATAGAGGCGCAACCGGAAATCTTCAGCCACCAGCCGTTTTTGCAAGTCCCGCCGGATCCCGTAAAGCATCTGAAATTCAAAGCAGTCGCGCGAGATGCCGCGTTCGCGAACGAAGCTTTTCGCCTCTTCGATAATTCTTTCGTCATGGGTGGCAATGGCCGGATAAGGTCCGGAGGTGAGCAGCATCTTCATGAGCTTGACGAAATTGCGATCCACCTCCGTTTTCTTTTGGAATGCTACTTCCGCAGGTTCCAGGTATGCTCCCTTACATAGCCGCACGCGAACGCCGCGCCGGCAAAGCATCTCGATGTCCTGCTCACTGCGGCGCAGGTATGCCTGGATCACCGTCCCTACCGCGCCAAACTGCGAATGCAGATCGCAGACAAGTTGGATGGTGCGTTCCGTGTAGGCGCTCGATTCCATGTCCACCCGCACGAACCGTCCAAGATCTCTTGCCCGTTCGACCAGCTTTGCTACATTTTCCCGGCAATGTTCGGCGGAGATATCCAGGCCGAACTGGGTGAGCTTGATCGAGACGTTGCCGTCGATTTTCCGGGCGGCCATTTCTGAAAGGGCGTTCACGCAAACGTCGCGCGAGCGGGCGGCCTCATCGAGCGAAGTCACGTTTTCGCCTAGGTGGTCGAGCGTGAGCGCGATGCCTTCCCGAGTGATGCGTTCGGCGGCTGCGAGCGCCTCAGCCAGAGTCTCACCCGCGATGAATCTCGCGTACAGCCGGCGAGCCGGGGCCGAAGCCTCGAACCACCTGCGAAGCGCCTTCCGCCGGGAAAGGAACAGAAGAAGCGAGCGCACCTGTTCTTAGGTTAGGACGTTTCGAACAGACTCGGTTCGCGCGGAATCATGTCAATCGGCTCAGGCGCCGGCGGCTCTTCGGCCGTGGTGGCGCCCAGCTCGCGAACCCGGCGCAGCGAAGGATAGAGCCGCGACTCGAGCGATCCCACGCAGCGGTTGAACGACTCAACCGATTTGCCGAGCGAGCGCCCGATTTCGTTGAAGTAGGACTGCATCACCACAATGCGGTCGAACAGTTCCGCCGCCAGTTGCCGGATCTGTTCTGCATTTTCGGCCAGCCGCTCCTGGCGCCACCCGTACGCCACGCCCTTCATGATGGCGATCAGCGTGGTTGGCGTCGCCACCAGAATTTTCAGCCGCGCGGCGTCCTCCACCAGCGTCGATTTCTGTTCGAGCGCCGCGCTGAAGAAGTGATCGCCCGGAAGGAACAAAACGACAAACTCCGGCGCCGGCTGGAACTGGCTCCAGTACGACTTGTTCGAAAGCTGATCAACATGCTTGGCCACCTGTTGAGCGTGGCGCAGGAGCGCATTTTTGCGGTCGGCGTCGGATGCCGCCGTGGCAGCTTCGAGATAAGCCGTGAGCGGCACTTTCGCGTCCACCACGATCGTGCGGTCGCCTGGAAGACGCACAATCATGTCGGGCCGGATGCGGCCATTCTCGGTCTCTACCGTTTCCTGCTCGGTGAAATCGCAGCGCTCGACCATGCCGGCCAGCTCCGCGACACGCCGCAGTGTGATCTCGCCCCATCGGCCGCGCACGTGTGGTGCGCGCAGGGCATTCACGAGCGATGCGGTCTCTTTCTGCAACTCGGTCTCCCGCTGGGAAAGTGTGTCGAGCCGCTGCTCGAGGCCGCCGAATGCGTGTTGGCGGGCCGACTCGAGTTCACGAATCTGTGTATCGAGTTTGGCGAGCGAATCAGCGATTGGTTTGGCCACTCCTTCCACCGCGGCCTGGCGCTGCGTCAGATCGCCGGTCATCTCGACGCGCACGGTTTCGAGCGTAGACTTGGCCGCCTCGAGAAAGCTCGACTGCGCCGAACGGAGCGCCGCATCCGCGGCCGCCTGGAAGGTTTCCGCCAGCTTGCCTGCGCCCGCGCCGGAGGCCAGATTCATCTCCGCGACTTTGCGCGCGGCGTCGAGTTCCACCATCCGGCCGCGCATCCACAGCGCCACAAGGATGGCGCCGAGGAAGAACGCCGCAATAATTAAAGTGACAGTAAGCAAGTCCATCATCGGCATGCTGCACTCACGTTAGCACGGGTTCAGCGCAACAAAAAGACTCCAATTGCGATAGTAACGATAGTTAGCGGGACGCCGACTCGCGCGTATTCCCAAAAACCGATGGTGACCTGGTGGCGCGCGCGCTGGATCACAATCAGGTTTGCCACCGAACCTAAAACGGTGAGGTTGCCGGCGAGCGTCGTGGCCATGGCCAGCGTGAGCCAGGCATGGCTGGGGTCCGCCAGATGCGGCACGAAAGGTTGAAACACCAACACCGCGGGGACGTTGCTGACAATATTTGCGAGCACCGCGGCGAAAGCGCTCATCACGCCGGGTTGCTCCAGGTGCAGATGGGAAGCCGTCGCGAACAGGTCCGCTGCAAGGGAGGTTTTGTCCACGCCGCGTACCACGATGAAAAGGCCGATGAACAAAACCAGCAGCGACCAGTCGATCTGGGCATAAACGCGCTCCGGCTTGACGCGC
The DNA here is from genome assembly GCA_035280425.1 of Bryobacteraceae bacterium. Lineage (GTDB taxonomy): Bacteria > Acidobacteriota > Terriglobia > Bryobacterales > Bryobacteraceae > QHXW01. The sequence continues at coordinate 108,885 of DATEFW010000007.1, read as the reverse complement.
CGCGTCACCAGCAGCAGCGCGCCCGCGACCAGAGCCACTTTCGAGACCGGCCAGCCGAGAAAGAAAAACACAATCATGGCCGCCGAAACGAGCGTCGATTTCCACGCCAGCGCGCGGTGCACGATCACGCGCCGGTGCGCAATCTCGACGCGCGGCGCGGCTTGCAGGAATTCCCGCCGGTACAGCAGCGCAATGCCGGCGATGACCAAGGCCAAACCCACGGCCGCTATCGGAGCCAGTGCGGCTGCGAATTCCCGATAGTGGATGCACGAGAAACTGCCGATCAGCATGTTCTGCGGATTTCCAGTGACGGTCGCGACGCTACCGACGTTGGATGCCATGGCCACAGCGAGAAGGTAGGGAACCGGGTTGCGCTTGAGCTGCGATGTGATGTCGACAACCAGGGGTGTCAGCACCAGGCACATGGTATCGTTGACAAAAAAAGCCGAGAACACGCCTGAGATCACAACGATTGCGGCCAGCAGCATCAATGGACCGTGCGCGTGCTCCACTACCCACTCGGTCACCAGCGAGAAAAATCCGGAGAGCCGGAGGTTGGCAACCACGATCATCATGCCGAACAGCAGCAGGATCGTATCGGTGTTGATAGCGGCAATGGCTTCCGGGATGGTGAGGATGTTGAGCGCCACCATGAGAGTCGCGCCGATAATCGCAGCGCCGGTGCGATCCACGCGGAAACCCGGCAAACGTCCGATGGCCAGCACCAGATACGTGCCGGCGAAAATCAGCAGCGCAGGGAGCATGCCATCATCTTAAGTGAATGAAACGGGTTGACCTGTTGTTTTTTGATGCCGGCGGAGGGCACCGCGCCGCAGCGACCGCGCTCAGCCAGGTCATCCACGAACAGCGGCGACCATGGGACGTGCGCATGGTGAATCTTCAGGAACTGCTCGATCCGCTCGATATTTTCCGTAAAATCACCGGTCTGCGCCTGCAAGATATTTATAACGCAATGTTGCGCCATGGATGGACTCTCGGTTCGGCGCAGTTGCTCTGCCTGATGCACGGCGTGATCCGCTTGTATCACCGCCCGACCGTGCGGCTGCTCGAAAAATTCTGGTGGAGCGAAATGCCGGACCTTGTGGTCTCGCTCGTGCCCAATTTCAATCGTGCTCTTTACGAAAGTCTTCACCGTGCCCGCCCGGGAGTCCCGTTTGTCACCATCCTGACCGATTTTGCCGATTACCCGCCGCACTTCTGGATGGAACGCCAGCCGCAGTATCTGATCTGTGGTACCGGCTGGGCGGCCGCTCAGGCGCGCGGTATGGGTTACGATGAGACGCACGTCTTCCGAACTTCCGGCATGATTCTGGCGCCGCGGTTTTATGAAACGGTTGAGGCCGACCGGAATTCCGAGCGCCGGAAGCTGGGCCTGGATCCTGAATTGCCCACGGCTATCGTTCTATTTGGCGGCCACGGTTCCCGCGTGATGCTCGATATCGCCCGACGTCTGGATGTATCGGGTTTAAGACTTCAGCTCATACTTATTTGCGGCCGCAACGAAACGCTCGCGGGTGATCTGCGAAAACTGAATCGCCGCATTCCCATGTTTGTCGAAGGATTTACCACAGATGTGCCGCGTTACATGCGGCTCGCCGATGTCTTCATCGGCAAGCCGGGTCCGGGCAGCATTAGCGAAGCCCTCGCCATGAAACTGCCGGTGCTGATTGAACGCAACGCCTGGACACTGCCGCAGGAACGCTACAATGCCGATTGGGTCGTGGAACAGCAGGTCGGGCTGGTGCTGCGCAGCTTCCGGTACATTGTGCCGGCCGTGGCGGAGCTATTGCAGCCCGAAAATTATAAGCGCTTCCGGGCGAATGCGTCCGCGCAAGTCAACCGCGCGGTGTTCGAGATCCCGGATATCCTGGAAAGGATTTTATGCGAAGCGTCGTCTTAGCCTTGATTGCGTGCTCCAGTCTCTTAGCCGAGGATAAGTTTCTTGATTGGATGAACCAGATCGCCCAGCGCCAGCTCGACCGCCGTGAGGCGGCGGTGCGGGCCATCCACACCGTCGACGAGGCCCGTACGCGCCAGCAAATGGTGCGGGCGAAAATTCTCGAGCTAATCGGCGGGCTGCCGGAACACAATGGCCCCCTCAACGCACGCGTTACGGGAAAAATCGAGAAGCCACACTATGTGATCGAAAAGGTGATTTTCGAGAGCCTGCCGCAGTACTTCGTCACCGCGAATCTTTACCGTCCGCGCGAGCGCGGAAAATATCCGGGCGTGCTCGCGCCCCTGGGCCACTGGACCGAGGGCAAGCCCGGAATGCAACAGATCGCGGCCAACCTCGCGGCGAAAGGTTTCGTCGTGCTGGCGTACGATCCCGTAGGCCAGGGCGAGCGGCAACAGGCCTATGACCGGCGGTGGCGAACTTCGCTCGGCGGTGGATCGACCGACCAGCACATTCTCGCCGGCGCGCAGAGCCTGCTGGCCGGCGAAAGCTTCGCGCGCTATCGCATCTGGGACGCCAAGCGAGCGCTCGATTATTTACTCAGCCGGCCGGAAGTGGAAACCGACAAGATCGGCTGCACCGGTTGCTCCGGCGGCGGCACCCTGACTACCTACATCTCGGCGCTCGATCCACGCATTAAAGTCGCTGCGCCCGCCTGCTACATCAACACGTTTCGTTATTTGTTTACTGGGCCGACCGGCGATTCCGAGCAGAGCATTCCGGGATTTCTCGCGGCGGGATTGGACATTGCGGATTACATCGAGCTGTTCGCGCCCAAACCGTGGCTCATCGTTTCCACGACGGGCGATTTTTTCCCCATTGACGGCGCGCGCGCGGCTTTCCAGGAGGCTTCAGACTGGTATTCGCTATACGGCGCGAAGGACAAAATTGCTTGGACCATCGGCCATGGCGGCCACGGCACGCCGCTCGAGGATCGCGAAGCCATTTACGGATGGATGATCCGCTGGCTGAAAGACGGGCACGGCAGCGCGAAAGAAGAGCCGGTCGAACTGGCGCCGCCGTTCGATCTGTGGGCGACCGAATCGGGCCAGGTGGACGGGCGCGATCTCTATGAGGTCATCCGCGAGAGCTTTCGCAAAAAGCAGTCTGAGCGACCCGCATCCGAGATGCTGGCCGACATCCGGAAGTGGGCGGCCCTTGACGGGCACCCGTCCACGCGCGTGTTGAGCGAAACCAAAGGCGCGGACTTCGACACACAAGTTCTGGCCATCGAGTCCGAACCGGGTCTGGAGATTTCAGCTATGCTATACACCCCTCGTGCAGCCGGGCGCAAACCGGCGGTGTTGTTGATTGATGAATCATCGGCGCTGGCGCATCGCATGGCCGAAGCCGGAGATGTGGTCTTATCTCTGTCGCCGCGAGGAGTGCCTGCCGCCGGCGGCCGTGCGCTCATCGGAGACTGGCTCACCAACACGCGCGCCATGCTGATCGGCCGCGACTTGGCCGGCATGCGCACCGGCGATATTGTTCGCGGCGTCGAGCTGCTGGCGGCACGGCCGGATGTAAATGCCGAAGCGATTCGCGGCGCCGCGCGCGGTGTAGAAGGCGCCTGGCTTTTGATGGCGGCCGCCATCGACCCGCGCATCAGCCGGATCTGGCTTGACCGTACGCCTTACAGCCTCCGCGCCGCGTTGGACAATCCGTTGAGCCGCGACCTGCACGACGCCATCGTTCCCGATTTTGCGCTGCATTGGGATTTTGCGGATTTGGTGCGGGCGGTTGCGCCTCGGACGGTGATCTGGAGCGACCCCACCGACTGGATGCGCGCAGTCGTGCCGCACTTGAGCGGATATACCTACCGGAATCTGGATGAGCCGGATGACCGGTTTATCGACCAACTGCTCCAATAGCGCCGGAGTGCAGCATTTTTTCGATCTGCTCTTCAGGTATGGCGAGGGCGATCTTTACCGTGTTCCCGTCCGCTTTGACATTCAGGCTCTGAACAAGCGAGGTAATGGCTGCGGCGCTCGCTGCGGGAGCATTCCCTTCGACCATATTGCCCAGGAAGTGAATCACGTCCGCCAATGCAGTGGCATCCTTATCCGACCGCGCCACGGCCTCGGCTGAAAACTGGACCATTGCCCCGAGCTTGATTCCGCCGCTGGTCTGCTGAATGCTTTTCACCACATCGCTCGAGAGCATCCCATTCAGACGCGTGTCCGGCACTTTCTCGTTGGCGAGCGCGGCCAGAGGCACGATCGAAACCGACCAGGCGTCGAGCGAGCGGCTGAGCTGATCCACTTTGGCGGCCAGCGCCGGATCGAGCGCAGTGGCGTTCGATCGCCGGTCGATCGCGGCTTTCACGCTGTCGAGATCGCCTGCGATCGCGATCGAATTCTCCAGAAAAGCCAGCGCGTGCGTGAGGGATCCGTCCTTGCCGGCTAAAATATCCACGCCCTTGTACGTCTGGACCGTCTGCCCCTGCTGCCGCGCAGTATCAATAATTCGCGCGGAATCGAAATTTCCGCGGGCCAGGACGAGGCCCTTCTGGCCCGGCTGGCCGAGCGTACCCATCAGCACTTCCCGGAGGTCGCGGCGCGGGTCGAAGCCCGTCGCGGCGGTCAGCTTGCCGATGCCGTTTCCGCCATCTTGCAAATGCGTAATCAGGTACTGTCCCAGCGGTGAGTTCTTCGCCTGCTCCACGTTGACGCCTGCCACCACTTTGGTGTCAGGCATTAGCATTCCGACTAATTGCTGATCGGCGGCGGGAAGCAGGCCGGCAAAAACCAGACAGGCGAACAACGGGCGAACGGCGTTTAGTTTCATGGCAGCCTCTCCTATCTCAAACGGAAGCGGTTGGTGAAAGGTTTCAAGAAAACAAATTTATTCGGGGCTTTTCACCGCCGCTGCCGTGACCGGAACCTGCTCTACGATCTCGATGCCAAACCCTTCGAGCGCCACGATCTTCCTGGGATGATTCGTCAGCAGCCGGATGGTGTGCAGCCCCAGGTCGGAAAGGATCTGTGCGCCGATCCCGCTTTCGTGCTGGAACAGCCGCTGTCCCGCTGCGCCCGAATAGTGCATGAAATCGCGCGCATGCGAGGTCATGCGTGCTGCGCCATTCTCGTCTTTTTCGATGCGGAAACCCGGTCCGGTCTGGTGCAGGTAGACCAGCACGCCCACGCCTTCTTCGGCAATCTTGCGCAGCGATTCGCGCACCAGTTTCTGGCAATCGCAGAATCGCGAGCCAAATACATCCCCGTAAACGCAGTGCGAATGCATCCGCACCAGCACCTTCTCGCTGCCGCGCGGCTCTCCACGCACCAGCGCCAGGTGCATTTCGGGATTGATGTCGCTGGAGTAAGCGATGGTGCGAAATTCGCCGAACTCGGTCTCGATGCAGCCCTCCGCACGCCGTTGAATGAACCGTTCGTGCTTCAGCCGGTACCGGATCAGCTCCGCGACCGATGTCATTTTGAGGCTGTGCTGCTCGCAAAACTGTACGAGCTGGGGCACGCGCGCCATGGTGCCATCGGAATTCATGATTTCGCAGATCACACCCGCCGGAATCATGCCCGCCAGCCGCCCCAGATCGACGCTGGCCTCGGTTTGACCGGCGCGCACCAGTACGCCGCCCTCCCGAGCACGCAACGGAAAGACATGCCCGGGCCGCGCCAGATCTCCGGGCCGTGCCGCCGGGCCGATGGCTGTCAAGATGGTGCGCGTCCGGTCGGCTGCCGAAATTCCAGTAGTGACGCCGTCGCGCGCATCGATCGATTCGCAGAAAGCTGTGCCGAAAGTGGACGTATTATGCGGCGACATCAAGGGCAACCGCAGATAATCGCAGCGTTCCGCCGTCAGAGCCAGGCAAATCAGCCCGCGCCCGTGCGTGGCCATAAAATTGATGATTTCCGGAGTTACTTTTTCCGCTGCGATGGTGAGGTCGCCCTCGTTTTCACGGTCTTCGTCATCCACCACCACCAGGATGCGCCCCGCGCGTATCTCTTCCACCGCTTCCGGTATGGAAACAAAGGGCATGAGATGACTCTAATATAACCCTTGTCTGCTCGTCAGCGCGCGCTGCAGGGCCGTAAAAACGGGAGGCGCCTCATTGATCTGCCCGGCTCCGCCCATCCCACCTGTTAAGATAAATTTCTGAGGCATTGGACGTTTCGGCAATTTCGCCATGTCATCGCTGCCCAAGCTGAACTTCACCGCTGTCATCGACATCCTGGTAGTGGCGTTCCTCATTTATCAGTTGTTGATGATCGTCCGCGGAACCCGCGCCGGGCACATTCTCATCGGTATTTTCACCATGGTGCTGGTCTACGCCCTGGCCGTTTGGGCGGGTTTGGAAGCGTTGCGGTCTGTGCTGTCCTATATCGTGCCCTATACGGCGATCGCGGTGATTATCCTGTTCCAGTCCGAGATCCGGCGCACGCTCGCGCGTATTGGCCGCAAGCGGTGGTTCGGCAGGGGATTCAAGCGGCCGGAATCCGTCGACGAAATTCTGCTCGCCCTGAGCAGGCTCGCGCAGGAAAAAATCGGGGCTTTGATCGTGCTGGAACGCGATATCGGGTTGCGGACCTTTGTCGAAAGCGGAGTGCGCCTGGACGCCGAGATTTCGGCGGATCTGTTCCTCGCCATCTTCCGTCCCGGCGGCGCACTGCACGATGGCGCGGTGATCGTCCAAAAGGACCGCGTCAGCTCCGCGGCTTGCTTTCTGCCTCTGACCACGAATCCGGCCGTTCCCGCCAATCTCGGCACTCGCCACCGCGCCGCGATTGGAATCACCGAGGAAAGCGACTGTTTGTCGCTCGTGGTTTCCGAAGAGACCGGAGATCTGTCCGCCGCTGCATTCGGTGAAATCCATCAGCGCCTGAGTCTGCGAGAGCTGGACGAGCGCATTAACGCGCACTTCGGCGTAGGTAAACCTGCGGCACAACGCACGGCCGCCAGTTCGGCCCAAGAGCAGCGAAATCCGGTTGAGAAGGCCGGCTGAACGTGCTTGGGTTATTCACGCACAATATCGGCTGGAAGCTTCTATCGCTGGCCGCCGCTGTCCTGCTGTGGATCTCAGTGGCCAGCGAGCCCGAGCTTTCCACGCTTCACTCGGTTCCGGTGGAATACAAGGGCATGCCGGATGGCCTGGAGATCAGCTCCAACTTTGTCGAAAATGTGTTTTTGGAACTGCGCGGTCCGGCGGGACGCCTGCGCGATCTGCGCGACACGCGCCCGGCTGTGGTATTGGATTTTTCACGTGTCCAGGGACCCGGCGAGCGGACGGTGACGATCGATCAAACCAACGTGAGCCTGCCGCGCGGCATCCAGATGGTCCGCGCCATTCCCGCCCAACTGAGGTTCCGTTTTGAGCGGCGCATTGCGCGGCAGGTACCGGTGGTCGTGCGTTTCTCGCCTCCGCATGAAGGCTACTCGATTGCTCAATATACGGTCGATCCGCCGAAACTCACCATTACCGGACCTGAGAGCGCGGTGAGTGGGGTAAAAACGCTCGCCACGGATCCGATCGACATCGGCGGTGTTGTGAGCAGCCATGAGTTTCGTGCCAACACCTATCTCGCCGAGCCGGAGGTCCGCTTTCAGTCTGACTCGCATGTGCGTGTTTCGGTAATAGTGAAGAAAAATTAGTATGGGGAAACAGTTATTCGGAACCGACGGCATTCGCGGTGTGGCGGGTGATTTCCCGCTCGACCCGAAAACCGTCTATGCATTCGGAATGGCCCTGGGCTCAACCGCGCGCCACCTGAATCCGGATCCCGAGATCGTGATTGGCATGGACACTCGCGAATCCGGACCGTGGCTTGCAGCGCAAGTGGCCGGAGGCCTGCGAGCGCGCGGCGTTCGCTCGCGGCCGGCTGGAGTCGTCACCACGCCGGGGATTGCTCATCTTACCCGCTCGGATACTTTTGTAGCGGGCGTCATGATCTCGGCCTCGCATAACCCCTACCAGGATAACGGCATCAAGGTATTCGGTCACTCGGGTTTCAAGCTCCCGGATGAAGAAGAACACGCGATCGAGCAGGAGATCTTCCGGCTGCTCGAAGCCGATGCCGGAGAGCCGGCGCCGGCGGAGATGGCCTGCGATCCCGGGCTCGATCGGCGCTACCTCGATTACCTGCTCTCGACTGTTTCGGTGAAGTTCGACGGCATCCGGATGGTGGTGGATTGCGGGAACGGAGCGGCGTCCAATCTTGCCGGGGATCTGTTCGGCCGCCAGGGCGCGAATGTCCATCTCATCAATTGCCAGCCGAACGGGCGCAACATCAACCTGCAATGCGGCGCGCTTTACGTGGAGGGCCTGGCGCGCACTGTAATCGAGCGGCATGCCGACCTGGGAGTGGCCTTCGACGGAGACGCCGACCGCGCCATCTTTATCTCCGCCACTGGCAAAGTCGTGGATGGAGACACCGTGCTGCTGATGGCGGCGCGCGCCTTGAAGGCCGGCGGCCATCTCCCGGGCGATCTCGTGGTCGCCACGGTGATGTCCAATCTCGGGCTCGAGCGGGCGCTCGCGCGCGAAGGCATCCGTATGCTGCGCACGCCGGTTGGCGACAAATACGTTCTCGAAGAAATGGTACGTGCCGGAGCGGCGCTCGGCGGCGAGCAATCCGGCCACGTCATTTTTCGCGAATACGCCACTACCGGCGACGGCATGCTCACCGCCTTGCGCGTGCTCGAGATCATCAAGCGCTCCGGCAAAACTCTCGAAGAGCTGACCCGCGACCTCGAAGTCTATCCCCAGCGGCTTTACAACGTGCGGGTCCGGGAGAAGAAACCTTTGACCGATCTGCTGGTGGTCGAGCACGAAATCAGCGCCTGCGAGAAAGCGCTCGGCTCATCCGGGCGCGTGCTGGTCCGTTATTCCGGTACGGAGCCGCTGGTGCGGGTCATGGTCGAAGCCGCCGAGCTCGCCAAGGTCGAGGAATACGGCCAGCGCATTGCCCGTGCAATCCAGCGCGAAATCGGCGTAAAGTAGATTCTTCAAGGAGAATAGAATGCGTCTGATTGTCTGCGTGGCGCTCGCTTGCGTTTCGGCTTTCGCTCAGGGTTCGCACGCCAAGCTGCCGAACGAGCAGTGGGTCAAGCTTTTTAACGGTACCGATCTCACCGGTTGGGTGGAAGTCGGGCATGAAAAATGGACCGTACAGGATGGCACGATTCACGGCCAGGCCGTAACCCGAAATTACGGCTACTTGAAGACCGAGAAGAATTACAAAGATTTCCAGCTTTCTCTTCGCTTCAAGTGTGAAGGCGACGGTAACAGCGGCGTCTTCTTTCATACCGATTTCAAGCCGGGTACGGCCGACGTCAGCCAGGGCCTCCAGTTTGAAATCGATCAGGTGATCGGCCACACCGGCGGCATATACGGCGACGGCCGCCAGTGGATCGCCTGGCCCGCGCCCGAATTCGAAATGGTGCTGCACCACAACGATTGGAACGATTATTTGCTCACCGTCATCGCGAATCGTTACATAGCGCGGCTGAACGGCGTGGTCATTCTCGACTTCACCGATCCGACTCCGAAATCCTTCGATGGCGCGATTGCTCTGCAGCTCCACTCGGGTGGCGCGGGCAACATGCGTTTCAAAGACATTTATATTCGCGATCTCACGCGGCGGGATTAGGCGCGATAGCTGCGATCTATTCCGTTTATGCAGCCCCGCCTCTTTTATTGCGATCATCACACGATTCCGCTTCCGGAAGGCCATAAGTTTCCGGCTGCCAAATATCGCGTGCTGCGCGAGCTCCTTGAGTCCGATGGCGAGTTTCGCCTGGAACAGGCTTTGCTGGCTCCGCGCGAATTGATCGAACTCGCACACGATTGCGATTATGTTTCCGGTTTTCTCGACGGGACGCTCGATCCCGCGGCGATGCGCCGGATTGGGTTTCCATGGTCTCAGGGGCTCGTGACCCGCACCCTGGCGTCGCTCGGCGGCACGCTGGCAGCCTCGAAGGACGCTCTCGACACCGGCTTCGGAGGCAATCTGGCGGGGGGCACGCATCACGCGTTTCGATCCGCGGGCGCAGGCTTTTGCGTCTTTAACGACATCGCCGTAGCTATTCTGAATTTGCGGTGCTCGGGGCGGGCAACCCGCGTTGCCGTCATCGATCTGGATGTGCATCAGGGCGATGGAACCGCTGCCATTTTTCGCGATGACCCGGCCGTATTCACGCTTTCCATCCACGGGCGCAATAATTTTCCGTTCCGCAAGGAGCGAAGCTGTCTGGATCTGGATCTCCCGGACGGTACAAGCGATGCCGCGTACCTGGACGCGCTCGCCGGGGTGCTGCCGCGTGTCTTCGCATACGTGCCGCATATCGTCTTCTATCAATCCGGCGTTGACGGTCTCGCGGGCGACCGGCTGGGTAAGCTTGCACTCACGCATGAAGGCTTGCGCTGCCGCGACCAGATGGTCTTCGAAGCCTGCCGGGCGCATGGCGTTCCGGTGGTCGTTACCCTCGGCGGCGGCTATGCCGAGCCGATCTCGCGAACCGCCGAAGCGCACGCCAATACGTTCCGTGCCGCGGCCAAAATCTTTTCCGCAACCTCAGCCTGGAGCGCGCGATGCGCCGTTTGATCCTCGTGGCTCTCACGGCGCTGGCAGCCGCCGCCCAGCCAATCCCCAGGCCCGAATTTCCCGAGCCGCAGTTCGAGCGCGCACAATGGCTGAATCTCAATGGCCAGTGGCAATTCGAGTTCGACGATGCCAATCGCGGGCTTGCCGACGCCTGGCAGGCGGCCGGCAAATCGTTTTCCCGCGAAATCACCGTGCCTTTTTGCTTTGAAAGCATGCGCAGCGGCATCGGCGACACTTCGTTTCATCCGTGGGCCTGGTACCGCCGCAGCTTCACCGTCCCCGATGCCTGGAAAGGCCGCCGCGTTCTGCTCCACTTCGGCGCCGTCGACTATCGCGCCATGGTGTGGCTCAACGGCCAGTTCACCGGCCGCCACGAAGGCGGCAATACGCCGTTCGCGTTCGATATTACGCGCCTCCTCAAGCCCGGCGCTAACGTTCTCACCGTGCGCGCCGAAGATCCGCCCACCGACCGCTACATCCCCCGCGGCAAGCAGTATTGGGAACCCAAATCCGCCAGCATCTTTTACACGCGCACGTCCGGCATCTGGCAAACGGTCTGGCTCGAAGCCACGGGCGACAGCTATCTGACCCACGTCCGCATCACACCGTCGATCGACGGCATGGTACGCTTTGATGCGCGCATTGCCCACGCCGCGGCCGGACTCACGTTCCGCGTGGTCGTTAGCTTCAACCGGCAGCAGGTAGCCGAAGTTACCGGCACCGCTGATGGTCCGCGGGCCGCGGCCGCTGCCCTGATTCCAGAGCCGCACCTCTGGTGGCCGTCCAACCCGCAGCTTTACGACGCCGTTTTCGAATTGCGCCGCGGCGCCACGGTTCTCGACCGCGTGTCATCCTATTTCGGCATCCGCTCCGTCTCGACGGATAACGGCCGGGTCCTGATAAACGGCCGCCCGACGTTTCTGAAGTTCGTGCTCGATCAGGGCTACTGGCCCGAAAGCACCCTGACCCCGCCGACCGACGATGCCATCCAGTACGACATCCGCATGACCAAGGAAATGGGTTTCAACGGCGCGCGCAAGCACCAGAAGGTCGAGGACCCGCGCTTTCTCTACTGGGCCGATCACATGGGCTTTCTCGTCTCCGGTGAAATGGCCAACGCCTACCTGTTCGACGACGCCTACGTCGAGCGCTTCACCCGCGAATGGATGGAAGCCGTCGAGCGCGATTACAATCATCCGTCCATCATCATCTGGGCGCCGCTCAACGAAAGCTGGGGCGTGCCGGACCTGCGCGATTCACGCCAGCAGAACCATTTGAAAGCGCTTTACACGCTAACGCATTCATTCGACCGCACCCGCCTGGTCATCGATAACGAAGGCTGGGAGCATACCGATATGACCGATCTGTTCGCTCTGCACGATTACGCGCGCACCGGCGAACTGCTTTCCGAAAAGTACAAAGAGCTCGGCAAGCCCGGAGCGCGCATTCCCGAAGTCGGCCGTTCCCCGCTCGCGCCTGGTTATTCGTACAACGGCTCGCCGTTTTATCTTTCCGAATTCGGCGGCATTGCATTCATTCCGCCCGGCCACGAGGTGCCGAAGGCCGCCTGGGGCTACTCGGGCGTCGAAAAAACCGCCGACTCCGCGCTCGAGCGCCTGCGCGGCCTCTACAGCGCAATTGCTCGCACACCTGCCTGGTCCGGCCTGTGCTATACGCAGCTAACCGACGTCGAGCAGGAGATCAACGGCCTGATGACCTACGACCGCAAGCCGAAATTCGACGTGCGTGCCGTGAAGGAAATCAACGATCTGGTGCGATAGAAAAGCCGGTTCGCGCTTCACTTCCTCATGTCCGCGAGCCAGTTCAGGCAAACGTTCACGGGCGGCATCATGTCGCCGGCGGGCGAAGATAGCAAAAACTGCTGGCCGTCAGCGCGCGCTGCAAACGTGGGAAACGGAAAATCTGCCGGCCCAGTCAGCGCAAACAACGCTTCTGGTGTGCTGGCCTGGAACGCCGATCCCGAATTTATGGTTACAGCCATCAAATGCTGATCTGGGGCGCGGAAGAACAGCTCCTTTCCATCGCGCCGCCACGCCGGCAGATCACCGCCGGCGGTCGAGATTTGCCACTTGCTGCCCGGCGCCGCAGTGGAATCGATTGAAAAGGGCCGCACATAGACTTCGAACCGGCCGGATTCGTCGGACGCGTAGGCGATCCACCTTGTGTCCGGAGAGAAGACGGCTTGCCGTTCGACAAAAGGCGTCTTCAGGAACACAACCTGTTTGCGATCTCCAAACAAGGGAAGCACCCAAAGGTCCGATTTGGTCTTGGGGTCGAGCTCCTCATAGAGGATAAACCGGCCGTCGCGGGACCAGTCAGTGGGCCATTTGGTGTAGCTGGTCTCGAGCAACGCCTCCTCGCTGCTGAGCCCGTTGGCGTCTTTCCAATAGAGATCGTTGTGGGCGTGTACGGCGGACGAAAAGGCGATCCGCTTTCCGTCGGGCGACCAGACGGGCGTGGTCTGCAACCCGGAGGCGAACGTGAAGCGCGAGGCAGCGCCGCGGCTGAGATCCAGTAGCCAGATGTTGAGATTACCGGTCTGGCTTGTCAGAGCGACCCTCTTGCCATCCGGCGACAGCATCGGCATTGTGAACGGTTCCTTGAAGTCGAGACCGGGAACCTGTTTTCCATGCCGGTCGACCCAATACAGAGCGTAGGCCTCAGCCTTCATTTCATTCCGCCAGGCCAGGACTCCCGTGCGCGCAACCGAAAAATCCGCAGTATTTCGAATGCCGCCTCCCGAAACATGTTCGGCGATCGCCGTCGGTTCACCTGAAAATGCAAGACGCCCTGGGTCGAACGGCTGGGCAAGCAAGGTGTTTTCGCGAACGAACAGCAAATATCCGGGCGGGGCATAGGAGACTCGCGACGAATTGGCCATCAGGCGCTTGATGTTCCTGCCGTCTCCCGGGCTTTCTATATCGGCCGAGAAAATCGCCGTGTTCTCCATGCTCTCCAGCGTAATCACGAAGAGAAAATGGCGTCCATCGGGCAGAAATTCGGGAAACCGGTGCGAAGCTTCGTGCCGCGCGGTGTCGAGCTTGGTGATGGCGGTGGCCTCTCCACCGCCGGCGGGAACACGAAAAATTCCGGATTGTGCTGCAGGCGCGAAGATAATCACCCCTTCACCGCTTTTGCCGGTCGCCCACGCTCCGCCACGGCCGTCAACGGCGTCGCACAGGGTTTGCGGCGGCCCGCCGGCGACCGGAATCTTTTTCAGTTTTCCGTCGGCGAAAAAGGCCAGATAGCGGCTGTCCGGCGACCAGAAAGGATAGGTGGCGCCCCTCGTTCCGGGCAGCAGTTGGGGCGTAGAGGAGTCCAGCTCGCGTACCCACAGTTCATTGCCATTGGAACCAGAGCCAACGAAAGCCAGGCGCTGACCATCTGGGGAGACCAGCACGGGGCCGGCTACAGTCCACGGACCAAACAAAACCTTTTCCGGCGGATAGACCGAGAAGCGAACCGGACGCGCCTCCGGTGCGCGCTGGCGCAAAAGCACAACAGACAGCAATAACGAAACCAATAGCAAAACGGCCGTCGCCGAGATCCACGCCACGCGCTCGCGATTCATGCGGCGCGGCACGGCCGGCGGAGCGACACCGGTTTGCGAAACGCTTCCCGCGGCCCACTTGAGCTCCAGCAGCACGTCGTGCATGCTTTGCCCGCGCTCGTCGGGATCTTTAGCCAGGCACGAGCGCACGATGTGATCGACAGCGGCCGGCGCCGTGGGTTGCAGCGCCGAAACCGCCGGCGGCTCCGCAGCCAGAATCGCTGCAATCACGCTGGCCTGGGACTTGCCTTCGAACGCCTTGCGTCCCGTCGCCATTTCATAGAGCACCGCGCCGAACGCAAAAATGTCCGACCGTGTGTCCGCCTCTTTGCCCTCCAGTTGCTCCGGCGCCATGTACTGGAACGTGCCCACCAGCGTCCCTTCCGTGGTCAGCGCCTGCGTTCGCGTGGCCAGAGCCGTTGCGGCCGGCACCTCCGATTTCTCCCGCAGCTTCGCCAGGCCGAAATCCAGCAATTTTGCCCCGGATTTCGTGATCATGATGTTGGCCGGTTTCAGATCGCGATGTACGATCTCGTGCCGGTGAGCCTGGTCGAGCGCACTGGCGATTTCAATGGCGTGCCGCAACAGCAGATCGGGCGCCAGCGGTCCGCGCGCCAGCCGGTCGGCCAGCGTTTCCCCTTCCAGGTGTTCCATCACTAGAAAATCCGTGCCGTTCTGCTGGCCGACGTCGTAGAGCGCGCAGATGTTCGGATGATTCAGGCTGGAAACCGCCTTGGCTTCGCGCTCGAAGCGCAGCCGGCGCTCCGGGCTGGCCGTCCAATCCGCCGGAATAACTTTGATCGCTACGGTCCGATCCAGACGCGTGTCTCGCGCCCGGTAAACCTCGCCCATACCTCCTGCGCCGAGAGGCGACAGGACCTCGTAAGGCCCGAGCCGTGTGCCGCTGGAAAGAGCCATGGCTGTTTACGTTGAGCCAATCATTCTAGCGCGAACCGTCCTCCATCCGGCGTCCTTCTTCAACCCTCAGCCTGTCATCCGCGTTTCCCGGAATCGGCCCCGCAATGCCACACGGTCCGCAGCCTTGTGTTACCATGCGGAGCATGCCGGGAGTATTGGGGGGCGCGGCCTGCGCGGCCGTTTGCGGTGCTGGCGCCCTGATGACCTACGGCGTGCGCGGCCGCTCGGCGACGCTGTTTGCGCCATCTATCTACCGCGGTCCGGCATCCCGTCGCGCTGTCGCGCTCACGTTTGACGATGGTCCCAGTGAATCCACTCCCGCTCTGTTGCGTCTGCTCGCAGAGCATCACATTCCCGCAACATTTTTTCAATGCGGCGCCAATGTCGAGCGCCTGCCCGAGATCGCCCGCGAAGTGTCTCGCTGCGGCCACGAGATCGGGAATCACAGCCACTCGCACCCGCCGTTTTATTTTCGCACCGCCGGCTTTATCCACGACGAGCTCGCTCGCGCACAGTCCGCTATCGCGCGAATCACCGAATTTTCACCGAAATTGTTCCGTGCGCCGTTTGGCGTGCGCTGGCCCGGCATGGGCGCGGCCCAACATCGCTTGCGCCTCACCGGCGTGATGTGGACCGTGATCGGCCGCGATTGGAAGCTTTCCGCTCCAGACATCTTCCGCCGGGTCGCCCGCTCCCTCCGCAACGGGGCCATCGTCTGCCTGCACGATGGCCGCGAGCTCCAAAGCCGCCCCAATATCGAAGCCACCATCGAGGCCGTCCGCCGCCTGATTCCGATTCTCAAAGCTGAAGGCTACCGCTTGGAAACCGTAAGCCAACTCATATGTCCGACGAACTGAGCCAGAAAGTCCTCACTGTAATCGCCACGACGCAGCGCATCCCCGTCGAGAAGGTCACCATCGACAGCTCCTTTGAAGAACTGGGAATTGACTCGATGGACGGCGTGAATATTCTCTTCGCGCTCGAAAACGAATTCAATATCACGATCCCCGATGAGGCGGCCAAAGATATACGCAATGTCCGCCAGATGATCGAAGGCGTGGAAAAATTGCTTGCCGGCCCGGCCGCCGGTGCAGCCACGGTCACTTCCTAACGCATGCACCGCGTCGTCGTCACCGGCATGGGCGCAATTTCCGCCCTCGGCCGCACGGTGGACGAGTTCAATTGCTCTCTGCGCCAGGGGCGCCCCGGCATCGGGCCCATCCGCTCCGCCGATTGTTCCACGCTTCGGTTTCGAAACGGCGCCGAGGTCCCCAATTACGACCATCATCCCTACTTCGATGATAAGCGCGCCGATTTCATCGACCGTTTCGCGCAATTCGCCGTGATCGCCGCCCGCGAAGCAGTCAACGATGCCGCGATCGCGTGGACGCCGGAATTGCGTGAAGCCGCCGCTATCGTGACCGGTTCGTGCGTCGGCGGTCAATCCACTGAGGACATCGGCTTCCACGACGTTTACAAGATGGGCCTCAACCGCGTCCACCCGCTGACCATCCCCAAAACCATGGCCAACGCCGGCGCGAGCCACATCTCGATTGAATTCGGTATCACCGGGCCGAGTTACACGGTCTCGACCGCCTGCTCCTCGGCTTCGCACGCCATCGGCCAGGCTTTCTGGATGGTGCGCTCCGGTTCCGTGCCTCTGGCGATTACCGGCGGCAGTGAAGCGCCCTTCAGTTTCGGCATCTTGAAGGCCTGGGAAGCATTGCGCGTGGTGTCGCCCGATACCTGCCGTCCTTTTTCGAAAGATCGCACCGGCATGGTGCTCGGCGAAGGCGCGGGCATGCTGGTGCTCGAGCCGCTCGAGGCCGCCCGCGCGCGCGGCGCACGCATTCATGCCGAAATCATCGGCTTCGGCATGTCGTCCGATGCCAGCCATATCACCCAGCCTTCGGCCGATGGCGCCGCCCGGGCCATGCGCGCCACGTTATGCGACGCCGGCATCGCACCCGAACAGATCGGTTATATCAATGCTCACGGCACCGGCACCCGCGCCAACGATGTCACCGAGACAACCGCCATCCGCGCCGTATTCGGTTCGCACGCCCAACATCTTGCCGTCAGTTCGACCAAATCCATGCACGGGCACGCACTCGGCGCCGCTGGAGCGCTCGAAGCTCTCGCCGCCATTCTCGCGCTGCGCGATGGTTTCCTGCCCCCGACCGCCAACTATAACGAGCCTGATCCCGAATGCGATCTCGACTTCGTTCCCAATCGCGCCCGCCCCGCCGAAATCGAATGCGCTCTTTCCAATTCCTTCGCGTTCGGCGGCTTAAACGCCGTGCTCGCCTTCCGCAGGTTTTAACAGAGAATGACATTCTCGCCGCGGGCAGTTGTGCTGAAGTAGGGAGCCAGGGCCAGGAAGTCAGACTCCGCGGAGAGCGTGTTGCTAAGGGACCGACTACCTTCACTGAACGGATTCTAATGAGCGTCGCCAGTTACGCGCCGGACGACTCGAGGACGGTCGCTTCCTCCAGAACGATCTCCGCCGGATGTCCGTCGGGCGTGGCGTTTTGAATCATCACACTCTCTGCTTCAGAGGGGTTTGCCATTTGCAGAAAAACCGTGCAGAATTCCGTTCCCGCCGCCACGACGCAACGATCCTGGAATTCCTGGCCCCCGTGATTCAGCACGCCGAACCCCGCTTCTCCCCGGAGCACCGTTGCCTTGACGCGGACCCAAATATCGCCGGAAACATTCCCGGAAATTGTTAGGGGCAGCGCCGCTGCATACTGCCATCTGCCCTCGGGCGTAACGATGCGAATTGAAGAGTCACGCAGCACACTTGCTTTGCTGCTTACGGATTGAATCTCCTGTATCGCGCCGGCCAACTCCCGCAGATTCTTTCTGTTCAGCTTCGTGCGCGGAAGGCCCCGGTTCTTTCGATAGTTCTCTCGGATTTCATCAATGGTGTAGAACGGGCGCGTGTCCTCCGCCACTCCGCCGATCCTCATTTCCCGGTGCGGAAAAAAATGTACGCCCTTCTGCTGCAACGCCGCCATTTCCGGTTGAAAATCTTGCGGCGGCGTGAACCCGTTCCTCTGTATTTCAAAGCGGCTGCGATCTTCAACTGAAATGATGATGTTCTGCTGAAAGTGAACATCGCACAAGCATGTGATCCCCGGGCTCGGGCAGCGGCCGGGTTCGTCGCGCAACTCGAGGCGATTCTCAAAGACGTTGCCCAGCGATGGACCGGGGACGGTAATACATGGGGTAATATTTCCCGTCTGGAGGTTAATCGAAATCAACCGGCTTCCGGCATGGCAGACGAGATCATGGGTATCGAGGCCGCCCTCCAACTGGATGTGTTGGCTCAGCGAAGAGAAATGGCTCCGCAGCAAGTCCTTTTGCGCGGGAGTGTAAGCCCCCGGATAATTTTTGGACAGCAGCGTTGTGGGATAGAAACAGACATCGAGGTCCCGGCAGCGATCAGAAAGCTCCTGCAGGCGCCCGAGCCGCTGCGGCTGGCCGATATACCGTAAGAATACCTTGTGCCCGGCTTCCTTCAGCATTCGTATTTTCTCGAAGTACCTGATCTCATCCAGCTCGGCTTCGGGATGAAATGAGGCCATGATGTAATCCACTTGCGGATAAGAGTGCGCCAGCAGAAAACGAAAGCCCGGATGATTGGATCCGATCAGGAGGGCGGTATAAACCGAGACTCGATGATCTTGCGCGATGAGCGGGTTTAGGAGACGATCCAGGTTTGGCGCGATCAGAGGTTCACCACCCGTCAATTGAAGCAGCCATCTAACGCCGCGCGCATTGGAGAGGAAGAAGGAAACAATCTTATCGATGTAGGCTGGATTCCGAAACGGTTCCAGTTGGCTGAGATCGAGCACCTGCCCGCTTTCGGCGAGCCAACAATAGCCGCACCTATGGGTGCAGGTATCGAACATGTATACTTCCGCGACGCGGTAAATTGGCCGATTTGATCCTATCGGGGTATCGGCAGAGCGCGGTGCGTTGTCCATGAGGGTTTCAATATCCTCGAAGGAAGAAAATGCTAACCTCGTGTTGACAGCGTAAGTTTAACACTTCATAACCGGACCCTTCCATCTACAATAAAACGTGGCAGAAATCCGAACACCGGACTCGCCGCCGCAAGTTTCACCAGCGGAACCTGAGCCCGGCACCACCCGCCGTCGCTTCTATCTCACCTTTATCTACGGGCTCTGGAGCCTGATCGCCGCCGCTTTGGCCGCTCCTGCCTTGCTATATCTTTTCCTGCCGCCCAAGCTGCGCCAGGAGCCCGAATGGGACGACGCCGGCGATATCTCGAAACTCGCCCCCGGATTTCCCGTGGAAATGAGCTTCCGTAAAAACCGCGTCGACGGCTGGAAAGTTTCAAGCGAGCAGGAAACCACCTGGGTGGTCAAGCTTCCCGATCAGAAGATTGTCGCGTTCGGCCCGCAATGCACGCACCTGGGCTGCGCCTATCACTGGGATGAGCGCAAATCCGAATTCATCTGCCCCTGTCACTCTTCCGTATTTGGCATGAACGGCAAAGTGATTTCCGGCCCGGCCCCGCGCCCGCTCGATCGTTTCGATATCAAGATTGAAAATGGCCGTCTGCTGCTCGGCGCGTTGCGCGAATCCACCGGATCCAACGCATGAAGTGGAAAGAGCGCGCCCTCGTCTGGCTCGACCATCGCACCGGTCTCGAAACGGCTGTCCGCAATTTTCTTTACGAGCGCATTCCGGCTTCGAGCAGCTGGCACCAGGTCTTCGGCAGCGTGGCGCTGTTTCTTTTTCTGGTCCAGGCCTTCACCGGCATGCTGCTCGCGTTCAATTACGCGCCCACGCCGGGCGACGCCTACAACAGCCTGCGCTACATCCTGACCGAGGTCACCGGCGGCCGTCTCATGCGCGGCCTGCATCATTGGGGCGCCAGCATGATGATCGTCGTCGTGGTGCTCCACATGACGCAGGTGTTCCTCTACGGCGCTTATAAGAAACCGCGCGAAGCGACCTGGATCGCCGGCGTCGTTTTACTGCTTGTCACCCTGGCTTTCGGGCTGACCGGTTATCTCTTGCCCTGGGATAATCGCGCCTACTGGGGAACCGTGGTCACCACGCAGATCGCGGCTAAGGCTCCGCTCGCCGGCCCTTATTTGAGCCGGCTCTTGGGCGGGGCGTCGGACGTCGGCGTCGTAACTTTCGCGCGCTTTTACGGCCTGCACGTGATGCTGCTGCCGCCTGCCATGTTGCTGCTGATCGGATTGCATATCTATCTGGTTCGCAAACACGGCGTCGCGCCTGTTGAAGGCGACCAATTGCTCCCCACGAAGAAATTTTTTCCGGAACAGGCTTTCAAGGACACTGTCGCGATTTTCATCGCCTTCGTGATTCTGTTCATCATGGCCGTCGCCGTTCGCGTTCCGCTCGAGCGTTTGGCCGACCCGACCGATACCGCCTACATCCCGCGTCCCGAGTGGTATTTCCTGTTCTTGTTCCAGACTCTCAAGCTGTTCAGCGGCCCGCTCGAAATGGTTGGGGCCGTCATCCTGCCGGGTTTGGCCATCCTCGCGTTGATTCTGATTCCGTTCATCGACCGCGGCCGCATCCGCAAAGTGACCGAGCGGACTTTCGCCGCCGGTCTGGTCGCACTCGCCGCCATCGGCTGGGGCGGGCTGACCGCCGCCGCGATCCTGACCACGCCCAAACCGGCTGCCGGCGCCCTGGTCGATTTTTCCCAGCCAACCGGATGGCTCGAACTTTCTCCCACCGAGCTCGCCGGCATCGGTTACTTTCGCCAGGAGCGCTGCGATTCCTGCCACACCGTCGGCGACGGAAAACCAAAAATCGGACCGGATCTTGCTGCCAATACGATCCGCCGCTCGGCTGCGTGGATGATCCAGCATTTCAAGCGCCCGGCGTCCATGGTGCCCGGCAGCGCCATGCCCGCCATCCGCCTCAGCGATGCACAGTTGAACGCGCTCGCGGCTTTTCTGCTGAAGTTGAATTCGCGCAATGCCGAAGCGTTGTCATCCGCACCCGATTTCGCCGTCGAGGGCGCGATGATTTACCAGGCCAACCAGTGCCAGTTTTGCCACCAGGTCAACCGCGTCGGCATGAAAATCGGCCCCCCGCTGAACGGTCTGTCGAAGCGCCGCACCCGCGACTGGGTCGAGCGCCACTTCGCTAACCCACAGGCCCTCTCGCCTGGCAGCATGATGCCGGCGTACAAGTTCTCTCCTTCGGATATGGAGAAAATTGTGGCCTATTTGTTTTTGCTGCCGGATTGAGGGCCTGAACCGGACTCCTAAAGGGTGGCGAGGAGGTGCTATACTGCGCCCCTAATGAAAGGTAGCTGGCCCATTGCTCAAAGGGTACACGAGCACCTGGCTGCTGGACTCCCGGTAGAGCTTCCGGACTTTGAACAAGAAGAACCGCCAGAGAACGATCAAAAACGTCGAATTCCGGCTGCATGGATTAGTGAATTGGTAGAGCAGCCAAAAGGAGTCATTTCGCGGCCTATCTTCGTTTCAAATGCAATCATCACAGGCGACCTGGAGATTCGATACGGAGAATTCCAGGCGGATGTGACCTTCACAGGTTGCCTGTTTAGGGGAAAAGTTGATTTTTCTTTCTGCATTTTTTGCAAGGCTGCGGCATTTAGTGGGAGCCAGTTCGAAAAAGATCTTTCTATGCGCGGGATATGTGCGCGGGCAGATCTTGAGTGGACCGGAACGGAATTCAACGGTGACCTGGACTGCAGCGGCATGGCCGTAAAGTATAACCTCCGCGCAGAAGGTGCGAGATTCCAGAAATGCAGCCTCCAGGCAGCGTCCATCGGCGGTCAGGCCGTTTTTAAAGAATCGACGACTGCGCCGGCGCATTTTCGAAAAGAAGCCAGCTTCGATCTGATGGAAGTAAGTGGTGGTCTTTTCCTTTCGGAAGCAAGATTCGACGGTTACGTTAACTTCATGGACGCTACGATAAAGCATTGCGCTGAGTTTGATTCCGCCGTATTCAATGGCAAAACACAGATGGACGGTTTGGTTATAGACGGCGACGCGCATTTCGAGAGAGCCCAATTCACAGTAAATTCGGACGATGAACGAGCGGACCGAATTCGGTTTCCCGGCATTCGCGTCGCTGGCCAAGGAATATTCGATCGTGCCCAATTTGGCGGTGACGTCCGCTTTGATCAAGCTTGTTTTATGAGCGAAGCGTTCTTCGAGTCTACTCAGTTCAAAGGCAGCACCCGCTTCGACGGAGCATCCTTCAGTGGCCTGACCAGATTCACTCGCAATAAAGGTGATGACACTGGTACCGATGGTGGGCCTACACGCTTCATGTCCGGCGTCAATTTTGCTGGCGCGAAGGCTTCCGCAGATGTTCATTTCGAGGGTGCACAGTTTCGCGGCGATACCAGCTTTCGGGATGCCAACTTTAAGGTCGTGTATTTCGGGGATTCGGTCCGGAAGAATTCTCCCCGAGGCGAAACGCCGCAGTTCGATGGCGGCGCGAAGCTCGACCTGCGTGGTTTTTCCTATGACCGGATTTTCCTTGCGTGGGGGGAAGCACTTGACCTCCTCGAACCGTACGATGTCCAACCGTATCGCCAGATGGAGCGCGCATTCCGGACCATCGGAAAGGATCGCGATGCCGATAAAGTCTATCTAAAGCAACGTCGACGGGCGCTATGGTACGACTGTCAGCATCCTACACGCTGGCTGCTCGCTGCAGGCGGTCTGCTGTATTGGGTTTTAGCGCGTTTCGGTGTCCGGCCTCTGAGATTGGCTGTGATCCCTTTGGTCATGGTCGGGTACTCCGCTTTCGTCTTTAGTCTGCCAAATGCCGTGAAGTTAAAGAAGGATTCCGACTGCGTACAGCATACTCTAAGCTGGAGCGAAGCCTTTAGCGTTAGTCTTAGCTACTTCCTGCCAGTCGAAGTCCCGGTTGGGGCGTGCTGGCAGGCGACAAACGAGACGTTCCAGCCGGCGCCCATTTCGGCGCAGATCCGATTCGTGCTCTGGGCAACGCTTCTTAAGCTTTCCGGGTGGATCCTTGTCCCACTCGGTGTCGCCGCTCTGGGCGGCTTTCTCCGTCGGGATCCGTCGAGGTAAACGACGCGGCAATCCACTCTCTTCTTACTCGCCCATCCCGTCTTTGCCCGAATTGCCCGGGTAAACCTCACACCAGCGCGCCCGCCGAATGAATCCCCGCCGAGTGCAGCGCCGCCGCCATTTTTTCGAGCGCCGTCTTGTGAATCTGCGAAACGCGGCTTTCGTTGATCCCCATGATCCCGCCGATCTCTTTCATGGTCATTTCCTTGGTGTAGTAAAGCATAACCACCTTCTGATATCGCTCAGGCAGCGTCTTCACCGCTACCTCCAGAACTTGGCGCAGTTGCTCGTGCGCGCACATGTTGTCCGGATGGCTGTCCCGTGCCGCGGGAAACTCCGGCGCCGCGCTTTCGCGGTCCGATGAGTAACTGGACGCCGACATCAACCCTACCGTCCGTAGCTCGAGCACCATGCGCCGCCAGCGGTCCACTCCCACCCCCAGCTTCTCGGCGATCTCGGCTTCATGGGGCGCTCGTTGCAATTTTTCGGTCAGCTCGCGCGTAATGGCGTCCACCAGCTTCTGCCGTTTGCGCAAGTCGCGCGAAGCCCAGTCAAGCTGCCGCAGGCTGTCCAGGATGGCCCCCTTGATCCGGTATTTGGCGTAGCTGTGGAATACAACCTGTTTTTCAGGATTGTATTTGGTCGCCGCATCGAACAAGCCCAACACTCCCGCATGCACCAGATCGTCAAGATCGACATGCACCGGAAGATTTTCATGGACGCGTACCGCGATCGCCTTCACCAGCGGAAGATGATCCAGCACGATACGATCGCGCACTGCATTCGATACCTTTCGTCGGCGTGTAGACACACTGGGAGTTTGCGTTTTCATTTCGGTCTGCCTCTTTTCGATTTCGCCGGGCGTCCGATTTTTCTCTGTCGCGCTGGCACATCTCCTAGTGCAAACCTGAGACCAGAAGAACTCCATCGAGCAAATCACTTACTTTCAGCGGGTGATCTTCGCAAACACGCATGCCGGTTTCACATTGGTACACGAGAGGTCGGAGTCCTGTTCCGCTATGAAACGCGAACGCCGTTTCGGATCACGCTACCTTCGAAGCGGCCATTAACCGCACCAAGCACACCTCCGCTATCAGAAGTTATTGGCAGAATCCCGTCTAAGGTTCGTTAGAAGAATTTAATTTCGCTTCACGCATTTCGCCCGCAACAAACCCGGTTATTCTGCGCTTAGACACCCAGGAGGATTTGAAACATGAAACGCTTTGCTTTTACTTCATTGATCGCCGCCGGCCTGATGGTTGCCGGATTGAACGCGCAGGAGATCCAGAAACGCAAAGAGAACCAGCAGGACCGCATTGCACAGGGCGTGAAATCCGGCCAGTTGACCCCTGGCGAAACCGCCAATCTGGAGCACAAGGAAGCGCGGCTCAACCGCGAGATTCGCCATGACCGCGCCGAAAACGGCGGCAAGCTCACTCCCCACGAGCGCCGCAAGATCAACCGCCAGCAAAATAAGCTCAGCCGGCAGATCTATCGCAAGAAGCACAACGATCGCCATCAGTAAGCGCGGTTTAGCGGGTCGGAATGTTGTAGAGAAAGGTGAATTGCAGCTTGACCACCGACCCTCGAAACTCGGCGGGAAGCGGCGGGAATGGATTCGACATGCTGACCGAGGCGACCGCCGCCCGGTCCAGCGCGTCGATTCCCGAGTTGGTGGCGAATACGACCTTGGTGACCTCGCCGTTTTTGGCGATGGCGAACTGGATCGCTACCTTGCCCCGCAACCCGCCCGGTTTGGCGCTTTCGGGCATCACGGCAAACCAATTGCGCCGAACGGTTTGCAGCAGTTGCAGCAGGTAGGGGCGGAAATCGACCCCCATCGGGTCGCTCAGTAGCTCAAGGTTGCTGCCCCGCTTGCCGGGCGAGGGCGGCTGGTTGATGGCTGCCCCAATGCCGCCGGTTCCAATCCCGACATCGCCGACGATGAGCCCCCCGCCACCCCCGCCATGTGACAGATTCCGCACAGCTTCATCGACTGTATTGGCTGGTGGCGCCAGTTTCCCCAGCCCGCCCGGTTTCCCCGCCGGCGCCGCGCCGGGCGTTTCAAACGCCAGTTTTGGCTGCTCTTCTGTCTGAATTTGGGGTGGCGGTGCCTGCGGCATGCCCTCCGGTAGCTTCGGGCCGTTGTCTTTCGCTATTGCGACTTGCGGCGGTTCCGGTAAAGCGTCCAGCGGCCGGTTCGGGACGGCTTTTGGCATCGTTAGTTTCTGGGCGCGCGGGCGCGTAGTCGAGGGAGGCGACGGAGGCACCTGGATCCGGGGGCGGGGCTTCAATGACTCTATGTCAAAGGATTTACTGATCTTGCCGCGATTCGGCGCTCGCTGTGTCAGCTCCGGTGGTGGCGCAACGAGGGGTGTGACGTGGCGTTCCGTCACGATCACTCGAAACGCCTCCCGCGGAACCGAGGCCAGGATAATCAACACGGCGACATGCACCACGACCGAGAGCGTCCCGGCACGCTTGGACCGCGTCTGGTCGGTATCCCATTGAAGGAGAAGGTTTAGCTCGTTGCTGTCCGCAGATGGACCTTGGGCTTTTTGAGGCTGTTCTACGGCTTCCATCCGGACACCAAGGCTTGTGCAACGATTCGCGAGTGCTCTTCAATCTTAGCAAGAATGGCCAAAGCCACTTCCAGGTTTCGACGCGCGACTTCACCTGACAGTTTCGGTGTTTGGCGGCTTTCCACGCAGTCCAGAAACGACTCAAACTGCAGCACTAACGGTTCGGCTTTGACGACTGGAAGCTGCGAAAAGCCGATCTTGCGGTCAGATCCAACGCTGACCACGGCGCCGTCCTGGCGGCCATAGTCGAGCGAAATGTACTGGCTAGGCTGGAACAGCCGGAGCTTGCGGACGCGCTCGGTCGAAACGCGGCTGGCGGTGAGGTTGGCGACGCAGCCGCCGTGAAACTCGAGGCGCACGTTGGCGATGTCTACTTTTCCGGTGAGGATGGAGATGCCGGCGGCCCGGATCTCGGTGATTTCGGCCGGTACGAGGCTCAGCAGGATGTCGAGGTCGTGGATCATGAGGTCGAGCACGACGTCGACATCGAGACTGCGCGGGCTGAAGACGCTGAGGCGGTGGATCTCGAAAAACAGCGGCAGTGTTGCGGCCGTCTCGAGCGCCATGACGGCGGGGTTGAAGCGCTCGAGGTGCCCGACCTGAAGGATGCGGCGGGTGCGCTCGGCGGTTTGGATCAGGCGGTCGGCCGAGGCGAGATCGGGCGTAATCGGTTTTTCGACCAGAACGTCGATGCCTGCCTCCATCAATTCGCAGCCGGCTTCGGCGTGGGCGGAGGTGGGGACGGCGACAACAGCGGCGTCGATTTTGCCGTGCAGATCACGCAGATCGGCGAAGGCGGCACACTGGTTGGCTGCGGCCGCGTCACGGGCGCGAGCGGCGTCTTTATCGACGACGGCAACCAGCTCGGCGCGCGATGACTGGCGGACGACACGCACGTGATTGCGACCGAATTCACCGACGCCGACGACGGCCACTTTGATTTTTTTGTTCATCCATCCTCTACCCGGTTCTGTCTTTTGACAGGCGATCAAGAATCGCCGCCACGCCGCTGAAGTATACCGAACTCACCCATGGCTTGGGCGTGCCAAGAGTTGCCAACCCTCAGGCCCGGATCTCGGGTTTGCGGCAGGACGTTGTGTTTGGTGCAGTGATGCGCATGCGGAGAATGCCAACTCATGCGCTTCTGCAATCCAGCGAGTCTCCTCCGCTTCTGGCCGCGCCCGAATCAGGTTCGGGACCGATATACCTTGACTATCTACAATTCATGCGATATTGTAGATGGTCATAGTATGGGTAAGCCAAGCGATCTGGTCCAGGGGACTCTGGACCTTTTGATTCTGAAGACCGTTTCTCTCGAGCCGAAACACGGTTGGGCGATTGCCAAGCGCATCCAGCAGGTTTCGCGCGAAGTTCTGCAAGTGCAACAGGGGTCGCTCTACCCGGCGCTGCACCGGCTGGAACAGCAAGGGTGGATCAAGGCGCGTTTCGCCGAGACCGAGACCGGCCGCACGGCGAAGTTCTACGCGCTCACGAAGGCGGGGCGCGAGCAGTTGGAGAAGGAACTGGCGAATTGGAACCGTCTCTCAGGCGCGATCAACCTGGTGGTGCGGTTGAACGAGGCATAACTGTGCGCTGGGGGGATGTGGTGCGGTTGCGAGGGCGGTCTATTTTTCGGCGCGCGCGGGTGGAGAGGGAGCTGGATGACGAGCTGCGGTTTCACTTCGATCAGCAGATCGAGGAAAACCTCAGGGCGGGCATGAGCGCGGAGGAAGCGCGGTATGCGGCGCGGCGAGTTGTCGGCGGGCTGGAGCAGATCAAGGAGAAGTGCCGGGACACGCGAGGAACCAATTGGCTCACGGATCTCCAACAGGATATCCGCTACGGTCTGCGCACGCTGGCGAAGAACCGGGGTTTTACGGCGGTTGCCATTCTGACGCTGGCGCTCGGCATAGGCGCCAACACAGCCATTTTCACTCTGCTGCATGCAGCGCTTTGGAAGCCGCTGCCGGTGGAGCATCCGGAAGAAATTTATCATTTGATGCGGGTGTCTTCGGTTGGCGATTTCAAAGGCGAATTCAGTATTTCCTATCCGCTGTTTCAGCAATTGGCGAAGGCGGCGCGGCCGTGGGGGGAAGTGGTCGCGACGGGGCGAGTTGGTCCTCGAAAGTTCGGCATAGGCCCGCTGCCGACCGAGCACATTACCGGGGAATCCGTCTCGGGCAATTATTTCTCTGTGCTGGGCGTGGGGCCGATTCTGGGCCGCGTTCTCGAAGCGAAGGACGATAGCGTCCTGGGCGGGAATCATGTCGCGGTTCTGAGTGATGCTTTCTGGAGGCGGCGGTTTCAAGCGCAGCCCTCGGTGCTCGGAAAAACGATCTATGTCGACGAGTCGCCGTATACCGTGGTTGGGGTGGCGCAGCCTGGGTTTGCGGGCAGCGAAGCCGAGGCGGCGGGGGATGTATGGATACCGGTAACGGCCGAGGTTCCAAAAGAATGGTTGACTCAGACCGGCAATAGTTGGCTGCGGCTGCTGGCGCGCCTGGCGCCGGGGGAGCATGCAAGCAGGGCGCAGGCTGCACTCGAAGGCGCATTCCGCGCGCATGTAGCTGATGCATTGCTACCGAGCGCTGCGCCCCGGTGGAAATCGAGCCTGGAATCCCAGCATATGACAATTCGCTCAGCGCCATCGGGTCTGGCAACCACGGGCCGGGAGTACGAGAAGCCGTTGCTGGCTCTGCTTGCCGTCGTGGCCGTGGTTCTGCTGATCGCTTGCGCTAACATTGCCAACCTGATACTGGCGCGTAACGCCGCGCGGGAACACGAGATACAAGTACGTTTGGCTCTCGGCGCGAGCCACGGGCGTATCGCGCGGCAGTTGTTCACGGAGAACCTGATCCTGTCTCTGTTAGGAGCGGCGTGTGCTGTTGCCTTGGCTACGTGGGCGACGCGTCTGCTGCTTTCTTTGCTGCCGGAACCAGAAGTCCCACTGGCGTTCGATCTGCGGCCGGATCTCGCAGTCCTTGGATTCACGGCGGCCATTGCGGTTCTCACTGCGATCTTGTTCGGATTAGGCCCTGCACTGCGCTCGTCCAAAGAACAGACGAACCTGCGGGGCGGCCGTCGCATCACGGGGGCAGCCTTCAGCGGACGGCTTCTGCTAGCCGGGCAGCTCGCGCTCTCATTGCCGTTGCTGGTGGGGGCTGGGCTGTTTCTGGAAACGCTACGCAATCTGGAAAAGAGCGATTTGGGATTCCGGTCGGAGCAAGTGACGACATTTGATCTCGCATTTCCTAAGGCAACCTCAGACGAACGCGTGCGACAAGCCTACGGGGAGATTCAGCGGCGGCTCGAATCCCAAGCCGGCGTGGCTGTGGCCGGTTATGCCTGGCCGGGACTGTACGATCACGGTGGCTGGTCGAACGGCGTTGAGGTGGAAGGCCATGTGAACGCACCGGGTGAAGACAACGAAGTGGGCGCGATTGGAGTGAGCCCGGGCCTATTCAAAGCCGCGGGCATAGGGCTGTTGCAAGGCCGGTACATCAACACTGAGGATCAGGCGACGAATCGGCCGGTTGTCGTCGTGAACCAAAGCTTTGCGCGTTACTATTTCGGCAACACTTCGCCGATCGGCCGACATGTCACTATGGCCGCCAAAAAGGAAGTCGCCAGCGAAATCGTCGGCGTGGTGAGAGATGCCAAGCACTACGGCATTCGCGAGCGGACCTGGCGCATGGTGTACGTGCCTGGATCGAAGGACGGTACTTTTTACGTGCGCTCTAATCTCGGTGTTCCGGCTTTGACCGCCATCATTCGCAGCGCCGTCGCGGCGACCGACAAGACGGCACAAGTCGAGCGGATCCGTCCCTTCGAAGCCGATGTGGATAGCATGATTTCTCAGGAAAATATGGTGGCCATCCTGTCGACTGTTTTCGCGCTGCTCGCCTGCGCGATCACCACAGTCGGGCTATACGGAGTCGTAGCCTATGGCGTATCGCGGCGCACCAGCGAGTTCGGGATCCGGATGGCGCTGGGCGCGCGGCAGAGCGACATCCGTGGCTTGGTTTTGAAGCAGACGCTGGTCGTGATCCTTGGCGGCGTGGCGCTGGGCGCGGCGGTGGCCTGGATCCTGGCCCGTGTGCTCACCTCAGCCTTGGCCGGCATGCTCTACGGTATCCAGCCGACCGACATTCTCGTATTCGCGGCGGGCGTGGCGTGGCTTGTCGCGATCGCATTGCTGGCGGCGTTTCTGCCCGCGCGCCGAGCATCACGCGCCGATCCGATGGTGGCTTTGAGGTACGAATGATGCGCTGGATTGAGAAAATGCGAATTGCGATTCCGGTCGTTATCGTCGCCACAGCCTCGAGCAGGAGCTTGGCGACGAGTCGCAATTTCACTTGGACGAGCAGATCGCAACAATCTTCGCGCCGCCTCGTTCTACTTTTGCCTCGTGCTTAGTCGTCGCTCTTCAGGCCGATCACGGTCACGCCGGCGCCGTCGGCGTTAGCGAGCATTTCTTCGCGATCGAGCATCAGGGTGCGGCCGGCATCTATGGCGAGAGCGGTCGTGCCGGTTTCGCGCATGACCGTAATGGTTTCGACGCCGACTACGGGCACGTCAAATAAAAGATGCCGCCGGCGGGTCGCGACTTTCACGAGCGTCAGGGGGCGGCCATTGACCAGGGATGCCGCGCGGCGCAGCACGGCATCGGTGCCTTCCATGGCTTCGACCGCAACGCAGGCGCGGCCACAGATCGCGACGCTCTGGCCGATGTCCCAAGCGGCGAGCGAATGGGCGATCGAGCGGCCGTAATCGATGTCGGCTTCCTCATCCCGGCTGGGCTTGCGGCGCGTCAGGACGCCGGCGCCGGCTACGAGCGGTTTGAGCAGAGCGGTCGAATCGGTGAGATGGATGCCTTCGTCTTCGAGGATTTTTGCGATGCCGCCGATCAAGGCGTCGGTGTTCTTGCGCGGCAGCGCGGCCAGGAGCTTGACGAGGCGCCAGTCAGGGCGGATGGACGAAAAAATTTTTGCATGTTTGACCTGGCCGGCCATGATGACCTGATCGATGCATTCCTTTTTGAGAATCTCAATGAGGCGGCTCAGCTCGCCCAGTGAGATCCAGTGGCAGCGTGCAGCCAGAGTTTCGACATCGTGGGACGCCTCCTCCTGGATGGCGATGACGACCACTTCGTGGCCCAGCTTGCGGGCGCTCTCGAGGGCCAGGATGGGGAAGCGGCCGTTGCCGGCGATGAGACCGTAGCGCATCACTTGACGAAACCGCGCTCGGCGGCGTCCATGAAGGCGAGCAGCTCTTCGAGCTCGGAAGAAGGCGGGACCTCGGCGCGAATTCTGTCGACCGCCTGCGAGGTGTTGAGCCCGGCACGGGTGAGCAGGCGAAAAACTTTTTGCAGCTCTTCGATACGGTCGCTCGAAAAGCCGCGGCGCTCGAGACCGGTGCGGTTGGCGCCGAAGATGCGGATTTCGCGCTCGCTGACGGTCGAGGAAAACGGCAGCACGTCCTGGGTGACGACGCTATAGCCGCCGATGAAGGCGTGGCGGCCCACGCGGCAGAACTGGTGAACGCCGCTGAAAGCGCCGATAACCGCCCAATCCCCCACGATGACGTGTCCGCCGAGGGTGACGCCGTTGGCGAGCACCGCGTGATTCGCCACTTGCACGTCGTGCGCGACGTGTACATAGGCCATCAGGAGATTATCGTCGCCGACGGAAGTCACCAGGCCGCCGCCTTCGGTGCCGCGATGGATGGTGACGAACTCGCGGATTTTATTGCGGTGGCCGATGCGGGTTTCGGCGCGCTCTCCGTGATATTTCAAATCCTGCGATGCGACCCCGACGGTCGAATAGGGATAAAAGATATTGTCTTCGCCGATGTGAGTCGGGCCTTCGGCATAGACGTGCGCCAGAAATTTTGTACCCGCGCCGATCTCGACTTCCGGGCCGATGATGGAGTAAGGGCCGATCTCGGCGGTGGGGGCGATGCTCGCTGCAGGATCAACGATGGCGGTGGGATGAATCGCCATGCGCTAGGATACGGCTGCCCCTGCTTGGTTCTTGTCCGCCAGCTTGCACATGACTTCGGCTTCGGCGACCACTGCGCCATCGACGGTGGCACGTCCGGCCATTTTGGCGACGCTGGCCTTGCGTTTGATCACCGACATTTCGAGACGCAACTGGTCGCCGGGAACGACCGGACGGCGGAACTTCGCGTATTCGATGGAGACGAGCAGAACCAGTTTCGATTCGCGGTCGGGAATGCTCTTGAGGACAAGGATGCCGGCGGTTTGCGCCATGGCTTCGACGATCAGGACGCCGGGCATGACGGGGAAATCGGGAAAGTGGCCGGAAAAGAAGGGCTCGTTGGCGGTGACGTTTTTGATGCCGACGATGCGCTCGGCTTCGAGCTCGACCACGCGATCCACCAGGAGCATGGGAAAGCGGTGCGGCAGAATGCGGCGGATCTCATTGGTGTCGAGGATGGGCATGGAAAGTGGCTATTATAGCCTGGGAGAGCGGCGGAGGTCGCATGGCAGCTTCCCAGTTTCGTGTCGGCAAGATCATGCCGACATCGAGCAGATGTGATATCCTATAGCATGGCTGGTCAACACAAGGTGGTGGATGACCGGCTGTATCTTTCGAAGGCCAAGGGTGGAGGAATGTTGCGCCGTGAAATCTGGGTTGATCGCGAAGGCCAAGTCGTTCGCTATAACCTCGCGTACATCAATCACGAGATTTTTCCAGGCGATAATGGCCGGGTGTTGGGTTACGATTCGGCGCATGGAACTCATCACAGACATTTCAAAGGTGAGACTGCTGCAGTGAGTTTCGAGTGTTTTGAACAGATAGAAGAACAGTTCCAAAGGGAATGGAGCGGGCTGGTGAAGGAGGTGCGACGTGGCAAAGGCTGAAATCCGGGTGGAACGAGCGGAAGCATTTTTCGCGCGGGGGCGCAAACTGGCCCGGCTGGCGGACAGCGGGAAGCGCATTCCAGTGAGCCGCGTGGTTGCTTTCGAGGACGCCGTATCGCTGCTCAGTGTGCTGACAGAGAAACGCGTGCTTTTGCTGAAAGAGGTCAAGCTTACCCCAGCCTCTATCAGCGTGCTGGCGAAGCGTCTGAAGCGAGACCGGAGCGCGGTTACCCGGGACGTGCAGGTCTTGGAACGAGTCGGCGTGGTTCAGGTGACGGAAAAGCCTTTGCCCGGCCATGGTCGGCAGAAATGGGTCGCTCCGGTTGCGAGCGAGATCCGGCTGACGGCAACTCTATAAACACTCGCGCAAGGCTGGACCTGAATCCGGCGGTGTGACGAAGGTTCGAACCGGAGGATCCCAAGTAGCGACTTGGCGACTTGAATCGTGCCGGAGCTACGTCGAGGGGAAGAATGGCACTCTACGTTACGTTTGCGTAAGGAGGGGCAATCATGCCTGAGGCGCTGCGAATCGGGGCCAAGGTTCTTATTTTTGGGCTGCTGCCATTGGGCGTGGCGGTCTAGCTTCTCGTTACCGCCAAAAAACGGATCGTTCATTATGCGGTCGTGGTGATTTTGCTGTGGATTGTGTTTATGGCTTTCTTCGTTATAGTCGATCCCCCTCATCGACGGTCGTCGCGCAGTGGCCCACCAGCGAGGATCAAATCTCGCGGCGGTGTTATTGGCCGGCTTCTGGCAACTCTGTAAGACATTCGAGCAAGCGGGAGGTCAATTCGCCGGGGTGACGGAAACGCCGAGCCTAGGGATTCCGGGCAAGATATCATAGCCCCGTGGACCCAGTTCTCGCTCACATTCAGGCGCTACAGCCAGATATCATCGCCATGATTCGCAGGTTCGTCGAGTGCGAATCGCCGTCGGACAGCGCGCCGGCAGTCGAGCGGTTTGTGGATTTGGTCGCGCAGGCGGCCGAGCCGATGGGCGTGGTGCAGACGTTTTCCGGCGGGAAATTCGGCAAGCATCTGCTGTGCAAGTTTGCGCTGCCGGGTCCGGCAAAAAAGAAGGGCGAGATTCTGGCGCTGGGGCATTCGGATACGGTATGGGCCATAGGAACGCTCGAGCGCATGCCGTTTCGAGAAGCCGACGGGCGGCTGTGGGGACCGGGCGTGCTGGATATGAAGGCGGGGATCGCGTTTTTTCTATTCGCGATGCGAGCGATACGGGAGCTGAACATTGCGGTGCGCAGCCGGGTGAAGCTGCTGGTCAATTCCGATGAAGAGGTGGGCAGCGATTCTTCGCGCACGCTGACGCAGGAGTCGGCGCGGAGGGCGAAGGCCGTGCTGGTGCTCGAGCCGGGAACGGGTCTTGCAGGCAAGCTAAAGACGGCGCGCAAGGGCGTGGGGCATTACACGGTGACGGTGCACGGCAAGGCGTCGCACGCGGGCGTGGATTTCGGCGCGGGGGCGAGTGCGATTGTGGAACTGGCGCGGCAGATCGAGCGCGTTGCCGGATTCACGAACATCAGGCGCGGGATCACGGTAAATCCGGGAGTGATTTCGGGCGGCACGCGGTCGAATGTGGTGGCGGAAGAAGCCCGAGCGGTCGTAGACATTCGGGTTCCCTGGCTGCGCGATGCGGAAGCGCTCGAACGGAAATTCCGATCGCTGAAACCGATCGACAAGCGATGCCGCGTGGAAGTGGAAGGCGGGCTCAACCGACCGCCGATGGAGCGGTCGGTGGGGATCGTGCAGCTCTATCGCACGGCGGAGAAGCTGGCGCGTGAGTTGGGCGTCAAGACCGAGGAATCGATGACGGGCGGCGGATCGGACGGCAATCTGACGGCCGCGCTGGGAATACCGACGCTCGACGGGCTGGGCGGAGTGGGCGAAGGTGCGCATGCGGCCAACGAGAGCATTCTCATTGACCGCATTGCCGACCGCACGGCGCTGCTGGCGAAGCTGGTGGCTGCGCTGTAGCGCGCTAGTGTCCTTTGCGGTGTCCGGACTTCTTGTGATGCTTCATGACGGTGCGCGCCGCGACCTCCTTGGCGCGTTTGCCGTAGCGTCCGGATTTTTGAGCGCTCTTTTTGATGTGCTCATACTGGCGCTGCTCCTTGCTTCCGACGCCGCGGACATGTTTTCTTCCCGGCATTAGTAACCTCCTGGAATGATGCGGAGCAAGGAGCTTGCCGTTTGGCGCGGATGGAAGAAGGAAGGGTTTCGATCCGCACGGCTTTTTTGGAGCGGCGCGTGAATCGCATCACGCATCAGCCATAGCTGTTTCAGGCGGGCAATGGGTTGTCCACGGGCTTAATAATCTGCAACTCAGTTGCAAATATCCGGACAACTTTCGGGTTCTAACCTATAATTTCGATGATATATTTGATGGTAGTCTGCAACTGATTTGCATGATGATGCTCAAGCGCCACCTGGCCCCTTTGTTATGGTTCCTTGCGCCGCTGGCCGTTGGCGCGCAGGAACGGCCGTATTTTGTGACCTATGACCATCACATGGAAGAGCCCGGCAGCCTGGAAGTGGCGGTGAACTCAGTAACAGGGCAGTCGGGGAACGGCCGGTTTCTTGGTTCCTCGATGGAGTTGGAATACGGTGCGAAGGGCTGGTGGACGACGGAATGGTATCTGGATGGGCAGTCGACGGCGCGGGACAGCACCTTATTTACCGGGTTCCGGTGGGAGAACCGTTTCCGCATGCTGATGAGGGAGCACTGGATCAACCCGGTGCTCTATGTGGAATTCGAGGACATCAACGGGGCGGACAAGACGCTGAAAGAGGTCGTGGGATTCGACAGGAAGGAGGATTTTGCGACGCCGAATGCGGAAGCCCGGCTGGAGCGCAAGCGCGAGATCGAGACGAAGCTGATCTTGTCGAGTCAGTTCCGGAACTGGAACATTGCGGAAAACCTGATCGCGGAAAAGAATCTGGCGAATGAGCCGTGGGAATTCGGCTATGCGGTTGCGGTGAGCCGGCCGCTGGGGCT
This sequence comes from Bryobacteraceae bacterium, assembly GCA_035280425.1. GTDB lineage: Bacteria > Acidobacteriota > Terriglobia > Bryobacterales > Bryobacteraceae > QHXW01. The sequence continues at coordinate 73,284 of DATEFW010000007.1, read as the reverse complement.
GGCGGCTTCGCCTAAGGAATGCGTGTTCTGCCAGGAGAATTTCCGGGCGGGAGTGGAATTTTTCGGCGGGCTGGGAACCTGGCACAATTTGGCGCTGGCGGGGACGTCGCACTATGTGGGTCCGGCGCTCGCGTGGACGCTGCCGGGCGGAATGACGTTTCGGGTGTCGCCGGCATTCGGGCTGACGGGAACGAGTTTTCCAGTGCTGGTGCGGTTCGGGGTTTCGTATGAGGTGGCGGGGTTCGGGCGCGGGTTGGGGAAATTGTGGCGGTGAGAATCGTGGGGCGCAAGTTGAAAATGGCTTTGCTGCTCGCGGCGGGACTTGCGGGCGCCGGGTTCGGAGACGTGAAACTCGGGGATGCACCGGCGGCCGCGCGGGCGCGGCAGAATCCTTATGCCGGAGTTCCGGAGGCGGCGCTGGCGGGCAAGAAGCTTTTCAAACAGCACTGCGCGACGTGCCACGGAGCGGATGGGTTCGGGAAGGGGAAAGCGCCCGGGCTGCGCTCTTCGAAACTGCGGACGGCGGCGCCGGGCGAATTGTTCTGGTTCTTGCGAAATGGCGACTTGAACCAGGGGATGCCGGCGTGGTCGCGGCTGCCGGACCAGCAGGTCTGGCAGTTAGTCACGTATCTGGAAAGCTTGCGGTGAGCTGCGCGCGCTCGATTTAGCTTGTCCCAAATGAACTCCTGGCGTAGGCTCGAAGAGAGCTGAACGCGATGGATCAGTCCGACGACCGGCTGAAACTGCTTTCGATTTTTTACTACGTCATGGCGGCCATGGCGGCGCTGATTTCGTGCGCGGCGATCCTGTGGGGCTGGCTCGGCTACATGATGATGTTCCACCCGGAGCAGATGGGCGGCACGGGGCAAAACCAGGCGCCGCCGGCATTCATTGGCATGATTTTCGTGGTGATGGGGATCGGGTTTTTCATCGTGGGCTGGGGATTTGCGGTGTGCGAATTTCTGGTGGCGCGGTTTTTGCGGGCGAGGAAAAACCGGATGTTCTGCCTGGTGATCGCCTGCGTGAATTTTATGAATGCGCCGCTGGGCACGATACTCGGGGTGTTTACGATTGTGATTCTGATGCAGCCGGAGGTGAAGGCGCAGTTCGATCAGCCGCCGGCTCCGCCTGCGATGATCAGTGAGCCTTTTGCCGGGCCGGAAGACGCGCCGCCGACAACTCTATAGTTACGGAAGCGTTTCGTTCACGATTTTCTGGCGCTGGGCGGCGCGAAATTCGTGGAGCTTTTTGCGCAGCTCGGGGCGACTGTTGGCGAGAATCGCGATGGCCAGCAGCGCGGCGTTCTTGGCACCGGGTTTGCCGATGGCGAGCGTGCCGACGGGAATGCCGCCGGGCATCTGGACGGTGGAGAGCAGGGAATCGAGACCTTTCAGCGACTGGCTTTCCATGGGCACGCCGAGGACGGGCAGCGTGGTGTAAGCGGCGATGACGCCGGCCAGATGAGCGGCGCCGCCTGCACCGGCGATGATGACTTCGAGGCCGCGCGCTTCAGCTTGTTTGGCGAAGTCAGCGGCGAGATCGGGCGACCGATGCGCGGATAGCACGCGATTTTCGTGCGGAACGCCGAAGTCGTTGAAGGTGTCGCTTGCAGCGCGCATGGATTCCCAATCGGATTTGCTCCCCATGATCACAGCGACCAGGGGCTTCGAGTTTTCTGGCATGGACGGGTGTTTTATTCTCCCTGAGAAAGCGTGTAGCCGGGCTTGCCGTCGTAATTGCGCAGGCTTTCGGTCTTGACCACGTCGAGACCGGCATCGGCGATGCGGCCGAGCAGCGAGATAATCTGGCGCTGGGTGACGTTCGCGCCGGGCTGCTTAGCCATGAAGCGGCAGCGGAAACTATCGGTGCAGAATGTTTCGGGCATACCATCGGGCCAGACCTTGAGGCCGCGATTGGAAATGATGGAGAGCGCGAGACCATCGCCGCTGGCTTTGCCGATCGCTGCGGCGACTTCGTTTGGATTGCGGCTGGGCCAGCCGACATAAACATCCACGCCGACCATCTCGGTTTTGGTTGCGGCCTGCGATTTGCTTGCGCCCGCCTGGCGGGACTGTTTGTGCGAATAGTGGACAGCTTTCAATTTTTCCGGCTTCTGGCCGAGCCGGGCGACGACGGCTTCGGCGAATTCCTTGGTGCCGACTTTCTGCTTGCTGATGCCTTCGGTGAACACGTCGTAGGTGTGGACGCCATCCTCGAGAGTGCGTAGCCAGGCGTTGTGAATGCGCTCGGCGGCCTCGGGAAGATCGACGTGCACGAGCATCAGGACCGCGCCCAGCAGCAGGCCGGAAGGATTCGCCAGGTTTTGATTGGCCCGGCGCGGCGCGGAGCCGTGAATGGCTTCAAACATGGCGCAGTGATCGCCGATATTGGCTGAGCCGGCGAGGCCGACCGAGCCGGCTATCTGGGCGGCGACGTCGGAAAGGATGTCGCCATAGAGATTGGGCATGACGATGACGTCGAAGGACTCGGGCGTATCGGCCATCTTGGCGGCGCCGATATCGACGATCCAGTGCTCGTTCTGGACGCCGGGATATTCGGCCGCGATTTCATCGAAGACTTTGTGGAAGAGACCGTCGGTCATCTTCATGATGTTGTCTTTGGTGAAGCAGGTGACCTTTTTCCGGCCGTACTGGCGGGCATACTCGAAAGCGTAGCGGACGATTTTTTCGCAACCGGGACGCGAGATGAGCTTCAGGCACTCCATTTCGTGATCGGTGAGGCGGTATTCGATGCCGGCGTAGAGGTCCTCTTCGTTTTCGCGGACGATGACGACGTCCATATTCTGGTGCTTGGTTTCGACGAAAGGATGATACGAGACGCAGGGGCGCACATTGGCGTAAAGGCCGAGCGTCTTGCGCGTGGTGACATTGAGGCTTTTGAAACCGCCGCCTTGCGGGGTGGTGATGGGGGCTTTCAAAAAAACTTTGGTTCGGCGCAAGGACTCCCATGCGCTGGGCTCGATGCCCGCGGTGTTGCCGCGCAGATAAATCTTTTCGCCGATCTCGATGGTTTCGATGGCCAGCGGCGCGCCGGCCGCTTCCAGGATCCGGAGCGTGGCATTCATGATTTCCGGACCGATGCCGTCGCCGTGGGCGACCGTGATGGGAACCTTAGCTGCCATAGTGGTGTGAGTTCCCAAGATAAGGAATTATTGGGGCCGGCGCAAGCGCGTATAGGATAATAAAAGCTTCCCGGACACACGATGCGTATTTGTTATCTGGACGCCTTTTCGGGCATCAGCGGGGACATGCTGGTCGGCGCGCTGGCCGATGCGGGCGCGGACGTGTGCGCCATTACCGAAGCCTTGCACTCATTGGCGACGGAGGCGGCGGTTTCGTTCGAAAAAGTGAAGCGCTGCGGGATCGCGGCGACCAAGTTTCAAGTGAAGGTGAACGAGCCGGCGAAGCACAGGCATCTTTCGGGGATTTTGAAGATGATCGAAGGCGCGGCGCTTCCGGGCCCGGTGAAACGAAACGCAACGGCAGTGTTCGAGCGGCTGGGCGAGGCGGAAGCGAAGGTGCATAACGTGCCGGTCGAAAAAGTGCATTTTCACGAGGTGGGCGCGGTGGATTCGATCGCCGACATCGTGGGCGCGTGCCTGGGCTTCCATCTGCTGGGCGTCGAGGCGGTCCACAGCTCGGCGCTGAACCTGGGGAGCGGCACAGTATCGGCGGAGCACGGCGTGATGCCCGTTCCTGCGCCGGCGACGGCGGCGCTGGTGGCGGGCAAGCTGGTTTATGCGCGCGGTCCGGCGGTTGAATTGACAACGCCGACGGGCGCAGCGGTGGCAGTGACGCTGGCGAAAGATTTCGGCGCGATGCCCGCGATGAAAATTTCGAGTATCGGCTACGGGGCCGGGGATCGCGATTTTACCGAGCAGGCGAATGTGCTGCGGATTTTCACTGGCGAATTATCGGGCGCCACGGAAGCGACGACGGTGGCGGTGATCGAGGCCAACATCGACGATTCGAGCCCGCAGGTGCTGGGCTACGCTGTCGAGCGGCTGCTCGAAGTGGGCGCGCTCGATGCCACGCTCGAGCCGATCGAGATGAAGAAGGGCCGGCCGGGCACGCTGCTGCGCGTGATCGCGAGGCCGGAAGACCGCCCGGCGCTGGCGGATGTCATTTTTCAGGAAACCTCGACGCTGGGCGTGCGGATTTACGCTGCCGAACGCCTGGTGAAATTTCGGGAATGGGTGGAAGTGGAAACGCCGCACGGAAAAGTGCGCGTAAAAGTTTCCGAAAAATCGTTTGCGCCGGAGTACGAAGATTGCCGGACGCTGGCGCGCTCGACCGGCGTGGCCCTCAAGGACATCATCGCCGCCGCCAATTTCGCGTATTTGAAAAACTTTCGATGAAATATTACCTGACCACACCGATTTACTACGTCAACGCCGCCCCGCACATCGGCCACACGTACACGACCATCGCGGCCGATACGATCAAGCGCTTCAAGCGCATGCAGGGTTTCGACGTGGTGCTGACCACCGGGACCGACGAGCACGGGCAGAAGGTGGAGCGCGCCGCCAAGGCCGCGGGCAAACCGCCGGAAGAGTTCACGACCGCGGTCGCGGCGGAATTCCGCAAGCAGTGGGACGCGTTCGGCTTGCAGTACGACCACTTTATCCGCACGTCCGATCCGCGGCATCACCAGACGGTGCAGTGGCTCTTCGAACGCTGCAAGAAAAACGGCTACATATATAAAGGAAGTTACACCGGGCAATACTGCGTCTACGATGAGCTGTATGTGAACGATGCCAAGCCCGGCGACCCGTGCCCGGACTGCGGGCGGCCGACCGAAACCGTCACCGAAGAAAATTATTTTTTCAAGCTCTCGGCATTTCCCGAGCGCCTGCTCAAGCTTTACGAGGATCAGCCGGATTTTATCCAGCCGGACGCGAAGCGCAACGAGGTGATCTCGTTCGTCAAGCAGGGGCTGAACGATCTTTCGATCAGCCGGACGACGATCAAATGGGGCATTCCGGTTCCGGTCGAGGGTCATCACGTTTTTTACGTCTGGTTCGACGCGCTGATCGCGTACATGACCGCGGTGAAGGACACGAATCTGTGGCCGGCGGACCTGCATTTGATCGGCAAAGAGATCGTGCGGTTCCACGCGATTTTCTGGCCGGCATTCCTGATGGCCGCGGAGCTGCGCCTGCCCAAGCGCGTTTACGCGCATGGATGGCTGCTGTTCGAGCAGGACAAGATGAGCAAATCGCGCGGGAATATCGTGCGCGCCGAGCCGATCCGGCGGGTGATGGGCGCGGACGCGCTGCGCTATTTCCTGCTGCGCGAGATCGTGTTCGGGCAGGACGGCAGTTTCAGTTACGACGCGCTGGTGGGGCGGTATAACGCGGAGCTGGCGAATGGCCTGGGCAATCTGGCGAGCCGGACCCTGACCATGATCCACCAGTACCGCGGCGGCGCGATTCCGGCGGGAAGCGTAGAGCATATCCAAAATGCCGCGTGTGCGGCGATTCGCGCGGCGTCGGATGCGTTTTATCATTTCGATTTTTCGAAAGGGCTCGAAGCGGTGTGGGCGCTGCTTTCGGCGGTAGATAAATTTATCGTCGAGCAGGCGCCGTGGACGCTGGCCAAAAAAGCCGACGCACAGGCGGAGCTGGATAAGACGCTCTATACTGCCGCCGAAGCTTTGCGTATTGCGACGGCGCTGCTCTGGCCGGTGCTGCCGGAATCGTGTGCGAAAATCTGGGCGCAGCTCGGAATGCCGGAGCCGATTGACGCGGTGCGTCTCGATGCGCTCGCCTGGGGGCAACTGCGCGCGGGGCAGAAGATCGGCACGGTATCCGCGGTTTTTCCGCGCATCGATGCCAAGCCGGCGATCGAGAAAATGCGGGAGCTCGAAGCCGAGGTCACGCGGGAGCAGGCGGTGCTGATGGGCAAAGCGCCCGGTCCGGCTGCTGTGGCGACGGCGGACGGCGCCAAAATCTCGATTGACGATTTTGCAAAGGTCGAGTTGCGCGTGGGCCTGGTGCTTTCGGCGGAGCGCGTCAAGGGAGCGGACAAGCTGCTGCATCTCAAAGTCGATCTCGCCGAAGCCGAGCCGCGCTCGATTGTGGCTGGAATTGCGGAGGCCTACGAGCCGGAAAAACTCGTCGGACGGAAAGTGGTGATCGTGGCGAATCTGGCGCCGCGCAAGCTGCGCGGTCTGACGTCGAACGGCATGATCGTGGCGGCGTCGGTCGAAGGCGGCAAGCCGGTGCTGGCGGGATTTCTCGAAGACATTCCGGTGGGTGCGCGGTTGAAGTGACGATCGTCGATTCGCACTGCCACCTGGACGATGAAAAATTCGATGCCGACCGCGATGCGGTGATCGAGCGGGCGCGCGCGGCGGGTGTGGAGCGGATGCTCGCCATCGGCACGGGCGACGGTCCGCCCGATCTCGAAACGGCGATCCGGCTGGCGGACCGATATCCTCTTATCTACGCGACCATCGGGGTGCATCCGCACGATGCGGCGAAAGCGGCGGCTGAAACGTTCGAGCGGCTAAAAGAGCTGGCGCGGCATCCGAAAGTGCTGGCCATCGGCGAGATCGGCCTCGATTATCATTACGATTTTTCGCCGCGCGACATACAGCGGCGAGTGTTCGAAACGCAGTTGGAACTGGCGGAGCGTGCGGGGAAGCCGATCGTGATTCACACGCGCGAAGCCTGGCAGGACACGCTCGCGGCGGTTCGCGCGCATGGCCTCGCGCACGGCGGCATCATGCACTGTTTCACCGGCGGGCCGAGGGAGGCGGAGGAAGCGCTGGCGCTCGGCTTTCATCTGAGCTTCGGCGGGATGGTGACGTTTCCGAAAGCGCAGGAGGTGCGCGACGCGGCGGCGCTGACGCCCGCTGACCGGCTGCTGGTCGAGACCGACGCGCCGTATCTGGCTCCGGTGCCTCACCGCGGCAAGCGCAACGAGCCGGCGTTTATCGTGGAGACGGTCAAGCGCCTCGCGGAGCTGCGGGGGGAGACGGCGGAGGAGGTGGCGAGAATGACGGCGCGGAATTTTGGCAGGGTGATGGGGTGAGCCAATAGTAACTCGTTTTTTTGATTTAACTACGGCTGGGCACGAGAAAACTCTTCTGCCCGCTTGGCCAGGTCTGAGTATTCAAAGGTGCCGCAAGCTGTCGTCCACCTGCTGCGCAATATATTCGCGCAACGGCTCAAGATCCCTCTCTCCAAAACCTTCACGAAGGTAAAAAACCGGACTTGACGGTGCTGAATGCCGCAGGTACTCAGGCCTTTGTCGTGTACCTATCACCATGAAGATGACCTGAACACCAGTAGAAGTTGCAACTTGAAGACTACGGTCAATGAGCGCAACGAAGGCTCCATCTTCAAACCCCTTTGCGTCGGTAACGAACAAAAGATGGTCGACAGTCTTCAAAGAGTTGTCCAAACCTTCCACAAGGTGCTTCAAATGTTCCTGCTGTGCGCCTGAGACGCCCGAAGAGACATTTTTTGAGCTACTTCGGAACTACATTAGAGACCTGATCCTTTTTGTACCGTGTCAGTTTGAACTAACCACTACGATAGAGGGATGCGAACCCCTGAGGCTGGATCCAGGGTGGACTTTGGGAGAGTCAAGCCTCACGCCGTACTTGATGGAAGTTGCTGCCTCGCTGCTTAAGCCGAAGGAATTTCATGAATCGATGTCGTTGGCGGAGAGGCACGAATACCAGCGGCATGGGGAAGTTGCGGGCGAGGTACTCGAGGGGATTAAGGATACTCTGCGTTGGTGGGCGCCAAGCGAGGGAAAACTCCCAGACGGGCTGGGGCGATACCGCATTTTGCTGCCATTTTTCGAACTGCCTGGAGGCCGAGCGTTAGCATATCCCTTCGTTAAGGCTCGGCATGGTGGCGAAACGACTCTCGAGCTCCAGCGATTGGGAGCATTCCACGGATTTTACCCGGCTACCGACGTCGTCTGGAGCTGGAGGGGTTTTCGCGTCGGTGCGACTAACCAGGAGTATTCTCTGCTCCCATTCCATGTGTCTTCTTGTATTGTCATCCTGGATCTAGTAAGCAATTTGGATATCCGCGTACGGGTAACTCGCAATGTGATAACGATCGGACAGACGGTAGCAAAACAGTTGCGCGTGTTCATCACTCAAAAAGTCGCAGAGGTCGAGGATGCATTTCTTCAGGCACACGTGTCGTCCCCGTACTGCTGGCTATGTGCTCGGCTGTCTCGTCGGCTAGTGCCAAGGGGAGCAAAGGCAACGTGGGCCATTTTTGGGAGGGATGAGCAACTCATTTGGAAGGAAATCCAGTACCCCTGTATCACGGCCTTCTCACGCGACGGTAACCCGACTCTGGGGCAGGGGCTTTTCTATTCCAATGAAAAGCTCCCGGAAACCCTATGCTGCAATGGCCATCCAGTAACGGTGTGTTCTTTCCTGGTGTTCAACAGAGATAAACAGAACACCCGGACGGTCATCCCTTTTGAACTAGATCTGCCGCCGCGCAAAGTTGTTCAGGCCCTGAACGTCCTTCCGCTACTAATTCCGATGTGGGATGAAGAGCCGCATGCTACCACGCCAGTTGCACCCTCTATCGCCACTGCTAATTTCCCGTCCGAGTGGGGCACCCTTCTTGGATGCGGCATGGAGGTTCCGGCTGCTGAGTGGGTGCTTCTGAACCGCGTCCATTCGATAACGGAATTTGCAACTAAAAGCCCGTTGACGTGGACGACCTCGGCATTGAGTCAATTCAGGTATGGGGACGAGAGGAAAATAAAGGTCTTCCCGAATGAAGTACAAAGGGCCACGCTGCTCCAGAGCCAGCCAGATGCGGCCGACTGGCTAATAGCCTGCGCCTTGTGCCGTGAATCTGATCGGATTTGGTCTACACTGAATGAACAGCACGCTGATTTTTGGCACGCGTTGTGGCGTCGTTTAGGACTCGGGGACAATCAACCAATCCTGTTTTATCTACAGACATACAATCAACTTCTGGTGCTCACACCCGACCGCGCGGAAATGATTCGCGCCTATTTACCCTCTGATAAAACCGCGGTCGAAAAGTACCTCCCATGGCCATCCGCCGACTGGCGCATTATCACACCGGACAATCAGCCAACACAGCCTGCGCTTGGGACGGCAGCTGCCGAGACGTAGAACAGTTACGACGGAACTCTGCCGTCGCCGATCTTACTACCCCAGCTTGATTTCTGCCTTCACCATTCCGTCTTCCGGCTGGTAATCCAGGCGGAAGCCGAGCCGCTCGCAGACCTGCTGCATGCCGCGATTTTCCGCCAGAATGTCGGCGACGATGCGCTCCACCTTTTCCGCGCGTCCGATTTCGATCAGACGCCTCAGCAGCTCCGTCCCCAGGCCGCGCCGGTGAAACTGGTCGCTGATCAGGATCGCCATCTCGGCGTCGCCGGTTCCATGCAGGCGCGTCATGCGGCCCACACCCAGGATTTCGTGCTGGTTCGTGGCTGGGTTTTCGCGCTCGGCGACCAGCGCCATTTCGCGGTCGTAGTCGATGAAGCAGATGCGCGTCAGCCGCTCGTGCGCCGTGCGCTGGTTGAGATTGATCAGGTGGAAGTAGCGGAAGTAAACGCTGCGCTCGGAAAGCCGCTCGTGAAACGCCACCATCATGGGCTCGTCCTCGGGACGAATGGGCCGGATCGTCACCGCGGCGCCGTCTTTCATGGTCCAGCGGCTCACGTACTGCACCGGATAAGGCCGGATCGCGGTGCGCGGCAGATCCTGAGGCCGGGTTTCCGCCGGATGCAGAATCACGCGTGCGTCGAGAGCGATCAGCCGCTCCGGCGACGCCATCAGCGGATTGATGTCGATCTCTTTGATCCACGGCTGCTCGACCACCAGCCGGCTGAAGCGCACCAGGAGCTGCTCGAGCTCCGCCAGCGGCACGGGCTTCTGCCCGCGAACGCCCTGGAGCGCGGTATAAATCCTGGTCTGCTCCATCATGCGGCGGGCGAGGGTGGTGTTGAGCGGCGGCAGCGCCAGCGCGCGGTCTTTATAGACTTCAACCAGCATCCCGCCCGAGCCGAACAGCAGCACCGGGCCGAATTGTGCATCGATGCTCGACCCGACAATCAGCTCGTAACCGTTGCGCGCGACCATCGGCTGCACCGTAACGCCCAAAAAGTGGCCCTCACCGGCTTTTTCGCGCGCGCCCGATTCGATCGCGCTCCACGCCCACCGCACCGCAGCTTCATCCGGCAGATTCAACTGCACGCCGCCGACATCGGTCTTGTGCGTGACGGTTTCCGAATGCAGCTTCAGCACCACCGGGTAACCGAGCTCGCCCGCCGATTTCACCGCCTCATCCACTGTTTTTGCCACCAGCGTCCGCACCGTCGGGATTCCGTAAAGCGCCAGAAGCTGCTTCGACTCCGCTTCCGTCAGCAGCGTGCGGCCCGATTTGCGGACATCGTCGATCATAGCCGCCACGTGCCCGCGCGCAATGGAATCGGCCTCCGGAGCGACGGCCGGCGTTTCATAAAGTCCGCGGAGGTTGTAGGTGTAGCGCCACATGTAATCGAACACCCGGACCGCAGTGTCCGGATACGGGAACGTGGGAATGCCCGCGTGATTTAAAATTTCTTCGCCGCCCGCCGCTTCGACGCCGCCCATCCAGCTCGCCAGAATCGGCTTGCCGTCCAGCTTGGCGTGCGGTTTCAACTGCTCGGCAATCTGGGTCGGATCGGTCATGCCCTGCGGCGTCATGATCACCAGCAGGCCGTCGCTTGCTGTATCTTTCGCCGCGATCCCGACCGCTTTGGCGTAGCGCTGCGGGTCGGCGTCGCCCAGAATGTCAATCGGATTTCCGTGACTCCAGTGCGGCGGCAGGATCTCGTTGAACGCCGCCATAGTTTCGTCGGATACGTCCGCGAGCTTGCAGGTGAGCGAGGCCACGGCATCGGCCGCGAGCACACCAGGGCCGCCCGCATTGGTCAGAATCGTCAGACGCGGGCCGGCCGGCCGGGGCTGCTTCGCCAGCACTTCCGACATATAGAACAGATCCGAAATGTTGTGCACCCGCAGCACGCCGGAGCGCCGGAAAGCCGCTTCCAGCACTTCATCCGAGCCCGCGAGAGACCCGGTATGCGACGCCGCCGCCTTGGCCGCGGCTTCGCTGCGCCCGGCTTTAATCACGATGATCGGCTTGCTGAGCGCCACTTCGCGCGCTGCCGAGACAAAGGCGCGCGCATCGCCGATCGATTCCATGTACATGATGATCGAGCGGGTGCGCGGATCGTCCCCTAGATACTCGATCAGGTCGCCCCAGCCGACATCCAGCATCGAGCCGATCGAAAGAAACGCGCTGAATCCGACCTGCTCGCGCAGGCTCCAGTCAAGAATCGCCGTGCAGATCGCGCCGCTCTGGCTCACCAGCGCGACATTTCCCGGTCGTGCAATGGTCGTGGCAAAGGTGGCGTTCAGGCCGCTCAGCGGGCTCATCACGCCCAGGCAGTTCGGCCCGATAATCCGCATCCTGCCGCGCCGCGCCTCCTCGAGCACCTGGCGCTCGAGATCCGCCCCAATTTTGCCGGCTTCCTTGAATCCCGCCGAGATGATGATCGCGCCCTTGACCCCCGCGCGCACGCATTCGCTCACCACACCCGGAACGGTCTTGGCCGGCGTAACGATTACCGCCAGGTCGACTTCGTCGGGTACCTCCTCGACCCGCGGATACGCGTGAATCCCCAGTACGCTCGAGCGCTTGGGATTGACCGGAAACACCGTGCCGCCGAAAGGGCTGTTGATCAGGTTCCAGACAATGGTCCGCCCCACGCTCGCCGGCGTTTCCGTGGCCCCGATCACCGCGACATTCCGCGGGGCAAAAAAAACATCCAGCGGACGGCGCCGCAACCGCAGAATATCGTGAGCCGATTCATCGGCCGGCGTCGTTTCCTTCATCTTTTTGCTGGTTTTCTCTTCAGTGATCCACATCGTGTTGAAAAAGTTGCATCCGTGCGGCCAAACCGCAAACGGTTGGAATGGCTCAGAGCAGGCCGGAACAGGTGGGCCATATCACCCAACTGTACCTCCAATCCTCCGCATAAGTTCTTCTTTTTGTGCGCACAGCGGGTGGAATCGCGCATGCACTAGCGGCTCCGAGGAGGGTTCGAGTGTCTTCATCTCTGGCCGAACCAATCGTAAAACCCAAGCAGCACATTGCATTCCCCGGAATTGCTTCGACGACCGACGGCTCGGGCGCCGTGGTCTGGGTCGAGTCCCATATTTCGCAGGCCGCAGTGGCCTATCCGATCACCCCTTCGACCCCCATGGGCGATGGGTTTGCCGCGGAATTCGCCAACGGCAAAAAGAATGTGTGGGGCGAGCCGATTCAATTTCTCGAACCGGAATCGGAGCACAGCTCGGCGACGGCTTGCGAAGGCTATGCGCTCGCGGGTGGCCGGGTGACGAACTTCACCTCCGGCCAGGGCCTGATCCTCATGAAAGAAGTGCTGTATGTGATCGCCGGCAAGCGGCTGCCGGTGGTGTTTCACATCGGCGCCCGGGCTATCACCTCGCAATCGCTGAACATTCACTGCGGTCACGATGACGTCATGGGCGTGGCGGACGCCGGCTGGGGAATCGTATTCGGTCGCAACGCGCAGGAAGCGGCGGACCTGGCGCTCATCGCGCGCCGCGCCGCGGAATACTCCGAAACTCCTTTTCTCAACGTCCAGGATGGTTTTCTGACCACCCACACGCTCGAAAGCCTCCGGCTGCCTGAACCCGAGCTGATGCGCCGGTTTATCCAGCATCCGGAGAAGCTGCGGAAGCTGTTCGACACTGAGCATCCCATGCAGTCGGGCGTCGTGCAGAACCAGGACAGTTACATGAAGGGGCGCATTGCGCAGCGCCTCTACTACGATCGCGTGAAGCCTGCTCTGCGCGCCGCCATGGAAGAATACGCCGTGCTGACAGGGCGCGTTTACGATTTCATCCGGCCTTATCGCATGGAAGATGCCGATTTTGCGTTCGTCGGCATGGGAACCATGATGGAGACCGCCGAAAGCACCGTGGATTATTTGCGGCAGCGGGGCATGCGGATCGGTGCGGTGTCGATTACCAGCTTTCGCCCGTTCCCTGCTGCCCAACTGGCCGCCGTCCTGGCCGGTTGCCGGGCGGTCATGGTGGTTGAGCGGACGGATGTGCCGCTGGCGGAATCGAACCCGCTCATGGTCGAAGTGAAGGCCGCGCTTGCCGACGCGCTGAACGAAGGCCGCATCGAGCGCATTCCCGAACTTTACGCCGGCGTGGCCGGTTTGGGCGGCGCGGATATCCGGCCGGGGCATTTCGTGGCGCTGGCCGACAACATGTCGACCGGCGGCTCCCGATTCGCGGTAGTCGGTGTGCCGTACCAGGATGCCTTGCCGATGGCGGACGATCCCGACGTGCGTCCGGCTGGTGCGTTTTCCTTGCGCGGGCATTCGGTGGGCGGCTTCGGCTCGGTCACGACAAATAAAGTTATCGCCACCGTGGCGGCGGATCTGTTCGGCCTCGAGGTGCAGGCATTTTCGAAGTACGGCTCCGAAAAGAAAGGCCTGCCGACGAATTATTACTTGACGCTCGCGCCGGAACCCGTCCGGCTGCATGCCGAATTGAACACCGTAAATTTCGTGGCGATTCAGAACCCGCTGGTTTTTTCGATGGGCGATCCGCTGGCCGGGTTGGTGAACGGCGGCACGATTTATCTGCAAGCCGATGCGCCGCCTGAAAAAGTCTGGGCGACGCTGCCCGCCAACGCGCGACAGGCGATCGTCGAGCGCGGGCTGAAGCTCTGGGTGCTCGATGCGGCGCGCATTGCCAAAGAACAGGCGAGCCGCGGCGAATTGCAGATTCGCATGCAGGGAATTGCGCTGCTGGGAGCATTTTTGCGGCTGACACCGTTCCGCGAGCGGCAGAATCTGACAGAAGATCAGCTTTTCCAATCGCTCGACCGCGTGCTGAACAAATATTTCGGCAAGCAGGGGCCGAAAGTGATTGCCGAAAATCTGGCAGTCGCGCGGCGCGGGTACCGGGAAGTCGTCGAGGTCGTGCCGGGCGATGTCGATTCGGCGAAGACGAACGGAGCGCCGTGGCATTGGGAAGCTCCGGCGTGTCCCGGCGATGGCTGCCTGATCCCGCCGGAGTTCTGCGAAGGCGTGGTCGAGAGCTACGCACGCGGGAGGGAAGCCGAACTGCCCGCGGACATCTTCTCGGCACGCAGCCTGATGCCGCCATCTACCGCTCTCCATCGCAGCTTCCGGCACCTCGCGCCGAATATTCCACAGCTCGATTCCAGCAAATGTGTGGGCTGCATGGAGTGCGTCAATCAGTGCCCGGATACCGCGATTCTTGCGCGCGTGGCGGAGCCCGACGCGCTCGAGGCACGGCTGGCCAAGATCGAGCGCGAAGATCTTCGCGAGAACCTGCGGACACTGTTTGCAAAAACCAACAAGTACCACGAACTGCCGGTGAAACGCGGCGAAACGGGCGGGCTGTTCGGCATCTTCGTCGATCCCGATAAATGCAAAGGCTGCGGCGAGTGCGTCACGGCCTGCGGATCGCACCTGGCGCTCGCGATGGTGGCGAAGTCCGGCGTCAACCTCACCGAATACGACCTCGGCATGGACCTGTTCCATCATCTTCCCGACACTCCGGCGCGTTTCATCAACGAAAAAGCGCTGGGAGACATGATGCTGGCCACGCGCAGCATGCTCTACTCAGGCGGCGCGGGCTCCTGCATGGGCTGCGGCGAGGGAACCGCGCTGCGCCTGATGCTCGCGGCGACCGGCTTCGTTTACGGGAACGAGGTCGGGATCGTAGCCGCTACCGGGTGCAACACGGTATTCGGCTCGACCTTTCCGTTCAATCCATTCAAGATTCCGTGGACCAACTCGCTGTTCGAAAACGCACCGGCCGACGCGATGGGCGTGCGGCTTCGCTGGGATCAGGAGGGCCATCAGAAGCGCCGGCTGTGGGTGGTGGGCGGCGACGGCGCGCTCTACGACATCGGTTTCCAGTCGCTCTCGCGCCTCTTGGCCTCCGGGATGGATATCAAAGTTCTGGTGCTCGACACCCAGGTGTATTCGAATACCGGCGGCCAAAGCTCGACCGCAACTTTCACCGGCCAGGCGGCCAAGATGGCGGCGTTCGGCAAGGCGTCGCCGGGCAAGCGCGAGCATCGCAAGGAACTGGCCACGATCGCGATGATGCATCCGGGCGTCTACGTAGCGCAGACCACGCCCGCGCACATGAATCATTTCTATAAAGCGGTGATGGAGGCCAACGAGTATCCGGGACCGGCGGTGGTGATCTGCTACGCCGCGTGCATGCCGGAGCACGGCATTCCGGACGATCGCGCGGTGGCGCAGGCCAAACTCGCTGCCGATTCCCGCACTTTCCCGGTGCTGATTTACGATCCGCGCAAGGGCGATCGCATCAAAGAACGCCTGAGTTTACAAGGCAATCCGAACATGAAAGAAGACTGGTTCAAAAATCCCAAGACGGGCGAGCCGGTCGATTTCGTGGCGTTCGCGCGCACCGAGGGCCGCTTCGCGCGCCATTTCCCCGACGGCCAGGCCGACGAGTTTATCCGGCAGGCCCAGCAGGACCGCCTCGACAACTGGCACCGGCTACAGGAACTGGCGGGACTGCGGTAGAGCGGCGCGGCAGTTCCGTAACGCGGCGGGGCACGTAGTTAAAATGACCCTGCCGAAGGGAGGCGCCCCTTGCCGGAATCCATAGCGGCGTTCGACAAAGTTGCCTTTTGCTACGACCGCGTGGAAGTCCTGCACGGAATCTCGTTCACTCTCGACCGAGGTGAGGTCGTTGGCCTGCTCGGCCCCAACGGCGCCGGAAAGACAACCACCATCAAGATCATCGCCGGTATCCTGGCTCCTTCGGCTGGAGCGGTTTCCGTCAACGGGCTTCCCTTGCCGGAAAGAGCCGTCGACGTGAAACAGCGCATCGGCTACGTGCCTGAGGCTGCGGTTCTGTTCGAAAGCCTTACCGGACAGGAGTTCCTGGAATTGTCGGGACGCCTGCATGATGTGGAGGAAGATACGCTGCAGACCAGGATCCGGTGCATGCTGGAAACGTTCGATCTCTCATCCGACCGGGTGAGCCGGTTGGACACGTATTCCAAGGGCATGCGGCAGAAGATTCTTATTGCTGCCGCGCTTCTGCATGACCCGGATCTCATCCTGCTCGATGAACCGCTCTCTGGGCTCGACGTGAATGCGTCCATCATGATCAAGGACCTGATCGCGGCTTTGGCGGCAAGCGGGAAGACGATCCTGTACAGCTCCCACGTGCTGGATGTGGTGGAGAAGGTGTGTAACCGGGTTCTGATCATTCACAAAGGGAATCTGATCGCCGACAGCACGTCGGCGGAGCTGAAAGCCTCGACCCAACAATCCACCCTGGAAGATGTCTTTCGCAAGTTGACACACTCGGAGAGCATGAACCCCGGCGTCTCGCGCATTGTCGAAGTTCTGCGCTCATGAGCACGATCAGAGAAGCAATTACGCGGCTGCTCCGCGGCCGTCGGGCATCCAGGCTGCTGGAGATTGGTGGCATCGATTCCAAGCGCTACTGGCTGCTAACGGACCTGTTCGGCGAGCTCAGTGAACGCGGCGAAATGCTGGATCAGCTTGGCAGGAACGGGGTGGCGCTGAGATCCGCTGCTTGGCTGTACTTCGGCCTGTCCGCCTTTCTCAGCCTGCTATTGGTGGCCGCCCGGACAGATCTTGCGGAATACGCCTCGGTGTTCCTGGTCTTCACCGCGTTCGTCCTGCTTTCGATTCTGCTGTCCGAAACCGGCAACAGCCTGGTGAATCCGGTAGAGGGCCTGGTGCTGGCGAGTCAGCCCATCAACGGCGCAACCTATACAGCGGCGAAATTAACGCATCTGGTCCGCATCATTCTATACCTGGTTCCCGGGCTGAACGCCGTTCCGGCATTCGCAGGCCTCATGCTGAAGGAATCGAGGTGGTTTTTTCCGTTCCAGCACCTGCTGGTCGCAACCGCCGTGGGAACGGTGGCGGCGATGCTGTGCTGCGCGCTGTTCGGCTGGCTGATTCGATTCATTCCGGTGCGCCGTTTGAAAGCAGCCGGACAGCTTGCCGGCACGTTGCCCTTCATGGCCATGCCGTGGATGTCAGACTTACGGGGCCTTCTAGCCCACTCCCATCTTCGCCGCTGGTTGCCGGTGCAGGCTCCAGCCCGCTGGGGCTTGCTCGCGGCGTTGGGCGCTCTCGTCCTGGCGATCGTGGTGCTCGGTATCCGTTCTCTTTCGGCCGATTACCTGCTTCGCGTCTCCAGCATGGTGCGCGGAGGCGCCGCTTTGGGCGCCACGGAGCGAAGATCGCGGATCGGCGAGATCGTCGCCCGCTTCTTCGGGGGACAGGCAAGCCGTGCCGGATTCGCGTTTGTCTCCCGCATGATGCTGCGCGACTGGCAATTCCGTCGGCAGATGTTCCCGTTGCTGATACTCCCGCTCGTGGCGCTGGCACCGCTGTACGCAAGCAACTGGCGAGTTGATCCGTTCTCGGGCCGGTTTGCGCCTATCCATCTCCTGCCTCATATCCTCGCAGCAGTTCTCTTCTTCATCTGTGTCTTTCTGCCCTATGGCAACGATTACAAAGGCGCCTGGATTTTTCTGCTAGCGCCTGCACGAGCATTCGCCGGGTTCGCTCGTGGCATTTATGCGCTGCTGTGGATCGAGGTCGTTGTGATCCCCCATCTGATTCTGCTCCCTTTCCTCGCGTGGTTTTGGGGAGTCTGGCATGCCGGGCTGTCTCTCGCCTACAGCCTGGCCGCCGCCTCGGTATACCTCGCGCTGGAATTGAGGCTGATTGATGGAGCACCATTCAGCAAACAGGCGGACACGACGCGCGGCGCAATTTTGCTGCCGCTAATGATGATCGGCGGGGCAGCGACTGCCGCCGCCGTCGCTCTACAGTACTTTCTTGTGTTCCGTTCGCCGGCGATCGTCATGATAACTACCGCGGTTGTCGGCGCCGTGGCCTACTTCCTCACGCGTAGTTCGCTGGGAGCCTTTGAAACGTCGATCCGCTACCATCTCGGTTTGATTTCGGCGGAATCCGGGCCCATCTACAAAGAGGTTGCCATCTAGAAGTTGAACGTCGTCTCGGCTCGCAATTGGCCCTGGGAATCTACCTGCAGCGCAACCCGCTGATGAAAGAAGACTGGTTCAAAAATCCAAAGACGGGCGAGCCGGTCGATTTTGTGGCGTTCACGCGCACCGAGGGCCGTTTCGCGCGCCATTTCCCGGACGGCCAGGCCGACGAGTTTATCCGGCAGGCCCAGCAGGACCGCCTCGACAACTGGCACCGGCTACAGGAACTGGCGGGGTTAAGGTAGAGCGGCGGCAGTTCAATTGGCGGCAACTTCCGGGAAGCCGTTTGTGAACCATCGCGGGCACAAATCACGTTTCGCGACGGCACTCACATGGTTTCCGTTAACGCCGCACGTTGGAGTTGGGCCTTGATCGGCACCCGTGTTCGCGGACAATCCGCAGACGACCGCTCAAATTCTTCCCAGGGGTGCTAGAATCGCCACAGCGAGGTTTCACCATGCGGGCTATGGCTCTCTGGTCGGTCCTCTGTCTGTCGGTTTGCGCCCAGGCGAATCCGACTGCATGTTCCCTCTCGCCCGGGATGGAAAGAGAATTCTCGGCCCTGCCTTCCATGTCGGACTTGTCACTCTCCTGGGAGCAGCGGTACGCCCCTCGCCGCGATTTAGCGAACAGATATCCCCAGGACTGGTCGCTTCAATTTAAGCTGCAGCAGCCGATTCTGCAGCACTCTGAATTACGCCGCGAATGGGATCTGGCGCTGGCGCACTACCGGGCTCTCGCGGATCGTCAGCTTGGCGAACTGCTCGAAGCGCGGCTTCTGTCTCAGCTATATCCAAAGAAATCCCGACAGGTGATCGAGAGAGTGTTGGCGGAAGTCCCGGATTCACCCTGGACTCATCTGGCTGCCCTTGAATGGGCTGCCGACCGCCAAAACGGCGATCCGGCACTTGCTGCCCAGGAATTCGAAGCGTTCCACAGGCGCTGCCCTGGGGATGTACGAGTGTACCAATATCTCGGATTCGTGCGCGATCCGCAAAAGCTTCGCGGACACGTCACGGAGCTGAGAAACGCCATTGAGACCAGGAAGAAGCAGGGTTTCGACGAGTATGACGTCGGGTTGTTTCGAACCGCCTGGACCTGGGAACTCGTCACGTACGGCGAGCGTCGTCTCGATGATTACAAACGAGCTGTTCGTGCCGACCTTGAGTTTCTGCATAAGCACCTAAATCCCGATTCGGCGACCTGGGTCTTTATGGTCTCATTCGGTTACAAAGACGTTCTCCAGGACGCCACACCCATAAAGGCAATCGACGACGAGGTCCTGAGCCGTGCTCCGAATGGGCAGGCGGCATGGGAGATCAGAAAGGCACGATGGGAGGAGCAGAATCCCGCACCGAAGGCGTCTGCGCCACAACCGGGTCAACCCCTTCCAAGGGAAGAGATGGCCGCGGAGGAGGCATATGCCAAGTTACGCAACGAGTTCATGGTTTCGCTGATAGAACAATTCCGCGATACGCCCGACGCCGCCGACGAAGCTGCCGAGATCATGACCGCACAAGATCTTCCGGATAGCACCTTCGAATGGTTGGCGGACCTGGTTCTATCGAAGGCCGAACGCCTTCCGGATCACGGCACCAGTTCGCCCCCGGTACAGATTCAGGTTGCGGAAGAATACGTGAGACGGAAGGTCCGCCTCGATCGGGTTCCCGAATTGGTGCAGCGAGGTCTGGCGCAGGCCGAGGATCAGGAGAAATACTATCGCGAGACGGAGGCATTCGCGCGCATGACCCGCGTTTACGGGAGGGATGACTCCGTCCAGCGAAGGGCGAGGGAGATCCTGATCCGGCATGCGATCGTGACGCAGCAAAAGGAACGGGCTATCACGATGCTGAGCGAGTGGCAGCGCGAGCTCGATCGGTCAAAGCCGGCGGAAAAAACCGGCCGTGCCGCGCGCGAGTGGCAAAGCAGGCAGATGAACTATTCGATGCTCGCGCGGGAGGCTGGCCTTCAGGTACCCATGGATGACCTCAGCGCCTTCAGGACTCCTGAGCAACCCGACCTCTATCCTGTCGAGGAATTTGAAGCTAAGGACCTTTCTGGGAAGACATGGACCCTCGCCGATCTGAGAGGGAAGGTAACGTTCGTTCTCCTCTGGCGAACCGGATGTCCGTGCAACGACGTTTTAGACGGCATGCAGAAGCTACATGAGCGTTGGAAAGGCCGCGTGGACCGTGCTGTTCTGACCATCTCGCAGGACGAGAGTCCGGCTATTGCAGAATCCTTTATGAAAGAGAATGAATACTCGTTTCCTGTGATTTGCAGTGTGGGCGTTTCCGAGAAGTTCGTTCCGGGCGGCGGTTACCCACGGGCGTTTTTCGTCGACCCGCAAGGGCGTCGTTCCGAACGGCGACCTCGAGGCGAGCAAACCCTTGACAACATCGACGACATGGCCGACCAACTCGCGAAGTGAGTGATGGTAAGCGTAGGTCGTCTTGCCGGCGCGAAACTCCGGATGGGAAGTTGAGCGACAGTCGTCTGAGCGTCGTTGTTGATTGCGTGATCAGTTGCAAGCCAACCCCATGAAATCCTAAGACGGGCGAACCAGTCGATTTCGTGGCGTTTGCGCGCACCGAGGGCCGCTTCGCACGCCATTTCCCCGACGGCCAGGCCGGCGAATTTATCCGGCAAGCCCAACAGGATCGCCTCGACAACTGGCACGGTTTGCAGGAACTGGCGGGGCTGCGGTAAGCGGCGGTTTATGGCGAGAGCAATAAGGAGAGCCGGGCGCTTCCGAGATTGGCCGTCAGCGCGTTGTGTATCCCAGGATCGTCAGGACAATCAGCGCCACACCCAGGCCCGCAAGCCAGGTGGGTTGCGCAAGTTTGCGGCGGGCGCCGCGATCGGTGGCCCGCGTCAGAAACTGGTTGGAAACTGAGTTGGAAAGATGGCGCACGCCGTCGCTAAAGTTCTCCAACAGGCCAGGAACCAGGCCGAAGACAATCAGTGCGCAACCCGTCAGCACTCCAATCAGGACAGAATCCGGCGTCATTGTCTGTCCATGATAGCCCGATCGAGGCGGCAAATTCAAAATGAGCGCGCCCGCGCCCGGCCCGGTCAATTCGCGCGGAGAGCGGCCATGGGATCGATGGACGACGCCCGCCGCGCCGGCAGATAACCGGCGACGATCGCCACCGCGCTCAGCAAACCCAGCATTCCCAGAAAAGTCACCGGATCGCCCGCAGTGACGCCATAAAGCAAGCCGCTCAACGACCGCGCCAGCACCCACGATGCCGCCGAACCCAGCGCCATCCCTACGGCAGCCAGCCCGAGCGTTTGCGCGATGATCCGCGCCTGCAAATCTCCGGCCGACGCGCCCAGCGCCATACGTATCCCGATCTCCTGTGTGCGCCGGCTGACCGAATAGGAAATCACCGCATAGATTCCCAGCGACGCGAGAATCAGCGCGAAGGCCGCAAATCCGCCGAGCAGCGTCACCACGAAGCGCCGCGGCGATACGGATTTATCGACCAGTTGCTGAAGCGTCCGGAAATCGCTGCGCGGCAGGTTGGGCGCGATGGATTTGAGCGCCGCACGCACAGCGGAGGCCAGCTCTGCGGGCGGCATCGTCGTGCGCATCACCAGATCGACAGAAGCAAAATCCGGGCACTGGCGGATGGGCAGATACATCTCGCTGCCCGCGCCCAACTCGAGCGCCATGTGCCGCACATCGCCCGCGATACCGACGACGCGGCGATCCTTATCGGCCTGCACGATTTGACCGATCGCATTCTGCCCCGGCCAGAGATGGCGCGCCATGGTCTGGTTGATCACGATCACCGGTTCGGTCGCGGGCGTGTCGCGCTCCGAGATGTCGCGGCCTTCAATCAACGGAATGCCCATGGCTTTCAGATAGCCGTCGCTCACCACGCGCACGAAGGCGTCAGGATATTGGCCTTTGGGATACACGTGGCCTTTGGCCGCGGCCCCCCAACTGCGATTGCGGCCGAGCGGAAGCGCATCGGTTAAGCCTGCCGCCGAAATACCTGGAATGTCACGGGACTCGCGCAGCACTTCATCGAAGTACGAATTCTGTTGCGCCTGCGTCGAGTATTGTTCGCTGGGATCGACGCGCACGGCGGCGGCGCGCTCGGGCTGGAATCCGAGATTTACGTCGAGCACGCGCAGGAAGCTGCGAATCAGCAGGCCCGCGCCCACCAGCAGCACACAGGCGAAAGCTACTTCGGAAACCACCAGCCCGGTGCGAATCCACGCGTGGCCTCTGCCCTCGGTCGAGCCGCGGCTGGTGTCTTTGAGCGCATCGTGAACGGCCGTGGCCGGAACCTGGAGAGCAGGCACCAGCCCAAAAATCACGCCGGTCACAATGGCCATGAGCAGCGCGAAGCCGAGAACGCCGGCGTCGATCCGAACATCCGCGAGCAGCGGAATGCTGATGGCATTGAGGTGCGCCAGCGCGCGCGTGCCGGCAACCGCCAGGATGATGCCTAACAGCGCTCCGCAGGAGGAGAGCACCACGCTTTCGGTGAGCATCTGGCGAATCAGCCGCAGGCGGCCTGCGCCGAGCGCCGCGCGGATCGCGATCTCCTTCTGGCGCGCCGCCATGCGCGCGAGCAGCAGATTCGAAAGATTCGCGCAGACGATCAGCATCACCACGCCTACCGCGAACGCCAGCACAATCAGCGCAGGCCGCAGGCGGCCGCTCACGTGCTCTCGCAGAAATTTCACTCTCGCGATGAAATCGTTGCGATCGCGCGGATGAGCTTCAGTAAGGTGTCGGGAAAGAATCGTCAGCTCGGCTTGCGCGCCCGGCAGCGCGACACCCGGTTTCAACCGGCCGATGATCGCGAGCGTGTTGCCCCAGCGGTTGGTCTCGGCGGTCAATGGAAATGGAAAATAGAGATCGATGTGGCTGCCCGGCGCAAAAACGGAGGAGAAGTCGAACGATGCCGGCATCACGCCGATCACGGTAACCGGCGCGTCGTTGAGCGTCAATGTCCGCCCGACGATCGCACGATCGGAAGCAAAGCGCCGCACCCACAGGCCGTGGCTGAGCAGCACGGCTTTCGGCCCGTTCCACTTGCATTCCTCCGCGGTGAACAGGCGGCCGATGAGCGGCTCGACGCCGAGCAACTGGAAAAAATTCGCCGAGACCGGCACGCCGCTCAACCGCTCCGGCTCGCCGTCGCCGGTGAGCTTGTTGTCGCCCACGCCGTAAAACGCGAAGTATGCGGCGAGATCGGAAAAGGAATGATTCTCATCGCGCAGGTCGAGAAAGTGGCCCACCTGCGTGGTCTGGCCCGACAGGTCGCTGTTTTCTTCGTGATTGAAAATCCAAACCAGGCGCGCGGGATCGCGGAACGGCAGCGGGCGGACGAGCACCGCATTCACAATGCTGAAAACTACCGCGCTCGCGCCTACGCCCAGCCCGACAATCAGAATCGCGAAGGCCGCGAACCCGGCGTCCCGCCGCAGCGTGCGCAGCGTGTAGCGCAGATCCTGCACGATACTGTCGAGAGACATCCGCCCGCGGGCTTTGCCCAAAGACTCCGCCCTTGTTTCGGACCTTTGTTTCACGATGTTTCGTTGGACGAACGAGCCGCCCGGTAGTTAGCCGGACGTGCGGCCCAAGCGCAGATCTGCCACCGGAAATTATGATAAATCCCGCTCAAAATCGGAGCCCAAGCAGAAATTCGATCTGATTGGATGCAAAGCGGAGCAGTCCACCGGGCCCGGCAATATTGGCGGTCCAATGCGTGACACGAAGTTCCGGCAGCAGGCCAAATCGTTCTCCGCCCAGTTCGACTCCCGCCGCAACCGTTAATCCGGGATAAAACCTCTTGCGCAGTTCGGACGGCTCGGTCGTATCGAGCGGGATGGTCGTGCTCGTCTGAGTAATGAGGGAGCCGTTCGTCTGCTGGCCACGCCCTCGCACCGGTCCCACGTAGCGGAGCACCCCTCCGCCTGCCACGTACGGCCGCACCTTCCAGCCGAAGCGGTATTTCGCCATCAGCGGGAAGTCCCACGAGTTGCCTTTCACATCGATTTGCGAGTTTCTGAAAATACCGGAATCGAAAAAGTTCACAATCCCGACGTAACCCATGCGATGGTACATCGCTTCGAGTTCGAAGCCGAACGTGTTGGTCAATCTCCATTCGGCTGCCGCGCCCACCGTGTAGCGCCGCGTCGCGGCGGAGTATTTACCGCCTCCATGCAAGCTGCCGTACTCCCCGGTATCGAAATATTGCGTAATGGGAACGCCGGCTTCAATGCCGAAACGAAGCCCCTGGCCGAACAGGGGGACGGCGCACAAGAATAGGGCGAGGTTCAGTCGTCCGCAAGCTCGGATTAGCCGAAAGGGCCGCTTCATCCGAAAGCCCTACGTTCCTGCGGAGACGCAGATTGCTGCTCCGTCAAACGAGGAACCCACCAGCGTCACGGTCAGATTACTGAGCACGGCCGCGAACGGGTTCGCGCCATAGCCGATGGAGCGTGGTCCAACGCACGGCGGCAGTGGCCCGGGTGGCGCTGGAATGACGAAATTAACCTGGTAAAGCCCTACGAACCCGGGCGTAAGCCCGGTGAACAACGGTTGAGTTGCCGTTGTCGTTGGGGCGCCCGGTGGAATGACGCCCGCCGACGGCATGGCATTCGGGCGATAGTCAAAATTCAGATAAAATCCACCGCTTGCAGCCGCGGGAGACGGACTCGCCACGCCAGTTGCCACGGCTGGTATCGTTGCGCCCAGGCCGGCCGCATACATCACCACTTCCTCGCCTGGCTTCGCCGGGTGCGAAAAATCGACAGCCGTCCCATCTGCGTGGGTAACCGAAGCCTCAATCGCGGAATATGGGCTGTCGAAAGTGCGAATCTGAATCCGGTCAGACTCAGCCATGATCCGTGTGGAGCTGGAGTGGCCGCTGTCGTCGGAAATGGTCAGGAAGTACCAGTTCGGCGGCCTAGCGCCGCTGTCCGGCTGGAGTTCGAACGGGATTTGAACCGTGACCCCAATGATGGTTCCACAAGGAATTAGGTTTTCGAGCAGGTTGTCGAGACAGGTGTTCACCGGAAACACGGACAGGATGGGAACGCGCGCCGCCGGGCCTGGATTGAGATTCGCGGAGATGCCGCCCAGTTTGTAAGGTAGCGGCGTGGTAGTCGCGGAAATCGGCTGGTCGATGGGAGCAAAGCCGCTGACGAAAAAGGTGGTAATCTGCCCGGGCGCGACGCCCACCGGCCCTCGAAACGCATAGCCCGATCCGACAATGTTGGCCGGGTTATCCGCCGACAGCAGGGCCGCCGCACCAAGACACAGCAGCGGAATACGCGAAGATCTTCGCAAGAACACGGAAACCTCCTGCGGACGCGGCGGGACTGGGAAGGAAATCTGTCAATCAGTCTACGCCGACACGGCCATCTTTTCAATCGTGTTGGCGCCCGCTCCGCCTTTACCGCCCCAACGTCTTCGCCAGATACTCCACAATGGCATTCACCTGCGCGTCCGACGCCGGCGCGCCCCGCGCCACCATGTTCTCGACCACCGCGCGCCATTCCTTTTCGTTCATGCGCTGGCTGGTTACGACCTCGACCGAATGGCACCCTGTGCCGCAGGTTTTCTCGACCAGAGCTTTCTCTCCCCCCTTCGGCAGTTCGACCGGCGCAAACGCGCCGACCTGCGCCTGCCCGTGCCGTTCCGCCGCCGCTTTCGCCACGGCCGCAGCCACCGATTCCGGCAGAGGCTTGCGACGTACATCCGGCAGCGCGAATGCCGCCAGCGTATTGCTCCAGCCGCCGTTCAGATACGCGCCGCCGCCCGTGGCCATCATGGCGACATACTGGCGTCCATCGCGGCCCATGTAAGTGATAGGGCTCGAATGGCCGCTGGCCTCCAGCTTCACTTCCCACAGCAGCTTTCCAGTTCGCGCCTCGAACGCGCGGAACCGCGAATCGTTCGTCGCACCGATGAACACCAGCCCGCCGGCCGTCGCGATACTGCCGCCCAGGTTGAGCGATCCGGTATTCTTTACCCCAGCCGCCTCGAGCGATTCAATCCGCCCCAGCACCGACCGCCACGCGATGTTTCCCGTAGCCAGTTCCACCGCGACCAATTCTCCGAACGGCGGATTCTGGCACGGGATGCGCGTCTCGCGATCCCAAAATCTCGCATAAGGCCCATAGGCCGACGTGCGCACGTATTCCTCGCCGCGCTTTTCCATGTGGCCCCATTGCGCCACGTTCATCACATTGACAAACAGCAGGCCGAGCCCGGGATCCACCGACACGCCGCCCCAATTTCCTCCGCCCAGCGTGCTGGGAAAAAGCAGCGCGTTGCCTTCGAGCGGCAGCGGCGTATACGGGCCGCCGATTTTCATGTGATTGGCTGCAAACAATTCGCGGCAAAAACGGGCATGCTCGGGCGTGCGGTCGTACATCTCATCCATCTGAAACGTATTTTTTGCGAGCGGCGGCGGTCTCACCGGAAACGGCTGCGTCTTCGCGCTCACTTCGCCGGGAATTTCGGATTTCGGCACCGGCCGCTCCTCCACGCCGTAAACCGGTTCGCCCGTGACGCGGTTGAATACGAACAGCAGCCCCATCTTGGTGATCTGCGCCACCGCTGGAACGTCCCGCCCGCGAAGATTAATATCGAACAGCGCCGGCGGCGCCGCCAGATCGTAGTCCCACAAATCGTGATGCACCAGTTGCTGGTGCCAAAGCAACTTTCCGTTGCGCGCATCGAGCGCCACCAGCGAATTTCCGTAGAGCCCGTCGCCCACCCGGTCCGCGCCGTAAAAGTCCGAAGTCGGCGCACCGAGCGGCGCGTACACGATCCCGCGTTTAGTATCGATCGTCAAAAATCCCCAGGTGTTCGCACCCGAGCGGTTCTTCCAGCCGTCCTTCGGCCACGTGTCCGCGCCCGGCTCTCCCGGCCGCGGCACCGTGTGGAACGTCCACACGAGTTTCCCTGTCTTCGCATCCCAGCCGCGGATGTCGCCGTACAATCCTGCGCTCGGCCTCTGCTCGCCGTTGCTGCAACCGGTGATGATGATGTTGCCGAACACCGCCGGCGGCGAGTCCAGCTCGTAACGCCCGTCCTTCAGATCGCCGAGCACGCCCTCCTTCAGATTGAGCCGGCCTTCATTGCCGAATCCCGGCGCCGGTTTTCCCGTGGTCACATCGAGCGCCAGCAGATACGCCCCGTTTCCGGTGAACACCCGCGGATGCACACCGCGCGCTCCCGGCCAATACGCCAGGCCGCGCATCGCCACCGGCGCCGTATCGTATTTCCACAAAAGCTCGCCCGTCTCCGGCACCAGCGCATACACGCCATCCGGCGCGGTGATGTACATCACGCCGTCCACGACAACCGGTATGGCTTCCGAACCCGGCTTGCCCGCGCGAAAAGTCCACGCCGGCTTCAGCCGATCGACATTCTTTGTGTTGATTTGCCGCAAATCGGAATAGCGCATCGCACCGGGATCGTTGCCGTAAGAAGGCCAGTCGGTCTCAGCGAACGTGGCTGTGGCGAGGAAAAGCAAAAGGGCGTATCGAGTCACTTCACCAATGTAGCGGATTCTGAATCAAGGCTTGCGGCGTCATCAATGGAGCGCCGATGTTCGCTGTCCGGTCCGGGCGGAGTCGCTATTTTTCCGGAACCACCTTGTGGTAATGCACGATATACCCGCGCGGGCCAACCGCCCAGCCTTCATCGGCCTGCGGGAAGCTCAGGGCCCGCGCATATTTTTCGATGTTGCCGATGGTGCGCCAGCTCTTGCCGCCGTTTTGCGTCGCCAGCACCAGCTGATTGCGGTTCGCCTCGGCCAGCAGAAATCCGGTCTGTGCGTTCAGGAATTGCATGTCCATCAGCGGCCGGCCCGTGTCCACCCCAGCATATTGCGTGTTCCACGTGGCGCCGCCGTCAGTGGTAGCCAGCGGCCCGCCCTGACTCCCGCCCTGCGGCAGCAGCCAACCGACCTGCGGCGAGATAAATTGTATCTTGGTGAAATGCCCCTTGAGGGGCGGTGGAAGTTCTTTCCACGTGGCGCCTCCATCGACGGTCGCGCCGAGCCTGCCGTAATTGCCCGCTACCCAGCCGTGCTGATCGTCCACAAAGAACACCGTCTCCCAATCGTTGCGTAAAACGTCGCCCATCGACTTCCATGTCCGGCCGCCGTCATCGCTCCGGAACACGCCGGCTCCCATCGTGGGCACATGCAATTGCATCCGCGCGGAGCCCAGCATCGAGCCGCCGCCAAAACCCTCCGGCCCCGGCAGCGGTACCGCCGGCTGCCACGATTCACCGCCGTCACTCGTGTGGAGCAGGGACCTCCCGGTCGCCCATCCATCCGTAGGCGACGTGAACACGATGCTGTGAAAATCCACGCCGTCTCTGCTCTCCAGCAGGCGCGCCCACGTTTTGCCTCCGTCCGTGGTTTTCAGGATGGTATTGGCTTTTCCGGCCGCATAGCCCACTTGCTGATTCACGAAAGAGACGCTCAATAAATCGTCTTCCACGCCGCTCGCCTGGTTGTCCCATCGGTAAATGACTTCGGGCTTCGCCGCATTGCCGCTCGCACTCTTTTTCCCCGCCGGCCGGCGTGCCGTCTGCGCGCTGGCGGTTATAGCTAACAGGATCGTTAGTAAGAATATTTTCATGGTCTCTTCCGATTTCACGGTTTCTCGAATTTCACCAGCGTCAGCAGCACATGCGACAGCCGGTGTCCCTGCACGCTCGTATCGGTCTCCTGTCTGGCAATTCCCATTCCCGGCACAAACCAGGTGTCCTGTCGAATTTCTACTGTGCCGAACGGAGCCGTCACCGTGCCCCGTCCGTTCAAATGCACTCCCGAATGATGGCCCGCCGGCACCTCCACCTCGCCGGGCCCCACTACCGTGAAGCGAAAACGCACGGGCGCGTCCTTGGCCTGCCAGGTCCAGAAATACCCCGGCCGCAGATTCGCGCTGATGCGCGTCTGCTCCGGATCCATCAGCACCTCCTGCGCGCCTCCCTGGTAATCGATTGTTTTGCCGATCAGCAGTCCCTCCGCGCTGGCCCGCTCCCATTCGAACAGCCACGGTTTTCCGTGCAACCGCGTCTCCACCCGCGTGTACTGACGGCCGCCGACCTCCTCCACCGCCGCCGCCTCGGCCACCAGCGTGGCCTCCAGGACATTGTTCTTGACCAGCGACGCCACGTCATCGCCGAAACGCACGCCCGGACCGTTTTCGTGCCGCAGATGGTAGGTCCAGCGGGTCTTGAGGGCCAGTGGATAGTCCAAAGCCCCGGGCCGCTCGGCGCAAAAGGCGGCTACTCCGGTCAGGATCGCGATTGACAGTACAGGTTTCACAGCGTGGCACTATAACACCGGCGGCGGGCCCGGGATGCGCCTTTTTGATTGCCCTCTGTTGACCGGCGGGCTCTGCGTGAAAGCGGTTAGTTGACTAGGTCCACCAAGATAATTGACACAGTCAAATAAATGAGATCACAATAAGCGAACACGAGGTGCTCATGCCCGTAATTGCCTCTGATTCGCGCGTGGATGCCGTGCGCGGCTTCAACCGCTTCTACACCCGGCAGATCGGGCTGCTCGACCAGGGATATCTCGAAAGCCCGTTCTCCCTCACCGAAGTGCGCGTTCTGTTCGAGCTGGCCCACCGCGAGCGCCCCACCTCGACGGAACTCGCCAAAGCTCTCGGCCTCGATGCCGGATACCTGAGCCGCATCCTCCAGGGTTTCGAAAAACGCGGTCTGGTCACGCGCCGGCCTTCTGAAACCGACGCCCGCCAGAGCCACCTCTCGCTCAGCAGCCGTGGCCATGCCGCGTTTCGCCGGCTCGACCAAAAAGCTCACCACCAGATCGCCGGCATCCTCGGTAAATTGCCTCGCAGTGAACAGAACCGGCTTATTGGCGCTCTCGCCGTTGTTCAAAGCCTGCTCGGCGGCCGCACGGAAACCAAGACTCCCTACCTGCTCCGCTCCCATCAGCCCGGCGACATCGGCTGGGTCATTCATCGCCATGGCGCGCTCTACGCCCAGGAATACGGATGGGACGAAACCTTCGAAGCCCTGGTCGCCGAAATCGGCGCGAAATTCATTCAACACTTCAATCCCAAGCGCGAGCGCTGCTGGATCGCCGAACGCGACGGTGAAATCGTCGGTTCCGTCTTCCTGGTAGAAAAATCCAAAACCGTCGCCAAGCTGCGCCTGCTGCTGGTCGAGCCGAAAGCGCGGGGCCTGGGCATCGGGGCACGCCTGGTCCAGGAATGCGTGCGCTTCGCCCGTCAAACCGGCTACCGCAAGGTCACGCTGTGGACCCAAAGCAATCTCTCCGCCGCGCGGCATATCTATAAAAAATCCGGCTTCCGCATCATTGCCAGCCGGCCAAACCACAGTTTCGGCCACGATCTGGTCTCGGAAACCTGGGAGCTCGCCTTGTGACGCCGCAGCCGCCTGAATATATCTGCGGTCACTCCGCGCATGAGCTGGAGCGCCTGGAAATCCAAGCCGCATTTTTCGAAGACCTCACGCGCGCCTTTCTCCTGCGCGCCGGCCTCGCGCGCGGCATGCGCGTCCTCGATATCGGCTGCGGAGCGGGTGACGTCAGCTTTCTCGCCGCGGAAATCGTCGCGCCGTCCGGTCATGTTGTGGGTGTTGACCGCGCGGCCGAAGCCGTTGCGCTCGCCGCCCGTCGTGCCGCCGCGCCCGGGCTCGCGCAAGTCTCGTTCCGCGCCACGGACATCGCATCGCTTCCAGCGGATCTCACCGTGGACGCTTTAATCGGCCGCTTCGTGCTCATGCACCAGCCTGATCCGGCTCGCACGCTCCGCCAAGCCGCTCGCTCCCTGCGCCCCGGCGGGTTGGTCGCCTTGATCGAATCGCACCTGAGCGCTTCCGTTGCGGGCTTGCACTCATTACCCCACTCGCCGCTTTACGATCGCGTATGCCGCTGGTTTGCCGAAGTGATTCGCGCCTCAGGCGCCCATCCGGATATGGGCCTTCGCCTGCGCAGCACGTTCCTCGATGCCGGCCTTCCGCCGCCCCAGGTCCGGCTCGAAGCGCGCGTCGAAGGTGGTCCCGGCTCCCCTGTCTACCGCTACATTGCCGAAAGCGTGCGCAGCATGCTGCCGCTCGCCCGCTCGCTCGGCATCGACAAGTTTTCAGCCAGTGAAATCGACAATCTCGAAGAGCAATTGAGAAAGGAAACAACCGTCTCGAATGGCGTGCTGACCTCGCCCGTCCTGGTCAGCGCGCATTGCCGCGTAGGCTGAACACGTTCGCCCCCGTCCGTATCCATTTGTTTTCGGGTCTATCCGTTTGGATAGCAGCCGGCCGCCGGCGGCCAAGCCGACTTGATTTCATCTTCGCCGCTCGTCTGTGCGCCAAGCCTCATTACCACAAGCATTTCAACAGCAAAAGCGGGCTCCGTTTCGCGCGGAGCGGCCGTGGCACCAGGCTTGCTAATGCCAGCCCTGAAAGGATTTAAGCAAAATGAAAATCAAATCCAGCGTGAAAGCCGGTGCAACCTTGGCGGAGTACGGCCTTTTGCTTGCGCTGATCGCTGTTGTTTGCATCCAGTAAAATTCTCGGCTCAGCCGCGCCCTGACGGCCGGAAGCTTGCCGGAAAAACCAGAGTTTGCTCGAATAGGCGGTATTAAAAATTGCGGCCCGGCATAGAAATCTATACGCCGGGCCGCTCGCGCACAGCAGGTTGGTCGGTGCCTGCCTATACGCTAACCACTGGGCACGGTGACTGCCGGATGATCGAATAGGCGTTGGTCCGCAACCGTCCGAACATCCCTGCCGCTTCACTGCGCCCGATCACGACAAGGTCTGCATTAAACCGCTGCGCCGCGGCAGTCACCACATCCGCCGGGCTTCCATCTTCCACACTCACCTCGGCCGTCGCCTTTGCCTCTTCGATCAGGTCGTCCAGCCGCTCCCGAACCCGCTCCCCGATGGTCGCGCGCCACTCCGGATCGAACATCTCCTCGAAATGTGCTTCGCCGAGCGGCGTGGCATGCACCAGCACCAGCTCCGCTTGAAACTGTTCCGTGAGCCCCTTAGCGCATTCCAGCACTTTCATGCTCTGCGGCCCCAAATCGACGGCGCACACGACCGTCCGCGGCGCGACCGGTTCGAGTGACGGCCCTTGCTCCAAATGCACGCCCGTCAGCACCAGGCAATCGGCGTCATGCAGCACCTTGGCCGTCACGGATCCCAGCAGAAACCGCCGGAAGGGGCCGTACCCGTGCGTCGGCATCACAATCAGGCTCACTTGCTCATCGTGCGCAAACGCGACGATCTCCCGCGCCGGATCGCCTTCCAGCACGACTTTCCGGACTCCGTGCCCCGCCAGTTCCTTTGCCAGGAAACTGTCCAGTTCTTTCCGCGCTTCCGCTGCGCGGTCGAGAAATGCCTCGGTCATGACGATCCCGCCGAATTCGAATCCGCTGGATTCATACGAGACCGGCGGCACAACGTAGAGAAGAATCAGCTCGGCCTGAAAGTGGCATGCCAGGCTCCGGGCATATCGCACCGCGGCCACCGAGCGCTCCGAAAAATCCACCGGCACAAGCACCCTCGAAAGGGGCAGCATGGCAAACTCCTTTCATGGAGTGATGTGCACGGGATGCGCCAAGGTTACTTGTATTCTTTAGAATGCCTTGCGGCCGCAGCATGCACCGCGTTGCGCGTAATCCCCCAAACGGGTAGGCGACTTGAGCCAGACGGACTTCTTCAACTCCGCCCTACGGCCGGTGTAATCTCGTTAAAAGCATGCCTTTGCAAAAGCAGGCCATCCTGCCCCAGATCGCGCTGTTCTCCGGCCTCAACGCGGGCGAGATTCAATCCGTCGCACAATTACTAATTGAAAAACATTATGCCCCGGGCGAGATGCTGTTCTGGGAAGGTGAACAGTGCGCCGGCATGTTTCTGGTGGCGCAAGGCGAAGTCAAAATCTTCAAGACGTCTTCCTCCGGACGCGAGCTGGTCATCGGCCTGCAATCCGCGCCATCTTCCGTCGCCGAATTGCCCCTATTCGACGGCGGCCCTTACCCGGCATCCACCCGCGCCGTGGGCGACGTCATCGTCTATTTCATCAATAAGGCGGATTTCCAGCAGCTTTGCCGACGCCATCCCGACATCACGCTCAAAATTCTCGCCACCGTCGGCCGCCGCCTGCGCCACCTGGTCGCGACTCTCGAAGGCATCACGTTCGGCAGCGTCACCGCCAGGCTGGCAAAAACGCTGCTCGAGATGAGCCGCCAAGCCGGCCGCGACGAGTTCGCCCTGCCCGTCACTCACCAGGAGCTGGCCGCGCGCCTGGGCACAGTCCGCGAAGTCGTTTCCCGCAACCTGATCCGCTTCCGCGCGGATGGACTCGTGCGCGTCGAAGGCCACCATCTCGCGATTTTGGACCGCGCCGGCCTCGAGCGCGAGGCGCAAGCCGAAACGCCGTAGCTATTTCTCGATCCCCAGATCCGTCAAAATTTTCGGCGCCGCCTCTTCCATCGCCAGCAGGTTGTGGCACGCGCCGCAGTCCTGCGTGATCTTGGCGCCGCCCTCGGCCACGTGCGCATCGTCGTGGCAGCGGAAGCAGCCCGGAAAATCCGTGTGCCCGATGTTGTTCGGATACGCCCCCCAGGTCACCTTCATCGCCGGAAAAATATTGCGATTGTAAATCGCCAGCACCGTCCGCGCCGCGTGCTCCACGTCGCTTTTCTTGCTGGCGTAGACGTCGGCGTACTTGCTGCGGTAAAAATCCTCGAACGCTTTCGGAATCCGCGCGGCCGCGTCAGCGCGCGTCCGGTATTCCGCCTTCAGGATCTCGACGCTCTGCTTCCGCGCAAAAGGCAGCGCCGGCGAAATCGCTCCCGCGGCAATCGCCCGGTCGACCGCCCCCTCCGGCAATTCGTAGGCGTGGCTCGGCCGGTTGTGGCAGTCCATGCAGTCCATCTCGCGGATCGGCAGATTGCCCGGCATCGGCCCTTTGGCGTCGCTTGCGGTGTAGACCACGACCTTGCCCGCCGGATCCCGGTGCTCCACCCACGGAATCGTCTGCCGCTTCTCGTCGCTCGCCGCATAGCGCACGCGAATGCCCGGACCCATGTGCGCGCCGTGAATCCCCTGCGTCCCGTTGCCGCCGCCGATATGCAAAAACAGAACCGTCTTGGTTTCCGTGTTGGTCTCGTCGTCGGCGAATTTCGGAATCACCTTCAGCCGGTCCCCGCCATAAACCTGCGGCCAGTGGCACGTCTCGCAGGTCTCGCGCGCCGGGCGCAGGTTGTGCACCGGCGTCGGGATCGGCCGCGGATACGTATTGAACGCCACCGCAAATACCTGCCCCACTCCGGAAAGCTTGCTGCGCACAAACCACCCCGCGCCCGGCCCGATGTGGCACTTCACGCATTCCACGCGCGAATGCGGCGAATTCTGGTAGGCCGTGAACTCCGGCTGCATGACCGTGTGGCACGTCTGGCCGCAAAATCCCACACTGTCCATGTAATTGACCGCGCTGTAAGTCGCCTGGCTGCTGATCACTAAGTTCACGAAGGTCGTCAGCACGACAAACGTAACCAGCTTCCGCAGGTCGGGATTCCGAAACGTCAGCGGCGGAAAGCTCTGCGGCATGCGTCCCATGCGCAGGTCGCGCCGCCTGTGCCACCAGATCCCGATCGGGATCAGCAGCAGGCCCGCGATAAAGGCCGCCGGCAGCGCCAGGAAAACCAGGATCCCGAAATACGGGTTCCCGACTTCACCGCGCCACGTGGTCGGCAGCAGGAAAAGCCAGAAGACCGTCGCCGTCGTCACCACGACAACGCCGGTCTGGCTGATCCAGTTGTTCGCGAGATACACGACGGGCGAGAGCCAGCCGCGAGTGGCCGACACGGAAGATTGGCTCATAATTTAGCGATTGATTCCTCGAGGGCGTTCGACGCTTCGCTCTCCACCGGCGCGCGCGGCCGGGGGCTGAATCCGGTGATGAGCGCGGTGTCGAGCGGATAGACATCGGCGTCGAAAATCACAGAATAGAAATGCCAGACCAGAATCGCAAGTGTGGCCAGCACCGCTTCGTAGAAATGAACGGCCGTGGCGACGTCCAGCCAGGCTTTGGGCATCCAGGCCAGTGTCAGTCCGTTGGCCCACAGCAGCACGCCCGAAACGATCATCACCACGCCGCCCCACACCACCGCCCAGTATTCGGCTTTCTCCACATAAGAGTGCTCGGACCGCGCGGGTGCGCCCGCCGCCAAACCGATGTTGTACGCCAGCGTTCCCGCGGCCTCGGTGATATCGTGCCGCGCCGGGATCATTTCCACCCAGTGCCGCCGCAGCCTGCGGCTGGCAACGAGCGAAATCACGTGCATCACGCTCACCGCGATGAACACCACCGCCGCCACCCGGTGCACCAGGCTGCGCACGGGCCGCACGCCTTCCCAGAACAGAATGGGCCGCGCCCACCATTGATCCGGATATTTCAGCGCGAAACCCGACCAGACCAGGATGATAAACGAAACCGCCAATAGCGCGTGCTGCACGCGTTCGAATGCAAACATGCGGATGTGCGGGGATGGCTCGCTCTCGCGCCCGGCGTTGATAGCGCGCCGCAGGCGGATGCGATACAGCTTACGCGCCCAGTCGCCCGCGTTGTGGATCAGCATCAGCCCGATGGTGATCGGAATCAGCCACAGATAAAAACGCCGCACCCAGCCGACCGCCGCCGGCTCGCTGCGCGCCTCGGTGAGATGCACCGGGCCGATGGCGAACCGTTTTCCCGCCCCGGGATGGCAGCGGCCGCAGGTGGTGGCCAGGTTCCTGGCATTGATGGTTGAATGCGCATCCGAGGCCGGCAGGATGTTGTGCACCCCGTGGCAGCTGGCGCAGTTGGCCACCGTCTGCGAACCCGCCTGCGCCGCCAGGCCGTGGAACGAAGCGTCGAAGCTCACCAGCCGGTCCGCCGGCAAGCCGAATTTGCGCGCCAGCCGGACATTTCCGTGACAGCTTCCGCAGGTTTCCCGGATGTTCCGCCCGTTGACCGGAGAGAGCGCATTGCTCGGCGGCAGAATCGAGTGCTCGCCGTGGCAATCCGTGCAGACCGGAGCCTGCGGCACTCCCTTCGCCACCGCCTTGCCGTGCACGCTCGCCTGGTACTCGCGGGCGATATCGCTGTGGCACATCCCGCAGGTGTCCGCTACCTTGGCGTGGAACGCCGCGGATTTGGTTCCTTCGATTTCATGCGCCGCGCCGTGGCAGGTTGAGCACTCGGGCGCCGCGCCATTGCCCTTTTTGAGTTCTTGTCCGTGGATGCCGCGCGCGTGTTCGGCAGCCACCTGCTGGTGGCAGCCCGCGCACGCCGGCTTCGGAATGCCTTCCGGATGAGGATACTCTTCGTGCTTTACGTGGCAGCTGACGCAGCCTACCTTGGCGTGCGCCCCTTTGGCGACCTTTTCCGCCACATCGTGGCAGCCGCTGCACGCCGCGCTCGCGGTATCCTGCGCCTGCCCGTAAACAGCCGGTGCCCAGAGAGCAATCAGGATGCAGGCAGAGAGTCCGGCGTGCCGCCAGGCGCCGGCCCGCCTCATTGTTCTCCCGGCCTTCACACCTGGTTGAACCCCGCCATCCAAACCTGGTAGAAGTAAGCGGCGGCCAGCGCCACCCCATACACCAGCGCCACCACCGTCAGGATCTTGCCCCACCGGTCGATGATTTCCAGCCGCTGGGCCATGGTGGCCTGATGGCTGATATGGACACTTTCGCTGTCGCGCACATGGATCATCTCGTCTTCCTGGCCCGAGATCATGCGGCGGTAAATGGCGAGGCCCGCAACACCGCATGCCAGCGCCACCCAGCCTGCTACGAATGGAATCAATGACGCATTCATGGCTGCCTCCTAATTCATCTCGATCCGAGCGTTACCCTTCGGCGATCCCCACGTAACCAAATCCCTGGGGCGGTCGAATTTCTTTCCCAGAGCCTCTTCGATCGCATCCACAATCAGCAGCAGGTAGGCGTCGAGCGCGCACATTACCTGGTCACGCGCCGCGCAGGAGCCGTCCGGCGCCTGCTCGCCGCATACTGTACATACCTTGCTCCGGATCGCGTTCACGTAGTCACGGATGTCATCGCTCGTGGTATTGCGGACGGCTTCCACGACTTCCGGAAACAGGCGGAACAGCGCGCATTGCTTGGGATCCTCCAGACCGCAAGTCCCATCCGCCTGGCGATCCGCGCATACCTTGCAGATTTGCTCCCGAACGATTCTCTCCAGCTCTTCGTACGAGCGTTCCATGGGAGCCTCCTTACCCAGGACATGGGCACGTGCACGCTGGCGTCCAAGGGAAGAGTGGCAGTAATTAGCTTGTTTTCTCTCGTTTGGGGAAGGAAACGGCGCGGGATTGGGTGAAATGCGCCTGAGCGTTGACGTCGCTGGGGCATCTGACCCTAAGGGCGGCAGCCATCACAGCCAGCATGATCGTCCGTGGGGGGTCGGTATCGAAGGCAACCGAACGAATTCCAGCCTCCCAGGCACGTTGCAGCCGGCCAGGGTCGTTATGGGTAATCAGCACTACGCGCTCGGGGCGGTCGAGCGGCCTCGGCAGACAGCCCAGCGTTTCGTCGTTGACCACCAAAACCCCGGATTTGTTTGGATCCGGTCTGTCGACGGTCGTGATCTGGCAGGACTCGGAATGCAGCAGCAGATCGCGTAATACCTCTTCATACGGTGCATTCCCCAGCGCTAACTGAACTGTCTGCATGGGCCGGACCTCTACTTTTTTTCGTTCTTCGGCTGGTAGCCTTCGAGCGAGTGGTTGTGGTCCTTGTAATATTTGCCGGCCTCGTTCAGCTCCTTCGACTTGGCGGTCACATGACAATAGGTGCATGCCTTTTTTTCCGTCTTGGTGTACTCCGGCTTCGCGTATGACAGCGTGGAGCAGACCAGACCGCCGAGGAGCAGAACCACAGCCGGTACTGCAAATTTGATCGGCTTCATTTCACCCTTCCTGTCCCGCATAAGTGCAATCGCGGGGCCACACTGAGTCTGACAGGTTTGTTAGTATTTCGTGAATACCTCTTGGGGGATAGCGCGCAAAACCCTGGGTCACCCAGAGCGAATTCGCCTAAGTGGGATGAAGAATGGCACGTCCATTGCTATACTTGACCATAAATGATCGCCAAGCTCGACCCGGTTTGGCAGCGCGCGTCTGTCCTCGAAGCGGTCTTCGATCAGCTTTCCGACGCCCTGATCCTGTACGACCGGGACCTGACCATCACCGGGGTGAATCGCGCCGCCGAAAAACTCTTTGGCATGACCGCCGACGAGATGGTCGGGAGGAGCTGCCAGGATGTTTTCCGGTGTACGGTTTGTGAGCCGGACTGCGGCGTTTTGGTCGGAATCAATCAGACGTCTCCTGTTCCGCGGTGCACGCTCAGGCTGCGATCCGAAGCCGGGCGCGAGCGGCTCGCCATCATGCGCACGCACCAGATCACCGGCGAGGACGGCCAGCTCCAAGGCGTGGTTGCGACGGTCAGCGATATCACCGAAGAAGCCGACCCGCAGAAGCGCGAGATCGTGGCCGAATCGCGCGGCATGCGCGATGTGCTGAATTTCGTCCGGCGCGTGGCGGCGAGCGAAGCGGCGACTATCATGCTCGAAGGTGAGAATGGTACCGGCAAGGATTTGATCGCGAAAACTCTGCATTACCAGAGCATGCGACAGGCCGAGCCGTTCATTGCCATCAACTGCGCGGCGATTCCCGAAACCCTGCTCGAGAGCGAGTTGTTCGGTTATGAAAAGGGAGCCTTCACCGACGCGCGCTCGCAAAAACGCGGTATTTTCGAGCTGGCCGATAAGGGCACGCTGTTCCTGGATGAAATCGGCGAGATGCCGCTGGCGCTCCAGGCGAAGCTGCTGCGCGTGCTCGAAGAGCAGACTTTCCGCCGGCTGGGCGGCTTGAAAGACATCAATCTGGACCTGCGCGTGATCACCGCCACCAACAAAAATCTTCAGGAGGCGGTGCGCGAGGGCGCCTTCCGTCAGGATCTGTATTTCCGCCTGAACGTGATTCAGATCAGCATTCCGCCGCTGCGCGAGCGTCCCGAAGATATTCTGCCGCTCACCCGTTTCTTCATCGCGCATTACAACAAAAAGTTCCGCCGGCAGATCGAAGGGATTTCACCGGAAGCCCAGCGCATGCTGGTGAGCCATAGCTGGCCCGGAAACGTCCGCGAGCTGCGCAACGCCGTCGAGCGCGCCATGATCCTGGAGGAATCCTCCCTGCTGACCCCCTCCAGCCTGCCGGTAACCGTCAATGCCCCGCTGAGCGACGGCGCCACTGCCGACCATGCCTCGTTCCATATCCCCGATGAGGGCATTTCGCTCGAGGAGAGCGAGCGAACCCTGGTAGTGAGGGCTCTGGAAAAGACCGGCGGCAACCAGACCCAGGCCGCCCGGCTTCTCAAGATTACCCGCGACACCTTGCGCTATAAGATGAAGAAATTCAACCTGAAGTAGGGTGCATACACCCAATTCCGGGGTAAATGCCCCGCACTTAATTCCTTCACCCCACATTTCACAGCCCCTATTCTCTTGAAAAGGTGGGTTTTTGTTGATTGGAGAGATTTTGGACATTTTCCTGCACTAGCCTTACACGATTTTGCGGAGGGTGTCCGAAATGAGAATCCCGACGATCGTTTCCCGATTGATGAAAGCAGGGCTGGCTGTGGCGCTGCTCGCCGGGTCAGTCGCGCTGGTGAGCGCTCCGAGACCGGCATTCACGAAGCACCAAAAGGCATTCTATGCCGACCCGAAGCTGGTGGACTTTGTCCGCCCGGGGCTGTCGGTCAAGATTGAGTCGGCTGCCATTGCTAATGACGGGACCATTACCGCGAAGTTCATGGTCACCGACCCCAAGGGTTTGCCGCTCGACCGGACCGGTGTGTTTACGCCTGGCGCCGTCAGCACCAGTTTCATTGCCGCATTCATCAAGCAGGGCGACGAGCAGTTCACGGCCTACACCACGCGGACGCAGAAAAGCCCGATTACGGGCAATTCCGCAGTTCAGGCGGGAACGGATTCGGGCGGGACATACCAGCAACTGAACGATGGCGAATATCTCTATACCTTCCACACCAAGGCGCCGGCAGGATTCGACGCGACCGCCACACACCGCATCGGCGTCTATTCCTCGCGCAGCTTGACCGATTTCGATCTCGGCACGCAGTTTGCGGACAACACCTTCACCTTCGTTCCAAACGGCTCGAAGGTCACCACCACACGAGATGTAGTCCGGACGGTGGCCTGCAATCAGTGCCACGATCCGCTGTCGGCGCACGGCGGGGCGCGGCGTTCGGTCGAACTGTGTGTTATGTGCCACCAGCCGCAGACCACCGATCCCGACACCGGCAACACCGTGGACTTCAAAGTGATGGTGCACAAGATCCACATGGGATCGAGCCTGCCTAGCGTGAAGGCGGGCGGCAAGTATCAGATCATCGGGTTCCAGCAATCGGTGAATGATTTTTCGACGGTCGTATTCCCGGCGGATGCCCGCAACTGCCAGATGTGCCACCAGCCCAACAGCGGCGCGGCGCAGGCCAATGCCTGGCTGCAGCCCAACCGGGCGGCCTGCGGGTCCTGCCACGACAACGTGAACTTCGCCACGGGCGAGAATCACAGCGGCGACAGCCTGCCGGAAGTTTCCGATAACCAGTGCGGCAACTGCCATACGCCGCAGGGCGAGCTGGAATTCGACGCCTCGATCAAGGGCGCGCACACGCTGCCGCTGTTCTCCACACAACTGCCGGGCACGGTGTTCGCGCTGAACGGCGTGACGAATGCTG
The DNA here is from genome assembly GCA_035280425.1 of Bryobacteraceae bacterium. GTDB lineage: Bacteria > Acidobacteriota > Terriglobia > Bryobacterales > Bryobacteraceae > QHXW01. The sequence goes on along the minus strand of DATEFW010000007.1, from coordinate 32,326 downwards.
CGCCGGGCCAGTCGCCCACCGTTAACTTCAGCGTGCAGGACAAGTCCGGCAAGCCGATTAATGCCGCTACGATGGACCGCCTGTCGCTGGTGCTGGCCGGGCCTACGAGTGATTATTCCGCATATGTCTCTGAGGATCCTCGCAAGACCGTGACCACGAACGCGGATGGCACATTCAGCTACACGTTCAAGGCGACTATTCCGGCTGGCGCTACCGGAACCTTCTCGGTGGGCATCGAGGGGTACCGGAATGAAAAACTGCTGCCGGGTACCAAGAAAGAGCAGACCGTCCGGGATGCGGGAGCCAATCAAGTGTTGAACTTCTCGGTGGATGGCTCGCAGGTGGTATCGCGGCGCGCCGTGGTGTCAATCGACAATTGCAACCAGTGCCATTACAGCCTGAGCATGCACGGCAACAACCGGAACCAAACGATCATGTGCGTGTTGTGCCATAACCCGAATACAACGGACGCCGATCAGCGCTCTGCCGCTCAGATGCCGGCTCAGGCGGTGGATTTCCGCACCATGATCCACAAGATCCATACCGGCGAGAACCTGAAGACCGACTACACGATTTACGGGTTCCACGGCTCGGTGAACAATTTCAACGACATTCGCTTCCCGGGCGACCGACGCAATTGCGAGAAGTGCCACAATTCGGGGACTGAGGAACTGCCGCTGGGAGACAGTCTGCTCTCGGTGAACAATCCGCGCGGGTGGATCAATCCCACGCCGCCGACGACTGCGGCTTGCCTGGGATGCCATACTGATAAATCGGCTGCCTCGCATGCCCTGGCGAATACGACAACGCTCGGGGAGGGCTGCCCGGTTTGCCATGATCCGAACGGGCAGTTCTCGATCGATAAGATGCACGCCCGCTAGGCTGGAGAGCCATGCGGGTTAACGTACCGACTTCGCGGTCTTGGCTGCCGCGATCGGCCAGCGCGCCCCCACCTCCTCCTGGGGCCCGTCCATCGAGGGCGGGTCTCCCTCAAGCGCTGGCGGTCGCGGCAGCCATCCTTTTTTCCGGGGCGCTAGCACCCGGACAGGAGCCTGCCGCCCAGCCGAAACCGGCGGAAGAGAACAAGCCGGCTACATACGTTGGTTCGGAAGCCTGCCAGCTGTGCCACGAGGATATTTACAAAGCGTTTCAGAAGAATCCGCACATCGCTGTCGAACGGGACAAGAAGCGCGGCTGGGAAACGAGAGCGTGCGAGTCCTGCCACGGGCCGGGATCGAAGCACACCGAAACGACCTCGGCCGCGGATATCCGCAATCCGGCCAAGCTCGCGCCGGCGGAAACCGACAAGGGGTGCCTGAGCTGCCATCTCAACCAGCCGACGCATGTGGGGCGCGTGCAAAACAGCCACGCGCGCAATCAGGTAAGCTGCGTCGCGTGCCACTCGATTCATAAATCGCCCGAGCAACTGGTCGAGCGGCGCCCCAAGGCCGTCAACGCGCAGTGCGCCGGATGCCATACGGCGGTCTGGGCGTCTTTCAACCGGCCGCACAAGCACAAGCTGCCGGAAGGCGCGATGTCCTGCGTGGATTGCCACAATCCGCACGGCAGCGTGCTCCCGCGGCATATTCAGACTGTCTCGGCCAATGAGCCGGGGTGCCTGAAGTGCCACGGCGACAAGCGCGGGCCGTTTGTTTTTGAACATGCGCCGGTGCGCCTGGAAGGCTGCACGGCGTGCCACGAGCCGCACGGCTCGGCGAATCCGCGGATGCTCGCGCGGCATGAGGTGCGGTTGATGTGTCTGGAGTGCCACGCCAATACGCCGACCGAGGCCGCGTCGACCAAAACGGTGGGCGGCGTGCCGCCGGCATTTCACAACCTGCTGATTCCGCGATTTCAGAACTGCACGGTGTGCCATGTCAAGATCCACGGATCGAATGTGGATCCGGAGCTGCTGCGATGAGGAAATGGTGGCTGGCAGTTCTGATCGCATTACCTCTGGCAGGGCAGGAACAGAAGCCGGAGGAGCAGAAACCCGCTGAACCAGCGGCGGCGGAACAGAAACCCGCCGAGCAGCAGGCGGCAGCGCCGGCCGCAGCCGAGGCGTCGCCTGTTCCGGCGGAAGCGGCGGGAATTACCGGGTCGATTGATATCGGCTATCGCTGGCGCACGGGCGTGGGCGGAAGCTTCGATACGTATCGCAGCATCGTGAACCTAGGCGAAGGCCCCCGGCTGTTCGGGCTCGATCTGACGTTTGAGAGCGCGGCGCGGCGCTGGGTCGACACGATTCATGTCCGGGGGAACAACTGGGGCGGGGATCCGTACAACACGGCGCACGTGGATGCTGCGCGGCACGACTGGTACCGGTTCAATTTCGATTACCGCAACATCGCTTATTTCGATTTTCTGCCGTCATACGCCGACCCGACGGCCGGGCAGGGGATTTATCTCGACCAGAGGTCGTTCGATACGCACCGGCGGATGAGCGACTTCGAGCTGGACCTGATGCCGGGAAAGCGCATCGTGCCGTATCTGGCTTACTCGCACGATTCGGGATTCGGCAGAGGCATCACGGATTTCGTCAACCAGAGCGCCAATGAATATCCGGTGGCCGACCGGCTGCGCGACAGGACGGACAATTTCCGCGGCGGCGTGCACATCGAGATGCGGCGGTTCCACGTGACGCTCGAACAGGGCGGCACGACGTTTAAGGACGACCAGCAGGTTTTCACCAGCCAGGAAAATTTCGGCGGGCGCACCACGCCGTTTTTCGGCGAGCAATTATTCCTGACGGATCTGACGCAGGCGTACGGGGTGCGTGGAACGAGCATCTACAGCAAAGCGCTAGTCACGGCCAGCCCGGCCTCATGGCTCGATGTTTTCGGACAGTTTCTCTATAGCCGGCCTTCGACGGACGTGCATTACGCGCAGTTCGGCGCCGGAAATTTCATCGACCTGGACACGCTGCTGTTTATCACGAGCGAGCTCGATCTGGTGGCGGCGGCGGCGAAACAGCCGCACACCACGGCGACGCTGGGTTTCGAGCTGCGGCCCGTGCGGCGGCTGCGGATCATCGAATCCTGGATGACGGACCGGCTGCACAACGCGTCCTCGGCGGAACTCAACCAGCAGATTCTCAATCCGGCGCTCGCGGCTCAGCTTTCGGATTTCACCGACCGCCTGGTGCGCAACTACAACCAGCAGCAGATCGACGTACTTTTCGACCTGACCTCGAAGATCACGCTGCGCGGCGGGCACCGCTATGTCTGGGGCGATGCGGACCTGCGCGGCGCGCTCACATCGGACGTGCTGACGCAATCGCCGACGCTCAGCCGCCAGGTGGGTCTCGCGGGATTTAACTACCGCGCGGGGCACGGGCTTTCGTTCAACGTGGATTTCGAGGCGGCTTCGGGCGACCGCGCTTATTTCCGGACGAGCTTGCAGGATTACCAGAAGGCGCGGATGCGGGCGCGCTACCAGCCGTTCACATCGCTCGTCGTCTCGGCGACGTTTTCGGTGCTGAACAATCAGAACCCGGCGCCGACGATCAAGTACGATTTTCTCAGCCGCGATAATTCTGTGGCGCTGGTATGGACGCCGCGGGCCGCCAAGCGCCTGAGCCTGACGGGCGAGTACACGCGGGCGACGATGCGCTCGGACATCACGTATCTGGAGCCCCAGACGCTCGACCGTGCGCCGTCGTTCTATCGCGACAATGCGCACATTGCGAGCGGTATGGCGGACATCGTGCTGCCGGGCATGGGCGAACACGCGCTGCGGCTGGGCTTGGGAGGCTCGTACTTCCGTTCTTCAGGAAGCCGGCCGACCGAATACTGCCAGCCGACGGCACGGCTGACGGCGCCGGTCAACAAGCACGTGGCGTTGTATGCGGAATGGTTCTGGTACGGTTTCAGCGAACCGTTCTACCTGTACGAAGGTTTCCGCACGCACGTGTTTGCGACGGGGCTGCGGCTGACGCGGTAGCGCCGGTTAGATCACTCGGTTCAAAATTCTCCTCTAGTAACTAGCAAGCGTTTGAGGATTGCCTTCCCGCCGCGGCTGTTCGGGTAAGAAGCGCACTCCTTGTTTCGCTCCCTTTGTAAATCAATACCAAGCGCGCGGCAGCAGGATATCGTTTAAAAAAGCGCGAGCCAGCCTGCCAGACGGGAGACGGGAGATCTGCTCGCAAGTGGTATGGAACGACCGCGTTCATGCCGGCTTGATCAAAGCCGGGGGACTGCACGTCGTGGAGCCCGGACGAGCAGATTCGCGCTGGTTTCATTCCATTCGCAGGGCCTGCATCACATCCACGCGGGCGGCGCGAGCCGCTGGGATAAGCGACGCAGTTACGGCGGAAATAAAGAGCACCAAGGCAGCGGCGGAAACCGGCAACACGCCGGGCATTTTGAGATCGGCCAGGAACGACCCGGCCAGTTGGGCGAGCGCATAGCCCGAGGCGAGGCCGGCGGCAAGACCGCTAAGGGCCATCACCGCACCTTCGGCCATGACGCGCAGCAGCAATTGCCGCGGCTCGGAGCCTACGGCCAGGCGGATGCCGAATTCCCTGGTGCGCCCGCTGACCGAAAAAGCCAGCACGCCCGCGACGCCGACCACGGCGATCAGCAGCGCGACGCCGGCAAAAACTCCGAAGACCACCGCATTCAGGCGTTCGGGCGAGAGCACGTCGGCGCGGATATCGGCGAGCGTCGCGGCGTGCTCGACGGGCTGGTCGGCCGACATTTGCTGCATGATCCGCGTGACGGGCGTTACCAGGGCGTAGGGATCGGAGCTCACATGAACGAACATGCGGCCGCCTCCGATGACGGCCTCCTGATCGAAAGGACGGTAGACCGTCGCAGTCGGCTGGGGTAGCACATTTACGTCGTCGATATCCGGCACCACGCCGATAATGCGCAGGGACGCGGCATTGATCACGGGAACGGCCTTCAAAATCGGGTCGGTCCACATCACGTGATGGTCCAGCGGATTGCGGCCTGGAAAAAGCTGCCGCGCCGCGCTCTGGCTGATGATGGCGACGGGCTCGCTGCTTGCGCGATCGTTGTCATTGAAATCTCGGCCTTCGAGGACCGGCAGGCCAAGGGTCGCGAAAAATCCGGGCGAAACGACGCGGATTGCCGCGCGGGAGTGTTCTTCGCCAGGGGCGGGAATGCGGCCGTCAACGGCAATCTCCAGCGCAAAATCCTGGCCGCGGGCATCCCGCCAGGGAACCATGCTGCCGATGGCCACATTCTGAACGGCCGGCAACTGGCGGATGCGCTGCGTGGCCTCCCGGTAGAAGTTGACGATCTGCGCGGGCGTCCTTCCCAGGTGGATCACCGGAACGTTCATTGCGAGCACATTGCGGGTATTGATATTGGTTTGCGCGGCCTGGAGCGAAAGCAAAGTCTTCACAGTTGCTCCGGCGGAGGCCACCAGGACGAATGAGGCGGCGATCTGGACAATGGCAAAGACGCGCAGTTTCCGGTTGGAGGAGCCGGTGACGCGAGTGCTGGCGGTAGACAGCCCGAATCCCTGAGCGCCTCCCGACGCCGGCAGGCGCGGAACAAACGCCAGTAGGGTCGAGGCGACGATCGCCAGGGCCGCGCCCACCCAGAGCATCGCCGGATCGAGCTGGAGGTCCAGAGCCCGCACCGAGTACCGGGAAATATAACGCGCCAGCACGGCCACCATGGGGTTCGCGATCAGGATCCCGAGCGCCGCGCCGGCGACACAGAGCATCAGGCTTTCGGCGAGCAAGGTGCGCCGCAAGGCGCCGGAGCCGGCCCCGAGCGCCGCGCGGATGCCGAGTTCCGACTCGCGGCGGATGGTCCGGGCCAGGATCAGATTGGCGGCGTTGGAGCAGGCGATGACGAATACCAGCGCCGAGGTGGCCATCAGGATCCAAAGAATGGTCCGCGCACCGGACGTCAGCTCGTCGCGCAGCTTCACGGCGCTGATGCGGAAATCATTTTTGACCGGATAATCTTCGGGATGCTCGGTTTTTATCGCCCCGTATACGGTGCGCAATTCGGCGCGTGCGGTTTTCAAATCGGCGCCGGGCACCAGGCGGGCGAAGAGCTCCGTCATGCGATGAATGCGGTTGGTAACCATGGTCGCGGAAAGATGATGGGCGCTGGTCACCATGTTGGCGATGATTTCGGTGTCCTGCGGATAAGGGACGCAGGGCTCGAGCACGCCGACGACGGTAGCGCTTCGCGAATCGAAGGAATCCAGCCGGAGGGATTTGCCGATCACGTTGGGATCGCTGTGCAGGGTTGTCGACCAGAAACGATAGGTCAACACGACGGCGCCCGCGGCCTTGGGCCCGTCATCTCTTCGATCGATCAGGCGGCCGAGCACCGGACGCAGTCCCATGGCCTCGAAGTACGATCCGTTCACCACCCCGGCTCTCACCGTGCGGGGCTCTCCGAGTCCCACCATCGTGAATTCGAGCGTGGAGAACTCGCCGAAGGAGCGGAGCGTTTTCACGCGGGCGCGCAGATCGGCGATTTCCGGCACCGAAAAAGTGGTGTCGTCGCCGCCCATGCCTTTCGAGCTCTGCCGGATATAGATGAGGTGGTCCTCGTCGCGATTGACCAGAGGGCGCAGCAACACGGCGCGCACCAGGCTGAACATGGCGGCATTGGCGCCGATGCCGAGGGCCAGAGTCGCGATCACGGTTACGGTAAGGCCTTTGGCGCGCCACAAGGAGCGGGCGCCGATTTTCAGATCATGCAGGAATGAAAGCAGGGTTTCGGTCATGCGATTAACCTTTTAATGGATCACTGTGACGGTATTTTTTGCAAGTCAGTCGCCGCGGTGCGGTTTGCAAACAAAGACGCTTAGCTTCATCTACTTACCATCAGTGTTCGCTTCCGGGAATCCCGCGTTCGGAACGGTACAAACCGAAGTAATGCTTGTGTGTTGGGCGGGTCGATTCCCCCGGGAGCAAGTCCAGGCGGCTCATTCTGGCAAAATATCGTGGTGATTGGTTATCTATTGAGCCGGGGGATTCGGATGAAGCCTTTGATTTTTGCGCTGTGCAGCGTGGCTGCGATGGGCAGTCTCGCTGCGCAGAAGGGTGCGTGGGAGCCTGCGCCGGGGCATACGCAGATACCCATATGGCCGGGTGGAGCGCCTGATCCGCAGCCCGTGAGTGGGCCGGAGGTTGTGGAGCCTTCGGGAAATACGTTTCAGGTTGCGGGCAGGCAGGTAATCGGCGTGAACAACGTGACGCGGCCCACCATGACGGTCTATTCACCCAAGGGAAAGAACACGGGCGTCGCGGTCGCCGTCTTTCCTGGTGGCGGCTATCAGACTCTGGCCATCGATCTGGAAGGCACAGAAGTGTGTGACTGGCTGACGTCCCGAGGCATCACGTGTGTGCTGCTCAAGTACCGTGTGACGGATGTGGGGCCGTATCCGAAATCAGGGCCGTATCCGGAGTCGCCCATGGCGCTCGAAGACGCGCAGAGAACCATGGGGCTGGTGCGTTCGCGCGCGCGGGAGTGGAACATCGATCCGCACAAGATCGGAGTGCTCGGCTTTTCGGCAGGCGGGCATCTGGTGGCAGCGATCAGCAACCACTTTGAACGGCGTCTTTATGCTGCCGCCGATGCCGCCGACAAGGCAAGCTGCCGGCCGGATTTTGCGGTAGCAATTTATCCGGGGCATCTATCCTTGAGTGCGGCGGAATGGGATGCGAAGCAAGGCACGAAGCAATTTGCGATTCCTCATCCGGAACACCAGTCGATTACGGACGCGCATCTTGCGCTGAATCCCGACCTGCACGTTACCAGCCGGACACCGCCTACATTTCTGCTGCAAGCCGAGGATGACCACGTCGACAGCGTATACGATGCGCTGGCTTACTTCGTCGCCCTGGAGAAGGCCGGGGTTCCAGCGGAGATGCATTTATATCCGCACGGCGGCCATGCATTTGGGTTGCGGCGGACGAAACTTGCGATAACGGAGTGGCCGCAGTTGGTAGAGACGTGGATGAAGACGATCGGAATGACGCCGAATTAGGTGTTGAGATTTGCGCGAAAAAAGCGGGCTACAGCCGCGGCTCGATTTTCTTGACTGCTTCGGCCGAAGCGATCACGGGGAAAACTTCGAAATCCATCAGGTCTTTCCAATTGGCCATCCACTCGTCGAGCAGGGCGCGGTCATGGGTCTGCATTACTTGATAGCAGCGCTCGAATTTTTCGTCGACCCAACTGGAGATATACGCCAGGCCTTCGGGCATCATGCGGCCGCGGGAGCGGAAGCGGCGGTAGACGGCGGGGGCGTCGCCATTTTTGAAATGCTCGACGATCATGTAGAGCTGCTGCGGCGGCGTTTTGTCAGGCATCAGACGCAGATTATCAGGAAACGGGACGCCGGGAGAGCGCGGGCGTCTTAGACTCAAGACAGCGCCTGAGGAGCTATTGATGAGGGACGTCTGGCTGGATGTGCGGTTTGCCGCGAGGATTTTTAGCAAGCGGCCGGGATTTACGGCGATTGCGGCGCTGACGCTGGCGCTGGGGATCGGGGCGACGACGGCGGTATTCAGCATCGTGCATGCGGTGCTGCTTCGGCCGCTGCCGTACAAAGATCCATCGCGGCAGGCGGCGATCTGGGTGACGAGCACGCGGGAAAAGGAACTGGCCAAGCTGTTTGCGACTTACGCGGATTACGTTACGTTCCGCCGGGATTCACGGACTCTGGAAAGCGTTTCCGCAGCGACGTGGGCCACGCGCATGGATCGCGTGCTGATGGGTTTCGGGCCGGCGCGGGAAGTGATGGCGGTCCCGGCGACGGGTTCGTTTTTCGAAACGCTCGGCGTGAACGCGGAGATGGGCCGCACATTCCGCACCGCAGATGAGGGGCATGGATGCTTCCTGGTGGCGACGCACAAATTCTGGGCGACCACACTCGGCGGCGACCGGGCGGCCATCGGCAAGCCTGTGACGCTCGACCGGAAACCATGCACGCTGCTGGGCGTGATGCCGGAGCGGTTCGGTTTTTACCCAACCCAGACGCAGCTTTGGATCCTGCTTGGACCGGACTACCAGCCGGATCAGAATGGCATGCTGGTGGGAATTTTCGCGCGGCTCAGGCCGGGAGTGACGCCGGCGCGGGCACAATCGGAATTGCGCAGCCTTTACCGGCCGCAACACATGAGCGGCGGGACGCGCGATTTTGCGCCGGTGGTTTACGATCTGCACGGCGAGTTTACTTTTTTAGCCGGCCGGACATTGCGGACGACGCTCCTGCTCGTGTTCGGCGCGGTAGTTTTCGTGCTGCTGATTGCCTGCGTGAACGTTGCAAATCTGCTGCTGGCGCGGCTGGCGGAGCGGCGGCGGGAACTGGCGGTGCGCGCGGCGATCGGTTCGGGACAGGGCCGACTGGTGCGGCAACTGCTGACCGAAGGGCTGCTGCTTGCGGGAATCGGGGCGGCGCTGGGGATCGGGCTGGCGGAGGCCGTGGTGCGGTATTTCCGCGTCTTAAACCCGATTGAGCTGAGCGTGGGCGCGGATGTTCAGGTGAATGCGGCGGTGCTCGGGTTCAGCATTGCGCTCTCGGCGATCACGACGCTGATGTTCGGTTTGCTTCCCGCGGTGCGCGGGTCGCGCGTGGATCTGGTCCAAAACTTAAAAGCCGCTGGGAGGGGAACAATCGAGGGAAGTCACCGGCTGGCGAAGGGGCTGATTGCGGTGGAGATGGCGCTTTCGTTTTTGCTGCTGGTGGCGGCAGGCCTATTCATCACCAGCGCGCTGCGCATGGGCTCTGAGCCGCTGGGCTTCAACCCCGGTCGACTGATGGCAGCCCATGTCCCGCTGCCCGCCTTCCGTTACGCGAGCGATGCGCAGCGCTTGCGGGCTTGGGACGAGCTGCTGGAGCGGCTGGGGAGCATGCCGGGCCAGGCGGGAGCGGCATTATCTTCGAAACTCCCGCCTTACGGCGGAGGCGACCAGATCCTCGAGATACGCGGGCGGCGGGGCGAATCGAAAATCCACGATACGGGCGCGGACGCGGTCAGTCCTGCGTTCTTCGATGTTTTGCAGATACCTGTCTTACGCGGGCGGGTTTTCGACGGGCATGATCGCGAAAATGCGCCGCCGGTGGCGATCATCAACGAGGCACTGTCGCGAAAATATTTTGCGCAGACCGATCCGGTGGGACAAGAGATTCGCCTTGCGGGAGACTCGATGCCCTGGCTGACAATCGTCGGGGTGGCGGGGAATCTGAAGCATACCGAGCTGATGAACGAAATGACCTGGTCGGAAACGCCGGTTCTTTACCGGCCTCTGGCACAGGAACCGCGGCAGTCCGTCCAAGCCGTCGTGCGCGCAGCGGGCGATACCGGCGCGTTAAGCCGGCAAATACGCAGACAGATTGCGGTGCTTGACCCGGCGATTCCGATCAATGACGTCGAGCCGGTGAGCGCGCGTCTGGCGAAGGTGCTCGCTTACCCGCGGTTTCGGGCACTGGTGCTGGCGCTGTTTGCGCTGGGTGCGCTGATGCTTTCGGCGGTGGGACTCAACGGAGTGCTGGCGCAACTGGTGGCGCAGCGGACTGCGGAGTTCGGGCTGCGGCGCGCAATCGGAGCGCAGACTCACGATCTGCTGTGGCTGACCGCGGTCCAGGGCGGCGGTCCGGTGCTGGCGGGGCTTGCCGCGGGACTCGGGCTGGCGGTCGCATTCAGCCGCATTGTGGCAAGTCTGCTCTATGGAATCCGCGGGACCGATGCGCAGACGCTGGCCGTGGTCTCGCTGGCGCTCGTCGCGGTTGCGGGCGTGGCGATTTGGGCGCCGGCGCGGCGCGCGGTGCGAGTGGATCCGATGGCCGCGCTGCGGGAAGAGTGATCAGCGCTTGGGCGGCGCGGTGGGCTTCGCGCTTTCGTCATCCTTCTGCGGCGCGACCGAACCGAAAGTGATGGCGGAATCGGCTTCAAACTTGCGGTAATCTTCGAACGTCAATTCATTGCGGATTTTTCTGGTTTCGAGAAGCGCGGTGACTTCGGCCTCGACGGGCAGGAGATAAGTTTTATCGGCGATGCGAATTTCGTCGTAATCGATGGTAGTCGAGAATTCGCGGGTCATCAGCGAGCGCGGAATGTTGTAGGCCGTTTGAGTGATTCGCCAGACGGCGCCGGTTTCGGGATCGCCATAAATCGCGCCGCGGTAGGGAATGGTGGCCTTCACCAGATCGCTCATGGTGAGGGTCATGGTGGAGTGCAGCTTATCCACTTCGAAATCGAAAACGGCGAGGCGTTTTCCGCGCACAACTTCCCAGCGATTCCAGGTGAACCACGCCTCGCTCTCGGGGCCAAGAATGCGGCTGAGCAGGATGCCGAACTCGCCTTCGGTGGTCAGCGGCGAGCGGCGGCGCGCCTTATGGGGATCGAAGGGCTTGCCGTTGACCTGCGCCAGCGTGCGCTCTTCGCGCCCGCGATTGTAGCTGAGCCTGGAAACGAGGATGTCGAGCTTGTGCCAGTGGTTCGACTTCTTGCCGGCTTCGAGCTCGCGCGTCACCTGCTCGCAGAGAAAATTCGGAAGGTTCGAGACGTACTGCGCGGCGTAGTGGTGCATGGCTTCGAGAATCTTGTCCTGCGCGGCGGGATTGGGCCGGGGCTGCTGCGCGTACGAGGTGCAGGCGGCGATGCAGAAGATCCACGGCAGCATGATGCGCGGCGTGGGGCGATTTGATTTCTGGCTTCTCAAATTTCCAGCCCTACCGAGCGCATGAGCTCAATCGCGTTGCTTTTGCGGACGACGCCGGGGCGCAGCCGGTAATCGAAATGGATGCGGCCGCCGGCTATCTGATCTTCGAAATGCACGTTGAGGGCGCGCGCGCCCAGCATTTCGGTAATTTCCGCGAGCGCGAGGTCATGAGTGGTGAAGAGTCCGATGGCGCCGCGCTCGGTGAGGCCGCGGACCAGGGCTTCGGCGCCGACACGGCGATCGTGCGAGTTGGTGCCCTGCAAAAATTCGTCGATCAAAAAAAGCACGGCGAGCGGGCCGCGCGTCTGGTCCAGAATCTGGCGGATGCGCAAGATCTCGGCGTAGAAGCGGGAGACGCCGCCTTGCAGCGAGTCGGTAACTTTGATGGAAGCGCCGATGGCGAGTGAAGACATGCGAAGCCGCCTCGCCCGCACCGGCGCACCTGCCTGCGCGAGTACGGCGTTGATCCCGAGGGTGCGCAGCAGCGTGCTTTTGCCCGACATATTCGAGCCGCTGACCACCAGAACGCGCAATTCGCCGCCGATCCGAACGTCGTTGCGCACCACGCGATCTTCGGGGATGAGCGGATGTGCGATGGCTTCGGCTTCGAGCCAGGGCGATTCTACGGTGAACTCGGGAAACGGGTCGCCGGGATGCTCGAAGGCGTGGCTGGCGAGCGAGCAGAGCGCTTCCATCTCGCCAGTGGCAGTAAGCCAGCGGCGGACGGCGCTGCCGGAAACTTTGCGCCAGCGCTCGATGGCGAAAGCCACGTGAGTAGTCCAGAAAGTGAACGGTTCGAGAAGCCGCACGATGAGGTGGTCGCGGGAATCGAGCAGCTCCATCAGGCGGTTGAGGCGGGCCAGGCGCTTGGAGGGCGGATCGCCTTCGGAATCGAGCGATTGGCGCAGCGCGGCGAGCATCGGGGAACGGAACGTCTCCTGCTGGAGGCGCAGCAGAACTTCGGAGAGCAATTTCAGCTCGTGCGCGGATTGGTCCACCGCGGCGGCCACGGCTTTCACGGGCTGTTCGAGGCGAAACAGAAACGTGCAGTTGATCAAAAGCGCGGCGAGAAAGAGATCTCGCAAAAAAAGGACAGCCGGCGGCGAAAAGTCGATGGCTTCGAGCCGGTAACCGAGGTACAGCGCGAAAGCGCAAGCGCCCGCAATGCCCAGCGCGGTGAGCCCCAGGACAGCCCGATGCAGCGCGCGGCTCGCCAGCAGCGGAGGCGCTTCGCCCCAGCTCGCGAGCGACACCGGATCTACACCGGTCCGCGCTTCTTCGGCCACGATGGCGAGATCTTCGCGGAGATCGAGCCGGGGCCGCAGCTCATCCACGGCTTGGTGGCGCGCGCGGATGGTCTCGGTATCCGCAGGCGAGAGCAGCCAGCGCGCCAGGGTATCTTCGCCGATATGTGTGCGCGCGGTCGAGAGCAATTCGAACAGCGAACCCGAGCCGAACAGATCCAGATCTTGCGCGTAAGGATGGGCGGGATCGAGATAGCCTGCTCCGTTCTCACCCGAGCCGGCCCATTTTCCATCGAGACGCGCGAGCGCCTTTTCGAAATATTTTTCGGCGCGGCGCCGGCGCGCGAGGCGCCGCAACAGGTGTTCGTGCAGCACCGATAAAAAGATCAGCAGAGCGGCCGGAAGAAACGCCCAGAAGATGGAAACCGCGTGGCTCACCAGCGCCGCGAGGACGATGCCCACACCGCAGGCAGAGACCGCAAGCTTCAAGTAGCCCAGCGTGCGGTGGCGGCGCTCGCGGTCAGCGATCTCTTTTCGGCGTGCGGCGAGCGATTGCGAATAGATCAGGCGCGGATCGGACATTAGCGTTTTTTTTCATTCTCTCTCGGAACGCGGGAGCCCGAGCGATTTCCGCGTGATTGAGGGATCGCAACCCCCGATTCATGACCCAGACGGAGGCGTGGCGTTGACAACCGCAACTCGGTCCGCTATAGTCTGTTAACATACTGATTATTATTGGTTTGTCAGTGGCGAGGCGCAGCGATTACGGCTGGACAGGCTCTCACCCGGAGCTTCGTCTTCACTTTCCTGTTGCATTGACTCACGGCGCGACGAGTGTTTTCGCGAACCAAAAGAATCAGTGACTGTCGAGAGATTGGGCCATGGCCGTCGATCAGAACAGCGGGAAGGCGGATCAACCCGTTCGGACGAATCCGGACGAGTACGAAGACCTGATCGACGACTACAGCCACTTCGTTCCGCCGGCTGAAGGCGAAATACTCGAAGGCAGAGTCCTCAAAGTCACCAGCCAGGAAGCGATCATCGACTTCGGATACAAATCCGAAGGCCTGGTCCCGATCGAGCAATTCCGCACTCCCGAGGGCGAGATTCAGGTGCAGCCCGGCGATGTGGTCGATGTCATGATCGATCACGGCGAGGAGGTCGAAGGTTATATCCTGCTTTCCCACGCCAAGGCCGCACGGCTGCGTGTCTGGGAGAATCTGGAAAAAGCGTTTCAGGAGCAGCTCATTATCTCGGGGCGTGTGCTCGGCCGCGTCAAGGGCGGGCTCTCGGTGGATGTCGGGGTCAAGAGTTTTATGCCCGGCTCGCAGGTCGATCCGCGGCCGGTGCGCAATCTCGAAGGTTTCGTCGGGCAGGATATTCCGGTCAAGATCATCAAATTGAACCGGCGGCGCGGAAACGTGGTGGTTTCCCGCAAGCTGGCGGTCGAACAGGAATCGGCGGAACGCAAGAGCGTTACCCTAGAGCATCTGGAGGAAGGCGCGGTCGTCACCGGCGTGGTGAAAAATCTTACCGATTACGGGGCGTTCATTGATCTGGGCGGCATTGACGGCCTGCTGCACGTGACGGACATGTCTTACGGGCGCGTCGGACATCCTTCGGAAGTGGTGCATCCAGGCGATGAAGTTACGGTCAAAGTTTTGAAGTTCGACCGCAGCCGCGAGCGGGTTTCACTCGGGATGAAACAGATCGCGCCGGATCCGTGGGAGGGAGTGGCGTCGCGATATCCGGTGGGCAGCCGGATCGTGGGGCGCGTGGTGAACGTAACGGATTACGGCGCGTTCGTCGAGCTCGAGCCGGGCGTCGAAGGCCTGATCCATGTCACAGAAATGACCTGGTCGCGGCGGATGAAGCACCCGGCGAAGGTCGTCAGCGCGGGCGACCAGGTCGAAGCCGTCGTGCTGGAAGTTCACCAGAAAGAGCGGCGGATTTCGCTCGGCCTCAAGCAACTCGAGCCCAATCCGTGGACGACTATCGAAGACCGCTACAGTGTCGGCTCGGTGGTGGAGGGGCGAGTCCGGAACATGACGGATTTCGGCGCGTTCGTGGAGATCGAGGAAGGCATCGACGGGCTGGTGCATGTTTCGGATCTCTCCTGGACCAAGCGCGTAAAGCATCCTTCGGAAGTTCTGAAGAAAGGGCAGGTAGTGCAAGCGGTGATTCTGGCGATCGATGCCAAGCAGCACCGGTTATCGCTGGGGATCAAGCAGTTGCAGCCGGATGCCTGGGAGCGGTACTTTCAAACGCATCACGTGGGCGATATGGTGCATGGCCGGGTCTGCCGGCTGGCGGGGTTTGGGGCATTCATTGAACTGGCGGAGGGGGTCGAGGGGTTGTGCCACTTCTCGGAAGTGCCCGGGTATTCGGGGCGGAAATCGGATGATGTGCCGATCTCGGTCGGTCAGGAATATGACTTTAAAATCATTAAGATGAGCGAACCGGAGAAGAAGATCGGGTTAAGCCTGAAGGCCGTCACCGAGGACGAAGAGCGGGCGCGCCTGGAAGATTATCAACGCCAGGCGGCGGCCGCCACGACAACCATCGAAGAAGTTGTAACCGGTAAGGAAAAAAAGACTTAACTACCGCTGGGGCCGGTCGGCAAAAGTTGGGTTGTGCTGCCGGCCACCAGCGGCAAGTTGCAATTCGTAGGCAGCTCACGCGATACTGTTGCGGGACCTAATCTATTGAGAGAACATTAGTTTTTAGAGTTTAGAAGGAGGCAAAATGACCAAGGCGGATCTGATTGAAGAGGTCTCGCGCGTGGTGGAAATGACGCGAAAGGAATCCGAGGTCATCGTCGAGTCCATCTTCGACAGCATCGTAAAGGCCTTACGCAGCGGCGACAAGATCGAGATCCGCGGCTTCGGCAGCTTCCGCACGCGCCAGCGGCAGCCTCGCATCGGGCGCAACCCAAAGACCGGAACCCGAGTCGAGGTGCCGGCCAAAAAGATCCCCTATTTCAAACCCAGCAAAGAACTTAAGGACGTGGTGAATAACTCGGGCACCGGGGCTCCGTCCGCGGCTCCCGCCGAAAAGCAGCCTCAGACCCAGTAGTAAAAAGCCATGGACTATCTTTGGAGCCCATGGCGTTACCGCTACGTCACGCAAGCCGAGCCAACCGGCGGATGCATCTTCTGCATCAAGGCGTCAGAAAATAAAGATCCTGAAAATTACGTGGTTTATCGCGGGAAGTTGAATTTTGTTTTGTTGAATTTATACCCGTATACGAGCGGGCATTTGATGATCGCGCCTTACGAACACGTGGCGACCATGGAGAGAGCGCCGGCCGAAACGCTCGCGGAAATGATGCAGCTGGCGCAGCGTGCCGAGACGAACTTGCGGACGGCTTACCGTCCGGAAGGTTTCAATATCGGGATGAACATCGGGGCGTCGGCGGGGGCGGGGATCGCGGGTCACATTCATCTGCACGTGCTGCCACGATGGACGGCGGACGCGAACTTCATGACCACGGTGGGGGAAACACGCGTACTGCCGGAGGAACTGCCGGCGACATACGAGAAGCTGGCGAAGCTGTCGTGGCAGGGTTAATCACAGAGGGCTTGCTTGCAGGCGGAAGCCAAGAGCTCTACTTGGCGCGCTCCCCGAAGGGGTGTTCGAAGCTGAGATAGAGAAACACGCCGCGTTCGCCGGCACTAGGGCCGGCGCCGATCGGAACACCGATTCCGGGCACGATTTGCAAGCCGTTCTTGAAATTGTACGCCCAGCGAATTCCAGGACTGAGGTACAACGACCGGGTCCATTCGGTCTGATCCGGGGCGACGACCGACTGAGCGCTGGCATACACCGTTTCCAGCAGGACATTGAAGCGGGGATGAGCCAGCCAGATCAAGCTTTGCCCCAGATTGTAACCGAGCGAATCGGCGCGCTGGTGCATGGCGTTGTGAGCCTGTGCCACAAACGTGGCGCCGGCATTCCAGTGGCTGACCAGCCGTGAGTTGAGGACCACGCTCAATGGGAGATTGGCCTGCATCCCTTTTGCCCCGAAGCCGCGGCCATGAGCCTCATCGCCGGTGGGGATGAGCACGCTCAAGCGCGGCGAGAAGGCCGTCCGCGCCTCTCCGTTTCCCACCAACTGATAGCGATAGTTGAGGATCAAATCGCCTAAACCGGCGCCCGAGCCGCTAAATGCTCCGGCATGGGCGGCGATCAAGGTATAGCTCAATTGATGGCGGGCCTCCCAAGGCATAGGCCACTCTTGGGTGAAGGTATAAACCCAATCCTTGCTGTTCCACAGACGGGAGAACGTGTTGATGTGCTGGACCACTCCACGTTCCTGATTGTAGGCCTCCTCGACCAGAAAGCTGTTGTCCTGAATGGCGGGTTGCGATCCGGCATCCTGGGCGGCGGCGGCAGCACATAAAATCGCAAGGCTCATCAGCAATTGATACGGCCGGCAGCCGCGTCGGATGCGATTTCGAGTTACGATCATCAGTTCCTCCCTTACCGTTGTTCTAAGCGAATTCGAGAGCGCGGCCTGCATATTTCGAGGCCGGCGGCATCCCCGGAAAATTTAAGGAGTGCGAGCCGTCAGGACTTCCCGGGGTAGTCCCTGGTTATCTTTTCGGCGCCTGCGGCGGTTTCTTGATTTTTTCTGCCCAGCCCAGCCCTAAGGCTTTCTTGTCGGCCAGCCGATCCATGATTCAGGTGACTGTCTCCGACGTCCTCGGGCGACTAGGCACCTGGTTAGATCTCGGCGGAGCGGCCAGACGGATTCCGGAATCCCTCCTAACACAAGCCCGAGACATGAAAGAGAGATTCAACGATGAACTTGACTGTTGGGAAGAAAATTGCGCTGGTCTGCGGTTGCATCCTTTGTCTGGCGGCGGTGCAAGGTGCGGTTTCCCTGATCACAGGGGCGCGAACCGCCGGGGCGGTGGAAATGGTAACCGCGGATTCCTTGCCCTGCATCATCGGGCTGGCGGAGATCAACGGCGCAGCAAAAGACCTGCGAACGCAAGCTTCGCTCTATCTGTCGGCCAGCACAGCCCAGGAGCGCTCGGCGATTGAAACGAGGGTTGCGGAGCTGGGGGCCAAGCTGCAGGCGGAGATGAAAAAGTATGCCCCGGGGGTAACCGATCCCGAAGACAAAGCCAATTTCGAAAAGTTGAAAACGGTTGAGCAACGATACCTACGCACTTGGGAGAAGATGATCACTCTAGGCGCGCAGGGCAAGCAGGCCGAGGTGGCGAGCGTTTTGAAGTCGGAGCTGCTGCCGGTTATCGAAGAGCAAAGCAGGGTGCTGGCTGCCATGGATGATTTCAATCGGAAGGAAACGGACCAGAGAATGTCGCTGGCCGCGGAATCGATCGCCCAGGGCAAGCTGTGGGTTGCGATCATGGTGGGAGCTGCCATCGCCGTCGGGATTGCGCTGGCCTTCTTTTTGATTCGCGCGACCAACCGCGCATTGTGCCAGGCCGCCACTGAACTGCGTGAGGGTGCCGAACAGGTATCGAGCGCGTCCGGTCAGGTATCCGCGTCCAGCCAATCGCTGGCGCAGGGCGCTTCCGAACAGGCTGCTTCGCTCGAGCAAACCTCCGCATCTACGGAAGAAATCACGTCGATGACGCGCAAGAATGCGGAAAATTCGCGCTCCGCGGCCACGCTCATGAAAAACGCCTCCGAGCTAGTCATGGCGGCCAACCACAATCTGGAACAGATGGTCGGCTCCATGCAGGAGATCAATACTTCGAGCGACAAGATCGCCAAGATCATCAAGGTGATCGATGAAATCTCGTTTCAGACCAATATACTGGCGCTGAATGCGGCCGTGGAAGCCGCGCGCGCCGGCGAAGCCGGCATGGGCTTTGCGGTGGTCGCGGATGAAGTTCGCAATCTGGCACAGCGCTGCGCCCAGGCGGCCAAAGATACGACCGGGCTGATCGAGGAATCGATCACGAATTCCAATGACGGCAAGAGCAAGCTCGATTTAGTGGCAAAAGCCATCCATGACATCACCGACAATGTCACGCAAGTGAAGACCCTGGTCGATGAGGTCAACCTCGGTAGCGAGGAGCAATCCCGTGGCATCGAGCAGATCGCCAAGGCGATCGCCCAGATGGAGCAAGTCACGCAAAAGACCGCCGCCAGCGCCGAACAGAGCGCCTCAGCCAGTGAGGAATTGAATGCCCAGGCCGTCAGTATGAGCGACGTAGTAGTCAGGTTGAACGAGATGGTCGGCGCTTCGTCCCGCTCCGCAAGCTCCGTGCCAGATCGCACGGGCGGAGGCCTGGAACGGACGAGCCGCACGTAGCCCAAATTCGGAAAGCTTGGGCGCGAGTGCGCACCCCGCGTGACAAGCCTGGACCGGGTTGCTCCCCGGCGAGAGCTTCAGCGGGATCGTGACGAGACGATGCCGCTTTACACCACACCGGGACCGGCCTTCGGAGTGGGCACTAGGAGCGGTTCAGTAGCCCTTTTCGTTTCAGCCTGCCGGCGACCGCGACCAGGCCCGTGCCGAGCAGCAGCAAGGTGCTTGGCTCGGGTACGGTCCCATTCGGCGCGAGCACACCAAACTGCAGATGATCCACCTCAATGCCGCCGAAATCATTGGAGATGGTGATGGATTTGATTCCTATTGAATCGATCGCTCCGAAGAACCGATAGTTTTTCGGTTTGCCGTCACCGCAAGTGCTGAAGTCACAACCGGATGTGTCATTGATGGTCGGTCCTATCGGATTTCCGTTGGCGTCGATGGCAGAGAAGTGAATCACGAAGTCGCCGTCGGTCCAGGCGATGCCGGCAGCAGTGGGCAGGGAGCCCAGCACGGCGGCATCGAAAGTAAATGTAATGCCATCGGCGCCGGGGTCCGCGAACAAGGAATGTCCGAGGTTCCCTCCATCTACCGAATCAACCAGAGATCCCGGACCTATGACTGCTAGACCATCTCCGACGGCATTCACGCCGGGCACCGAGAACGTCCCATCCAGCAAATCCGTCATCTTGATCAACTTAAACGATGAGAAACTCATCGAACTAAAGGGGCTATCGCTGGGGGCCGTATAGGGCAAGACGGGCCCAAAAAGCCCGTCGGCGTGTGCCCTGGTCACGCCCATACCCGCCCAAAGCCCGATCGCGGCCAGATACGTCATTGCACGAAGTCTCGAGATCCTCACTTCTAAAGCCCTCCCTTTTGAATGTTTCCGATGTTTCCAACCGAGGAACCAAAGTGCGCCAAATCCTCAACAAACATGACGGTTGCGGCAGTATAGGGCTTCGCCAGGAGGTCCAAAAGAGCATGAATATGCGTTTTTTCGGCTGTTTCAGTGCGCCGGCTCCTGCGGCGCATGCCAGTTATGGGCGGCCCGGCCTCGCGAACCTTGATGGCGGGCTGCTCCCCAGCCGGGGCCGGGAAAGCCGTTACGCCGCGGGCTGCGCGTGATAGAATTCCGGCTGCCTATGAGAGACATGCTTCCCGAATTGATCGCCGAATTTTTCGGCACGCTGGTCCTGATTCTTTTTGGCGACGGTGTGGTTGCGATGGTAGTGCTGTTCGGCACTGGAGTTCCGGGCGAGGTGGTCCACGGCGGCTTTACGAACATTACTATCGGCTGGGGCCTGGGGGTGACGATGGGCTGCTATATCGCCGGGCGAATTTCCGGAGCGCACATCAATCCGGCGGTGACGATCGCGCTGGCGATTTATCGGGATTTCCCGTGGAGAAAAGTCGGGCCGTATATTGGAGCGCAGGTACTCGGCGCCTTCATTGCGGCAGCCCTGGTGTACTGGAACTATGCCCCGGCGTTTCATGCGGCCGATCCGAATCTGGACCACACGGCCGGTGTTTTCACGACTTTCCCGGCGTTTCCGGAGTTTCCGTCGGCCGGGTTACTCGATCAGACGATCGGCACGGCGCTGCTGGTTCTGCTGGTGCTGGCGATTATCGACGAGCGCAACCAGCCGCCGGGGGCGAATCTGACGCCGGTGATGATTGGGGCCGTGGTGGTGGCGATCGGGGTTTCCTTCGGAGGGATGCATGGATACGCGATCAATCCGGCGCGCGATTTCGGGCCACGGCTGTTCACTGCGGTGGCTGGTTTCAAGAACAACGGGCTGACCGACGGCCAGAAGGTTTTCTGGGTTCCGATTGTGGGGCCGATCCTGGGGGGCATTCTGGGGGCCGCGGCGTACGATTACGGCATCCGGAGATTCTTACCTCCAGTGAAACCGGCGAAATAGAAGCCCGTATTCAGCGGCTGCCTTTTCCGTTGGGTGGGCGTTTGAGCCAGATACTGGCAAGCCTGTCGATTTTGGCGTCGGTGCGAAGCTGCGCGGCGATCAGCGCGTTGAGGCTCTCTTCGTTCTGAATCTGGCGTTTTTCGATGCGTACGATCAGCCGCATGCCGGTTTTCACGAGTTTCTGAAGCCCGGAGATCTGGCGATCGGTGCGATCCATGCGGGCTTCGGCGCGGTCCATGCGCTCTTCGGCGACATGCATGCGCTCTATCGCACTGGCGTGCAGATCGAGCAAGTGGTTGACGGCTCTTTCGAAATCCATAAAGGACAATCTAACGATAACACGCGAGCTTAGAGGGATTTTGCGGCGGCTCGCGCTATAATAAAAGTTTCCCGGCCACAGGCAGGCAAGGTTATGTTCCTTAGCATCAAGGAGATGGAAGTCAGGAAGGTGCGCTTTGACGAAACCTTCCAGGCGGGAGAGATCGATTTTTCGGGCGCCGAGGTTCGGCAGTCGGGACCGTTACACGCAGACGGAATAGCCGAACTTTTAGCGAATACGGACGGGGAAGTACGGATCCGAGGCCATTTGAAAGTCGAGATGGAGTCGGATTGCGACCGCTGTCTCGGCCGGGCCCGGTTCCCGATTGATTCGCGCTTCGATCTGTTTTATCGTCCGAGCGCCGCCCTGGCGGGCGATGAAGAAGAGGCAATCGACGAGGGCGAAGCGGAGATGGGCTTTTACGAAGGCGCGGGGATCGAACTGGAAGACGTGCTGCGGGAGCAGATTCTGCTATTGCTTCCGATGCAGCGGGTCTGCTCGCCGGATTGCCGGGGCATCTGCCCGGTTTGCGGCAGGAATCGCAATGAGGTTTCGTGCGACTGCCGGGTCGAGCCGGCTGACGACCGCTGGAGCGCGCTGCGCAACATTTGAACGAAAGCATTCAGTAAACTTGACAATGCCGCGGACGCGGTTAATATTTCTGAGGTACAAAAATGCCGAATCCTAAGAGACGACACTCCGCCGCACGCCGCGGCAACCGCCGGGCGCATGACCGGTTGAAGCGCTCGGGGCTGTCCGAGTGTCCGAATTGCCACGAACAGAAACTGGCGCACCGTGCGTGCCCGCATTGCGGCCAATATAAGGGCCGGGAAGTGATCGAAGTCGAGCAGGAATAAGCATGGCGCCCAGGCCTGAATTCGCCAACCCCGCGCTATGATAACCATCGCCGTCGATGCAATGGGCGGGGATCACGCCCCGAAACCGGAGGTGGAAGGGGCAATTCGGGCGGCGAAAGAGTTAGGGGTCAGGGTCATACTGGTGGGCCGCGAGGACGTGGTCCGGCGAGAGCTGGCGAGCCACCGTCCGGGCGATCTGCCAATCGAAATCCGCCACGCGAGTGAGCAGATCACGATGAACGACAGCGCCGCGCGGGCGGTGCGCTCGAAGCGCGACAGCTCCCTGCGGGTGTCATCGCGGCTGGTGCGAGAAGGATGCGCACAGGGATTCGTTTCGGCGGGGAATACCGGCGCGGTGATGGCCACCGCGAAAATGGTGCAGGGCATGGTGCCGGGCGTGGACCGGCCGGCGCTTTCCGGAGTTTTTCCGACGATCAGCGGTTCGCCGGTTGTGATGGTGGATGTGGGCGCCAACGTGGACTGCCCGCCGCACATGCTGGCGCAATTCGCGGTGATGGGCGAAATTTATTCGCGCATGATCCTGCGGCGCGATAATCCGCGTGTGGGCCTGCTGTCGATTGGCGAAGAAGAACACAAGGGCAATGAAGTGACGCGCGCGGCGACGCCGCTGCTAAAGTCGCTGCCGCTTCAATTCATCGGCAATGTGGAAGGGCGCGATATTTACACCGGCAAAGCGGACGTGATTGTCTGCGATGGATTCATCGGCAACGTGGCGCTCAAGGTGAGCGAAGGCCTGGTCGAGATGATCCGGAACATGCTGCAGGAATCGCTCGAAGCCACGCTCACGCGGAAGATCGGCTACGTACTGGCCAAGGCGGCGTTCACCGAATTCAAGCGCAGGGTGGATTACTCTGAGTACGGGGGCGCGCCGCTGCTGGGTGTCAAAGGCGTGTGCATTATCTGCCATGGCCGGTCAAACGCCAATGCCATCAAGAACGCCATACGCGTGGCGGCCGAGTTCTCCAGCGGCAAAATCAACCAGCGCATCGAGACCGAATTCCGGCGTTGGAATGCCGAAAAACTTGTGACCTAGGCAGGGATTTCGCGTCATTTAATCAGGCGCATGATTTCGATGAAATTCCCGGTTTTGTTGCTGGCGCTGGCGTTAGCTCCCACAGCGGGGCGGGCGGAAAAGCTCGACCCGGCGAAATGGTCGATGACGCTCGACCCCGAGGCTGCGGCGCCCGGCTCCAAAGTGCTCGCCCGGCTGGCGGCAAAGATTGAACCGGGGTGGCACCTTTACTCGCTCTCGACGCCGGCCGGTGGTCCGATTCCGACCACCATTCGCGTGCCGGACAATCCGGCTATTGCGAACTTCCGCATTTTCGAGCCGAAGCCCAAGCGTGCATACGATCCCAACTTCCAGCTCGACACGGAAACCTATGAAGGCGAGCCGGTTTTTCTCATCGAGCTGGAGCTGAAGAAAGGCGCAGTGGCGGGACGGGCGGGGGTCAATGCCGCCGTGCGGTACCAGATGTGCAACGACCGCATGTGCCTGCCGCCCGTGAACCGCGAAGCCGCGGCGACACTGATGGTCGACGCGGGCGCCAAGAGCGCAGCGTTTACGATTCCGGCTGGATACATCGAGTTCAAGCCTGGAAGCGCTCCGGGGGCTGCGCGAGCTACGGCGCCACCTTCGCCGGGCGACGAGCGGGGCTTCGGGTTCTTCGTGCTCACGGCTTTCGGTTTTGGTCTTGCCGCGATATTTACGCCGTGCGTGTTTCCGATGATCCCGATTACGATGTCTTATTTTCTGAACCGGCCATCGGGGTCGCGCCGCGAGGGCGTGGTGCAAGCCGCGATTTTTTGCGCGGGAATCGTCGTTCTGTTCTCCGGGCTGGGGCTGGCGGCCACCTTGATCCTCGGGCCGTTCGGCATCGTGCAACTGGGGTCGAACCCGTGGGTCAACGGATTCATCGCCGCGATTTTTCTGGTATTCGGCCTGAGCCTGCTGGGGGCCTTCGAGATCACGATTCCTTCGTCGGTGCTGACGAAACTCGATCGTGTTTCGCAGAAGGGCGGCACAGCCGGGACGCTGATTATGGGGCTGACGTTTTCACTGGCATCGTTCGCCTGCGTGGGACCGTTCGTGGGAACTTTGCTGGCTGCGTCCGTGGGCAGCGGCGGCACGAGGCCGCTGGCAGGGATGATCGCGTTTTCAGCGGGCCTGGCATCGCCGTTCTTCCTGCTGGCGATGTTTCCGTCCTACCTGAAGAAGATGCCGAAAAGCGGCGGCTGGCTGGCTCGCGTGAAAGTAGTGCTGGGATTCATCATTCTCGCGGCGATGCTGAAGTATCTGGCGTCAGTGGATCAGGTCATGCAGTGGAACCTGCTGACGCGCGAGAGGTTTTTGGCGGCCTGGATTGTGCTGTTCGCGATGGCCGGGCTGTATTTGCTCGGCTATGTGCGTCTGGAAGGCGTGGGCAAAGACGAGCTGCTCGGGCTGTGGCGGCTGTTGATCGGCATGTGCCTGGTTGGCTTCGCGATCAGCCTGGCGCCGGGGATGTTTGGCGGCAGGTTGGGGGAACTGGACGCGTACGTTCCGCCTGCGTCCGCGACATCAGGATTCAGCCTGGGAGGCGGCGAGACAGGGCTGGTCTGGATGAAAAATCAGCTTCCAGAAGCGATGGCTCGGGCGCGCCGGGAGGAAAAGCTCGTACTAGCGAACTTCACGGGATATGCGTGCACGAACTGTCACTGGATGAAGGCCAACATGTTCACGCGCCCCGAAATCCGGTCCGCGTTAGGCAGCTTCGTTCTTGTGGATTTATTCACCGACGGAACCGATGAAGCGTCGCGGCGCAATGAGGAGTTGGAAGAAAAAACGTTCGGGACCGCAGCCATCCCTTACTACGCAATCTTCGATGCAGACGGCAAGATAGTGGCCAGCTTTCCCGGACTGACGCGCAATCCTCAGGAATTTCTAGCGTTTCTCAATAGAGCTCCAGGCGGCAAGCCGGCAGTAGTGGCATCGGCAAGCTTGCCGGGGCTGATTTTGTTCGATCATCGCACGTCAGTTGTTGCAACGTTCGGCAAATAATTTATTTTTTTTCTGATATTTTGGCGCGCCCGGAGCACTATGCTAAGACGTACCCATCTTTCGCGCTTGCGAAAGCGAAGAACACTGATCCGCATGGGGGATGCTGGATTCGAAGCCGACCGATTCGCCGGGTCGCTCCTAGAGCGAGCTCCGGCATGCCAGTGGTTCATCAATCGCGCGCACCAGTTTTATTACATCGGTGGTGATTCCGAATCGGTATTTCACCGGCCGATCGAAGAACTGAGGTACCAGGACGTTTCCATGGTCAAAGATCCTCGCGGCCGCTGGGCTGCTCGGGTCAAACAGGTCTTTGACGGCAACTCGCTGGTCGAGCAGCCTGAGCGATCGGGCTGCGGGCACGCTTTAATTCACGTTCCGCTTTCAGCCAGTGACGGAACGGTGCTTTATGCATCAGGATTTGCCTACTCGCCCGGCCGACGCATACCGGCCCCCCTGGAACTCGAACTGGCTTCCTATCTCACTTTGCAAGCTGTAAGCACGGAGCGCGCGCACACGGCACGGTTCCTACACGATGTAGTGGCGCAGTGCCTTACCGGAACCGGGCTGCAAATCGAGCTTCTCGCCATGGAGACGAAGGAGCAGGCCGCCGGTCCCGGCCGAACCGCCGAGATGCAGCGAATGCTGGAGGAAGCGATCGAGCGGGTGCGGCAATTTATTAGCGAGCAGGAGGGGCGAGCAGGCGCCTGAAGGACATGGTTCGCAGGGTATTGCTGATCGATTCACACAAGCTGGTTCGTGACGGCATCCACGTGATCCTGGAGCGGAGCGGCCAGTTCCGGGTCGAAGCGGAAGCTGATAACAGTAATGATGCGCTGCAAATCGCGAGACAATCGAGCTGCGACCTTGCGGTGTTGGGGGTTGAGGCAGTGGGGTTGCCAGAACAGGAGCTGACGAGGCAACTGGTGGAGAATTGCAGTTTGCCGGTCATCGTCCTTTCCAGCCGTGACGATGAGCATAGCGTAGTGGCAGCGCTTCGATCGGGTGCGAGCGCTTACTTGTTGAAGCAAGTGTCAGCCGGAGAATTCCTGGATGCACTGCACCGAGTCGCGGAAGATGGATCCTATCTCGGCCCGCAGGTGCACGAGCACTTGATTGCGCACATCCGCCGGGGGGACTCAGGCGAGAGGCTCACATCGTCCGGCTCATTTAGGCTGACGCCGCGCGAGCTGGAAGTTCTGCGCCTTGTGACCGACGGCCATGCAAGTGTGGAGATCTCGCACATGCTGGGTCTTTCGGTCGCGACGGTGCGCAGCTATCGCAAATCCGTCATGAAGAAACTAGGGGTCAATCACGTGGCTGCGCTCATCCAGATCGCCGTTCGCGAAGGCCTTACCCGTTGGACCCATAGCGCATCCGGCAGCTATACTTGAGCGTTCGTCAGCGACTCGCTCATGCAGACTTCCTGGGGAGAGATGGACGTATCCGATGCTCACGTCCATTTCTTCTCGCACCGGTTCTTTTCCGCACTGGCACAGCAGAAGTCCGCGCAAGCGACGGCCGCGGCAACAGGCGAAACGCCGGAGAGCATCGCCCGAACCCTTGGCTGGCAGGCTCCGCCAACCGATCCCGGTGAACTAGCGGACCAGTGGGCAGCGGAAATCGACCGGGCGGGAGTTAGCCGCGCGGCGATGATCGCCAGCATTCCCGGCGACGAGGAGTCCGTGCAAGCGGCGGTGGCGCGTTATCCTCATCGCTTTTTCGGATACTTCATGGTGAATCCCACCGCGAGCGGCGCGGAGGACCGGGTCCGGAAAGCGCTCGAAGCCGGCAACCTGCACGCCGTATGCCTCTTCCCCGCGATGCACCGGATTTCGATTCAGGATGAACGCATCCAGCGAATCCTCGATGTTGTGTCTCTGTTTCCGCGAACCCTGGTGTTTGTGCACTGCGGCGTGCTGACGGTCGGAGTGCGCCGAAAACTGGGGCTGCCTTCGCCGTTCGACATGCGCTTCTCCGATCCGATTGACTTGCACCGTGTCGCGCTGGTCTACCCCGGAATTCATTTCGTGGTGCCGCATTTCGGCGCGGGATACTTCCGGGAGGCGCTGATGCTTTGCGATCTCTGCCCCAATGTTTACCTTGACACATCGAGCAGCAATAGCTGGATGAGATACCAGCCGGAACGGCTGGATCTGGCTGAAGTGTTCCGGCGAGCGCTGGATGTGGCCGGACCACGGCGGCTGCTGTTTGGCTCGGATTCCTCGTTCTTCCCGCGCGGCTGGCATAAGCAGGTATTCGCGGAACAGAGCCAGGCTCTGGCGAGCCTGGATATCTCAAATGCCGATGCCCGCTGCATTTTCGGGGAAAACCTCGAAAATCTCTTTTTGCGCTGATTTCGCGCTGGAAGTTTAGCCTGAGAAGTTTGTAAGAAAAAGCACACTTCTTCATCAAAGCAACAGGTTGAGCGGTTCCGGCAGGGCGCCACAAGCCGAGCCTTGCGCGAACTTGATTCAAAAAAGAACAAATTCAAAACAACAACATATGCGAGTCATTCTGAGGTGGACCTGCTCGCAGGCGTACTCGGGGGCGGATGTGCGTCTGGCGAGATTCAAGCGGGTTTTGCGCGCCGCACAACGGACTGAATGGTATCGGCCGATGTTGGAAACGGCCGGCCTTTCGACACCCGAGTCCCTGGCATCTGTCGATTCGATCGAACAAACTTTAGAGCGGCTGCCGGTTGTGGAACTGGAGCTTTTTCATCGCTCACCCGGGGCTTTCGAGAGTCCAGGCGGGCCGCGCGCGGGTTTACAGCCGTTTCGTTCGCCGCTGGATCACACGCCAAAAACCGCGGTCCTCATGGCTGGATTCCAGCAGAGTTCCAGTGTTCGGGTGATTGCACGAAACGTCAGCCAGGGCTTGAAGCGTTTTGCCGCAACGGCGCTGGCGGGGCCTGTGACGGCGCTGCGGGATCTGGCGGATCGGGTGGAGAACGGGGCAGTGGACGCACCGGCGCTCCAACATTTTGTCGTCTCTTTTACGGGCCACGGCGAAGGAGAGCTCAGCGAAGAGGATCGTGAGCGGTTCTGGCGTGTTTTTCAGGTTCCCGTTTTCGAGCAGCGGCTCGGATTCGACGGCCGGGTGATTGCTCATGAATGCGAAGCACACGATGGCTTGCATATCCTGCCGGAGCGCGCGACGTTCGAGCAAGCCAACAACAAGGAATTGCTGCTGACCTCTCTCACGGATCTACGCTATCCAACGTTGCGCGTTCGAACGCGCCTGGCCCGCGCCATCCAGCATGAGTGCTGCGATTGCGGCAATGCGACTGCGCGGCTGGTGGGCGCGGGGTCACTTCGAGCGCTGGCAGCCGCCTGCTGAGACGCTTGTATACTATGCGCCGCCGCGGGTGGCCATGGCGACAACCAGGGCGGACCGGTATTCGCAGAGCTTTTCGATTTGCTGCTCTAGTGCAGAGATGAGCGAGTCGAGAATGTGCGCGCGGCGATTGACAAACGCGACGATCGCGGCCTGTTCGCCAAGCGGCGGCAGGGGAATCGCGAAGTTGGCGTAGCGCTCGGCGCTCAGGTTGGCAATTGTAGCCTGCACGGTGCTGAGACGGACCTCCTGCCGAAAGGCGTGCGTCTCGGTATACCAGGCGAAATAATCCGGAAGAATCTGCCGGTGGTCGGGGCGAAAGCGCACCAGGTAACTCGCAAAGCAGGCGCGGCCCCAGGATGCGCGATACCGGAGCGCTTTTCCAACCGTTGCGCCGCTGCGTGCCAGCAGGATATCGCCATCCTCAAGCAAATAGGGTCTTGCGAGAGATTCATCAAGTGATTGAAAGGTGTCGTCGCGAAGGGCGTTGGCGCCGCTGAAATCAGTCAGGCGGATATAGCGCGGCAGGTTGTGGTCTGCCGAGGATGCGGGCTGATTGGCGCCATAGAGCAACGAGCCCGACCGGACGAACTTGAGGCGCGTGACCCGCCAGTGCGCAGGAACATCGTTCAACCAAGGAAAACCGGATGGGCGGCGCGGTGCGGTGCGATCCAGACCTTCGATTACCGCCTGACTAATGATGGCGCGGCGTTTTTCCTGGAGACAACCGATAAGCCGGTTCTTCGCGTCTATCAGTTCATCGATTACTTTGGTTTTCTTATCGAGAATTCGAGCGACGCGTCGTTGCTCTTCGAGACCTGGAATGCGTACGATCTCGGCGAGATACTGATCGCTATCGAGATTCTGGATGCCGGTAGTCTGGTGGATGGAGCGCCGATTGATGCCCAAAGTGTAGAGCGCCGCATGCAGATAGCAGAGATAGCAAGGATCGAATCCCGGCGCGACGGGCATGCGGGCCATGAAGTTGGAGCACACAGCCGGCGCGTCGTGATCGTAGAGGGCGACGGCGCCTACCGGTTGCTGATCGCCGCCGCCGGATTTTTCCAGAAGCAAATCGCCGCGCACGAGCATGCGGCCGCGGCGGAATGATTCGGGAATCAAGCGCAGGCTGGCGTGATCGAGCAAGACGCGCGCGCGGCGGCGATCGAGGTCGGCCACGCGAACGCAAATGATATCGCTGTTTGAGCCGTGCGGCTCCTCGCCCCAGGTCCCGTTCCGGCAGGCGGTGACGGTTTCTTTCAAGGGGAGCTGGCGCCAGCGGGCCGGAGCGTCGCGGAAAACCTGATTCATGGCTCTCTGAGTGCGCGCAGCAGGGATTGAGCCTGGCACTCGAGTTCCGTAATTTCCCGATCGATGTCGGCGAGCGGCCGCATCGGCTCCGGCTCAAAAAAATGGCGCGCGAATGGAATGGCGTAACCCGTTTTTGTGCGCGCCTCGTCGATCCAGGCATCCGGGGCGTGTGGCAGGACTTGATCCCGGAACCACGCGTGCACGTCCAGATCGAGCGGAATATTTTCCGAATCGCGCAGATCCGGATCGGGAACGGGGCGGCCTTTCGCGTCGCGGTAAATCTCGGCGCGGTCATCCTGTTCGCCCAGCACCTCCCGAATTTTCCGGCGAAGTGTGCGCCCCAACTTTTTTCCCGCTGTGCAGAATGCCTGGTCGAGCACGCTCTCGCATGCCCGCTGATCGCGATAGATTGCCCGCGCGTTCAGGCCGTCGAGGATTTCCATGATCTCCGCCGAAAATTTAGCTTGAACTTTTTCGAGGCGCCGAGGCGAAAATTGAAAATTGAGCCGGAGCGGGCGTTCGATGGTGATGCTGCGATATCCAAAATCGCTGACGCCAAGGATTTTAGAAAAGCCCTCGTCCACAAACCTGCGATGGATTTCGCAGACCTGATCGATGTGCGCCGGTGTCATTTGGTTGCGTTTGTGGCCGAGTGAGCGATGCATCTTGCTGCAAAAACTGACAGCGTTAATCAGTTGGACCTTGCCGCGGCGCGCCGGTGTTTTGCGATTCGTCAAGATCCAGATGTAGGTTGCTAGCCCCGTATTGTAGAAAAGCTGATCGGGCAGGGCCACGATGGCTTCGAGCCAGTCATTCTCGAGAATCCATTGACGGATATTGCTCTCACCCGAGCCTGCATCACCAGTAAATAAGGGCGAGCCGTTGAAGATTACGCCGATGCGGGAACCAGAAGAATTCATTTTGGACAGCATATGCTGGAGGAACAGCAGCGCGCCGTCGCTGACCCGGGGCAGGCCGGCTCCGAACCGGCCGGCAAATCCGCGCCGCCGGTGCTCTTCACGAATCTGCTTCTCTGATTTTTTCCATTCCACCCCGAATGGTGGATTGCAAAGCATATAATCGAAGCGCCGCCCGGCGAATGCGTCGCGCACAAAAGTATTGCCGGCAGCAATGCAGTTCGCGGGATGCCCTTTGAGCACAGCGTCAGCCTGGCAGACTGCGTACGACTCGGGATTGAGCTCCTGACCGCAGATTTCGAGGCGCGCGCGAGGATTTCGCTCCGTCAAATACTCTTCGGCGACCGAGAGCATGCCGCCTGTACCGCATGCCGGATCGTAAAGCGTCTTCACGCCTTCGAAGCCTTCGTCGAACACCAGGTGCACCATCAGACGAATCACTTCGCGCGGGGTGAAATGTTCCCCGGCGGTTTCGCCCGACTGCTCGGAAAACTTGCGGATCAGCTCTTCGAACACATATCCCATCTCGCGATTGGACACCGATTGCGGGCGCAGATCGATCTCGCCGAAGCGGAGCACTATGTGCGCGAGAAGGCCGCTCTTGGCGAGCCGGTCGATTTGTTCGTTAAATCGAAAGCAATCGAAAACAGCACGGG
The DNA here is from genome assembly GCA_035280425.1 of Bryobacteraceae bacterium. Taxonomy (GTDB): domain Bacteria; phylum Acidobacteriota; class Terriglobia; order Bryobacterales; family Bryobacteraceae; genus QHXW01. The sequence continues at coordinate 742 of DATEFW010000007.1, read as the reverse complement.
CGTCGGCGTGCAGACCACGCATGTGCTGCTTCAAATCCCGCGCGAGTTGAGCGGGACGGCGCGCGTCGATTTTAAAGCCGCTTGTGTTTTTCAGGCCATCGAGCCGCACCAGCAGCGTAAACGGCAGAATGATCTTTCCGTATTCGGAGGCTTTGTAATCACCGCGCAGAAGATCGGCGATTGACCAGATGAAGCTGACTTTTTCCTGAAAGCGATCCACTGAGAAGACTGTACTACAAGAGTTTCGGACAGCGAGGCAAGTGGCTCACAATGCTATGATCGATTACGTGGGCGCCAAGACGCTGCTGAACGTCGAGCAATTTGCGCAGCTTCCCGAAGACGAAGCGATTCGCTACGAGCTGGATCAAGGGGAGCTGATCGAAGTGTCTGGACCGACGTATCAACACAATAGAATCCGCGGGAAAATTGAGACCGCGCTCAATCTCTTTCTTGGCGAGCAGCTGCTGGGAGAGGCGGTTGCGGAACAGGAATTCCGCATTAGTAAAGATACAGTCCGACGACCGGATGTCGCGTTCATTCGCCGGGAAGCGGCGGCTCGCATCGATAAGTCCCGGAGCATACTCGAATGCGTCCCCGATCTTGTCATTGAGATCGTTTCGCCAAATGACGCCGCCGAACAGGTGATGCGGCGAGTCGGGCAGTATTTGACGCATGGAAGCCGCGCCGTTTGGGTGGTTTATCCGGTCGAGCGGAAAATTCTTGCTTACGGCCCGAACGATGA
>DATEFW010000006.1:0-137347 GCA_035280425.1 Bryobacteraceae bacterium | reverse complement strand
GCCGCGATGTACATCTTGCACTGCTCGAGAATCTGTTCGTCGGTCAAGTCGCTTTCCGGATCCGGACCAGTGCGAAACTCGACTCCTTTGGCATTCAGCCACAAGCGCACTCGCTGCGCTTCCTCGTTCGGAACACCCTCGATGGCGGCGTAGAGCGCCGATTGGCTCAGCCGCTCCTTGAAAACGCCGGTAGGATGCAGCAGCTCATCGGGAATGATGGCGTTGAACATCCCCATGCAGCCTTCATCGAACACTCCCATGATGGCTTTGTTGCGCCGCAGATCCGTGGCCAGCACGCGCGCGATCTTTTCTGCTCGCGCGGGCAGACTGTAATCCGAAAGCGCGTGGACGTGGCTGGTGTCGTGCTCCACCTGGTGTCCGGCGAGCCAGCGCCGGAGCCCGTTCAGGAAAAACTCATCCCGAAAATCGGCGCTCCACAGCGAGCTGTACTTCACCCCGGCCTTGGTCAGCGATCCGTTTAAATTCAGCAGCCCGACCAGCCCCGGCCATTCGCCGCTCCAGTTCGCGACCGTAAGGATCGGGCCGCGATGCGTGTACAATCCATGCAGCAGGTGATGGCTGTATTGCCAGACTGCTTCCACCACCACCAGCGGCGCTTCCGGCGGTATCTCGCGAAAAACCTCCATCCCGCGCTTCTGGCTGTCGATGAAGCCGTGCTGCTTCACCGCATCGAATGAGTGCCCGCGGCGCACTTCGCGCCCTTCACGCCGGATGGCATCCGTCACCGCTTCCTCGGCGCGGGCTTGGGCAGGCCAGCACTTTTGGTTGGCGGCCAGGCGCAAATCACCATTCGCAATCAGAATCACAGGTTCCGGCATGGTCATATTCTGACACCGCTATGACGTGCCGTCTATCAACCGGAAATGTCAGGCGAGTGGAACGATTTTCGACCGGCGCAGCAGCCGATCGCGTGTCAGCAGCGGAACGTCGTGAACCATGCTGGTGCTGCAAATCAGCTCATCGGCCGGGTCGCTTTTGAAATCGAGCTTCCGAATGCTCGTGCAGATTTCCAGAGTCAGCGGCCACAAGTGAACAGTTGATAAGTATCGGCTGAATTCATTCGAATCAATATCCAGATCGATCCTGGCCAATTGCGCCAGCTTCGCCAGCTCCCACAGCACAGTGGCCGAAATGCTCCACTGGTGCTCGGATAACAATCGTCTTTCGCGGGTGGTGAGCTCTCCGGTGAACGCAAACAAAAGAATGTGAGTGTCCAGATTCACCATACGGACTACTTCTTTCTTCGGTTGTACTTGCGCTTGGCCTGAAGGACTCCTTTGTCCGCATCCCAAGTAAGGCCCGTCGAGAAAATATCGCCCTTAATGTGAATCTTGCCGCGGAGCGCACCAATCAGATGCGCGCAGCTTGACGCGATCGGAATGACTTTCGCCACCGGCCTGCCATGCTTGGTGATGACCAGCCCTTCGCTGTTCAAATGGTCGATGAGGTGCAGGCATTGCTCTTTGAATTTGGCCGCATTGATAATCGTCACAATTCATGGTAGCAAAAAATGGTCATTTAATATGACTGGTCAGAACTTACGACCAGACAGATCAAGGCACGTATGCGCCGCACATATCTCCTGCTCGCGGTGGTGGCTCACGCGTGAGCCAAGAACGGTTCCATCACCGCGGAGGCGGCGCGCTCGATGGCTCAGCCGGTTTTCCATCCACCGTAACCGGCTCCATCAGCTCCGTTCGCGTGCCGTCGGGATCGAATAAATTGAGCTGCCGGCGGCGATTGATGCCGGTATGCACTTCGAGGGTACGTGAGTAGGACTTGCGATAAGGCCGTGCCTCGAGCGCCACCAGCGCCGCACGCACATCCGGACTCTCGAGACAAAGATGATGCGCGACTCCGCGCCGATCCGACGCCGGCAGATCGCGATACAACATGAACTCGATGTAATCGGTTCCGTCCGGCACGCGCAGATTAACCCAGGAGAGCGTCTTTCCATCGCTCGATCCTCGCCAGATTTCCCTCAGCCCGAGAATTCCGCCGTAAAACTTCATCGCGGCGGCGAGATCGCCCACCAGAATCCCCAGGTGCAGCATGTGCTGCGAAATCCGTGAGTCCGGCATGTATTTGCCTTTCTCGCGCATGCTCCAGCCATCCGCTGCATATTGAACGATCTCGACCGTATGGCCGTCCGGATCCTGAATGTTGAAGTTCAAATTCCCGATACGGCCTTTGGGGACGTGATCCGGCACTTTGACTCCGTGCGCCTTCAAGTACACCCGCATCCGCTCGGCGTCATCGGTTTCGATCGAGATGTGGTGCAGCCGGTCGGTGCCGGGCTCGAGCCCTGGGAACAGCTCCACGTACTGCCGGTCGTTGATCTTAATAAACGTCAGGGCCAGCGACCCGTCCGAATTTTTCAGCGAGAACGGTTCGTCGAACCCCAAAAAGTCTTTGTAGAACGCGCGCGATTTTCCGATATCGCTCACCCGCAGCGCGATGTGCGCCAGGCCCAGAATGCGCGGACGCACCGGTTCCTGCGCCCCGGCTGCCACTGCCAGCGCCAGCATTATGACTGCCGGCTTCATGAGAGCAGCACCTTCAAGACTCCGGTCCGCGCGGCCCGCAGAAATGCCCTCGGCGCCTGGTCGAGCCGCATCCGCTCCGAAATCATGTCCGCCACGTTCACTGTTCCGTTTTTCAACAATTCGAGCGCCGGTTCAAAACGCCCGCACCGCGATCCCACCAGCGTAATTTCGTTGACGATCACTGCCGCTGCGTCCAACCCGACTCCGCCGTGCACCGTGGATTTCATAATCACTGTCCCTCGCGGCCTCGCCATGCGGATCGCCTCAGCCAGCCCGCGCGGCGACCCGGTCGCGTCCACCACCCATTGATACCGCGCAACCGGCAGGTGCTCCCGCGCCAGTTCCGTCTCGACACCTGCGCGCGCCGCGATCCGCAATTTCTCCTTGTGTCTTCCGAACTGATGAACCCGCAGGCCGTACGCGTGCAGAACCTGAGCGATCAGCAGTCCCAGCTTGCCGTCTCCCAGCACCGCCACGCGCGCGCTGCACGGAAACGCGACCTGATCCAGAATCTCGCAGGCCGCCGCCACGGGCTCGGTAAATACCGCAATCTCATTCGGCACCGAATCCGGCACCGCGTGCAGATTCCGCTCCGGCAGCGTCAGGAATTCGCGAAATGCGCCGGGATGTTTGACGATTCCCAGCACCGTGCGTTTAGGGCAATGCCGCCCGCAATTCTGCCGGCACCATGCGCATTCCCCGCAGCTCAAATTGATTTCGCCCACTACGCGCCGGCCGGTCCAACGGCGATCGTCCGCTTCCACGACTTCGCCCACAAACTCGTGCCCCGGCACACCCGAAAAGTCGTAGTAGCCGCGCTGTAATTCCAGGTCTGTGTTACAAATCCCGCCGCACAGCAGCCGGATCAGCGCAAAGCCTTCCGGCCGGCGCGGCCGCGGGACCTGTTTCAGCTTCACGTGCCGGTTTTCCAAATGAACCGCCAGCATTCCGGTTCAGTATACGCGAGCATCCCATTACAATGGAAAGTTCATGCCTGCCGAATTGGTGTGTTTCTCACCCGAGTGCCGCGCGCGATTTCCCGTCACGGAGGTCATCTACAATTGCCCCCGCTGCGGCGCGCTGCTCGAAGCCATATATCCGGGCCTTGGGCTCGATCCGGAATCGGTCAAAAGCACCTGGCGCGCGCGCCGCACCTGCAATCTCCCGCTCGATCAAAGCGGCGTCTGGCGCTATCGCGAAATCATCCCGTTTCTCGAAAATTTCGATTCCGTCGTCTCGCTCCGGGAAGGGAACACTCCGCTGCTCGACGCCCCCCGCGCTGCTCAGTACGGTTCGCTCGACCGCCTAATCTTCAAGCACCAGGGATTCAATCCCACGGGTTCTTTCAAGGACAACGGGATGACTTGCGGGGTTGCGCAGGCCCGCCGTCTCGGCATGCGGCGCGTGGCCTGCGTCTCGACCGGCAATACCTCAGCCTCCATGGCAGCCTACGCCAGCGCCGCCGGACTCGAGCCGCTCATCTTCATCCCGCACGGCAACATTTCCTACGGCAAGCTGGCTCAGGCTCTCGAATACGGCGCCCGCACCTTTCAGGTCGAAGCCAATTTCGATCAGATTCTGGCGCTGGTTCGCGACCTCGCCGAGCGGATGGGTATCTACCTGCTCAACTCCATCAACCCTTTTCGCATCGAAGGCCAGAAAACCATTATTGTCGAGTTGCTAGATCAGCGCGATTGGTCGGCGCCCGACTGGATCGTGCTGCCTGGCGGCAATCTGGGCAATACCTCGGCATTCGGCAAAGCGCTGCGCGAGCTGAAGCAGCTTGGCTTCATCCAAAAGATGCCGCGCCTCGCCGTCATCCAGGCCGAAGGCGCCGCGCCGTTTTATGAGCTCCATGCGGCGAAACGCGGCCGCCTCCAGGCCGTTGCGCATCCGGAAACACTGGCTACCGCAATTAGAATCGGCGATCCCGTTTCCTGGCCCAAGGCGCTCTACGAAATTTCCGAATCAAATGGCGTAGTCGAAAAAGTCAGCGAGCAGGAAATTGCCGACGCGAAAGCTGTTATCGGCCAGTGCGGCATCGGCTGCGAACCCGCCTCCGCCGCCACGCTTGCAGGAATCAAGAAACTCACCGCCGCCGGCCTGATCCGCCGCGATGCCGACGTCGTCGCCGTACTCACCGGCAACGTTCTGAAAGATCCCGATTACATTTACCGCTATCACACCGGCCAGCTCGAGGCTCCCGGAGGCGTCCCTATCCAGTCCACCTTCGGCAACCGGCCGGTCGTTGTACCCAATGACGCCGAAAAAATCGCATCTCTGCTTTAGCACCTCTTATCACCGGCGGCCATCCCAATCCCCCATCTGTGGAGGTCGAAGACACCCCACTTTTCCTGCGCGCCGTCCCAGAGGTGGGCTTTCCGAAGGAGATATCTTCGTCCAATCATGACAATATGCCAAGAAAGGTCGTTGCCCCTCCCCAGAATCCGAATTCAGGCATTGCCAAGGAGCTGGAGTACCTGAATGCGCACCTTGCCGCGGTGGAAGCGTTGATTCGCGCCTTGGAACAATACAAGCAGTTTGCGCCACGACTGGTTGCTCGACGAACGAGGACGGCCTAAGGATTGCTTTAGTTCCCGGCTACTGCCGCAACCTTCTGAGCGAGCTGATCGTAGGGCATCGCCCCCGGATGATAGAGCCGGACGATGCCGCTGCGATCCAGAAGTACGAGTGTGGGCGTCGTGCTGGCGCCATAGTTCTTGAAGTTTTCTTCGCTGAGAGGCACGCTCATGCCTCGGAGCGGTCCATAGTACTTCAAGCGAACTTCGTCGATGTACCGCGTCTCCTGCTCCGGTGACGCATCGTCGCCGCCCGCCACGTAACCGTAATGCTGGCTCGGGCCGATCAGCACCAGACCTTTGGATTTATACTGCGCCGCCAGTTTGGCCAGTTCCGGCGCCTCGCCCTTGCAGTCCCCACACCAGTGCGCCCAGAAAAACAGCAGCACCGGATGCCCCTTCAGTTGAGTGAGCGGAACCGGCTTCGGCCCGAGCCAGTGCGCCATTTCGAGCGGCGGCGCCGGCTTGCCTTCGAGACTCAGCAGCAGAATGTTTTTCTGAATGCGCGTGCGAATGGACGTATTCCGGTAGGCTGCCAGCTCACGATGGAGAAACGTCACCGCTTCGCCCAACTCGCCCCGCGCTGCCAGCGTTTGCGCATGCACTTCAATCGACGCACCCAGCGCGATCGGTAAATGGCGCTCCTGATCCATCGGGCGCTTCGTGAGTGCCGCCAGAGCCAGCTTCCTGGTCTCCGCTGCGTACCGCTCGGCCGCGTCGTATTGCTTGGCCGCCAGCTCGCCGCGGCCCATCCATGAAAGCGCCTCCAGCATCTCCGGCGTGACGCCGCTTTTGGCGCGATACTCCCGGATAAGCCGGTCGCCTTTCGCGAAATCATGGGCCGCGATCGCCTCGCGCACGTCGCCAATGATCTGCCCCCAGCAGGCAATTGCCCCGGCGCTCAGAAGAAACGCAATCCTTAGCGGGCCCATTAACTTCAGGTTAGCACCGGGACGATTCAGGCGATCGTCGCCCCGCCGTCCACGGTGATCACTTGGCCTGTAAGATATGACGCCTTGTCGCTCGCCAGCATCAGCGCGATTTCCGCGATCTCCGCCGGCTGGCCCAGATGCTTCACCGGCTGGCGTCGCAGCGTTTCCGCCAGGCGCGCTTCGTCTTTCCAGAAATATTCGCTCAGCACCGTCTGGATCAGCCCCGGCGCGATCGCATTCACCCGCACCCCGTGCGGCCCAAGCTCGAGCGCGTACGATTTCGTCATCATGATCAGCGCGGCTTTCGTCAGGCTGTACATCAGCCCTTCGAACTGCGGCCGCAGCCCGGCAATGGACGCAATGTTGATGATCGACCCCGAGCCGCGCCGGCACATCCCCGGCGCCACCATCCGGATCAGCCGGAATGCGCTCTTCAAATTCACCTCGATCATCTTGTCGAACTGCCCGTCGTCGATCGTCAGGCACGGCCCCTGGGCCACATTCGTCGCGGCGTTGTTCACCAGGATGTCGATATGCCCGAACTTCTCCATAACCGTGTCCACCAGGCGCTTCAGATCGTCCGGCTTGCCCACGTGGCACGCCATCGGAACTACGCCCGAGCCCAATTCCTCCGCAACACCGTCCAGGCTCTCCTGCTTGCGCCCGCAAATCACCGCCGTCGCGCCTTCGCGAGCGAAAGCTCCAGCAATGGCCTTGCCGATTCCGCGGCTGCCTCCGGTCACGATCGCAACTTTGCCGTTCAGTAGCATGCAATTCTTCGATGTTCGCCTCCGGCCAACCACACAATATAATCGAACTCCTGTCTCTATGCAGGACGTGTGATCTCATTGGCGCGATCTGGTGTATACTGTCCGGCAACGCAAAATTGGCTGCCGTCGAATCGGAAAAGGAGATTACAGTGGCTGATCAACACAATGAAAAGCAAGAGACTGCTCGCAACCTGAACGACGATCAAATCATCACGGAGCGCAAGCATCCGAGGCGCGCATTTCTGGGCGTGGCCGGTGCATTATTGGCCGGTGGGGCTGCCGCCCTCGTGTCCGGGCTGAACGCGGAAGCGCAGGATGCTCCACCCGCCAAGAAAGAGTCGGATCCGGACACGAAGAAGAAGTCTTCAAAATCCGGCAAGACGAAGAAGGGCAAGACTGCCAAGAAGAAAGAATCGGATCCGGACGACAAGAAATAATCTCGTCCAGGCCTGTTTAGACCGCCTGGCGAGTACACTCGGCTAGGCGGTCTGCTTTCACCGCAGCGCGGTCTCGCTCGCGGCTGCGAAAGGTTATTGTGTCTCCTTCAGAATCCAAGGTTGCGGAAATCTCAAACTCCCTCGCCTGGTTGATCAGCCCCGTTACCGCCGAAACGTTCTTCGCTGATTATTTCGAGCAGCGGCCTCTCGTCGTCAAGCGCACCCGGCCCGATTATTTCCGCTCGCTGATGTCGTTGGATGAAGTGGATCGCGTCCTCAACACGCTCGACCTTCGCTATCCCAACGTAGTCCTCAAGAATGCCGATACCAACGTGACCGCCGAAGACTATACCGTCAACGGCGATGCGCTCGACGTCGCGAAAATCTACCAGCTTTTCGAAAAGGGTTCGACCATCGTTCTGGCGTTCCTCGATACCGTGGTGCCGGCCCTCGCCTCACTCGCCCGCGGTATCGAGCACGAACTCAGCTTCCCCTGCCAGACCAACATTTACGTCACTCCCGCCGGAGCCAAAGGCGCCAGGCACCATTACGATACTCACGACGTCTTCGTCCTTCAGGTAACCAACTCCAAGCGCTGGACCACCTACGGCACTCCCGTCGCACTGCCGCTTAAAGCGCAGGACTTCGATGCTTCCGTTCATGAGCGCGGCGCTCCCACTCTCGATTTCGAATTGCAGGCCGGAGACATCGCCTACATCCCGCGCGGCTTGGTCCACGAAGCCCGTTCGGGCGATCAGGTGTCGCTCCACATAACCGTCGGTCTCCTGGCGTATACCTGGACGGATCTGTTGCTGGAACTCGCGGCCGACGTGAGTTTGCATCACCCCGACTTTCGCAAAGCGCTTCCCCCAGGCTTCGCGCGTCATGGATTCGACCGCGCACCCGCGCGGGCAATTCTCGGAGATCTGCTCGAACAGCTCTCCGCAAAATCCAATCCCGACGAAATCCTCGACCGTTTCGTGGACGCGTTTATCGCATCACGTCCGCCGCTTTTGCGCGGCCAGATGGCCCAGTTGGCTAGCCTCCCTCGCCTGACCATCGATAGCGTCGTCGGCGCTCGCGCCGGCTCTGCTTGCTACTTGCGCATGGACGGAGCGGCAGTGTCGGTCGATTGCTTCGGCCGAAAAATCACTTTCCCCTTGCACGCTGCTGAGGCCGTCCGATTCGCTTTGGAAACTCGCCGGTTCGTCGTGCGCGACCTTCCGGGCGGCTTGGACGGCGAAGGCAAATTGACGTTGGTCCGGCGATTGATCCGCGAAGGCCTGGTCGAGCTGATCCCGATCTGACTAATGAGCCGAAATCAAACGCTCCGCCAGCCACACGATGTAACGCGTGTTCCTCCGCCGCACTTCCGTCGTTAAATCCGCCGGCAGCTCATCCAGCTTTTCTTTGAAAAAGCGGCGGTCGCCGTCGGGCGCGTTTACATCACGGCTGCCCACCATGTTTCCTACCCAGAAGACCAGAAATAAATTCCCGTCCACGCGCCCTCGCGCGGAATCTCCCAGGTACGCGCCGCGTCCCATCGCGCGATATTTCGCGGCCAGCTCGCTCTCCGCGCCGAACGCTCCGCGCGCTGCAAATTCATCCGCCCGCTGGGCCATCCGCTCATAGAGCGCGCGCCACGGCGATCCCTCCGCCTGCTCGGACAGCACATCGAACAACTGCAATTGCAGCTCGCCCGAAATTTTGTAATTCACGCGCCCGTTAGTCGAGCGCCCGATCGATTCCAGCGCCTCCGCCTGCTTGCCGCTCCCCGAATGAATGCTCAGCGTGCCGTCGAAATGCCGCGCCACTGCCGCCAGAGCGCGCACGCGATGTGACAGTTCATCGAGCGGCCGCCCGGGAAAATCCCGCGCCACCCGCGGCTCGAGCTCCGGCCACATTTTGTGATGCACGTAATCGCTCAGCCCCACGCCGGTCGCCGGCAGAGTCTGCATCGCTACCGGGTACGCCTGCCGTTTCTTGAATCCGAGATTCGGCGGCACCAGTTGCGCCGGCCGCCCGCGCAGCTTCAGCCAATGCATGTAGAAGAACAGCTCCTCGGGCGTGGTCAAGGTCTCCGCTTCGTCGATCGACGGCTCGAAATCGAACGGCGCGCCGTTTTTCTCCTTGTGAATCGAGTCGAAAAGTTCTTCATTGAGCTTGAGACTTTCCCCGAACTTGACCGCCAGCCGCCGCACCAGCCCCGGCGTGAAATCGTACACCCTGCCTTCTACTTCCACGCGCCTCGCGAACTCGCCCAGAATCCACTTGCGCTCGGCGTCTGAAAAAATCGAGTTGAATTTCGCCTCGACCGCCTCATCGCTCCATGCCGCCGGATGCCGCGTGTCGGCCTCCAGAATGAACAGCCGCGACGTGTCTGTCGTGAACTTCGTATACCCCGCGGCATGATGGATCGCCTCTTTCGCCCTATCCACCGAGCGCGCGATTTCTTCCGGGCCGTTGCCCGAAACGATGAAGTGATCGGCTTCCGCGTTGTACCCGCTGCGCCATCCCGCGCGGATCGCCGCCCAAAGCCCTGCATAATACAAGTGCCGGATCGAAACGCGCGTGTGCCCCGCCGCCGTCGGATTTTCGCCATCGCGCGCGGCGATCGCGGCGTCGGTGGTCATTTCGCGCGTGGCCGAAAGCTGCACCGTCGAGGCCATGTTGATGCCGATTTTTTCCGCAATCGAACGGAAAGCGTCAAACGCCGCGGGAAGGCTGACCTCGGGATGCCGGTTCCCCACCGCGATCGCCGGGAGCGCCCGCTGCGGCCGCGGCAGAAACGCGCGATTCACGTTTTCGGCAAACCAGCGCACGCTCTCCCGATCGGTCGATGCGAACAGCGTCGAGACCGCAGACGCCTTCCCGCCGTCTCGCAGAAGGCGAAGCAGCACCGGCGCCGGCGCGTCGGCCGCGAGATACAAAATCGAGCCATCCGCCGGGTCGCGCTCGAGCGACTCGGCCAGCGGCTTCAGCCGTCCGGGCTTCAAACCGGCGATTCTCTGCGCCACGCGCGCGCGCAGCGCGTCGTCGAGCGGCCGGTCTTGCACAATCTCGAAAATCGCGGACGCCAGCGCCGAAGCCTCGCCCGCATCGGATGATGGATGAAACGCTACCGTGCTCAAGCTATTTATAATTGCAGACTTTTCAGATACCGGCGAATACGCGGATCGAATGGCCGCTAAAACCTCAGTCTGCGTTCATAGGCCATTCATACGTGCGGCTGACGAAAACGGCGATGATCGTCAACAGGAAACAGGCGATTGCAATGAAGAAAGGCCTCGTGAAGTGAGCATCCAGTATCAGGGCGCCGTGCGTACGTTCGTCTACGGCCAAATCGAAAATACGGTCAGCCTTGCCGGCGGCGAATCCAGCGATGAATCCGGAAATTGCTTTGGAGAGCTTACCAAAACGCCTCTGCTCTTCTTCGTAAGGCGCCAGCAGTATCCCGGTTGCCCAACCACTCAAAAATCCCAGAACAGCGCCCAGCGTCGCACTTCCATCCCACCAGGTAAACAATAGGGAAACGACGACCAGGCCTCCCACTCCCAGAAAGAAGTAACTGGAAATGAGTTTCCAGTATTGCAGCCAAAGTTTCTGAACCCCGTTCATGGCATCGCGCTCCTCATGGCGAGGAAGGGATTATAGCGCGCAATTCCGGCTGGAGGGCACGGACCGTCGGTAGCTCGGCTCAACGCTACGCAGACCTATAATTGCAGACTTTTCAGGTACTGGCGGAATGGTTCGCCCAGGTCGTGCCGCCGCAGCGCGAACTCTACTGTGGCCTTGAGAAATCCCAGCTTATCGCCGGCATCGTATCGCGTGCCCTCGAAACGGTAAGCGTAGATGGGCCGCTGGTGTAACAGGTGTTTCAGCGCGTCGGTGAGCTGGATCTCAGCGCCCGCGCCCGGCTGGACCGCCCGGATCGATTCGAAAATTTCCGGCGTCAGTACATAGCGTCCCACGATAGCCAGGTTCGAGGGCGCTTCATCCGCCTTCGGCTTCTCGACGAGATCCCGGACGCGATATACCCGGTCCTTGCTCCCGTTGTGCGAAATCGGCTCCGCGTCGACCACGCCGTAAGCTGAAATGTTTTCCCGCGGAACTTCCATCACCGCCACCACCGGCGCCGCGAAAAACTCGTGAATGTCCAGCAGTTGCCGCAGGCACGGCGTCTCGGCGTCGATCACGTCGTCCGCCAGCACCACCGCGAACGGTTCATCCCCCACCAGCTCGCTCGACCGCAGCACCGCGTGCCCCAGCCCCAGCGCTTCCTTCTGCCGCACATAGGAAACATCGATCATGTCCGAAATGTTGCGCACGATCGCCAGCAGGTCTTTTTTGCCGTGGCACTCGAGCTGATTTTCCAGCTCAAAACTCGTGTCGAAATGGTCCTCGATCGCGCTCTTCCCCCGGCCGGTAACGATAATGATGTTCTGGATGCCCGAGTGCAGCGCTTCTTCCACCCCGTACTGGATGATCGGCTTGTCCACCAGCGGCAGCATCTCCTTCGGTTGCGCTTTCGTAGCAGGCAGGAAGCGGGTGCCGAGTCCCGCGGCAGGGAACACGGCTTTGCGCACTTTGGCAGGCATCACCCACAGTGTCCTTCGATAGGTTTGTCTTCTGCAACAGGGGATTGCCCTAAGCGCCGTGCCCTAAGCGCCGGGACAGCCTGATCTGTCCCTATTCTCCCCCAATAGTGAGCCGCAGCGGAGCTGGATCCCCCGGACCTACCGCACGACCATCACCTTGACCCGTTTGGAAGCGACACGCGCCTTCTGGCCGGGGCGGCTCGGGTCCAAGTACACCAACCCATTGTACGTTCCCTCAATGAAGTAGGCCCCGGGCCGCCGGATCTCGTAATACTCGGCGAGGTCGAGAGCGAATCGACGCTCTCCACCAGGCACCAGCGTCTCTGCCCGTCCATGCGCAATAATCCTCAGGCCATGTTGCATCGCCTCGCCGAACTTGGTTAAGGGAACGCCGCGATTCCTGCCATCGACCATTGACAGTGAAATGTCATAGCCGGGCTCCGTCATCGTTATGGCAACATTCCGGATGGAGATGTTCTGAAGGTGGAACGTGATCGGAATCTTCTCGCCAAGCCGGACGGTAGAGCCGTCCAGTACCGCCGTCAATTTGAGTTGCGGTTTCTTTCCTGGAACCTGCGCCCGCAGCCCGAAGCAAGCCGTCAATACGAGCACAGCCCCGCATAGGTTTTTCCGCCCGCCTCGATAAATTCTCATTTGCCCTTCGTGCCGACCGTGTTCGACACCAGCCCCCTCGCCATGATACCTGCCCAGGGGCTGGCAGGTACCCGTTCCGCCCGGACTAACTTACCGCTGTCCACGTTTCCGCCCTTTGTCCCTATTCGTGACACCGCCGTCCCAATATCGGAACAGAGGCTTCGCCACGTTGCTTTCTTCCCACGACAAATCCGTCACCCGCTTTGGCCTGTCGTGTGCTTCGAGCCACCGCTGTGCATTCGCTCTGGCAGGACCTGCGCTTCGGCGTTCGTAACCTTTGTAACGACCACGGATTTCTAGTCGCCTGTGTGATCGCCCTGGGACTGGGCATAGGCTCGAGCACCGCGATCTTCAGCGTCATTGACAATGTCCTGCTGCACCCCTTCCCTTACGCGAATGCCGATCGCATTTACGGATTCCGCATCGTCGAAGCGAACAGTAAGGGAGCGGATCGGAATTACTTCACGGTTCCGGAGTTTCTCGATTACCAGCGGCAGAACCGCATCTTTACCGACACGATGGGCGTATGGGAAGCGACGAGCCTTCTTGGTTCTGGCGACCGGCTCGAGCCGCTCGACACCGACACGGTAACCGACAATGCGTTTCAATTCCTCGGAGTCCCTGCGATGCTCGGCCGCGGCATTGTTCCGGGCGATGGAAACCCCGGCGCCCCGCCCGTCTTCGTCCTCAGCTACAAGGTCTGGCTCAGCAAATTCGGAGGCGATCCGAATATCATCGGACAGAATTTCCTGCTGAACGACAGGCCCACTACTTTGGTCGGCATCATGCCCCAGCGGTTTGCGTTCTGGGGCGGCGACATCTGGACGCCCACAACCGCCGATCCCGCCCAGCCCGGCGCCGAGAAACGTAACTTTGTCCTCTACGGTCACCTCAAGCCGGGGCTCGCCGTCAGCACCGCAGAGGCCGACCTCACCAGCCTTGCAAAACAACTGTCGGCAATCTATCCCCGAACTTATCCCAAGCAGTTTACGGTGCGCATGGACAGCCTGGGCTACATCGCCGTCGGCCGGTTCCGGCCTGCGCTGCTGACACTGCTTGCCGCCGTCGGCCTGCTGCTGTTGATTGCCTGCGCTAATGTGGCCAACCTGCTGTTGGCCCGGGCTACTATCCGGCAGAAAGAGATCGCCCTCCGTATGACCCTGGGTGCTGGAAGGTGGCGCGTCGTACGCCAGCTCATGATCGAAAGCGTCTTGCTCTCATTTGCGGGCGCTGTAGCAGGATGCCTCTTCGCCGCAGCCGCATTGAAAGGACTGATTGCGCTGGTTCCCCTTTACACATTCCCCGACGAAGCCATCATCTCGATAAATCGCGAGGTCCTGCTCGTGACCGTCGCGACCGCCGTTCTAACGGCGTTTATTTTCGGCCTTGCGCCGGCATTGGCCTCGACTCGCGGCGATCTGATCGAACCGCTCCGCGGCGCATCGCGCGGCAATACCGGTGTTGGTCGCAGCCGCATGCGGCAGGCTCTGATCGTCGGCGAGATCACGTTATCCATGCTGTTGCTTACAGGCTCCGGTCTGTTGATGCGCACATTTCTCCTCGAACGGCAGATCGATCTCGGCATCCGCACCGGCCACGTACTGATCACGAGCCTCTCTCTTCCACCGGTGCGTTATGGGACGACAGATGCTCAGGCGGGCTTCGTTCGCGAGTTGCTGCCGCGCCTGGAAGCGCTTCCGGGCGTGATCTCAGCCGCCGCAGCTCTCAATAGTCCTCCTTACGGCGGCACCGCCACGGAATTCGATGTCCCCGGCATTTCCCATTTCGAACACTGGAAAGGCAGCTTTGTGCCATGCAGCCGCCAGTACTTCCGAACCATCGGTCTGCGTTTGCTGGCCGGGAGAGTTCCCACCGCGGATGACGAGAACGCAAAGCGGAAAGTCGCGGTCATCAATCAGAGCGCGGCGAAAAAATACTTCGGGCGTCAGGATCCCCTCGGCCGGCTGCTCGTCGTTTCCGCTCTCAAAAACGCGCCCGACCCGGTCGCTGATCCGCGGTTCGAGGTGATCGGCGTGGTATCCGACATGAAAAATCAGGGGCTGCTGGAGGATGTTGCGCCCGAAGCTTTCATCCCCTATTCGGTCGCCGGGTACGGCGCAGAGATGATTTTTCTGCACACCGTGGGCGAGCCCGCTGCGCTGAACCGCGGTCTCACGGCGGAGATTCTCCGGCTGGACCGCAGCGTGATTCCCCAGCAGATGATGCCGCTGGAAACCGTACTGGATATCGGCCAGTACGCCCAGCCCCGCTTCGGACTCGGACTCTTCTCCGTGTTTGCGGCGATTGGGCTGGTGCTGGTGACCATTGGCGTCTATAGCGTGGTGTCGTGGACGGTCACTCAGCAGCGGCAGGAAATCGGCATTCGCATGGCGCTCGGCGCGAGCGCAGGCGACGTCCGGTCCATGGTGCTTGCGGGCACTCTGCGGCTCGTGCTCGCGGGTGTAGCCATCGGCCTGGCCTTGGCGCAAGTCGTCGCGAGGGTCTTGGCGAGCCAGCTTTGGGGAGTCTCCGGCTATGACCCCTTGACGGTGTGCGCAGTCATTACCATCCTGATCGTCGTCGCCCTGGCCGCAGCTTACGTTCCGTCCCTGCGCGCCACACGCGTAGATCCCGCCGCCTGCCTGCGCTCGGAATGACCGCCAACCCCGCCCAGACTTGCCCGGTTTGTGTTTTTCGCAACCATGTGCTATGAATATGCTTCACAGGAAAATATTCATGGCATACGTTATAGCGGAACCCTGTATTGGAACCAAAGACACGGCGTGCGTGGACGCCTGCCCGGTGGATTGCATCCACCCCAAAAAGGACGAGCCGAATTTCGCCGAGTCCGAGATGCTCTACATCGATCCGGTGGAGTGCATCGATTGCGGCGCCTGCGTACCGGTCTGCCCGGTATCGGCCATATTCGCGCTCGATGACCTTCCGGAGAAGTGGCAGAGCTTTACGCCCAAAAACGCCGCTTACTACGGCCGCTAGGCGCACCCGGTCACACCGGTTTCGCAGGTCTTTCTTCCCGAAATCCAGCCACTTAGGCGGGCTGGTGCGCCGGAGCCTGGGAACCCGTCCGCTAAGATGCGGTTAGGAGTTCCGATGACCGTAACCGCTTTGGGAAGAGTCAACGTCGCGACGCCGGGCACCCCAGTTCCCTTATCGACTGATCCAACCGCCAGAGCCAGCAAGATTTATTTCCAAGTGATTCCGGGCCTCACAGGCAAAGGCTACATCGGCGCGAAGGGAATGGTCCGCGCCACGCTGGTGAACGTGGTGCGCGTGCTCTGGCCGAATTCCGCAGGCGGCTTCTCGGATTCTTTTTTTCTGGAATCGCAGCAGGACGCCGATGTCCTGAATCTTTCCCAGTACTACATCGACATGGACGTCGCGGGTGAGGGGCTGCTGGTCAGCTATTGGACCGAATAGGAATAACCGGCGCCGGCGGCCGGTAGGTGGCGGAGGTGATATCGGTCTCCCAGATTTTCACTTCGCGCACGCGCCCGCCCGCTTCACCTATGCCGCCGCTGATCTGTTCGTAGAAATAGCGGGCCAGGTTTTCGGCCGAGGGATTGATCGAGTTGAAGGGCGTCACATCGTTCAGGAACTGGTGATCCAGGCGCGCGACCACACCGCGAATCACGCGTTTGACGTCGGCAAAATCCACCAGAAGGCCGGCTTCGTTCAGTTCCTCGCCTTCGACCGTAACCTGCACCTTGTAGTTGTGGCCATGCACGTTTTCGCACTTGCCGTGATAGTTGCGCAGCGCGTGGCCGGCCGCGAAAGTCTCTTCCACCGAAACTTCAAACATTAAAGAACTTCTCCACGTCGCCGATCGAGGTTGTAAATCCGTAATCGGGAAGGCTGTCGAAAAAGACCTGCCCGTAGCGCTGCTTAGTGACGCGGTTGTCCAATAGCACGAGGACGCCGCGGTCCGAGCGGCTGCGAATCAGCCTGCCAAATCCCTGTTTTAAAGCGATCGCCGCCTGCGGGACCTGGTAATCGTAAAACGGATTTCCTCCGGATTCCCGGATATTGCGCAAGCGGGCATCGACCACGGGATCGCTGGGAACGGCGAACGGCAACCTATCAATGATAACGCAGCTCAACTGCTCGCCCGGCACGTCGACGCCCTGCCAGAAGGCGGCGGTGGCGAACAGCACGCTGTTGGGAGTGGAGCGGAACTCTTCGAGCAGCGCGCTGCGCGGGCCGGTGCCCTGGAGCAGCGTCGGAAATTCGATCTCGAGCGAAACGCGGTCGTAAATCAGGCGCATTTGCTGGTAGCTGGTGAAGAGCACGAAGGCGCGGCCGCGGCTGAGTTCGAGCAGGCGGATGATTTCGTCCGCCGCCATTTTGGTGAACGCCTGATCGCGCGGATCGGGCAGGTGCTGGGGAACGTAAAGCAGCGCCTGTTTCGCGTAATCGAAATGGCCGGCGACGACGAGCGACCGGGCGTAGGGCAGGCCGAGGCGTTTTTTGGTGAAATCGAAACTTCCGGCGACGGCGAGCGTTGCCGAAGTCAGCACGACGGTTTCGAGCTGGTCGAAAAGCCGCTCGGCGAGAATCTGCGAGACATCGATCGGCGTGGCCTGAAGGAAGCAGCCGCGGCCCCGACGCTCTACCCAATAAACGTAGCCGCCGTCGTCAGATTCCAGAATAAATCTCAAGGCCAGGTTGAGCTCCTGCGCGCGGCGAATCAGCGGGTGGACCTCGTCAGGCGAGCTCTTTAACAACTTCAAATGTGAAACCGTAAGTTCCAGAGCTGCAAGGAGATCCTGGTAATCGTCCTCATGCTGCTCGCGGAAGGCCGAGCGGCCCTCGAATCCGCTGCGTCCGTCGGTTTCGGCGAACAGCGCGAAGAAACGGCCGGCCAACTCTTCCATGCGATCGAGAATGCGGTCGAGCTCGGGTGAGCCGAATTGTTTCTGGCTCGAGACGCGAGCGATGTCGCGGCGCAATTCTTCGAAACGGTAATTGCTGGTCGAGACGCCGAAATACTGGCCGGCGATGTCTTCGAGCTCGTGCGCTTCATCGAAAACCACGGCGTGATATTCGGGCAGGATGCCGGGAATGTCTTCGTCTTTGATGGCGAGGTCGGCGAAGAAGAGGTGGTGGTTGACGATGATGATATCGCTCGCCATGGCGCGCTGGTGCATGAGGGTGATGAAGCAGCGATCGAACTGCGGGCATTTCTGGCCGGAGCAGAGGTCGCGGCGGGCGTCGATTTTGTTCCAGGCGGTGCTCGATTCGGGGAGCGTGCGGATTTCGGCGCGGTCGCCGAACTCGGTGGATTTTTCCCAGTCCTGGATGATCTGGAAGTCGGCGACTTCTTCGAGGCCGGTGAGGATGGCTTCTTTTTCGGCGTCGTAGATTTTCTGGCGGCAGGCGTAGTTGCTGCGGCCCTTCATGTAGCAGACTTCGAGAGGGCGCGGAAAATGTTTCTGCAAAAACGGAACGTCTTTAAAGAAGAGCTGCTCCTGGAGATTTTTGGTGCCGGTGGAAACGATGATGCGCTTGCCGGAGAGGATGGCGGGCACGAGATAGGCGAGCGTCTTGCCGGTGCCGGTGCCGGCTTCGACGATGAGATGCTTGCGGTCGGCGAGAGCGGATTCGACGGCCTCGGCCATTTCGAGCTGGCCGGAGCGGAATTCGTAGTTGGGATGCCACTTGGAAAGCGCGCCGTGCCGGGAAAAGAACGAGTGCACGGAGGAGGCTTTGGTGGGAGTGGACATTTTGGGGGCTAGATTGATTGTAGCGGGGGAGAGAATTCACCGCAGAGGCGCGGATGCGCAGAGAACAGCAGGAAATTGGCTGGCTGTACCGCTATAATGGTATTGGGAAATGGGAAGACCCATCAACAAATGGCATCATGACGGCTAAGATCACACTTGATAAAGCCGGGCGCGTGGTTCTGCCGAAACCGCTTCGGGACGAACTGGAACTGTCTGCCGGCGACACGCTCGAACTCGAAACCCGGGGAGAACAGATTACGTTGCGGCCAGTGCGGGGCACGGCGCCCTTGCGTAAAGAACGCGGGATTTGGGTCTACCGCACGGGTCGGCCGCTGACGGCTGCGACCACGGATCAGACGCTCGGTCAGATTCGCGAGGAGCGGGACCGACGAAACAGGAAAGCCAGGTGAAAGCGTTTTTCGATACTTCGGTTCTGGTACCGGTGTTCTATGGCGACCACCAGCACCACGGTCCGAGCATGGAGTGTCTTCTACGCTTCGCCAAGAAGCAGGCTTGTTGCGGCGCGCATAGCCTGGCGGAGATTTATTCCTCACTCACCCGGATGCCGGGGACGCATCGCATCAGCGGGGAACAGGCCATGTTGTTCCTGAGCGACGTGCGCGAGCGGCTGACGGTCGTTTCGCTCGATGAGCATGAATATTTCCAGGCAATTTCTTTGGCGGCCGCGGCCGGTGTAGTGGGCGGGACGATCTACGACGCGCTGCTGGTTCATTGCGCGTTAAAGGCGAAGGCGGAGATCCTCTACACCTGGAATGTGAAGCACTACGGACAGTTTGGTTCAGAAGCGGCGAAGCGGGTGCGGACGCCGTGAGGGGAGCGGGGTTGCCGTGCCGCCGCGGTGCTATCAGGATTCGGAAGCGGAACGCCGCCCTCAGACTCTCCGGGGACCTTTCCGGCTCGAACGACGGTTCAACCGCGTTAACCTCGTGGTTCCTATCTACGCGCCGCCCATGTGGCATGCTGCTATGTGGAGCAAGTCCTGCAAACTTACGGTCTTGGGAGACCATTACAGAAGACCGTTGCCCAGGGACGCATTTGATCTCCGTCCCCGAGTTTCCGGAGTTTGCCGCGGATCGCCGGGAGCAGAACGAGTGTACGGAGGGGGCTTTGGCGGGCGTGGACATTTGAATCTTTGATTGTAACGAGTAGAGGGCGCGGCTGTTCACCGCTGAGGCGCACCGGTATTCGCAAGGCCCATGGACGAAAATCTGAATTCGTATTTCTGCGCGGCCCCGAGTGCGGCCGCGCAGCTCTAAGGCAGAGAGGGCAACGTCCTTAACGTACATTAACTAATTGACATTATGTACATAAAGCGATATTTTAATGGTATGAGGGTTACGATCACCAAGCTGCGTCAGGAGCTTTTCCGCCTGGCGGATCAGGCTCTCGATGGCAAGCCCGTGGAATTTGTACACAAGGGTGTCGTCTTTCAGATTACGCCGGAAGCCAAACGCCCGAAGCTGGCGAACCTCACCGCGCAAAAGGTGGTCGTGCCAAAGGCGAATCTGAAGCGGGCCGGCCGGGAACTGCTAAAAGAGATGACGGCCGGGTGGGAAAAGGACTGGTCGGAGCTGTGATTCATTACCTGGATACCCAGGTGATAGTCTGGCTATGTGAGAAGCAGTTGACGCGGCTGACTCGCAAGGCGGCGGCGGCGATTGAAGAATCCGATCTGCTGATTTCTCCAGTGGTCCTACTTGAACTTCAGTATCTGTACGAGATCCACAAGATACTCGAGCCTCCGCAGGTGCTGCTGAACCAACTCGAAAGCCAGATCGGTTTGCAGTTGTGCGATCATGCGTTCGCTCCCGTGATCGAGGCGGCTCTGTTCGAAGGGTGGACGCGGGATCCCTTTGACCGGATCATTGTGGCACACGCCAAGGCAAACGGATACACGCCGCTGATCACGTCGGACCGTGACATCCGCCGGCACTATAGCCGGAGCGTGTGGTAGCGGCGCGAAGGTCTCGCTCAGTCGAGCTGGAGACTGGGCGTGCCGCGGGTGATGGAGAGCGGCTCGAAATCGGCGAAGCGGAAACGGCAGGCGAACACCACGGCGGCCAAGAGGCACGCGGTGAACAGCAGAATGCCATCCAACTGGCCGAGCTGGCGCGTCGCGAGCCAGTGCGTGCCGGCGGCGAGCAGGATCATCGAGATCACCGCGACAGACAAGCAGAACAGTGAAGACACGAATCCACGCATGTTGAGAACGCCTCGTTCATTTCGGTGTTGGAGTCTGAACTGACTTCCAAGTTAATCAGACGGTAGAAAACGAAATAAGTTTCACAGAGCCGGAAGCGCGTCGATGCGCGTTGTTATCATGAAAATCGCATGGCGCATGTATTACCCACGGTCGTGATCGTCGGACGTCCGAACGTCGGGAAATCGACGCTGTTCAACCGCATCACGGGCGAGCGGCGCGCGATCGTGGGGGACGAGCCGGGGATCACGCGCGACCGCATTCACGGTGCGGCGCAGCATGACGGGCGGCGGTTCGAAGTGATCGACACCGGCGGCATCGTGGTTTCCGATTCCGAATATATTCCCAGCCAGATTTTGAAGCAGGCGCAGGTGGCGTTTGCGAAAGCCGCGCACGTGATTTTTCTGGTGGACGGGCGCGCGGAGATCACCGGGGCGGATCGGGACCTGGCGCAGATGCTGCTGCGGCTGGGCAAGCCGGTTTCGCTCGCGGTGAACAAGGCCGATACCGTCGCGCGCGAGGACCTGGCGCACGGATTTTACGAATTGGGAATTCGCGACGTGTTTCCGGTATCTGCCGAGCACGGCACGGGAGTGGCGGAACTGCTGGATCACGTGACGGCGGAGTTGCCGGCGGCGGTGGAGGAAGACGCGGCGGAGGCGATCCGGGTGGCGATCATCGGGCGGCCGAACGTGGGGAAATCGAC
This sequence comes from Bryobacteraceae bacterium, assembly GCA_035280425.1. Classification (GTDB taxonomy): domain Bacteria; phylum Acidobacteriota; class Terriglobia; order Bryobacterales; family Bryobacteraceae; genus QHXW01. The sequence continues at coordinate 116,142 of DATEFW010000006.1, read as the reverse complement.
GCTGCTGAATCAACTGATCGGCGAGGAGCGCGTGATTGTGTCGCCGGTGGCGGGCACGACGCGCGATGCAGTGGATGCAAGCGTGCGGCACGGCGAAGCGGATTACGTGTTCGTGGATACGGCGGGCATCCGGCGCAAGGGCAAAACGAAGCTGATGGCGGAGAAGCTGAGCGTGGTGATGGCGCGGCGGCACATCCGGATGGCGCAGGTGGCGCTGGTGGTTCTGGATGCGACCGAAGGCGTGCTCGGTCTCGATGCGACGATCGCGGGTTATGCGCATGAAGGCGGGCGCGGGGTGATCGTGGTGGTCAACAAGTGGGATGCGATCGAGAAAACGAAGAAGCGCGGCTTCGAGCAGCAGGTGCGGGATCAATTGAAATTTCTGGAGTATGCGCCGGTAGTGTTTTTATCGGCCAAGACGGGCGCTGGCGCGGAAAAACTTTTCCCGTTGATTCGTGAGGTGCACGAAGCGGGCGGAAAGCGCATTTCAACGGGAGAGCTGAACCGGTTTGTGGAATCGCTGCGGTTTGAAGAGCGGAAAATTTATTACATCACGCAGGCTTCGGTGCATCCGCCGACGTTCGTTCTGTTTACGGATCGCGCGGGGCCGCTGCATTTTTCGCACGAGCGGTACCTGGTGCATCAGATCCGGCGGAGGTTCGGGTTTAAGGGGACGCCGGTGGTGTTGAAGACGAAGTTCAAGAAAGGGTAGCCGGGAGCGGCGGGCGGCGAGGCCTGGAAATCAAGGTACGATAGCGAAACCTTGTTCGCGGAAATGTTGATCGAAGCAGAAAGCCGTCTCGACCCCGCTCGTGCGCATAATGTGGAAACTGGCGCAGTCTACCAAGCTCAATTTTTTGCGGGCCGCAGTGAGAGTAGCTTCGACGGCGGCGCGGTGCACCGCCTCGGAGACCCATTCAACAGTTAGAACCGGTACTATATCTTCATGAAACGCACGGAGGGCGGCGATTCCCAGCCGGTGCTGCAACAGAGCGCTGGTCTCGATGAGAACGTAATTACTGGTGAGCAGGGCGACGGGTTCGACCAGCAGCCGCTTCCAAGCCTTGTCTGCGGCAGGGTGGCCTGCATCGTCGCGATCGAAGATGGCGTAGAAGGCTGAGGTATCGACGAAGACCGTCATTTTCGAAAAGCAGCGGCCAGGTGTCGATCGTGCTGAGTGCTGCCATCGTGAGATCCAGATGAGAACCTGCCGGCGACGCGCAGAGCGCGCTCGATCTGCCGGTCACGGCCGCCGTACTGGCGGGCATTTAGATAGTTTTCGACGCCCTGTCGAACCAGGTCGGCGATGGAACTGCCGGTGCTCTGCGAGATTTGCCGCAAAGCGCGAATTTGGTCTTCAGTTAGCTGGACTTGAGTGCGCACCATGTAAGCATGATATCACTTTTGTCTCCATGATGGCATCTTACTGGGCTTGTGTTTACGCCGTTGCCCGACCGTACCGGCTTTTGTTCCCGCCCATAGGCGCGCGGACGCCGGCTTCTTCGAGCGGAACGGTGCGTGGTTCGAGCCCGGCTTTCGCAAGAATGGTGTAGACCACGAAGCCGGCGATGAAGCTGTAGAGCACGGCCGGCTGCGAGTAAGTTTTGAGCGTCGCGGAGACCGGGAGGTTCGGAAGGATTCCGATGACGAAACCGACGGCCCATGCGCCGTAGCCCGCCCAGTTGACGCCTTCGCGCGGTCCGGCCCAGCGCTTTCCGGAGAGCAGGTAATCGGCCGCGATCGCGCCGCAGATGGGACCGAAGGAGGCGCCGACGATGGTGAAGAAGCCGATCAGGTTGGCGGCGACGCCGGTGACAGCCAGGATGATGGAAATGGTGCAGCCGATCATCATGGAAGAAATGCGGGGCACGCCGGGGATCATGGTGGAAAAACTGTTGCCGGCGATAAAGGCGCAGAAGCAGGCGGGAGGGATCGAAGCGATGGCGTAGAGGAAAAAAACCGAGGTGGCGAGCAGGCCGCCGATGGAGGCGATGACGGCATCGTAGTTATATCCGGAAATTCCGGGAAAAAGCACGTGCGCGCCGGCTACGGAAAGCAGCGGCAGGCAGCCGGCGTAGATGGCGGCCAGGGCCACGCCGGTGAAGCCGCCCAGGCGGACATCGCGCTCGTTGCGGCTGTTCATGCCGAAATCGGCGCCGGCGGCTCCGGCGGTGGCGAAAAAGCCGATGACGATCTGGACGAGCATGGTGAATGCGACGAAATTGTTGGGCTCGGGCGGGGTGTAGCTGGCGAGTCCGGGGCTGGTTTTGATGAAGACGACCAGCAGCATGAGGAAGGGAATGGCGTTCAGGTAGATCGATAGCTTGGCGACGTATTGGATGCCTTTGGCGCCGGCGTAGGCCATGATGTAGCCCCAGATGACGCCGGTGACGATGAAGGGCAGGCTGCCGGGCTTGGCCGCGGAGCCGATGCCGCCGAGGATGTAGGTCGCGGAAAGAAACGTTCCGACGGCGAACCAGCCGATCTGGAGGGCGCCCATCAGCAAGCCGGGCATGATGTAGCCGCCGCGCGTGCCGAACGTCGAGCTGCCGATGACGTAGAGCGGGAAACCGGTCTGCATGCCCAGCATGGCGGGCGCGTAGTAGTAGAGCGCATAGCAGAGCAATCCTGCCACGGCGACAGCGAGAATCGAGATGCCAATTCCGGCGTGGACGATAGTGCCGATGGCGATGGCGTTATAGAAGCCGATCCAAAGGAAAACCCCGGCATAGCTGGGCGCCGTATTGGCATACCACGGCGCGCGCTTTTCGGCGGGGTTGGGGGAGGCCTTGGCGATGTAGTCTGGCAGCATGGGACGCCAGTATATCAGCGGGTGCGTGGGGGCGCACCCGCTGGGACGGATCTTCGCGGGCTGGGTCGGTCGCCCGCACGGAAGCATCCGCCGAGTCGACGAGTATGAAAAAGTGCCTCCCGCCCGGAAGACCGGGTAAGAACCGCGCAAAAAATGGACCGCGACCCGCCACCCGGTTCGCGGTCCAAAACTTGATTTTCGTTGAGCGATCAGCCGGTTATCTCAGCCGGCTAGTTCAATTAGCTGCCCCAAATGGCGTTGCCCGCTCTAACTCTGGTTCTGGTTCTCATGGCTTTCGTCCTCCCGGTCTGGTTTGATTTTCTACAGGGCCGGCAGTGACCTTGCGGCCGCCGCCTGCCCACTCACTAGACTCCTTCGTAAACAAATGTCACCACGGCTACCGAAGTACGAAATATTACGGTTATTTTTTTCAAAGGCGTTCGGCATGGATTTGCGGAATAAATGCCAGGAAATCGAGGACAAAATCGCAGAAATTCCCGGTCTGTGACAGAATATACGGTCATGGAACGGGGATCGCCAGTCACGCAGCTGCTGGTGGAATGGAGCCACGGCGATCCCGAGGCGCTCGAAAAGCTGACGCCGCATGTGTACCGGGAACTGCACGCGCTGGCCCGGAGCTATCTGCGCCGGGGGCGGCCGAACCAGACGCTGCAGCCGACGGCCTTGATCAACGAAGCGTACTTGCGGCTCTTGGGACAATCGGAACCGATCCAGTTTGAGAACCGGGCGCATTTTTTTGGCATTGCGGCACGCCTCATGCGCATGGTGCTGGTGGATTATTCGCGGGCGCGCGATGCGGCGAAACGCGGCGGGGCGGCGGAAGCGGTGACGCTGGCGGAATCGCTGGCGCCTTCGGATGCACGTGCGCCGGATGTGCTGGAGATCGACGAGGCGCTCGATCAACTGGCGCACGTGGATGCGCGCAAAGCCAAAGTGATCGAGCTGAAATATTTCGGAGGCATGGAGCGCGAAGAGATTGCGACGGCGCTGGGGCTGACGGTGGCGACGGTGAAGCGGGACCTGCGGCTGGGGGAAGCGTGGCTGCGGAGATTCCTGCGAGGCGAAAAACCGGTGTGAACGAGGATCGCTGGCAGCGGGTTGAAGAAGTTTTTCATCGCGCCGCCGATCTTGCGCCTGCCGAGCGCGAGGCTTTTCTAGAGAGCGCCTGCGCTGGCGACGACCGGCTGCGGCACGAAGTGGAATCGCTGCTGGCCAACGACGAAGCTTCGGGCGAAATGCTGGGCACGGCGGTGGCGCGGGCGATCGAAAAGCTCCCGGACGAGCCGCCGCAGACCGGCGAAGAGCTGATCGGCAAGACCATCGGCCCGTATCAGGTGATGAGCCTGATCGGCAAGGGCGGCATGGGTATGGTGTTCAAGGCTCGGGACACGCAACTGAACCGCACGGTGGCTATCAAGGCGCTGCCCATGGAGCGGCTGGCGGATCCGGACCGCAAGCGGCGTTTTCTGCAAGAGGCTCAGGCGGCATCGGCGCTGAATCATCCCAACATCGTGACGGTCCATGGCATTACGCGGCAGAGCGGCACGGACTTCATCGTGATGGAGTACGTGACCGGCAAAACGCTCGACCAGTTGATTCCGCGGAAGGGCATGGCGCTAAAGAAGGCGCTGCGATACGGGTTGGAGATCGCGGAGGCGGTGGCGGCGGCGCATGCAGCGGGCATCGTGCACCGGGACATCAAACCTTCGAACATCATGGTGACCGACGAAGGCCGTGTAAAGGTGCTGGACTTCGGGCTGGCGAAGCTGACGGAACGCGAGCCGAGCGCGGAAGAACCAGTCGAGGAATCGCTGGTCACCAAGGGTGGGATGGTGCTCGGGACCGCGGCTTACATGTCGCCGGAGCAGGCGGCGGGCAAGCGCGTGGACGCGCGCTCGGATGTATTTTCCTTCGGCGCGGTGTTTTATGAGATGGTGACCGGGCGCCGGGCGTTTGCCGGCAAGAGCGTGATTTCGACGCTGGGCTCGGTGATGCACGATGAACCGGCTCCGACCTCGGCGGTGATAGCCAATCTGCCGCCGGAGCTCGAGTGGGTGATCACGTGGTGCCTGAAAAAAGAGCCGGCGCGGCGCATCCAACACATGGTGGATGTGAAGCTGGCGCTGGCCGAGGTGATCGAGGCGATCGAAGCGCCGTTGCCGGAGACCGGCCCCAAGTCGCACCGCGCTGTCTGGCTGGCGCTCCTGCTCGGTGTGCTGGTCATCGCGCTGGGGGCAGGTGCGTGGCTAGGGCGCCAGTCATTTCAAAAAACGCCGATTACGTTCGAGCGCCTGACATTTCGCCGCGGCGACGTGCTATCCGCCCGGTTCGCGCCGAGCGGGGGGATCGTCTACGCCGCCGACTGGGAAGGCGCGCTGCCGACGCTGTTCTCGGCGCAGCCCGGCAATCGCGAAGCGCGGAATCTGGGTCTGCCTTCGGGCAACGTGTTGTCCGTTTCTTCATTGGGCGAGATGGCGATTCTGACCGGTTCGAGCGATCCGGGAACGTACGGGACTTTGGCGCAGGTTCCGCTGGCCGGTGGCGCTCCGCGGGAAATTCTCGAAAACGTCGTGTCCGCGGACTGGAGCCCCGATGGGAAGGCGCTCGCCGTGGTGCGGACCGTGGAGCGGCGCCACCGGGTGGAGTATCCGATCGGCACGGTTTTGTACGAGACGGAATCGGCGCGGCCGCCGCTCTATGTCCGCGTTGCACCAAAAGGCGGGAGGGTGGCCTTTTTCGATTTTTCGGGAGACTACGCGCTCAATCTGGTGGATGCCGGCGGGAAGCGGCGCGTGCTCTCGACCGGATGGCGCGCGATTGCCGGAGTGAACTGGTCGCCGGACGGGAAAGAGATCTGGTTTTCGGGCGCGCGTCCGGGCGGCGATCCGGCGCTCTACGCCGTCGATCTTTCGGGGCGCGAGCGCCTCCTGACGCAGATCGCGGGCTGGGGAGTGCTGCACGACGTGGCCAGGGACGGCCGGATGCTGCTTTCGAATGTGGATTCGCGGCTCGGTATCCGTTACCTTGGGGCGGGCGCGAAAGAAGAGCGCGATCTGGGCTGGCTGGATGCGTCGCGAGTGCGCGACATTTCGAACGATGGCAAAGAACTGCTCTTCGAAGAGCTTTCTTCCGGAGAAGGCCGCAACTCAGCGATTTATCTGCGGCGAACGGATGGATCCCCGGCGGTGCGGTTGGGTTTTGGGAACCAGCCTTCGCTCTCGCCGGATGGCAAGTGGGTGATCTGCGTGCGGCGCGACAAGCAAAGCTCCAAGCTGCTGCTGTTGCCGACCGGAGCGGGGGAAGGAAAGCTGTTAGCCACAGGCGGTATTCAACCGGAGGCGCCGGAGTGGTTTCCGAACGGCAAGCGCATTCTGTTCCGCGGAGCACAGGGGAATCAGCCGCGGCGAAGTTACGAGGTGGATCTGGAGGGAGGGGCGGCTCGCGCGGTAACGGCTGCGGACGTCATAGCTTCCTCGCTTTCACCAGATTCGAGGAGCGCACTCGATATTCGCGGCGGAAAAATCCTGCTGCGCTCGATTTCTGACGGGCGGGAGACCGCCATCGGGCCCGCCGGTCCCGGTGTTTCGGTGATTCGCTGGAGCGCGGATGGACGATACATTTTCCTCGAGCGCAACGAAGCGGAAAATCATCGCGCTGTGATTCTGCGCATGGACGTGCGCAGCGGGCGCAGCGAGGTTTGGCGCGAGTTGAAAACGCCGGAGCCGGGAGCGGTGTTCTACAGCACGGTGCGGCTCTCGGCGGACGGACAGTCGTACGCGTATTCGTTTCAGCGCGACTTAGCGACCCTCTATCTGGTCAAGGGAGTGAAATAACTTCGGTCAGTCCGTTACCTGCTCGAGAATTGCAAAGTCTCCAGGATTCCAGGCCTGCGCGATGATGTAATACCGGTTCCCGATTTCCCGCAGCACGGCGTTGTGCACGTGCTTGAAATTCGCGAGGCCAAGGTCTTCCTTCGGCATGATGGTCGAGATCAACTGATCGTTCTCGAGGATGTAAATGGGCGCGCCTTTGCCGCGATCGGGCCCATCGAGCGATCCCACGACGGCGTAATTGCCGAGGTAGTAAATATCGCAGGGCAGGGAGCCGAGCGGCATCCGTAGGGTGGATAGGTACTGGCCGTAGCGCGTGAATCGGTCGATTTCGGCGTTGGGCCGGTCGGCGACGTCCAGCCTTTTCGTTCCAGGCGGAACGGTGATGCCGTGGCCGGTGCCGAACTGCCCGGGTCCGGTTCCGCGGCCGCCGAAAGCCAGGTCATTCCAGACGGTAGCGAGCGGATGAAAACTCAAACGCGCGGTGAGGACGAAGTCGAGATTCGAGTAGCCCGTGGTCATGTAAAGCAACCCATCGATCTGCTCGACGTCGGTGGGGACGAAATTGCCGCGGCCCAGAAAATAATCGTTCGCGATGGGGCTGCCGAGATCGGTTCCGGGCTCGGGTGTGTGGAGCGTGTTAACGAGCTTTCCATCGAGCGTGGTGGTGAAGACGGCGCCCGCTTCGTTTCCGGGAAATGAGAGGTAAGGAGTTTTGTCCGGCGCAAACCAGATGCTGGTGTTGTGCAGGTTGGTGTCCTTCATTTCCGGCGCCGTATTGAGCATGCGGGTGGTCTTGAGATCGCTGCTGATCTGGACGATGCCTGCGCCTTTCAAAGCGAAATACGTTTCGCCGCGACCGGGCCGGAGGTCGATGGCAAAGCCGCCGTGCGCGCCGGTGAGAACTTTTTGGGCTTCGGGCGGGAGATGGTCGGCGGTGTAGAGGACTTTGAACTTCATCTTGCCGTTGCCGCTGACGCCCGGTGCGGTGCTTTGGGCGGCGCTCGATCGGGCTCCGGAACTGAAAATCCAGGCGATCCCGAGCAGGATGACGAAACACAGGCTGATGGCGAACCGCTTCATCGGTTGGACAGGCTCCCTTCTATCGAAGGGGCATTAGATCACAGTTGGAACGATTGTTCCAAGCGCAGCGAGGCTTAACCGGGCAGTCTGCTGCGGCGCCCGGCAATTGCGGTGCGAGTTGAAGCGAGGGCGAACTAGAGCTACCCGCTCATCGAAGCCAGGAACTGAGCGTTGGTCGCGGTTTTTCCCAGCTTATCCAGGAGCAGCTCCATGGTCTCGACGGGTGATAGCGGGTTGAGCACTTTGCGCAGGATCCACACGCGGTTGAGCTCTTCTTTGGGGAGCAGCAGCTCTTCCTTGCGCGTGCCGCTCTTGTTGATATCGATGGCCGGGAAGACGCGCTTGTCGACCAGTTTGCGGTCGAGGTGGATTTCCATGTTGCCGGTGCCTTTGAACTCTTCGAAAATCACGTCATCCATGCGGCTGCCGGTGTCGATCAGGGCCGTCGCGATGATTGTGAGCGAGCCGCCCTCTTCGATGTTGCGCGCAGCTCCGAAGAAGCGCTTGGGGCGCTGGAGGGCGTTCGAGTCCACGCCGCCCGAGAGCACCTTGCCCGACGGCGGAACGATGGTGTTGTAGGCGCGCGCCAGGCGCGTGATGGAGTCGAGCAGGATCACGACATCTTTTTTGTGCTCGACCAGGCGCTTGGCCTTCTCGATGACCATCTCGGCCACCTGCACGTGGCGGGTGGCGGGCTCGTCGAAGGTCGAGCTGATGACCTCGCCGCGCACGGAGCGCTGCATGTCGGTGACTTCCTCGGGGCGCTCATCGATCAACAGGACGATGAGCGTGATCTCCGGGTGGTTTGCCGTGACGGAGTTGGCGATGGACTGGAGCAGCATCGTTTTACCGGTACGGGGCGGGGAAACGATGAGGCCGCGCTGCCCTTTGCCGATAGGCGTGAGCAGATCCATCACCCGGCCGGAGTAGTTTTCCTTTAGGGTTTCGAGCTTCATGCGCTCGTTGGGATAGAGCGGCGTGAGGTTGTCGAAGAAGATCTTATTACGGGCTTCTTCGGGTGGCTCGAAGTTGATGGCGTCGACTTTGATCAGCGCGAAATAGCGTTCGCCTTCCTTGGGCGGGCGGATCTGGCCGGAGATGGTATCGCCGGTGCGCAGATCGAAACGGCGGATCTGCGAGGGCGAGACGTAGACGTCGTCGGGTCCGGGCAGGTAGTTGTATTCGGGGGCGCGCAGGAAGCCGAAGCCGTCGGGCAGGCATTCGAGCACGCCTTCAGAGAAGATGAGGCCGCTCTTCTCGGCCTGGGTTTGCAGGATTTTAAAGATCAGCTCCTGTTTGCGCAGGCCGGCGGCGCCGGCGACGCCCAGATCTTTGGCGACCTGGTTGAGCTTCTGGATGCTCATGTCTTTGAGCTCGACTAGATCGAGAGTCGGGGAGCCGTTCTTGGCCATGGCCTGGGCCTGATGTTTGCGGCGCTGGTTTTGCTGCTGCTGCGGGCCGCCACCGCCTGGTTCGCCGCGATTGCCGCGGTCTGGCCGGTCGGCGCGCTCCTGACGCTCGGGCCGCTCGCCGGTGCGGGCCGGTTCTTCGGTTGTGGAGGCGTCGCGGGGCGCAGGAGCTGCTTCGCGGTTCGCCGGTTTCTCCGCGGGGTGCGCGGAATTTTCGCGTGCAGAATCTGCCGCTACTTCGGTTTTCTCTGGGGTAGTCGTTACCGACTGTGGGTTGTTTTCGCTATCGCTTGCCAAATTTCCCTCACTCCCCGGCCGGTGACGGCCGAGCACGCGAGCGCGTCCGGCTGTTCCCTGTGGATATCGGCCAGACGGCGCGTTGCGTCCGATTGATTGAGTTTATCCATCTTTGTGGCGATCACGACGTATCGCCGGTGGTGCATCTCGAGCCAACGCTTGAGCTCCAGGTCGTGCGGCATCCAGCCGCGGCGGGCGTCCAGGATCACGAGCGCCAGTTCGAGCGTCTTTCGAGTTAACAAATAATTTTCAATGAGCTTTTTCCAGCTCTGCGCCTGTTGCCGGGAAACCCGGGAGTAACCGTATCCCGGCAAGTCGACGAAATAATATACGCCCTGAGCGGCCCCACAAGTGACCCGATAGAAGTTGATCGTTTGTGTGCGACCCGGTGTGTTACTGGTGTGCGCCAGTCCCTTGTTCCCGACCAGAGCGTTGATCAGGCTGGACTTTCCGACGTTACTTCTCCCTAAGAATGCGATCTCGGCCAGACCCTCGGAGGGAAACTCTCGAGGGCCCGCCGCACTCACGATGAAATCTGCTAACAAACTAGCAAAAAGCGCGGCTTTCGGCAAACGCTTTTGGGCGGCGCCGGCCTGCCGGTATAAACCCCCTTAGTGCGCCCGGTTCTCCTCGGCCGCCGGCTGCGAGGCAATTTCGACACCCGGTCCTGCCGGGGGCATCGGCAATGCAACGATCTCGCGCTCGAGCGCCACCTTGAGAACTTCGTCCATGTTCTCGACGAAGTGCAGCTTCATGACGTTACGGATATTTTCCGGAATATCCGGCAGGTCCTTTTGGTTGTCGAGGGGCAGGACGGCTTCGAAAATTCCGTGCCGGTGGGCTGCCATCAGCTTTTCCTTAAGTCCGCCGATGGGCAGAACCTTGCCGCGCAGGGTGATTTCACCGGTCATGGCGACGTCGCCGCGGACTGGAATTTTCGTTAGAGCGCTGCAAATTGTTGTGGCGATGGTAATTCCAGCCGAAGGTCCATCCTTGGGAATGGCGCCCTCGGGGATGTGCAGGTGCACATCCAGATTACGATAGAAGTCGCGCGGCAGTCCAAACTGGTGGGCGCGCGACCGGATGTAACTCATAGCCGCCTGCGCCGATTCCTGCATGACGTCACCGAGCTTGCCGGTGACGGTCAGTTTGCCTTTTCCTTCCATGAGGGTGGCTTCGGTGGTGAGGATCTGGCCTCCCACCTCGGTCCAAGCCAGGCCGGTCGCGGCGCCGACTTCGTTTTTGTGGTCCGCGGTGAGATCTCTGAACTTAGCCGGACCAAGCAGGTCGGCCAGTTTATCCTGGGTGATCACCTCAATTGGAAGGTCGCTTTTGTTCTTGCCCGGCGCGCTCTGGTGATTGACCACCTTACGCGCGGTCTTGCGGCAGATATTGCCGATTTCGCGCTCGAGGTTGCGCACGCCGGCTTCCCGCGTATAGAACTGGATGAGCCCGGTAAGGCCGCTGTCGTTGAATTCGATCTGCTTGCCGCTCAAGCCGGCCTGATCCATCTGCTTTTTAACCAGGAAGCGCTTGGCGATCTCGAGCTTTTCGAATTCGGTGTAGCCCGAGAGCCGGATGACTTCCATGCGGTCCTGGAGGGCAGGCGGAATGGTGTGCAGCACGTTGGCGGTGGCAATGAAGAAGACCTGGCTGAGGTCGTACTCGACGTCGAGATAATGATCCATGAACATGAAGTTTTGTTCGGGATCGAGCACTTCAAGCAGCGCCGAAGACGGGTCGCCGCGAAAGTCCATCGACATCTTGTCGACTTCGTCCAGCATAAAGACCGGATTGCGGGTCGCGGCCTTCTTCATCATCTGGATGATCTGGCCGGGAAGAGCGCCAATGTAGGTGCGGCGGTGGCCGCGAATTTCGGCCTCATCGCGCACGCCGCCAAGGGACAGGCGGACAAACTTGCGGCCGGTGGCCTTGGCAATCGACATGCCGAGCGAAGTTTTGCCCACGCCCGGGGGCCCGACGAAGCAGAGGATCGAGCCTTTCGGATTCTTGACGAGGCGCCGGACTGCCAGGAACTCGAGGATGCGCTCTTTGATCTTTTCCAGACCGTAGTGATCCGATTCGAGGACGTTTTCGGCGAATTTCAAATCGCGAATTTCTTTCGACCGCTTCTTCCACGGCACAGCCAGCAGCCAATCGAGGTAATTGCGCGAGACTGTGGATTCGGCCGACATAGGCGGCATATTCTCGAGACGCTTCAACTCCGCGGTAGCCTTTTCGAGAGCGTCTTTGGTCATGCCGGCGGTTTCGATGCGCTTTTTGAGCTCGTCGATCTCGCTCTTTTCGCCGCGGCCCAGCTCCTTCTGGATGGCCTTGATTTTTTCGTTGAGGTAATACTCTTTCTGGGCCTTCTCCATCTGGCGCTTCACGCGGCCTTGAATGGTGCGGTCGACGTTCAGCTTTTCGATCTCGATATCCAGCATCTCGGCCACGCGGGTGAGCCGGTCGATGGGATCGAAGATTTCGAGCAGATCCTGTTTTTCCTCGATGGTGAGCTGCAGGTTGGCGCCGACGGTATCGGCCAGCTTTCCGGGATCGTCGACGCGGGCCGCCGCGATCATGGTTTCGTAGTTGAGGTTCTGGCTCAGCTTGACGTACTGCTCGAACAGACTGGTGACGCGAGAGACGAGCGCTTCGAGCTGCGGACCGGGCTCGACCTTGAAACTGACGGTGCGCACGACGGCGCGGAAGAAACCTTCGTCGTCCGAGATGGAAACGACCTTGGCGCGCTCCACGCCTTCGACCAGGACTTTGATGTTGCCGTCCGGCAGCTTCAGACTCTGGACGATGTTGACTACGGTGCCGACGCTATAAATCTCGTCGGGCTTGGGCTCATCGATGGAAGCGTCGTGCTGGGTGGCAAGAAAGATCTTCTTGTCGCCGGCCATGGCTTCTTCGAGGGCGCGGACGCTCGATTCGCGTCCCACCACGAAGGGCGTCATCATGTAAGGGAAGATGACGACGTCCCGGATGGGCATCATCGGCAAGCGCTTAGTATCGGATTTCTCTTTCGAAGTGAGCATGAAAACCTTGGGGAACCAGCCGGTCCGCCGGAAGCAAGCATAGCATCCGGCGCCTGCTTTCCGCTAACCGGCCTTTTCTAATAGTGTAAGACTGATTTTCTGCGAAAGCACCATTTCCTTGGTGACCTGGAATTCGCGGACCTTTTTGTAGGATGGCAGGTAGTACATCAGGTCGAGCATCAGGTCTTCCAGAATCATGCGGAGGCCGCGGGCGCCGACTTTTCGCTCCATGGCGAGCGAGGCGATGGCTTCGAGCGCATCATCGCTGAACTTCAGGCGCACGTTTTCGAATTCAAAGAGCTTTTGGTACTGGCGGACGATGGCGTTCTTGGGTTTGGTGAGGATCTGAATGAGAGCCGCCTTATCGAGATCCTGCAATACCGCCACCACCGGCAGGCGGCCGATAAATTCGGGAATAAAGCCGAATTTGATCAGGTCGGTGGGCTGCACCTGTTCAAGCAGATCGATATCGCGCTGGCCGCCGACAGTCAGGGGCTTGACGTGATTATTCTCCTGCTCGGAGATGAATCCCATGGACTTCTTGCCGACGCGCTTGCCGATGACCTTTTCGAGGCCCACGAACGCTCCGCCACAGATGAACAGGATGTTGGTGGTATCGACCGGCGTGAACTCCTGGTGCGGATGCTTGCGGCCGCCTTGCGGAGGAACGTTGGCTACGGTTCCTTCCAGAATCTTGAGCAGCGCCTGCTGCACGCCTTCACCGGAGACGTCGCGCGTAATCGACGGGTTTTCGTCCTTGCGGCAGATTTTATCGATCTCGTCGATGTAGATGATCCCCTGCTGGCATTTCGGCACGTCGCCGTCGGCCGCCTGAAGCAGCTTGAGGATGATGTTTTCGACATCCTCGCCCACATAACCGGCTTCGGTGAGGGTGGTGGCGTCCACGATGGCGAACGGAACGTCCAGAATGCGGGCCAGCGTCTGGGCCATCAGGGTTTTGCCGGTGCCGGTGGGGCCGATGAGCAGGATGTTGGATTTCGACAGCTCGACTTCGGTGTTACGCATCCGGTTCATATGGATGCGCTTGCAATGGTTATAGACGGCGACCGCCAGTTTTTTCTTGGTGGCTTCCTGTCCGATCACGTACTGGTCCAGGTATTCTTTGACCTCGAGCGGCTTGGGCAGCTTGTTCGGGCTCGTGGTGGGCTGCTCGGCCTTGTCGTCTTCCAGGATCGAATTACAGACTGCGATACATTCATCGCAGATGTAGGCGCGCGGGTAGTCGCTGGGGGAGGAAATCAGCTTACCGACGACATCCTGGCTTTTATGACAGAAGGAGCACCGAAGGGCTTCATCCGATCCGGGTCGCTTCACACGATTTCTCCTCTACCCACCAATGCTGCGCTCCGGGGGAAGTGGCTCGGTCGGGCGCATGTCTGACTTAGGAATACCAGTCCCATTATCGCCCGAACCGGGATTGGAAGCAATTGAACATTGGATAGCAATAATTCCGTTACATCCTTTGGGTTACGGGAATTCGCCGGCAGGGTAACACCCTAGGCCTCGACGGTCTTCTGGGCATGTTCGAACAGGTAATTGAGAGTTTTCTCGGTCTGGATATGGGAGGCGATGCGGCCCATCGTCCCGTCCTTCTCAAAGCGCAGCCTGACGGCGGCGAACGGCTCGCGCTGCTGTTTTGCAATACGCTCGACTTCTTTATCCACCTCGTCGCGGGTGGCGGCGATGGCCTCGCGCTCGGCGATTTTTGAAAGCAGCAGGGAAGCTTTGACCTCCCGCAAGGCCTTGTCGCGCTGGGCGGACTTTAACTTTTGCCAATCAAGCTGAATTTTGCTGGCGTCGACGCCTTCGGCAGCGAGCGAGTGCAGCGTCTGCTCGACGCGGTTGCGCACCTGGCGGTCGATAAACGCCTCGGGGACCGGAAAGTCATGCAGATAGACCAGGCCCTCCACGATCTTATCTTTCGCAGCGCGCTGCGCTTCGACCTGTTTCTGGGCGAACATGCTTTTGCGGAGGGCGTCGCGGAGTTCGTCCATGGTACGGAAATCGCCCAGGTCTTGCGCGAACTCGTCGTTTAATTCCGGCAATTCTTTTTTTCGGATGCCTTTCACCACGGCGTGAAACCGGATGGTGCGCCCGGCAAGCTTCGATTGCCCGTAATCTTCCGGATAAGTGACGTCGAAATCCTTTTCGTCTCCGGGCGTGAGGCCGCGGAGATTCTCGGTGAAGGCCGGAACGGTGTCTTCGCCACCGATGTGCAGCATCATCTCGTTCTGCTTCACGGGCTGGCCTTCGACGCCGCTGATGCTTTCGATCGAGATGACCGCGTAATCGCCATCGGCGATGGGCCGCGGATCGACGTTGCTGTAATCGGCCTTCTGATCGCGAAGCTCTTCCAGGCGCTTGGCGACGTCCTCGTCAGTGATCTGCGGGTCCTGATAGGCGACGCTGAGGTTCTGGTAATCCTTCAGCTCGATTTCCGGAAGGACTTCGAATTCGGCCTTGAACTTGAGGGGCTGGCCGCGCTCGAACTGAACGTCGGAGATATCCGGTGTGCCGACGATGCGCAGGTCGGTTTTTTCCAGCTCTTTGTTTAGAAATTTGGGAACGAGGTTCTCGAGCACCTGCTGGCGGATATCGCCGGCAAACTGTTTGCGGATGAGATTGGGAGGCGCGTGGCCGGGCCGGAAGCCCGGGAGTTTTGCCCGCTTTTGAAATGAATTGACAACGCGCTCGGTTTCCGCATCCACGGTATCCACGGGGACTGAAATATCGAGCGAATGCCTGCAACCTTCTACTAATGCCAAAAGGGATTCACCTCGGGTGGAGTCAATTTCATCATAACATCTCGTCAAGAAGGAGCACATTGAGGCCGGGGACGCTTGCTGGGAGGTCTGGGTTCGGGAATCCCTACCGACTGGACAAGGCGTTGTACTCCCGATAGGATCAATTTTCGTGGCGGAAAGCGAAAAACTGCGCGAACTGCCGGCGGTGCACGAGGTGCTCTCGCGCCTGGGGCCGGCGCTGGCGCGATTTCCGCGAGCGGTTGTGGTCGAGGAAGTGCGGCGGGCGCTCGACGACCGGCGGGCGAAGATCATTTCGGGCGCGAACGGCGCGGAAGAGACTCCGGTTGAGGTCGAAGTGACGCGGGCGCTCGAAGCGCTGGGGCGGCCGTCGCTGCGGCGCGTGATCAACGCGACCGGGGTGGTGCTGCATACCAACCTGGGTCGAGCGCCGCTCGGGCCGCAGAAGGCCATCGCGGGGTATTCGAATCTCGAGTACGACCTTGGTACGGGGAAACGCGGCAAGCGCGACGTCCACGCCGGCGTGCTCTTCGAGCGGCTGCTGGGATGCCCGGCGATTGCGGTGAACAATAACGCCGCCGCGATTTATCTGGCGCTCAACGAGCTGGCGTTGGGGTATGAAGTGATCGTGTCGCGCGGCGAGCTGATCGAGATCGGCGACGGCTTCCGCATTCCGGATATCATGCAGCGCTCGGGAGCCGTGCTGCGCGAGGTCGGCACAACCAACAAGACCGGCATCCAGGATTACCGCAACGCAATCAATGAACGCACGCGACTGCTGCTGCGCGTGCATCCGAGCAATTTTCGGATCGAGGGATTCACGGCGCGGCCGGAGCTAAGCGAGCTGGCGGCGTTGGGGAAAGAGCGCGGCATTCCGGTCTATGAGGACCTGGGCAGCGGCTGCGTAGCCGATCTGAAGCCGTTCGGGATCGACGAGCCGCTGGTGGCGGACAGCCTGGGCGTGGGAGTTGACCTGGTTTCTTTCAGCGGCGACAAGCTGCTGGGAGGGCCGCAGGCAGGCATCCTGGCCGGAAAACCGGAGATTGTGGCGCGGCTGCGACGCAATCCAATGTTTCGCGCGCTGCGGCTGGATAAATTGATTTACCAGGCGCTCGAAGAGACGCTCCGGGCGCTGTTATTCGAACAGTGGGACCGCATTCCGGCGCTGGCAATGATTCGCATGACCGCGGATGAGATCCGCAAGCGCGGCGAGCGACTGGTGGCGCAAACGCCGGGGCTGCGCGCCCGGATCGAGCCAGGCGAATCGGTAATCGGCGGTGGCTCGACTCCGGCGCAATCGATTTCCACCTGGCTGATTGTGATCGATCAACGCGATGTTGTCCGTTCGGAGCGGCAGTTACGGATGGCCGACCCGCCGGTGATCGCGCGAATCGAAGAAGACCGGTTGCTGCTGGATCTGCGGACGGTTTTTCCCGAGGAAGAAGCGGAGCTGATCCGCGCGCTTCAGGCTCTTTCCTGATACGTTCCTTCGGCGGTGTTGACGCGGATTTTTTCGCCTTCGGCGATGAAGGGCGGCACCTGCACCACAAGCCCGGTTTCGAGCTTTGCCGGCTTGGTGACGTTCGAGACGCTGGCGCCCTTGATGCCGGGCTCGGTTTCGACCACCGTGAGATCGACGGTGGCGGGCAATTCCACGCTGATCGGCTTGCCTTCAAAGAATTCGATCTTCACGCTGAGCTGCGGCACGAGATAGTTTACGCCATCACCGAGAATATCTTTGGTCAGATGCATCTGCTCGTAATTCTCGGTGTTCATGAAGTAGTAATACTCGCCGTCGTCGTAGAGGTATTCCATCTGATGCTCGTCGAGCACGGCGCGCTCAACGCGGTCTTCCGACGAAAAGCGGTGCTCAATCATGGAGCCGCTGCGCAAATTGCGCATTTTGGCCTGCACGAAGCCCCGCAAGTTTCCGGGCGTCCGGTGATTGACGCTAAAGATGGAAAACAACTCGTTGTTGAACTTAATCACCATTCCCGGGCGCATTTGTGTTGAGGCAATCATGAAACCAGCACTCCAAATTGGTTGAGATTAGTCGAGCAGGACTAATCCCGTAGTATAGCATCTGATAACCTTCAGGGTTGATGGCGAGCCAACCGGCAGCGCGGTTCAAGGAATCGGCCGAGCAGAAGAGGCCTGCGCCGTCTTCCGGGGTTGCCGGCTGGATCGTATGGGTCGCGACAACTGCCGCAGTATTCCTGCTCGTCGAAGGATTCCTTTTTCGCGAGGGCTGGTATTACAAGTATTTCGAGCCGGATTCCTCCGCGGGATGGGTCGAACTGCACCTCTACTCGCTCAGGCGATTCCAGCCGAAAGGGAGGCACGAAGTTCTGGTGGTGGGCGATTCGCGCATCGCGGAAGGCTTTTCGGCGAAACGGGCGACCGAGGTTTCGCAAAAACGAAATCTTTACTTCTGGGACATGGGGATCGCAGGTGCGCCGCCGCGCGTGTGGTATTACGTATTGCGCGATGCCGATCCCAGCCGGCGCAGGTTTGAGGCGATCGTGCTGGCGATGGACCATTATGCCGAAGAAGAAACGTTCGACAGCATGCCGGCGCGGCTGATCGATTTGAATTTTGTGATTGCGCGGCTGCGGCTGGCGGATGTGTGGGGCTTTGCCTCATCGATGAAGACGGCCGAGCAACGGCGCGCGGCGCTGGTGGGAGCGATTCTGAAGGGAACCGTGATGAAATACGACGCGCGTGCGTTCCTGGAAGACATTCGCGGCCGAATTAAAAAATCCAAAGACTGGCGGGAGCACGGTCTTGATTATTATCTTGGGTATTCGGGACTCCAGCGCGATCTCGGCGGGTTGACGGCGGACTGGCAGGCGCGCACCCTGCATTATCCACCCGGCATCAGCCAGGCCGAGAAGGACAGTATCCACGCTTCTCTCATGCCGTCGTTTCCACCGCAAAGCGGGGAGATGACGCGGTATCGATTCGAATGGCTGGGCCGGATCGTGGCGCTCTACCGGAATTCTCCGACGCGGATCATTTTTATCGAGATGCCGCGCGGCCCGCTGCCGCAGCCGGAACGGGCGGCGCCCACGAAATTTCTGGATTGGGCGCGAACACAGCCTAACGTTTCGGTGATCGACCAGACGACTTTTCGAGACCTGGAAACAACGGACCGGTTTTTCGACGGAATGCACATGAACCGTATCGGGCGCACGGAGTTCACCACCCGGCTGGCGGAAAAGGTGCAGGAACTCTTACCGGCGCATTAGACCATGCTTTTTACGATCTGGGCATTTTGGATCTTCGTTGTAGTGGTTTTGGCGTTGTTTTACGCCAGCCCGCGGCGGGTTCGTCCGTACATTCTGCTGGCGGCCAGCCTGTACTTTTACATGTGGTGGAACCAGCGCTTCGTCATTTTCCTTCTGGCGCTGATTACCATCGACTATTCAGCGGCATTGTGGATCGATACTTGCACCGGCTGGCGGCGACGGCTGGCGCTGCTGCTGAGCCTCTCGGCTAATCTCGGTTTTCTTGGGTGGTTCAAGTACACCAATTTCCTGATTGCCACGTGGACCGGGCTGGTGCATCCGGGTGCGCAGCCGCGCGTGCTGGATATCATTCTTCCGCTGGGCATCAGTTTCCACACGTTCCAGAGCATCTCTTACGTGGTGGATGTTTATCGCGGAAAGCAGCGCACGGTGCGGAACTATTTCCACTACGCGCTTTACGTGGCATTTTTTCCGCAGCTCGTGGCGGGACCGATCGTGCGCGCGCGGGAGTTCTTTCCCGATCTATGGGCGTGGCGCGCGCCGGTTGCGCGCGAGCTGCAGCGTGGTACGCTGCTGATCGTCATGGGGCTGGTCAAGAAGCTGGTTTTTGCCGACCAGTTCGCGCTGGTGGCGGACAGTTATTTCAAGAATCCGCAAGCGTTTCCTGGTTTTCTTCCGGCCTGGACGGGCACGTTCGCTTTCGCGCTGCAGATCTTTTTTGATTTTTCGGGATACACCGATATTGCCATCGGCACCGCGCTGCTGTTCGGGTTTCATTTTCCGGAAAACTTCCGCAGGCCGTATCTTTCGGCCAGCATCACGGAATTCTGGCGGCGCTGGCACATGTCGCTTTCCTCCTGGCTGCGCGATTATCTTTACATTCCGCTGGGCGGCAACCGCCACGGCGCGTGGCATACTTATCGCAACCTGCTTCTGACAATGCTGCTCGGCGGCCTGTGGCACGGCGCCAGCTGGAATTTCGTGATCTGGGGCGGGTATCACGGTGCGCTGCTGGCGGTGGAGCGTCCGATTTATGGCAAAAGCGAGCGACGCGGCGTGATTCGAATTCCGCTCGTGGCGCTCACATTTCTGCTGGTATCGATCAGCTGGGTTTTCTTCCGCGCCGGAACTCTGCCGTCTGCGATCTATGTGCTGGGGCAGATGACGGCGGGGCACGGCGGCGAATCGCTGCTCAGCGTGTGGCACTGGAGGATGGCGGCTTTTTCGCTCGCGGTGGCGCTGGCGGAAGAATACGGGAATGTCTTGACCCGGCTGCAAGTGGCGCCGGCGTGGCTGCGGACCGCTACCGTGGTGCTGGCGCTGCTGGCGATCGAGCTGTTCGGCGTCACCGAGCAGCACCTGCCGTTTGTCTACTTTCAGTTCTGACCACGCTAGAAGGGCAGAATTTCTTCACGCAGCGGATCGAAATCGATGCGGCGTTTCTCGACATAGGCGATATTGCCGAGGTGCGAGGCCTGCGCGGAGCGGTGTCCGATCAGCACATCGCCGTTGGGGAGCTTACGCGAGCGGACGCAATCGAGAAAATTGTTGACGTGGTCGAGAGTCATATCGTGCGGCTCGGCTTTGACGATGACCGGCTCGGCATTTCTACCGAGCGGATGAAACTCATAGTGGCCGCGGTCGATCCACAGCCGGCCTTCGGTGCCGCACATTTCGATCGCCGCGCCGGTAATGCCGGGAACGAGCGTGGCTTCGAACGTGGCATTGAACTCGCCGGGATACTCGAGCAGAACGTTGATGGTGTCGGGCGCCGTTCGGCCGTCTTTATAGTTGTAGACGCCGCCCGCGGCGACGGCTGACTTGGGAATCTCCTGGCCCATGAACATGTGGACCACATCGATCCAGTGAGTGAACAAATCGGTCACCTGGCCGCCACCGAAATCGAGATACGCGCGGAAGTTCCAGTACTGCTGCGGATCGTAATCGCGCCATTTGACCGGGCCGAGATAGCGCGCCCAGTCGAGGTTCGATGGTTTTTCGCGCAGCGATTCGGGCGCCTTTCGCAGGTGATAGCTGTTGCCGTGCCACCAGGTGCGCGCGAGAGTGATTTTGCCGAGGCGGCCGGTATCGAAATATTCGCGCTTGGCGCGCAGATAATGAATTCCGGAACGCTGCTGCATGCCGACCTGGCAGATGCGCTCATTCACACGCGCGGCCTTCACGATGGGCGGGCCTTCTTCGATAGTGCGGGTGAGCGGCTTCTCGACGTAGACGTCGCGGCCGGAGTTCAGGGCGTCAACGGCGATGGCGGCGTGCCAGTGGTCAGGCGTCGCGATGAGCACGACGTCGACTTCTTTCATGTCGAGCAGCTTGCGATGATCGGTGAAGCTTTTGGCGTCGGGAGCTTTTTGCTTCGCCTTGTCGATCTGCACGCCGTAAATATCGCAGACGGCGGTGACGTCCACCGACGTGTTCATCTGAAACTGCGACATGTCGTGGCGGCCGCGCTCGCCCACGCCGATCACGCCGAGCTGGATCTTGTCATTGGCGCCCAAAATTCTCGAATAAGAAAGCGCGGTGACGGCGCCTGCGCCGCGCAGAAGATCTCTGCGGCCGATTTCAATTGACATGTTGTGATTATAGAAGTCTCAGGCGTGCTCGGGGTGCTGGCAGCCGGGGAATGACGGGAGCGCCGTGTTGCCCTTATAGCCAAGTTCTTCGACCAGGCCGATCTGCGAGGTGTAATAGCCGTCGGCGGTCATGCTCTTGATCATGCGGAAAAACCGCTCGGCGGCGGTTTTGGCCGGGCCGCGGTCGATCGCCTCGCTCAGCGGCTGAAGAATCGCGATCTGCTGTTGTTCACTCAGCTCGATGAACTGTTTTCCACCGGACTGCCGGTCAAGCCATGCCAGGCCCTCGCGCATCGGCTTTTGGTGCTCGGAATTGTGAACCACGACATAATCGATATACGCAGGGACTCCCGCGGCTGATGCGCCGGGGGTATCGGTCGGGGGAATGATTACGTCAGTCAGGCGCGCGAGCGTCTGGTATTCGCTAGGGGTAAAAAATTTCGGCTGATAAGGCGCCTGCGGTTCCTGCGTTGCGGAGCCATGCGCGTGCTGATGCTGCCCGTAGAGGTTGTTCGCGCCGAACGGGAACGCGCACGTCGAGCCGATAGCGCCGATGATCCTGAGGGTTTCTCTGCGAGTTTCCATTTAGACTTCTCCTTTGCGCAGACCGTCTGCGAGATGATCCGCCAGGCGCGCCGCCAGCGCCATGATGGTATGGGTCGGGTTCTTTTCCGATGCCGACGGAAAGACGCTGCCGTCGACAATGTAGAGATTCGGCACGTCATGGGTGCGGCAGTCGGCATTGACCACCGATGTGCGCGGGTCGGCCCCCATGCGGCAACCGCCCAGCTCATGGTTGGTCTCGGGCTGTTTCGATTCCGACAGGAACTCGGCGCCTGCGGCTTCCAGAATCTCCCGCGACCAGCGTTGCATTTCGACAAAAATCTTGCGATCGTTTTCGCCCCAGGCAACGTGGCGGCGGGCTCGGGGCAGACCGTATTGATCCGGTTTTTCGTAATCGAGGTCGATAAAGCTGTTTTTGTTCGGCAGCATTTCCCCATACGGCGAAAATTCCAAAAATGACGGATAGCGCTTCTTTACCGACTGCTTGTAGCTCTTGCCGAAGCCCGCGAGATCGCGCGCCCAGCCTACCGACCGGCGATTTTGATACCCGAACTGCATGCCGAAGCTGCGGGCAAAATCGCGTTTGCGCGTGTGCATGAACGAAGGTACGTACGCGTGGTCGAGAAAACCTTCGTCATCGGTCGTGGGCTGGCCGATCAGGTCCTTCAGAAAAACTTCGACGCCGCCAGTGAAATGTGGGATGAAGTTGCGCCCGAGTTCGCCCGACGAATTGGCGAGCCCATTCGGGTAAAACCGCGATTTTGACATCAGCAGCAGCGCGATGCTTTGCACACACGCGCAAGAAACGACCACTGAGCGGCCCTGTACCTCGCCTTCTGCGCTGGTTTCGCGATCGAGGAAACGCACACCTGTGACGCGGTTCTCGGCCGACAACATCACTTCGCGCACAACGGAATTCGGATAAAGCGCGAGATGGCCGGTTTTGAGGGCGGGCGCCATGTGGACGTCGTAGGAATTGTATTTGGCGACCACATCGCATCCGGCCATACAATTCCCGCAGAAATGGCAGGCTGGCCGCGCGGGCGACGGGATGCTGCGCGTGGCTTTGCGAACGTGAATGACTTTCACGCCGAGCTTACGCGCGCCGCGGCGCACGATCATGTCGCTGCATTTCATCGGGACCGGCGGAAGAAAAATGCCGTCGGGCAAGTCTTCCAGATGATCGAGGTTGCCGCAGACACCGACTTCACGCTCGATCTTGTCGTAATAAGGCGCGAGGTCGGGATAGTCGATGGGCCAGTCTTCGCCGGCGCCATCGATCGAGCGCCCTTTGAAATCGCGGTGGCTCAATCGCCAGGCCACGGCGTTCCAGGTCATGCTCTTGCCGCCCAGGCCGCGGCTGCGCTCGGATTCAAAGCCGGCAACGCCCGGGCGCATCGTGGGAATATGGCGGTCGGGAAACTCGAAGGGCATGGCGTGGGTGTTGAAGGCAGTATGGGTATCGATTTTGGGCCCGCCTTCCACCACTGCGACATCCACGCCGCGCCGCGCCAGGTGTCCGGCGAGTGTTCCGCCGGCTGCACCCGAGCCGACGATCACGACATCATAGAGGTGTTTCGGCACCGGTATTCAGAGTAATACAACGGGAGCGAGGGTGGCGGATTAGAGCGTCAAATTCGCCGTCGCCAGAAATCGCGGCGGTTTGCGAAACTTCGTCGCCTGCTCGAAAGCATAGGCCAGGCGGATCAGCACGGGCTCGCCGTACGCTTTTCCGACAAATGAAATTCCCACCGGCAGGCCGAACACGTACCCGGCCGGAACGGTAATGTGCGGATAGCCGGCCACGGCGGCGGGTGTGGTGAAATCGCCCGAGGCATGATCGCCCGCGACAAGATCGGTCAACCATGCCGGGCCGGATGTCGGCGCGACCAGCGCATCCAGCTTATGCTGCGCCATTACGGCATCGATGCCCTTCTTGCGCGCGAGTTCGTGATCCCGCTTCAGGGCTTTCAAATATTCGGCGCTGGTCAAAGGGCCTTTGGCCTCGGCCTTGATCATGAGGTCCTGGCCGAAATAGGGCATCTCCTTCGTTGCATTCTTCTCGTTGAAGTCGATCACATCTTTCATGGAGTGCACGGGCGCGCTAGGGCCGCGGCTTTCCAGATATTTGTTGAGATCGGCTTTGAATTCGTAGAGCAATACTTCCGTTTCCGAATCGCCGAATTTGCCGGTTGTCGGAATGTCCGCCGGATCGATCACCTCTGCGCCCAGGCGTTTGATCGTATCGAGCGCAGCCTCGATCAGTTGGTCGACCTTCTCGTTAAAGCCAAAAAATTTTCGCGCCACGCCGATGCGGGCGCCGCGAAGACCGTTGGGATCAAGGAATTTCGTGTAATCGGGCGGCGCATTTCCCCGGCTTTCGGCGGTTGCAGGATCGGCCGGGTCAATGCCGGCCATAAAGCCGAGAAGGATCGCGGCATCGGTGACGGTACGCGCCATCGGGCCGGCCGTGTCCTGGCTGTGGGCGATGGGAACGATGCCGGACCGGCTGACCAGGCCAAGCGTCGGTTTGATTCCAACAAGGCCGTTGACCGAGGAGGGGCAGGTTACGGAGCCATCGGTCTCGGTTCCGATCGCTAGCGCGCAGAGGTTGGCCGAGGCCGCAGCGCCCGAACCGGAGCTTGAGCCGCAGGGATTGCGATCGAGGGCATAGGGGTTGCGCGTGAGCCCGCCGCGGCCGCTCCAGCCGCTGATTGAATGGCTCGACCGGAAATTGGCCCACTCGCTGAGATTGGTTTTGCCGAGAATCACCGCCCCGGCCTGGCGCAGCCGCTCGACCAGGAACGCGTCGTGCGGCGCGCTCGGACCCGCGAGCGCGAGCGAACCGGCGGTGGTCATCATGCGGTCGCCGGTGTCGATGTTGTCTTTGATCAGAACGGGGATGCCGTGCAGAGGGCCGCGAGCGCCCTTCTGCTGGCGTTCTTTGTCGAGCGCGCCGGCAATTGCCAGCGCTTCGGGATTGATCTCGATGATGGAGTTGATCGAAGGGCCGTGCTTGTCGATTTCCTCAATACGTGCGAGGTATTTTTCGGCAATGGAGCGGGCCGTGTATTTGCCGGATTTCATTCCCGCCTGAAGCTCGGCGACCGTCGCTTCTTCGAGCTCAAATGACTTTACCTGCTCCGGCGACGATTGGCCGCCGTAGGCCGCGGCAGCCATAGCCCCACCCGCGAGGGCACCGGCGCCCAAAAAAGTTCTGCGATTCATGAATTTTTCAGAAGGCCAGCAGCCGCTCAGCTTCGCGTGCGAGATCTTCGACCTGCGGCAGGATGGCGCTCTCCAATTGCGGATGATAACCCACCCAGGTATCGAGCGCACCAACGCGGCGCACTGGGGCGTCCAGACGATCGAATAGTTCATCTGCTATACGCGCAGCGATCTCGGCGCCATAGCCCCATGAGATGCAATCTTCATGCGCCACGAGAACGCGGCTGGTTTTCTCGACGGAGGTGCGGATCGCTTCCCAGTCGTACGGGGCCAGGCTGCGAAGATCGATTACCTCGATGCTGGCCTGCTGGTTCTTGCGTTCTACTTGCATGGCCGCTTGCAGCGCTTTTTGAACGACGGCCCCAAAGGTGATGATCGTGAGATTGCGGCCGGTCTTAACCACTTTCGCGCGCCCGAACGGGATGGTGAAATCCGGACCGGGATGCGGCGAGCGGTTATACGGCTCGCGATAAAGCCGTTTGTGCTCGAGAAATAAGACCGGGTCATCGCACCGGATTGCCGTGCGCAAAAGGCCGCAGGCGTCCAGGGCATTCGAAGGCATCACCACGCGCAGCCCGGGGATGTGCGTGAACTCGACCTCGCCGGACTGGCTGTGATAGATTGCGCCGCCGTTCAAATACCCGCCGATCGGCACGCGCAGAACCAGCGGACAGGCAAAATTGCCGTTCGAGCGCCAGCGGATGGTGGCCAGTTCGTCTCGGATCTGCATCATCGCCGGCCAGAGGTAATCGAAGAACTGCACTTCAGGGATCGGTTTCATGCCGCGCGTGGCCATGCCGATAGCTCGGCCCACGATGGAAGCTTCGGCGAGCGGCGTGTTAAATGAGCGCGCACTGCCGAACTCGATCTGTAATCCCGCAGTCACCTTGAAAACGCCGCCCTTGCCTTTCACTTCCGACAGGCTGGCCTCGCGCGAGCAATCCGCCACATCCTCGCCGAAAACTACAATTTCCGGGTTCCGGCGCATTTCTTCATGGAGCGTTGCGTTGAGCAGGTCCACCATGGTTTTCGATTCGCCGGTGAAATGCGGTGGAACGTCGAATTCCTTTGATGTGGGGTCGACACGCTCGGAATACAGATGCGTGAGAGCCGAATCGCGGGACGGAGCAGGATCGCGCAGGGCCCGCTGCGTAGCTTCGTGGATCTCTTCGTCAATTTCGTGCACGATGCGCTGCAATGCCTGGCGGTCGAGGACTCCTTCATCTACCAGAAACTTCGGGAAAAGCAGAACCGGATCGCGATCGGACTCGGCCTTTCGCTCGGCGGCGGTTTTATACATGCGCTCGTCGTCCGACAGCGAATGCGAATAAAGCCGCACCACGTGCGCGTGGACCAAGGCCGGACCGTGACCCGCCCGGCAATACGCCGCGGCTTCGCGCATCGCTCGATAAGACGCGAGAAAATCGGTGCCGTCCACTTCCTGGCGAAACAGGCCGGGAAAGCCGGCCAGCAGTTGCGCGATATTTCCGCCCGCGGTCTGGCATTCGATCGGTACTGAAATCGCGTAGCCGTTATCTTCGATCAGGAATAAAACCGGCAGCCGCTGGAGGCAGGCGACGTTCATGGCTTCCCAGAATTCGCCTTCGCTGGTTGAGCCGTCTCCGCCCGATACCAGCGTAAGATCGTCGGATTTCGGATTGCGAAACCGGCCCGCTTCCGCGCAGCCAACGGCCTGAACAAATTGCGTTCCCGTAGGTGAGGATGAAGTCACTAGGTTCAACCGCGCCGATCCCCAGTGAGAGGGCATCTGCCGGCCTCCCGAAGCCGGATCATCGGCGGCGCCGACTGCGGCGAGGAGCATTTCGTAAGGCGTGACGCCGAGTGTCAGGCAAAGCGCGCGATCGCGGTAGTAAGGGTAGATCCAGTCCTGGCCCCGGCGCAGCACCAGGCCCGCGGCGACGTTCACGGCCTCGTGACCAGCGCCGCTGATTTGAAAAAAAATCCGGTTCTGCCGTTTTAGAGTGATTTCCCGGTCGTCCAGACGGCGAGCGGTATGCATGATCCGGAAGGCGCGGATCAATGTCTCGTGTTCCAGTCCCTCGAACTGAGTGGTTCCCGGGCGCTCCGTGCTGGCCGGTGTGGTCGCCATGGGGCCTCCTAACCCAAGTGTACTTTGCCTGCACGTCCGGGGCCAAAAACCACAATAACGAGTGCCCCGAGGTATAGCGCGGCCCCAACGAGCAGCGTTTCCACCAGCCCCCAGTAGATCGCGAGTACCAGCGCAGCCACTGAACCCAAAACACTTGCCGCGGCATTGAGCGACCACGCCCACCGGACTGAGGGACTGTGCCACTCCTCCAGGCGCGCGAGGCCGGTGGGGAACGGCATGCCCATGAGAAATCCTGCGGGGAAGATCAGGACGATCGTTATCGCGATTTTCAATGCCAATGGCAGTACGATGGCCTTGTTTAACAGCCAGGACACTTCCAAAACCATTAGCGCTACCAGAACTGCAACTCCTGCAAGCGCTACGTTCCACTTAGCCGTCGACGATCCGATCAGCCGCTTGCTCGCATAGCTTCCAAAGCTGCTCGATACCAGGAGCGAAAAGATCACTACCGTGAGCGCGTACGTCGGATGTCCTAGAAACAGCACCAGCTTCTGGATCAGTGCTACCTCGATCAGAATGTAGCCGCCGCCGATTACGAGAAAGTACGTGAGGAAAGCCAGCAGTCCCTTAGTGCGCGGAATGCGGGTGCGCAGCACCATGCGGGGCAGGGCCAGAATGATGAGTGTGGCGAATATGCTGATCGCGAGCAGTTCAAAAAGCAGAGGCACGGCACGGTTGATTTTATAATCGGCGCTGCGCGTCGATGCGCGGGTCAGAAAGTCCCAAATATCGCTCGGCTGCACGGTGTAAAAAAAGAACGGGCGATTATCGGTAACCGGCGTGATGTCGAACGGGTAGGCGCGCTCGTAGGCCGCCGGATCCGGACTGTCCAGCAGCGCAGTGAACTGGTTGCCGATTTGCTCATCCGGCAGATAAACGGCCTGCATATGGGCTTCCGCCATTGCCGCGCGGGCCCGGTCAAGATCCTCGCGGCTGAAGGGCCGGCGCGCGATCAGCACGGTGTCGGTGGCGCCCCACGCGGCCAGGTCGGCGCGCGTTCCTTCGCGGCCCACGATGATGTGAGCCTTCGGCGACGTTTCGCCCAGGCCTTTAAGAGCCTCGATCGCGAGCGAAACCAGCCGCAGGGATTCTCGCGGCGGATCGAATCCCCAGCGCGTGAACGCCAGGATGCCGCGATCGGTCAAATGCGTCAGGTAATCGCGAAAGGCATCGGTGGTATAGAGATTGTTTTCTGAAAGCGCAAACGCTCCAGCGGCCGTTGAGGCCCACGTATCGACCAGAGTTGCTTGCAGGACATCGTATTTTTCATGACTGCGGCGGACGAAGGCGCGGCCGTCTTCCACCACAATGTGCACGTCGGGCCGGAGATAGAGGCCATGGCTCAGTTCCGGGAATTTCTCGCGCATGATTGTGGTGGCGATGATCGGGTTAATTTCCACTCCCGTGATGTCATGACTGCCGGACGCGAGCGCCCGCGCCACATCCCATCCGCCGCCGGGGCCGATGATCAAGGTCTTGGCGGCGGGGCGCAGTGCATAGGGTAGACCGGGGCCCTTGTAAAGCAAGTCATGGCGGTCGCGATCCGAAAGGCGGTCGAAATCCAGGTTGGCGATGCCGGTTGAGGCGTCGGCATCGATGAAAATGGTCGGCGCGCCCGAACTCCGGTCCGGCGCAATGGCTATTCGCGAGAAACTGTTCCACTTGACGAAACTTTCGCGCTCCAGCTTTTGCCCCTTGGCGTATTCAACGCCGATAAGCCCATAACGCCCATTGAAGAGCAGCAGACCGAACAGCCCAAGCGCCAGGGCGACATTTGTAGCGCGCCCGCGCGCCGAGCCGCCCATCCCGTGCCAGATTGCGGCAGCCGCCGCGAACAATACGGCTGCCACAATTGTGGTGTTTGGGCCGCCGAAAGCATTCAACAGGGGGACCAGCAGCAGGCAGGCCGTCGCAGCGCCCGCCAGATCATAAAAATAAATGCGGTTGACGCGGCTGATCGTTTCCGAGACGGCCAGCGAAACGATCGCTCCCGAAAAGAAAAAGGGAAGGGACGACGTGAAGTAAATTAGAGCCAGATAGCTGGACGCCGGATTTACTCCTTGGGCCAGAACGATCAGTACGGCCACGATGACCAGGATGCTGTTTACGGCGCTCAGGCGTCCTACCTTCGCCAACCAGTTCCCGCGCCAGCCGGCGACCGCGTAGGAAAATACGCCGCCTGCGCCCAGCCCGAACAATGCAATCGAAATAGCCAGGAACGCGAAGTGATAGTAGAAGACGACCGAAAAGATCCGGGTAAGCGAGAGTTCGAGCAGCAACGTGGCCATAGTCGTCAGGGCCACGCAGATATAAACCAGAGACCAATGAAAGCCCGGCGGCGAAGCGGGCTCAGGAGCACGGAGCAATTTACTATGTTACGGGATTCGGGCGCCTGCGGTCACCTGAAGATGCCGTGCACCACGCGGATGACCTGGCCGCCGACCTGCATTCCGACACGCGGAAAGGTCATTGCCAGCGGAAGCAGAGCAGCCCAGGAGCGGTGCGTGCAGCCGTACAGCGCGATGAGCACGATCATAGGAGAAAACACGCGTGCGAAAGCGTAGGCTTCCTCCCAGAACGGTTTTCCCAGATTCAATCCACTGATCGCAATGAGGGCAACCGCGATTTGCATCGGCCGGATCCACCGTACGCGCAGAAGCCAAAGCGCAAGCAGGAAGCCAACCAGCACTCCGGCGAGCGCGAGTTCATCAAGCGCCGTGGCCGTCCAGGCGACGATCGGAGCGAAATGGTACACCGGCGGGTGCACCATTCTGTCGATAAGCCCGGCGAGGGGAATGCGCGTAAACCAGGAGCCGGTGTCGTACGGACCGGTTTGGATCTGCACGAAACTGTACCAGGCAAGAGCTGCTAAAGCACTCGTTGCAAAGATGAGCCCGTCTCGAACGCGATGTTCGACAAACCGGCTGATGGTGCAGGCGGCCGTTAGAAACATTCCCGTCTCCCGCGCTAAGGGCGCGAGCATCAGCACGGCGTAGAGTTTGCCCGGTCGGTCCTCCTCCACGTAGAGAGCGAAACCCATGCATAGCGCCGTTAAGGCCATGTCGACCGTGAGCCGATCAAGGGAAACCACTACGGCGGGTACAGCCAGGTAGAGCAGCCCCCACAGCACCGAATACCCGTGGCGGGCAACATACCGGCTTAACCAGTAGACTCCCGCCAACAGGAACAGCAGATTGACGGCAATGAACGAGATATCGATGCCTGCCGGTTGGCCTCCGGCAGCCAGATACGCCAGTCCCGGTAGAAGAATGCGCCGATAACGCAACCGTGGAGCGTCGATGTAGCGTGCCAGGCCGTGGCGGAAGAGCGGATCGTGCGCCACGTAGTGGTAATACTGGCCGTCGTATCCGAAATTGGGGAACCGATAGAGATTTTCGCCTGCGAGGCCCGGCGGCTGGATCAGACTGGCCCCTGTGCAAAACAGGCTGGTCCAGTTACCCCCGTAATTGTAATGGACCGCGAGAGCCTGCCACCCTAACGACAGCGCCACCGCCAGCACTGCGACGAACCAGGCTCGCCTCGCGCCCGCAACCTCTGCCGTCACGCTGAAAACACGAGTGGTTTGCCGTGCTCCAGCTGCTGATACCGGACGTCCGGCGCCTGAATCTTGAGCGAAGCGCGGAACTGGCCGGGATCGACGGCATTATCGGGGAACATATCGTAATGACAGGGGATAGCGACCTTTGGCTTGATTTTTCCCGCCACTTGAGCCGCTTCGAAATGCGAAAGATTATTGAATCCGCCATTAATGCAGGTGATCATCAGGTCCGGCGAGTACTTCGCAGCCGAGAAGAGCAGCTCGCTGAAGTCGGTGTCGCCGGTCACGTAAACCACCGGGCCGTTACCGAACTGGAAAATGTAGCCCATGTGGTTGAGGTCCGTGTCATCGGTGGGCAGCGCGAACGCGCCCCGAATGCGAACATCCCGAATTTCGATTTCGCACGCCGGCCAGGCCGGCACAATGCGGCCGCTCTCCACGCCTTGCGTGCGATAAACCTCACAGCTCGGGTGTGGACCGATAAAGTGCGTGGCGTCCTTGTGGCGTAGCGCGCGAATGGTATCGGGGTCCGTGTGGTCCTGGTGATTGTGGGTGCAGGTGTAAAGGTCGACGTCCAGCTCATCCGGCGGGATCAGGACGGGAACGCGCCGGTTCAAATCCACGCCCAGATTGCCGTAGACCTCGGCGCAGCTATTGGTCAGATACATGTCCGTACTGACGAGCGTGCCTTCCGGCGTCTTGAAAATATAGCCTGTCTGGCCCAGCCACCACAGCGCTATGGATTTAGCTGGAACCCGAAAGGCGCGGATTTCCGACATGAGGCCCATGCCGGATATTGTACAGAGCGGCGAGGCCCTAGTTGCCATTTTGTGAGCCTAATTCACGGGCAGCCGTTTCTGTTCGGTCCAACCGCCGGAGACTGACGAGCGACTTAATTAAAGTGCATTAAGTGCCGCCGTATTCTTTCACCCATACCGGGCCTTGACATACGTGAGGTTTCGACAGATACTCTTGGCAATCGTCATAAGTTGATTGCTTCAGAGCTTTCAGGCTCGACCAGCTTTGACGACCTCCTTTTTGTTTTCGCGCCGCGGTACTTATGAAGTCTTATTTCGGAGGTCTGGAGTGGTCATTGAGTCCAAGGTAATTCTCCTGGTGGACGGGGGAGCCCAATTACGTAAGGTGTGTTCTGATATCCTTGCATCCGCCGGATACACGGTGTTCGAGGCGGATAACGCCATGGATGCGTTATTGGCGACTGCCGAACGTAATGGCGCCATCGACATTTTATTGCTGTCTCGCAACCTGCCGCGGGTTACTGAAGACGAGCTTACGGAGGCTTTTCGTCTGCTTTGGCCGCGTATTGATGTAGTCTCTATCGACAACACGGTGGAGGGTCCAGGATCAGGTGCGAACTCCATAACGGTGAATAAACCCATGCTGGCCGAGTTACTTCTGGATGCCGTGCGGCGGACGCCTGTCCCGGCTGCCATACCTGCTTGAACCGGAGTTGTCAATCAATTCAGTAAACGAGCGGCCGGCTTAGCGAAGTACGTCAGCACGAAATCCGCGCCGGCCCGGCGGATCGAAACAAGGCTTTCCATCATGGCGCGCTCGCAATCAATCCACCCGTTGCGCCCTGCAGCGAGAATCATCGAATATTCGCCGCTGACCTGATATGCCGCAACCGGCACCTTGAACCGCTGCCGCGCCTGCCAGACCAGATCGAGATACAGCATGGCCGGCTTCACCATGATCATGTCCGCGCCTTCTTCGAGATCCAGCTCAATTTCTCGCATGGCCTCGCGGCCGTTCGGCGGATCCATCTGGTAGCTGCGGCGGTCGCCAAACTGCGGCGCCGATTCGGCTGCCTCTCGAAACGGCCCGTAAAAGACGGACGCGAACTTGGCCGCATACGCCAGGATGGGTATGTTAGAAAATCCATTGGCATCCAAGGCCTTTCGAATCGCAGCCACGCGGCCATCCATCATGTCCGATGGCGCTACGATGTCGGCCCCGGCGCGCGCATGCGAAACCGCAGTTGCCGACAGCCACTCGAGCGTGGCGTCATTATCCACATCGCCGTCGACGACTTTGCCGCAGTGGCCGTGACTGGTGTACTCGCAATTGCAAACGTCCGTCATGACCAGAAGTTCCGGAACTTCGCTTTTGATGGCACGCAGGGTGCGCTGCACGATCCCGTTATCGGCGTAGGCGCCGGAAGCCTTCTCGTCCTTGGTCTCGGGCAGCCCGAACAGGATGACGCCTCCGATGCCTAAACCTGTCACTTCGGAGGCTTCCTTCACCACCTCATCGATCGACATCTGGTATTGGCCCGGCATGGCGCCGATTTCGCGGCGGACCCGCTCGCCCGGACAGACGAACAGCGGCAGGACGAACTGAGCCGGATCTAGTCGGGTTTCGCGCACCAGGCGGCGCATGGCATCAGTCGAGCGCAGCCGGCGCATCCGGTGGGTGGGGAAGGGCATGACTAGGATTTTACCCTGAGGGAATAGCCAATCGGGAACGTTACCGAAGGCAGGTGCCAGTAAAAAACCGGGTGGGGAACCGGCGGAACCCCCTTGACAAGGGCATCGCCATCATTAGAATAAACACCATATTGGTCTCTTATGCAGCCCGCTTGTGAGCACAATCGCACCGTGATCATCGCGAGACGCGACGGCGTGGATTATGTCGAATGCCTCGATTGCCGTCAAATCTTCGAAGCCGAAGATCTCGAGCCTGTCACCGTCAAAGACGAAGAAGAAGAATAACCGATCTCGCCCGCTCCCGCGGTGTGAGGTACCGGTCGCCAGGTGTGTCTCTGCGTTAGCATGGAATGCATGCACGACCTGGGCTACTTTCGCGCGAACTTCGAACAGATTTCGCATAGGCTCGCGACGCGCGGCAACGTCACCGGACTCGATGAGTTTCGCGATCTCGACCAGCGCCGCCGCTCTGCGATTACCGAATCCGAAGAGCTGAAAGCCCGCCGCAATTCGGAAAGCGCGGAGATCGCCAAGCTGCGCAAAGCTGGTTCGGATACCGCCGAGCGCCAGCAGCAGGTGCGCGAAATCGGCAACCGTATTGGCACGTTGGACGAGCAGATCAAAACGCTGGACGAACAGTTCCGCGAGCTGCTGGCCGGAATCCCCAACGTTCCGGATGAATCGGTGCCGGTGGGAGCGGGGGCCGAACAGAACGTCGAAATCCGGCGCTGCGGCGAGCCGCGCCAGTTCGATTTCGAGCCCAAAGCACATTGGGACCTCGGCCCGGAGCTGGGCATTCTCGATCTGGAACGCGCCGCCAAGATTACCGGCGCGCGTTTCGCCGTTTATTGGGGACCGGGAGCGAAACTCGAACGCGCGCTGATCAACTTCATGCTCGAAGTCCACACGCGCGAGCATGGCTATACCGAGGTCCTGCCTCCGTTCCTCATCAACTCCGCCAGCCTGTTCGGCACCGGCAATTTGCCGAAGTTTGCAGAGGATCTTTTCAAGTGCGAAAACCACGACTTCTGGTTGGCGCCCACCGCCGAGGTGCCGGTTACGAACCTGTTTCGTGATGAAACTCTCGTTGCCGACCGCCTGCCTATCAGCCTCTGCGCCTACACGCCATGCTTCCGCAGCGAGGCCGGCTCTTACGGCCGTGATGTGCGCGGCATTATCCGGCAGCACCAGTTTCAGAAGGTGGAGCTGGTGAAATTCACGCGCCCTGAGCAAAGCTACGAGCAGCTCGAAAAGCTGACTGCCGATGCAGAGGACATTTTGCGCCGGCTCGGTCTGCCCTTCCGCACGGTCGTGCTTTCTACCGGCGACATGGGCTTTTCGTCCGCCAAGACTTACGACATCGAAGTCTGGCTGCCGGGGCAGAACGGTTACAAAGAGATTTCGTCCTGCTCGAATTTCGAGGCGTTTCAGGCGCGCCGCGCGAGCATCCGCTTTAAGGGCGCAAAGGGGAAATCCGAATTCGTTCACACGCTGAACGGCAGCGGCCTGGCTGTGGGCCGCACTTGGGTCGCGATCGTGGAGAATTTCCAGCAGCGCGACGGCAGCGTGATTGTTCCGGAGGCACTGCGGCCCTATCTGGGCGCTGAGCGGATCGTGAAACAGGAGTTGCCCTAGCGCGCCGCAGCATGTTCTGCGCTGAGCGCTTTCTCGAGCGCTTTCGCAAGCAGGGCGACATTTTCTTCGCTCGAAGACGAGCCCATCAGCCCGATCCGGAAAACCTTCCCGGCCAGCGGGCCAAAGCCGCTCAGCACTTCGATGCCGTAATCATCCAGCAGATGTTTCCGGACCTTCACATCGTCCACTCCCGCAGGCACCCGCGGGGTGTTGAGCGTCCAGAGGCGGTTGCGGCTGTCGGGAACATGCATCGTGAGGCCCATCTTTTCCAGCGCCGACACCAGCGCCAGATGATTCCGCCGGTGGCGTTCCCACCGATTTTCCAGTCCCTCTTCTTCGACCAGCGCCAGCCCTTCGTGCAACGCATAGAGCATCGAGATCGGAACCGTGTGGTGGTACTTGTGGCCTTTGTAGTAGCCATCGAGCAGCTTCAGATCGAGATACCAGGATTGAACCGGAGCCGCCCGCTTCTCCAGCCGCTCCCAGGCGCGCGGGGAGACGGTAAACGGCGAAATCCCCGGCGGGCAGCTCAAACCTTTTTGCGAGCAGCTATAAGCGATATCGATTCCCGTCTTATCCACTTCGACCGGCATGCCGCCAAGCGACGTGACGCAATCCGCGATCACTAGGGCGCCGGTTTCATGCGCGGAATCGCAGATGGCTTTTCCGGTTTGAAAGGCGCCGGTCGAGGTCTCGGCCTGGACGTAAGCGACTACCCGCGGCTTTTCGCGGCGGATGAACGCGCGCGCTTCGTCATCTGCGAAAATTTCACCCCACGGCTTTTCCAGCCGCACCACGCGCGCTCCCTGCCGCCGCGCCATCTCGCAGATGCGTTCCGAGAAAAACCCGTTGACGAATACGGCGAACGGCTCGCTTGCCTCGGCAAAATTCGCTACCGCGGCTTCCATCCCCGCGCTGCCTGTGCCGGAAATCGGAATCGTGAATTCGTTCCTGGTCCCGAAGACGCCGCGCAGCCCCGCTTGAATCTCTTCAATCACCTGGAAACAGTACGGGTCCATGTACCCGACGACCGGTTTGGACATCGCCTGATAAACACGCGGGGCAACCATGCTCGGCCCCGGTCCGAGCAACAAACGTTTGGGAGGATTTAGAGGTTGCATATTAATCTGTGCGCGCAAAGCGCCGGAAAAAGCTATCGGAATTCCACTTAGGACGATCCGTCTGATTCGCCACAGCTTCCGCCACCGAGAGAATCACCCGATCGAAATCGGCGGCGGCTTTCAGGTCCACGGGCTGGTGCACGTCGTCGGAAGGCGCGTGG
This sequence comes from Bryobacteraceae bacterium, assembly GCA_035280425.1. Taxonomy (GTDB): domain Bacteria; phylum Acidobacteriota; class Terriglobia; order Bryobacterales; family Bryobacteraceae; genus QHXW01. Next base: position 80,175 of record DATEFW010000006.1, on the reverse strand, counting down.
TACCGCTGAGTCAGCCAGGCCTTGGCAATCTTTTCTTCGGGTGAACCTTTCTCATATCCGACTTTGAACGCCAGCGCCGGCACGCCGTGGCGAATGAAGTTGTATTGATCGCTGCGAATGAAGATATTCCGCTGGGGCTCCTGGTCGCGTTGGACCTGAATGCCCATCGGCTCGGCAACTTCACGCACATCGCGGCCGAGGTCCGACTCATCGAGGCCATACACCGTCAAAATCCGCAGCGGAAACAGCGGCAAAAACATGTCGACGTTCAAGTCCGCCACGATGCTCTCCGGCTTGACCGTGGGGTGTGCCGCGAAATATTTTGAGCCCAGCAGTCCTTTCTCCTCGCCGGTCACGATCACGAAAAGCATGGATCGCCGCAATCTTGCACGAGACTGGTGCAGCCGCTCGGCAATATCCAACAGCGTCGCCACGCCGGAAGCATCATCCATAGCGCCGTTGTAAATGCTGTCGCCGTTGATCGGCCGGCCCACGCCGACGTGATCCAGATGCGCGGACAGGACCACATATTCGCCTCTGAGCTTGGGGTCCGAACCTTGCAATGTCGCCACCACGTTCGGCGACTCCACTTCGGAGCGCCGCACTTCAACCCTGGCCGTCAGTTTCGTTTTCAGATCGAATTTCGGCAGCGGTTTGCGTTCTTTTGCCAGCGCCAGTATTTCGTCCGCCGAATGACCCGAGCTCGCCAGCCACTTCCCAGCCTGCTCAGGATTGATGATCACCGAGATTTTCTGCCCGAAGCTCGGACTCAAATCCGGGTAATCGAGCGACATCGCCGGTTGAAAACGCGCCAGCGCCATGCGCGGCCAGGGCACGTCCATGGCGTTAGGGTTCATGATCGTGCAGGTGCCGATCACTCCGGCGCTTTCCAGGAATTTTCCGCGCTCGTCGCTCGCCTGGTAATGCGAGCTGAGCGGTCCCGGGATGGAAGCCGGTCCGCCGCTGACGTAAACCATGATTTTCCCGCGCAGGTCGAGTCCCGCCAGATCGTCATACTTCAATTCCGGAACCGTCAGCCCGTAACCGGCAAACACCAGCGGCGCATCGACCGACTTCGCGGGATCCACGCGCATGCTGATCGTGGCATCTTCCCCAAGTTTCAGCGGGACCCTTGCGTCGCCGCGAGACAATGCCAGGCTAGACCCATCCTCGACAATCTCGCGCGACCGGAATTTCACCGGCTGGAAGTATCCCGAAACGCCTGCCGGCTTCAGGCCTGCGCGCTCGAACTCGCCGGCAACATAGACCGCGGCCTTGTGATATCCCTCGCTGCCGGTGTTGCGGCCCTCGAGCCTGTCGTCCGCCAAATAGACAACATGCGACCACCAGCGTTTTCCGTCGGCACCGGGATCGGCCGCGAGCAGCGCGAGCGCAAACAAAACCGCGATCGCCGCGCGCAGTTTCATTCTCATTTCTTTCCTTTGATTCTCTTGTATTCCTCGCGAATCGCCTGCATCTGGCGCGCGTGGCTTTCCGCGTGGTCCGCATACGTCTCAAGCAATTGCCGCAACGTAACGGCGCCGCGCTCCGAATGGAGGCCAGTCCGCTCGAATACGTTTTCCGCGAGGCTTTTCAGCAGTTCGTAATTTTCCGCACGCATTCGCCGGAAACTTTCGAGCGATTGCTTGGGCTGGCGCCGGGCGTAGTCCAGGTTTTTGCACCACGCATCCTGGTCGAAGGCGTTCAGCTTCGGCTGGTCCTCGGCGATGATCGAGCGAAAGCGCTGTGCTCCCACCATCTCCGCGTCTGCGACGTGTGCGGTGATCTGCCGGATGCTCCATTTTCCCGGTGCGGTCGTGAAATCGATCTCCTCGCCGTAGACGCCCGTGAGTATTACGGCCAGCAGTTCCGGCCCCCGCCGAAATCTTTCCAGTGTTTCAGACAGATTGCTCATATCCACGAGCAGCGCCGTTCAGTAATAATCCGCGCAGCTCAGATAGTAACCGCACGTTTCGCAGATCAGTTTGCATTTTCTCGAGGTGAGCCGGCTCGAACACACCGGGCAGTAGAGCATCGGCTCTCTCTGCTCCGGCTTTTCTTGCGAGGACGGCTCGGCAGATCGCGGCTCCTGATCTTTCATGGGAACAGAGCCATTATAGACTGGCTGGAAATCCCGTAGAATGGAGTTGCCATGAAGGCGCGACTCCCGGTTCTGCTGGTTTCTTTCGCACTGATTGTATTTGCCCAGCGTTTCCGCGAGTTCGAACGCCCCGCTAGATTCGCAGCGCGTGGAACGCACGGCGCCGTTGCAGGCGGCAGCGATTATGCTGTCGAGGCCGGCATGCGTATCTTCTTCCATGGCGGAAATGCTGTAGATGCCGGAGTCGCCACCACCTTCGCCGCTACGGTTTCCGAGTTTTCGCATATAGGATTCGGCGGTGAAGCGCCCATTCTGATTCGCACGCGCGACGGCAAGGTCCACGCCATTGCCGGCGTCGGCACGATGCCCAAGCTCGCGACTGCCGAATTCTTCCGCAACCGGCGCCTCCAGCCGGGCGAGATTATGTCGGCTCCCGAAAAATCCGGTCTGCATGGAATGGTTCCCGTCGCCGGCCTGATGCCCGCGCTCGTTCCCGGCATGGTGGACGCCGAGCTGGTTGCTCTCCGCGAGTACGGAACCAAATCATTCGGCGAAGTGATCGCTCCCGCCATCGATCTCGCCGACGGCATGGCGATCGATGAAATGCGCGCCGGCGCAATCGAGCGTAACGAGCGCTTCTTCGAGCTCTGGCCGACTTCCATGCGTGTTTTCATGCCCGGCGGCCACGTCGCCATGCCGGGTGAGATTTTCCGCCAGCCGGATCTTGCGCGCACGCTCCGCGCCATGGCTGAAGCTGAAAAAAAAGCCCTGGCCGGGGGATCGAACCGCGTAGCGGCCATCGATGCTGTGCGTGATTATTTTTATCGCGGCGATATCGCCCATCGCATTGACGCTTTCAGCCGCGAGAATCACGGCCTGCTGCGCTATGAAGACATGGCCGCTTTCCATCTCGCGCCCGAAGATCCCGTTTCCACCACGTTCCAGGGTTATCAGGTTTACAAGCCCGGGTTCTGGAGCCAGGGCCCGGCGCTGATCGAAGCCCTAAACATGCTGGACGGCTACGACCTGCGCGCCATGCGCTGGAACTCGGCGGAGTATCTGCATACGCTCGTCGAGGCGCTCAAGCTCGCTTACGCCGACCGCGACACTTATTACGGCGATCCTAAATTCGTTCACGTTCCTGCCGAGCGCCTGCTCTCGAAAGAGTACGCCGAGGAGCGGCGCAAGCTCATTGGCCCGCTCGCATCGCTCGATTTTCGCCCGGGGAAAATCGGCCCGCACCCGCCCAAACATCCTTCCGAAGCCGAAATGGTGCATTTCAAGATCGACGATGCGCTGCTGGCTCGCGACACCACATGCGTCGACGCTGTCGATAAAGACGGCATCATGTTTTCCTCCACGCCATCGGGCGCCTGGCTTCCTTCCGTCATCGCCGGCAACACGGGGATCGCTCTGACGCAACGCGCGCAAAGTTTTCTGCTGATCCCCGGCCATCCCAATGAGCTGGCCGGAGGCAAACGCCCGCGTATCACTCTCAGCCCCACGCTGGTTCTCAAAGACGGCAAGCCGTTCCTGGCGCTTTCTACTCCCGGCGGCGACAACCAGGACCAGTCGCTGCTGCAGATCATCCTGGACGTCGTCGAATTCGGGATGAATGCCGAGCAGGCCATCGAGGCGCCGCGCTTTCAAACCCGCCACCTGGTTTCGAGCTTCGACAATCACGCCATGGAACCCGGCGATCTGCTGCTCGATGAACGCATCAACTCTACGGTCATGACCGAGCTCGCCGAGCGCCATCACCGCATTGGAACGCGCTCGCGATGGTTCAGCGGCGCAGCGCCCGTGCTGATTCGCGTCACCCCCGGCGGCGTGATCGAAGCCGGCGCCGATCCCTACGGCTACCGCTCCGCCAGCGCCTGGTAAATTTGGACACCCTCTTCGACGAACCTTCCTCTTTCGATCGCGACGCCCTCGCCGCACGCCTGAAGCAGTTGGCCGCCAGCCATATCTATATCGGCGGCAGTTCCTGGAAGTACGAAGGTTGGATGGGCCAGATCTACAGCCGCGGGAATTACCTTGTGCGCGGCCGCTTCTCGCAAAAGCTGTTTAACGATACGTGCCTCAAAGAATACGCGCAGACCTTTCCAACCGTGTGCGGCGATTTCGCCTTCTACCAGTTCCCAACCGATGCATTCTGGCGCCGCCTCTTTTCGCAAACTCCCGCGGGCTTTCGGTTCGCGTTCAAAGTTCCGGAACAGATAACCGCGCGAGTGTTCCCTTCGCATACGCGGTACGGTCCGCAAGCCGGCCTCGACAACGAATCGTTTCTCGATGCCGCGCTGCTCAAGGATTCCCTTCTGCGCCCTCTCGCGCCTTACCGCGACCGCACCGCCCTGCTGATCTTCGAATTCGGCTCGTTTTCGAAAAAAAGCTTCGCCGAGGTTGGCGAATTTCTCGAAAAGCTCGATCCTTTTCTCGCCGCCCTTCCGCCTGAATTCCGCTATGCCGTCGAGATCCGCAACCCGGATTTCCTGGATCGCGATTATTTTCAGTGCCTCCGCAGCCACCGCGTCGCGCACGTGTTTAATGCCTGGTCGCGCATGCCGGAGCTGCGCTACCAGATGATGCTTCCGCAGTCGTTCACCGCAGATTTTCTGGTTAGCCGCGCGCTGCTGCGCCACGGCCGTAGTTATGAGGAAGCCGTCCAGCTTTTTTCGCCGTACACCGAAACCAAAGATCCAAATCCCCAGGTCCGCGCGTCACTGCGCGAGCTGATTCACATTGCGCAACATAAGCAGATGACCGCGTTCCTGTTCGTCAACAACCGACTCGAGGGCAACGCCCCCGCCACTATCATCGCCATCACCGATCCTGAGCTACCATAAGCCCACGAGACTCACATGCGGCGGATGCTGGTCCGGGAGCTTTGGCAATTACCGAGGTGCATGGGCGGCGCCGCAGGCGGGCTCATGTATGTGCTGGCTATCGCCGCGGCCGGCGTGTTCGCGCCGTGGTATCTCGGGCTGGATTTCTTCGACATCCACGTCTTGCTGGCGTGCGCCTGCCTCTCGGTCCTCGTTGCCGGGCCGGTTATGGCCGAATCGGTCGCTGGAGACCGGGAGCGCGCGGCGCAATCGGCCTCCGCCGAGGATCACAAAAATCTCCTTCGCGCCCAACTTGGCGCTGCCGCACTCTGCGGATGGATCTTCACTCTCATCATTCTTGCGCTGGCAATCACCACCGTGCGTTTCGCCTTTGGCCGTCTGATCGCGCCGCCGGCACAGATTTTGATCGATCTTGCAGCCATCAGCCTTGCCGTGTCGCTTTGCGCAGCGTCACTTTCCGCAGCCGTCTCGAGCAGAGCCAAAAGCGCGAAACACGCCAAGGGCAATCTGCGCCAGGGATTTCTGCTGGTTTTAGTTCTGGTGATCTATTACGCGCGCTTCATGCCGCAGGAGTGGAAAGAATATCTGACGTTTCCCATTACGGTTTCGGGTTTTACCGGATTCATCGCGGTCAGTTGCGTGTTGCTCGTCGCCCTCTCCGCCGGGCTGGTCAGGCTCGCTCTCGCCCGTCTCCAAGACACCGAAATCCGGCTCAACCTCTGACTCTCACCGCAGCCGCCATCGGCCGTCCGCGAAATCCGCCGTCTGTTCGTTCCACGTCCCGAATTTGGCCGCCATCTGCCCGCCGTCCACCAGCAATGTTGCGCCGGTAATGTAAGAGGCCAGATCCGAAGCCAGGAACGCAATCGCGTTTCCGACCTCCCCAGGCTCGCCGCCGCGCCCCAGCGGGATATCGCGGAAGTATTCTTTGAGGACTTGCGGAGTCGAAAAGTGCCGCTCAGTCAGCCGCGTGCGAATCAACCCGGGGCACACGGCATTGATGCGGATCTGCCAAGGGCCGAGTTCATTGGCCGCCGTGTGCAGGATACCCAACAGCCCCGCTTTGGTGGCGTTGTAGGCAATGAGCGACCGCTCGCCGTCATAAGAATTGGTCGATGCCGTGATCACGATCGCACCCCGCCGCCGCGGCCTCATCCGCGCGGCCGCCGCCTGCACCGTATGAAATACGCCGCTTAAATTCACCGCGAGCGTCTTCTCCCAGATTTCCGCGGTCGTCGCCTCGAGCGGCGCCTCGATCCCCATCCCCGCGTTCGCCACCACGATGTCCGGCGCACCCGCGCGCTCGAATGCCGCGTCGATCGATTTGCGGTCGCTGACATCCACGATCACGGCCTCTCCGCCCAAAGAACTCGCCACCTCCGCCGGCCGCTCGCGCTCCAGATCGAAGATCCAGACGTTCGCGCCTCCGCTTGCCAGCACCCTCGCCGCCGCAAGCCCGATGCCGTTCGCGCCGCCCGTCACCACCGCCATCTTTCCGCTGAAATCCAGAGACATTCGACCGTTCTATCACACGCCGGAAACTCACCGTGCGCAAACCGGCCGCGCCGGACCCGCATGCTATAATCCCCGCATACCTTCCTTCCGGGCCCGTAGCTCAGTTGGTTAGAGCGCTACCTTGACACGGTAGAGGTCTGGCGTTCGAGTCGCCACGGGCCCACCATGTTTTCAAGAGATTAGCGTCAACAGCGAGCCAACATCATTCCCATCACCTCTTCTCGGTCCGTCTCCAACTGGATCTGGCGCGTTCCAGCCGCGGCGATGAAATCGCCATCAATGACCTTCCCGATTTCCCCGCGCGCCCCCTCATGGATGCGTTGCATCTCGACCTTCCTCCGCAAGGAATCAGCCTGGAAGGGTAGAGAAAGAGTTGATCGTTCGCGCGCTCGAAAAATTCAATTGGAACCAGACGCACGCCGCCCGATACCTGGATATCAGCCGCAAAACGTTAATTTACGGGATGGAAAAGTTCGGACTGCGACGAGAATCAGTTGACGCCGAGCCGACCGAGACGTGAAAAGCTAATTGACGAAAGCAGCTTCCAGTTGTTGGAACGGCAAAACCTCGCCCCCATGTTCCCTCGCGAACGCTTCCGCCAACTCCTTGCTTGGGAACGCGTACATGCTGGGAGCACAACGGTCATAGTGCAGGGTCGCAGGCTGCTTATCCACATCGACCCTTGCCCGCTCCCTCGCACACATGTTCACATCGCTGCCCTTCACGATGTAAGCCGCGCCGGGCGATAAGACCGCACCCGTGTCAAAGGAAGCTAATTGCGTGATCCGCACAGATTCCTTGCCTTGTTCGTGCAAGGAAAAAGCGCACGCCGGGCAACAGAACAGCCGCGCTCGCCCGTTTACCATCGCGACGGTCCTGGAGTGCGCATGAATCGGCCGTCTGCACGCGTAGCACTCCGCTGGATCTGAATACTGGAATTCCTTAAAACCTGCATATCCGAGTGCTAATACGGCGGCGATAGCCAGAACAACCCAGTGCTTTCTCACCATATACGCCTGATTAACTATTCTACCCGCAGAAGCAGAATCCGACCCGGCGTTCTCTGATCTATCGGCCCGGACCTTGGCGATACTGCGTCAAAATCCTCAACTCTTTCGACTGATTCAGTCTCAACCACAGACCGTCGTGTTAATTCTCGAAGCTCTCGCTATCGCCGGGAAACTGCCAATTCACGACCTTCTTGCGGTGGCTGATGTTGACCGCGAGGCTGATGTTTTTATCGGCCGAGAAGGTGAACGGGAGATCCGGCAGGCGCGATTCGCGTAGCTCGGCCAATTCGACGGGTCGCCACGGCTCACCACCACCGTCGCAATAACTCGCCGCTGTCCTATGCTATTTTGGCCTTTCCATGAGCCTCTCCACCTTCTCTTTCCCCACCACGATCCTCTTCGGCGCCGGCGCCGCCGGACGCCTGCCCGAAGAGTTAACCAAACGCGGCGTCCGCCGCCCGCTGCTCGTCACCGATTCTGGCCTCACCCGCACTCCGGTCTTCGAGCGCGTCCGCAAACTCGCGCCCGAAGCCGTGGTGTTTTCGAAAGTCGATCCCAACCCGACCGAGCAAAACGTGCTTGACGGCCACGCAGCCTATCGTGAAGCCGGCTGCGACGGCATGATCGCGCTCGGCGGCGGCTCTCCGCTCGATGCCGCCAAAGCCATCCGCCTGCTCGCCACGCATCCCGCGCCGCTCGCCCAATACGACGATCTCATCGACGGCGGTTCGCGCATCTCGTCGAATCTTCCGCCTTATATCGCCATCGCCACAACCGCGGGCACGGGCAGCGAAGTCGGCCGCTCCGCCGTCATCACCATCAAAGCGACGAACCGTAAAACCGTCATCTTCAGCCCGTACCTGATCCCTTCCATCGCGCTCGCCGATCCCGAACTGACCTTCGATATGCCGCCGCATATCACCGCCGGCACCGGCATGGACGCCGTCACCCACAACGTCGAAGCCTATCTCGCCAAGGGCTACCATCCCATGTGCGACGCCATTGCGCTCGCCGGCGCGAAACTCGTCTGGGACAACCTGCCGCGCGTCATGGCGAATCCGCACGATTTGGAAGCACGCTCCAACATGCTGATGGCCGCCATGATGGGCGCAGTCGCATTTCAAAAAGGCTTAGGCGCGGTGCATTCGCTTGCCCATCCGCTCTCGACCGAGTGCGGCATGCATCACGGCACCACCAATGCTATTCTGCTTCCGGTGGTGATCGAGTACAATCTCTCCGCTGTTCCCGAGCGCATTGCGCAAGTGGCCGCCTTATTCGGTGGTGGAAATGCCGCGGAGCACGTCCGCGAATTGAACCGGAAAATCGGCATCAAGCCGCGCCTGCGCGATTGGGGCGTCGCCGAATCGATTCTTCCCGCGCTGGCCGATAAAGCCGTCCAGGACGGCTGCCATCAGCTCAACCCGCGCCCATGCACGCGCGAAGATTTGCTGGAGCTTTACCGGCAGGCGTACTGAACAGCGGCAGCGTCCCCGCCGCCCGCTGCTACAATGTCTATTCCATGCAGGTGCTGCAGGCGGGCGACCACAAGTTCATCTATCTCGAGCTCGACGCCGAAACCATCACCAATGTCGCTCAGCAGGCCGGCTTCGAAATCAAGATCGAGGACGGCGCCCGCAGCCTCAATGTCGATTTAATCGCCACCTCGCGCCAGGCGCCTCTGCTCCTGTTCGATGCCGCCGATCCCGCCAATCTCGGCTGGTTCTCGCGCTGCCAGTTTTACGTGGACGGGCGCACAGGCGCGATCATGCAGACTCCTATGTCGCTCGCCAACCGTTTCGACCGCGCAGGAAGGCCGAGCACCCACGCTATCCGCCTGAACATTTCCAAGGAGCTGCCCGCCAGCTTCCGCATGCCCGGCAAACAGGCGCTGACCGAGCAGGTGCTCTACGCGCTTCTTTACAATTTCTTGAACGCGCTGACAAAAACAGGTGTCGCGATCTGCGGCGGCGCCGCCGTCAGGCCGCTGGCGGGCCGCGCCGAAGGTTGAGCGCTTAGGCCACGCGGCTCTTGGCTTCTTCCACTACTTCTTCTACTTCCTTCCTGTAGCCGGCCAGCAGTTCCGCATTCGCCGCTTCAAAACGCAGCACCAGTACCGGCTGCGTATTGGACGCTCGCACCAGGCCCCAGCCCTGCGGGAACAGTATCCGCACCCCATCCACATCGATCGTCTGGTATTTCTTGCGGAACACGTCCGCAACACGCTTCACGACTTCGAACTTCTGATCGTCCGGGCAGTCCACGCGGATTTCCGGCGTCGCGATCGTCGCCGGCAGCCCTGCCAGTTGCGCCGAGAGCGGCTGCCCCGATTGCGCCACGATCTCGATCAGCCGGCAGGCGGCGTACAGCGCGTCATCGAAGCCGTAATAGCGATCGGCGAAAAACATGTGCCCGCTCATCTCGCCCGCCAGGTCCGCGTGCGTCTCTTTCATCTTGGCCTTGATCAGCGAATGCCCGGTCTTCCACATGATCGGGTTTCCGCCGTGCGCGCGAATATCGTCGTAAAGCGTTTGCGAGCACTTCACCTCGCCGATAAATTTCGCTCCCGGCTTGCGTTTCAAAATCTCGCGCGAATAAATGATCATGAGCTGATCGCCGTAGATCACGTTCCCGCGATCGTCTACCGCGCCCAGTCGGTCCCCATCGCCGTCGAACGCCACTCCCAGATCGGCCTTCTTGGCTTTCACCATCGAGACGAGCGTTTCAAGATTCCTGGGCACCGTGGGATCGGGATGATGATTCGGGAAGCGGCCGTCCATTTCAAAAAAAAGCTCCGTGACCTCGCAGCCGAGCTTCTTGAAAATGCGGCTCATCACCGGCCCCGCGGTTCCATTCCCCGCATCCGCCGCGACTTTTACCCGGCGCGCAAAATGGAATTGCGAGCTGATCTCATCCACGTAAGGCGTGACGATATCCGCGGTCTTCTCGCTTCCCGCGCCGGAAATCAGATCGCCGCGCTCGATCATCGCGCGCAACGTCTGAATTTCCGGGCCGTGAATCGTCGACGAGCCGGAAACCACTTTGAAGCCGTTGTACTCCGAAGGATTGTGGCTGCCCGTGATCATCACCGCACCGTCGGCCTTCAGATGAAAAACGGAATAGTAAACGAGCGGCGTCGGGACAACCCCGACGTCCGTGACCTGGCAGCCGCTTCCCACCAGCCCGCGCGCCAGCGCGTTTCGCAGCCGTCCGGAGCTGAGCCGGCAGTCCCGGCCAAGATTGATGTTCTTCCCGTTCTTTCGCGCGAGATACGTCCCGATGGCCCGTCCCAGCTCGCTGATGCTCGCATCGTCGAGTTCTTCATCGGCGATACCGCGGATATCGTACTCGCGGAAAATGGTGGGCTTGAGCATCAGCCGCAGTATAGCGCGGCATGCGGCATCAACAGCATGATCCGCTGCGCCTCAGTGGCCCTGTCCCTGATGGTTCGGCTCGAAAATGTCCTCGATCGTGCGGTCGAAAACGCGCGCGATGTCGAACGCCAGCGGCAGGCTCGGATCGTATTTGCCCGTCTCGATGGCGTTTACCGTCTGGCGCGAAACGCTGAGGCGGGACGCCAGCTCTGCTTGCGACCACTCGCGCTCCGCCCGTAGCACGCGCAGCTTGTTCTTCACCGGTACCGGACCCTGGCAATCACATAGCTGATTGCCGCGAGAACCAGCATCACTACCGCAAAATCCAAAGTACTCGGCTCCGATACGAAACCCGCCTTGCGAATCGTCGGGTAGAGCACCGCCAGCAGAAACATACCGGCAAACGCCGTGGCGATCGCTTCCATAAAAATCTTTTGTTGCATTTCATCCATTCGGCGCACGTCCCTGACCAGAGCAGTAATGTACAGCACACCCGGAATCACCGGGCAAATGACGAGCCCCAGCTTGAGCCAGATGCTGGCTCCTGACGGAAACAGGCGGGACGTCAGCGACGCACCGACCATAAACACGCAGGCCCACAGGACTTGGCGCCAGGACGCCGATCCGCAGCCAAGCGCCGCCAGCCACCCCTTCGAACTCGCTGTTTTTTCCATAAACGCCTCTGGTCATCATAGTAAAGTAAACTTTACTAAATGTCAAACAAAATTTACAATGAAAATTTGGAGCAATCCACTGCGGCGTGCTAATAGTAGAAACACGCCACCTCAATTACTTGAGGAAGCGTGCACCCATATAAAATTGCCAGTGCTGCCACAGTCAGCGCGTCCGGTGTCGAAGTTGTCTTTCGAGGACCGGGAATCGGGCCGGCGGGGCTCCGCCAGCGGTTTGCCTCCATAGCCGAAGCCGACCGCTTCGTCGACGCGCTGAACATGGCCTTTGAACAAGGCTTCAGGAAAGGGCGGGAACCCGCCCGCAAGGACGCTAGAGCCGCGGGTGGGCAGGCTTAAGGACTGCCGATCCGTAGGTTTCGCGCTGATGCCTGCCATTTTCCCGTGGTAACATGAACCGCGCAACGTGCCGCAGCTCCGAACCAAAGTCCAAAAACGCGAATTAGTCGCCCAGGAAACGGCTACTCCCCCGGAAGAGCAGGAAGCCCCGAAACCGATCCGGATCACAGCGATCGTCGTGTCGCATAATCGTATCGAACGGCTGCGTGGCGCGATCGAGGCGCTCGAGCGATCCGAAGAGCGGGAAAGGCTCGAAATCCTCGTCGTGGATAATGGATCGACCGATGGCTCGTCGGATCTCGAAGCGGAATTCCCGCAGACGCGCTTTATTCGCGGTCCCCGCAATTTCGGGTTGACCAAAGCGCTCAACCTCGGCGTCCGGGGAGCGGCCGGCGAATTCCTTCTGATCCTCCATGAAGACTCGGAGGTCTCGCCCGATACCGCGCGACTGCTTGCCGGAGTGCTCGAAAATCAGGCCGATGCCGGCGCGGTGTGTCCTCTGCTCGTTTCACCCGACGGCGAACCGGCTCCGCAGATCGAAAATCTGCCCAAGCCCGGCCACCTCGAGTTGAACTGGCGCGCCGCCGATCCAGCCCAAGGCGAACAGCCGGTCCAGTATGCCCGCGGCGCCGCGCTCATGGTCCGCCGGTTCTTTTTCCAATCCATGCGGCAGATTGACGAACGCTACGGCAACTTTGGCAGTGACGCAGAGATCTGCTTCCAGGTATGGCGCTCGGGCAAGCGTGTGTTGCTGATTCCTTCGGCGCAGGCCGTACATTACGGCCGGCCGGTCAGCGATCCCGGCCAGCGTGCCCGGCTGGATGCCGACCGCAAACTCGGCCTCGCCACTTACATCCGCAAGCGTTACGGGATTCTCCGCTGGATTCTTCTTAGAATCTCGCTGATAATCCGTGCCTTCGGCAGCGTTCTGAGCTTCCGCGATTTCCGGTATCATTTCGCGGTGTTCGCCTTGCTCTGGAATGGCCAAAAGATCGACGGATCGCAGCGGGATTAAAGCTGTAAGTAACTTTATTTCAGTCAGTTATCGGAATTAAACTACAGCTTTTGCCTAAAATCACCGATACTAGAGCGTATGACCGAGATGGTGTGCGGCGGCTTACTGATTCTGGTCTCAGTAGGATCTGCAATCCTGGTTTATTTTGTAATGAAGGCTCGTATGGAGGCGGTCATCGCCCAAGAGCGAGAGGCGGCTTCGGAGGCGCGCGCCAAGCTAGACGCGCAGACCTCGACGCTCGAAGAAACCATGCGCGCGACCGAAGAATCGGCCAAGCGCAAAGCGCTCGACGAGTTTCTGGGTGATCTCCACGTCGAGGAGCGCCACTATCTCCGCGAGCAGAAGGCGCTGTTTCTAAACAAGAAGAGCCTGGTTCTGCAAGAGCGCATCTATTTCCGCAACATTCCGCTGTCGAGCTGGGTGGAGCACGAAATGCCCGTCGAAGAAGGCGCGGATATCGAAAAGCTCGCCCGCACCGTAGCCGTCTTCACCCCCGAACTGCTCCTGCCACATCCGGTTAATCCCAAAAAGCTGCTGCGCTGAATTTCCGCGAAATTCTGTCGGAATCAGGCGCCGCCGCTTTGCGCGACCACACCCACATTGGGCGAAAACACTCTCTTGCGCACCAGCGAAGCCTGTCCGTGGTTCGCTAGTAGAAGACCTGATAATCAATCACATTCGCCGGAGCCGCCTGCCTCTGAGCCCCGATTGGCTACGGAAATGCCAAATTGATGGCTGGAGAATCACATGACAGCTTTTAACTTTTTAAAGAAACTCACGGTTATCGCCGCGCTTGCTTTGTTTGCGGCGTCCTGGGTGGCGGCCCAGGGCCCCATGCGCTGCTGCGCCCAGGGCGGGGTACCTCGCTACGACACGTCCACCGAAGCGACCCTTGCGGGCACCGTGGAAGAAGTGAAGCAGCTAAATCACATGCGTATGGCCGGAACAGGCACACATCTGATGCTGAAGACCAACAAAGAAACCATCGAGGTCCTGTTGGGACCGACGAATTTCCTCGCCAGTAGTCAGTTCATGTTCGCCAAGGGAGATCAGGTTGAGGTCACCGGCTCGAGGGTGAAGTTCGGCGACGGCGAAGCGATTGTCGCTCGTGAGGTAAAGAAGGGTAACAAGACGCTGACGCTGCGTGATGCCAAGGGAATTCCTCAGTGGTCCCGCGGCCGCTGGCGCCAATAATCAAAAAAGCACCCGGGTCTGGTGAGTCAATTCGCTGCCCTCGCATTGCAATCGTGGTGTGCCGCTTGTGACAAAATCCAGACATGGACAACATTTCCCGGAGGCAGTTTGTCGGCAGTGTCGGAGCGCTGGCGGCAAGCGCCTACTCCCGCATACTCGGCGCCAATGAGCGGCTGCACATCGGTGTGATCGGCGCGGGCGGCATGGCGACCGGCCACATGCACGCTCTCAACGCCATGAAAGAGTCCGACAACGTCGAGATCATCGCGGTCTGCGACATCTACGATAAGCGGCTCCAGGCTGCGGCGCAGCTCACCGGCGGCAAGCCGTACAAGCGTTACCGCGAGCTGCTTGCCAACAAAGACATCGATTACGTTTTGGTCGCGGTGCCCGAGCACTGGCATTACCAGATGGCCATGGACACGCTGGCCGCCGGCAAGCATCTCTATTGCGAGAAGCCCATGACCAAGACCGTTGAGCAATCGAAGAAAGTTGTGGCGCGCGTCAGGCAGACCGGCCTCAAAATGCAGGTGGGCGTGCAAGGCATGTCCGACGATTCCTACGAAAAAGCGAACGAATTTATCAAGCAGGGAATTCTCGACGACGTGGTCATCGCGCAGATCGATTATTCGCGCAACTACACCGGTGATTTCTGGGAGGAAAAACCCGATCCCGATGCGCGCCCGGGAGAAAATCTCGACTGGAACGCATTTCTTGGTTCCGCGCCCAAGCGGCCCTGGGACCCGGACCGCTTCTTCAGCTGGCGGCGTTATTGGGATTACTCGGGCGGCATCGCGACCGACCTGTTTATTCATCGCGTCACGCGCATCATCAAAGCGCTGGGCCTGACGTTCCCCGAGCGCGCGGCGGCGGTGGGCGGCAAGTACGAATTCCGGTCGAGCGCCGCGGAAATCCCGGACACGTTCAATATCGTGCTGGATTATCCGGGCGGCCCGTCGGTGATTCTGATCTCCTCGATGGCCAACGACACGCCGGTCGACCACGTGATCCGCGGCCATAAAGCGACTCTCGAGTTCACCAAAACAGGTTTCACGATTACGCCGCAGCGCGAGTTTGCGAAAGAGATGCAACCCATCATCCACCAGAAGACCGGAGGCGAGAACATCACGCTGCATCATCGCAACCTGCAGGCGGCGATCCGCGCGAACGAACCGCTCAAGTGCGATTGCATGCTCGGCTATTATGGTGTAGTCGCGTGCGAAATGGGTGTACAATCCTATCGCAAACGCAAGTACATGGCCTGGGATAAAGCCAAGGAGCGGATCGTCCGTGCGTAGCGGCTCGCACGTTCACTGATGCGGAGCGGCCGGGACGCTTGGACCGCCGCCGTGCTGTTCGCCAGCGTCTTTCTCGCTGATGCCCTCTCTCCGATCTCGCAATCGGCAGATTCCTTCTGGAATGTGCCCATTCTGGTCAGCGTGCTCAGCGAAGGCAATACCAATCTGGATGAATTTCCAGGATTGCTGCGCGAGAAACACTATCAGGGCATTGAATGCGTTACACGGGAGCATCAAGTGGCCGCTCCGGATGGCGCGTACGGATGCCCGGCGGGCAGCCACTACTATTACTGGTACCCGATCGGTACCGCGTTAGTTAGTCTGCCGCTGATGGCTGCGATGGACGTTGGTCTGCGTGTGGCAGGCCCGGCGGCGATCCTTCTTGCCGGCGGTCGCGCGGGGCCGTTGTGGCATGCTTTTTTCGAACGGGATTACCTCACGGCTCACCTACAGGTTGAAGTGGTGCTGGCTTCGATCATTGTGGCGCTGGCGGCGGCATTGCTGTTCCTGACGGCTCGTGCCTACCTTAGGTCAGCAGGCCCCATCGCCGTCGCGCTGCTGTTTGCTTTCGCCACCCCGGCATGGTCGACGGCCAGCCGCGCTCTCTGGCAGCATGGCCCGGTTATGCTCATGCTTGCGATTGCGCTCTACCTGTTCTCGCATGCATCCAGCCGCCCGGTGCTATTAGTCTGGACTGCCGCTCCACTGGCGATCGGGTATTTTATCCGGCCCACTGCCGGGATTGTGCTGGCGCTGGTAGGCGCGTACGTCTTTTTTCACCAGCGGCGTTATCTCTCGAGGTGGCTGGCCGTCGCGGCCGTTACGGCGGCGCCGTTTGTCGCCAGGAATCTGGCGATCTATCACCGGCCGCTGCAATCCTACTTCACCCCGCCATGGTTTCTGCCTCCCGTGCCGGCCAACTGGAGTTCGATCCTGAGTTCTTTCGCGGGCAATGCGGTCAGCCCCTCGCGCGGGCTGTTTATCTTTTCGCCTTTCCTGCTGTTTTCCTTCGCCGGCATCTGGCTGGCGGTGCGGAGAAAATGGCTTACACCGCTCGCGTATTATCTGGCCGCCGCGATTGCGCTGCATTGGATGATACTGGCCGATTACGTTTACTGGACCGCCGGCCATTCCTACGGCCCGCGTTTGTTTTCCGATGTTGTTCCCCTCTTTATCTTCTTCCTGATCCCGGCATTCCTCTGGCTTAAGCTGGACGATCTCCGCCGCCCTTTAAGCCTCGCTTTCTATGTCTGCGTTCTCGCAAGCGTGTTCATCCACTACCGCGGCGCCACTCAATGGGCGCCTTACGAATGGAACGGGCACTTTTCGGAGGTGAGCGTTGCGCGCGCGTGGGATTGGCATGATCCGCAATTTCTTCGCGGCGTTTGTGACAAAATCCAGAAATGAGTTCAATGATGACGATCCGGCTTCTGGTGTGTCTGTTAATCGGCTTATCGGCGCGCGCCCAGTACGATCTGGTGCTTCGCGGCGGCCACGTCATCGATCCGAAAAACGGCATTGACCGCCAGATGGATGTGGCGATTACGGGCGACAAGATCGCCGCCGTGGCGCCCTCGATCGATCCTTCACGAAGCAAGAAGACGATCGACGTCCGCGGGCTCTACGTTACGCCCGGCCTGGTCGATATCCACACGCATCTGTTCTTCGCGACCAATCTTCCGGCGTCATGGGCGGGAGACGAAAGCGTGCAGCCGGATGCTTTCAGCTTTCGCACGGGTGTGACTACGATGGCGGACGCGGGCAGCGCCGGCTGGCGCACGTTCGAGATGTTCCGGCACTTCGTCATCGACCGCGCCAAAACGCGCGTCTTCGCGTTCGTCAATATCTCCGGGCTCGGCATGATGACCGATTCGGCCGAGCAGGAAAAAAGCGAGTTTCAGCCGGAGGAAGTCGCCAAAGTCGCTCGTAAAAATCGGGACATCGTGGTTGGCGTGAAGTCCGCCCATTACCAGAAGCCGGACTGGGCTTCGGTCGACCGCGCGGTCGAGGCGGGCAAACTGGCCGGCATTCCGGTCATGGTGGATTTCGGCTGGTTTCTCCCTGAGCGGCCCTACTGGCAACTGGTCACCGAACATCTGCGGCCGGGCGATATCACCACGCACTGCTTCCGCGCGCCGGTTCCGTGGGTGGATGACCACGGCAAGCTTTACGATTACCTGCGGCGCGCTCGCGCACGAGGCGTGATATTCGACGTCGGCCACGGCGGCGGCAGTTTCGTGTTCCGCAATGCGGCGCCGGCGGTCGCGCAGGGATTTTATCCCGACTCGATTTCCACCGATCTCCACGGCGGCAGCATGAACGCCGGGATGATGGACATGCCCACGACTATGTCGAAATTTCTCGCCATGGGCGAGCCGCTGGTGGACGTAATCCGCGAATCTACTGTGAATCCGGCGGTTGAAATCCAGCACCCGGAGCTCGGCCACTTATCGGTGGGCGCGTCTGCGGATGTAGCGGTTTGGGAACTGCGCTCGGGCGAATTCGGTTTCGCGGATGCCTCAAGCGGCAAGCTCACCGGCAAGCAGCGGCTCATCTGCCAGCTTACCGTGCGCGCCGGGAAGATCGCGTGGGACCGCAACGCGCGCGCAGCGGTCGATTACCGCGCGCTGGGTCCGGAATATGGAGTGAGAGACGTCGATAAGATTGTGAAGCCGCCGAGATAGAGTTTGGGCTTAGAAGGATTTCGTCAACACACACGAGACTGCCGTTCGCTGCGAGATGGCTTGATAGGACCACTAGGGCTGACAAGGAATCCGCCAGCGACAACTCCAGCCAACGCGGCGACATAATAAGTGACGGCCAGCGCTACGAACGGCGGCGAGGTCGTTGCCGTTAGGAAAACAACTCTCAGCATAGAGGCCCAGGCAGACAAAGCACCGCAAAATGTCAGCAACATTGCAGCCTGATGCCTCCGGTGGAGTAATCCCACGATGCACCCGCTTACAACGCCCGTGCAAAATGACTCCACGATCCATGCCGCAAACGGAGAAAAAGATCCTACATTGAGGACTCCATGGCGGTAGAGTGACACAAATACGTCGTGGCTGAGCAGCAATGCTCCGTAGTTCACAGTCAAGCCAATCACTACCGCCCGAATCGCCAGGACCCAATGATTGCTCACTTCGTGTACGTACCCAATAATGATCGCGGCAAACACTTGACGCCAGTACCAAGCGACCGGCCGGCCATGCCGGAACTCCTCCAGCAGATCGCCCGCGAGCGCATCATCCGCATTGCGGAACCGGATATGTTCTAACAACCATGACGCTAGGATGGGTGGTTCCGATGATCTCATGCCGTTCCTCTTTCTAACTCCGGCAATCCATTCCACAAATTCGTCAGAGCCCGGCGGGTGTCGCGAACCTCCCTTACTCCCCTAGACGTGACGCGGAAATACTTTTTCGCGCGGCCGCCACGTTCCGCGGTTGGTTCGCCCAGCTCAGAAGAGACGAAACCTTTCTTCTCCAGCCGCTCCAAGGTGGCATACACGCTGCCTACCACGACTTCGCGGCGGCCATGCTCTTCGATCTCCCGGCAAATGGGCACGCCGTAAGCATTTTCACCGAGGCGCATGAGCGCAAGCATTACCAGCAACTCGAACTCCCCAAAATAGCAGCGGTGGCTCATTTGTTCAATAATAGAGAAGAAATACGCCAGCCGCAAGAGGTAGCAGTGTTTTTCTGGGGAGAGAGCAGTCAGGCTGCCTCGCCTTGCGCCCCAGCACCCTATTCCGCTACCCTATGTTTTGGTTCTGCCTCTGACCGTCCTTGCCTGATCCTTTCTGAATGATCCGGCTGCATTCCGCAGCCGACGTTCCCCCTCAACGTGTGTGCAGAAAGGATGGTTATGTCCCTCGAAAAATTCGGGTGGAATACGTTTTTTGCAGCGGAATTCGCCCGCCTCGCCGAGCCGGATGCCGTACCTGCGCGTGTTGCCCTGGCAGACCGGGAGCGGTTTATCGTCTGGAGCGACTCGGGCGAATGCGCGGCAACCGTCGCCGGCCGCCTGCGCTACGAATCCGCGGTGTGGCCGGCCGTAGGCGACTGGGTGGCGCTCGAAAACGGCGCGCGGATCGTCCGCATCCTGCCTCGGCGGAGCGCGTTTTCGCGGAAAGAGGCCGGCAATGTTACCCGCGAGCAGATGATCGCCGCCAATATCGACGTCCTGTTCATCGTCAACGGCCTCGATGGCGATTTCAACCCGCGGCGGATTGAGCGCTATCTCTTGCTTGCGTGGGAGAGCGGCGCGCGGCCCGTCGTCGTGCTGAATAAAGCCGACTTGCGGCCGGACGTCCAACAAGCATCCGCGGAAGTGGCGGCGCTGGCCTCGGGCGCGCCCGTCATTACCATCAGCGCGCTCGAAGGCTGGGGCATGGCGGCGATCGAAGCGCAGCTCAAGCCAGGAGACACCGCCGCGTTCGCCGGATCTTCAGGCGCCGGCAAATCGACGCTGCTCAACCGGCTCCTCGGCGCCGAGCGCCAGCCAACGCAGGAAGTCCGCGCGAGCGACAGCCGCGGCCGCCATACCACCGTTCGCCGCGAATTGTTTCTCGCGCCCCAGGGCTGGCTGCTGATCGACACGCCGGGACTGCGCGAGGTGCAGCTTTGGGCGGAACCGGCAAGCGCCGGCCTCGTATTCGACGACATCGCGCGCCTCGCCCGCGCCTGCCGATTTAGCGATTGCCGCCACCAGGGCGAGCCGGGATGCGCCGTCCGCTCATCGGGAATCGACGAAGCGCGGCTCGCCAGCTACGCCAAGCTGCAACGCGAGCTCGCGCATCTCGATCGCAAGCTCGATCAACGCGCCGCCCAAGAAGAGAAGCGCCGGATTAAACGCATCCACCGCGCCATGCGAGGTAAGAACCGCATGTGAAGATAGCAGGCCGGCTGCCGCCTTACACCTAGAATCCGCACACCGCCGCGCTCACCGGCTCCGAGCCCACCGGAATCAGCGTGAACAGGGGCGCGATCTTGCTGCGGCTTTGCCGGATCGCTGCGGTCCGAATCACGGCCAGATCTCCCGATCCGCGATTCACCACCAGTGCGTACTGATCATCCGGCGTGAACGTCAAAAAGCAGGGATCCTGCCCCACTTTCACGGCGGCAATCACATCGTGCGTGAACATTTCGATCACGGTAACATCGCCCGGCTCCGGATTGGCGGTAAACAGAAGCTGCTGGCTGGGTGAGATCGCCATAGCTCCGGGCGCACGCCCCGCCAGCTTCGTTTCCGCGACCTCCGTCTGATACGGATACACCACCACGACGGCGTCCATTCCCTTTCCCGTGATGAACAGTTGCCCTCCATCGGCCTTCATGCAGAAGTGCTCCGGCTCGACCGGTAAGGGCAGGTCGACCAGCACACCTCCTGTCGCGGCATCCGCGATTCTCAGCATTCGCTTGCTGCGATTGGCAACCAGAATCTGCCTGCCGTCCGACCGGAAGCAAACCAGATGCGGATCATCGGCCGGCGACAGCGCGCGTATTTGCGATTTCACCAGATCAACGATCGCCACCGACCGCGCTTCCGGGAGGGTGACGGCTGCCGCCGTTGCGTCGTGGCTGATGGCGAAACTTTCCGGCTCTGCCGGCAGCCTTACGCGGGAAGACATCCGGAAGCTGTCGACCGCCACCTGCACCAGCGCGTTTGGCGAACGCGTGAGCGCCCAAAGCGACTGGCCGTTATTAGAGACCTCGATCGAACTTGCGGATTTACCCAGCTCTAATTTGCGTTGCACGGTGAGCTCGCCCATGCCGATCTCGAACAGAGTGCCGTTCGCGGGGGCGAGCGCATAAACCGTCTGCCGCCGGGCATCCGCCAGGACCATTTCCGGCGGCGCCGGTAATGGAATCCGCCGCGCGACCGCGAAGCGTCCACAGTCTACAGCCGCAATCGAATTCTCTCCGCGGTTGGCTACAAACGCGTAGCCGGGGAATCCCGTGGCCTTGCGCCGGCAGCCCGCGGTTGCAACCGCGCCGAGGATAAATGCGCGCCGGCTGAGCATTAGGAAAAAAGTACCGGGTGATGGCGCCGGCTGGATTTGCTACGGCAATTTTGCATTTCTTTGCTTCACGACGGCCCAAAATGCGGCAAAAATCGCGCGCTTACAGACAGTTATGCTAACATTCCCATTAGATCGCTCCGGTTTTTCTTCGTGGTGAATTCTCTTCCATGAATCTTCGCTCGCTTTTCAGCCTGTTCTCGTCGGATCTGGCCATCGATCTCGGCACGGCGAACACGTTAGTGTTCGCCAAAGGCAAAGGGATCGTGGTTAACGAGCCATCCATCGTCGCACTCAATAAAAACACCGGTGAGGTGGAAGCGGTGGGCAAGGAGGCCAAGGAAATGCTGGGCCGCACTCCCGGCAACATCGTGGCCATCAAGCCCATGAAAGACGGCGTCATCGCCGACTTCAAAGTCACCGAGCGCATGCTCAACTACTTCATTCAGAAGGCGCATAACCGCAAAATGCTGGTGCATCCGCGCATCGTAATCGGTGTGCCTTCCGAGATCACCCAGGTCGAAAAACGCGCCGTCATGGACTCGGCCTATCGCGCCAAGGCGAGCGAAGTGCACCTGGTCGAACAGGCCATGGTCGCCGCTATCGGCGCAGGCCTGCCGATTACCGAGCCTTCCGGCAACATGGTTGTGGATATCGGCGGCGGCACCACCGACGTTGCGGTGATCTCGCTTTCCGGCATTGTTTATTCGCGCTCCGTGCGCGTCGCGGGAAACGAGATGGACGACGCCATCATGCAGTATCTAAAGCGCAAGTACAACCTGCTCATCGGCGAGCGCACGGCCGAAGCCATCAAGATCGAGATCGGCTCCGCGTATCCGCTGGATAAGCCGCTCACCATGGAAATCAAAGGCCGCAACCTCATCGAAGGCGTGCCCAAGACCATCACCATTGATGACAGCGAAATTAGAGAAGCGCTTTCTGAGTGTGTGGCCACTATCTTGAATGCAGTGCGCGTCGCGCTCGAGCGCACGCCGCCCGAGCTTTCCGCCGATATTAGTGACCGAGGGATAGTATTGACGGGCGGTGGAGCGCTGCTCAAAAATTTGGATAAGAGGATCCGCGAGGAAACCGGCTTGCCGGTGTCCATCGCCGATGATCCTCTGGCGTCGGTCGTTTTGGGGACCGGCAGAATGTTGAGCGACTTCAGGCTGTTACGGAAGATTTCGATCGATTGATGCCCCCGCGCGGGCCTCGACCACCCGCCAATAGAAGATGGAGACCTTGCTCGCCCGTTACCGCAACGTCACGGTTTTGGCCCTGGTAATTTTCGCGCAGCTGGTTCTGCTGGCGTATCAGGTAAAAAACGACAGCAACGTGCGCCTCATTCGCATTTGGGCCGTCACGGCGGTGACGCCGGTGGCGCGGGTGATTGAAGGTACGCGCGGATCCACCGACGGTTTTCTCCAGAATTATATTCTGCTCCGGGATGCCCGCTCGGAAAACGAGCGGCTGCGCAGCGAAGTCGGCAGGCTCAAACTGGAAAACCAGGCCTTGAAAGCCGACCTCGCGACCGCCGACCGCGCCAAGGCGCTTGAGGTCTTTGAGCAGCGCACGCCGTCCAAGATGATTGCGGCGCGCGTGATTATGACGTCTATCGGCGCATCGGCCAGCGCTGTGTTTATCGACCGCGGATCGATCTCCGGAGTCCAGAAAGGTATGGCCGTGGTCACGCCGGATGGCATTGCCGGTAAAGTGCTGGCCGCCTATCCGACCGCATCCCAGGTGCTGCTCGTCACCGACCCGAGCTTCGCCGCGGGCGTGGTTTCGCAGAAGAACCATGTGCACGGTATCTTGAAGGGCCTGGGCCACGGAAGCTGCCGCGTAGATTACATTCAGAATGAGGAAAAGGTTGAGCCTGGTGAGTGGTTCTATACATCGGGCGACGATCGTATTTTTCCCAAAGGCATGACGGTCGGTAAAGTGACCTCTGCGCACCCGGGGAATCCGTTCCAGGACGTCACTCTCGATCCGAGCGGCGTGGCCAACGGCGTGGAAGAAGTGCTGATCATCTTGCAGGGAGTGCACCAGGAGATTCCCGAGATGAAAGCTTCGACTGCACCTGTTTATCTTGCGCCGCCCGTCGGCAGTGGCGAGACAAAGACCGGGTCCGCCGCCGGCAGCACGCCGTCGCTGGCCACTGATGCCGACCGCTTGCATGAACATTACCAGGACATTGGCGAGGTCGAAAATCACAAGTACGGAGATAATCCTCCCGGATCGAAGGCGGTGGATTTCAACCTGAAGATTAAGCCTGGTGATGTGGCGGCTGCTCAAGCGAAAGCGGCGGCTGGAAAGGCTGCCGGTCCCGCGGCCGCGGCATCAGCCGCTCCTCAGACCGCCAAACCTAAGGCCAGCGCCGCCGCTCCAGGCGTGCCCCTGGTGCCTCGGGTTTCTCCTCCCAAGCCTAAGCCCGCCACGGCAGATCCGCAGCAATGAGATACTCTGACGACCGGGTTCTCGCCTACGGCCAGCGCGAAACCCAAATTTCGCGGTTTAAAGCGTGGGTCCTGTTCCTCGTCCCGCTCGCGGCCATTCTGTTTCAGGTCTATGTGCCGATGTTTTTTCAGTTCCTGGCTTATCTCGAGCTCCCGCTGATTGTCACGATTTACTTCGCCCTGATGCGGCGGAGCCCCATCGGCGGCCTCTTTGTCGGTGCGCTTGTCGGCCTAGCCCAGGATTCACTCTCCAAAAACCCGCTCGGCATGTTCGGCATAACGAAGACGATTATTGGCTATGTCGCCGCTTCCGTCGGCCTGCGGCTGGACGTCGATCATCCTATGATCCGCCTGATATTAGGCTTCTTTTTCTATGTTTTCCATCAATTTATCTTTTGGACGCTCTCGCGCGGATTGCTCGATCAGCAGGTGGGCTTCGAAACCCAGCGCACGCTCGTACTTGGCCTCCTCAACGCCATCGTTGCGGTTTCGCTCTTTCATTTCCTGGATAAACTGAAAGAACGGGCGTAACCGAAGTTACTATGCGACACTTCGGTTTTCCGATACACTGTAAGCAGAAGGTAAGTTTTTCAGTTCCACGTGACTCTCCTTCCGATCGATCGGGAATCCCGGCACCAGGCAAAACCGGCACTGAGGGACGATCCCAAGTTCGCCGCCGGGCGAATTGCGATTTTTCAATACGCCACCGTAGCCGTCTTTTTATTTCTGATCGCCGGTTTCTGGGACCTGCAAGTGCGCAACCCGGAGATTTATAACGAGCTGGCCGAGCGCAACCGCATCAAATCCATCCCCATTCCCGCGCCGCGCGGCAAGATCCTAGACCGCGACGGCCGTGTCATCGTCGACAACCATCTCTCCTGGAGTCTCCTGCTGTCACGAGAAACGCTGAAGCAGGAGCACCTGAAGCCCATCGCCGAGGGCCTGCATCTCGATTACGACGATCTGCTGGCTCAGCTCAAACGTTACCGCGGCCGGCCCAAGTACGAGCCGGTCATCATCAAGCAGGAGCTGACTCCCGCCGACGTCGCCTTCGTCGAATCGCACAAGGACCCGGAGTTTTTCCCCGAGCTGGAGCTGATCCACGCCGAGCGGCGCCTCTATCCCCAAAACGGATTTGCGGCGCACGTGATCGGCTACACCGGTGAAATCAGCGAGTCGGAGCTCGACGAGCCGGAGTATGCCAAGTATGACTCCGGCGCCATCATCGGCAAGTTCGGGATCGAGAAGCAATACAACGACACGCTCATGGGCGTCGACGGCCAGCGCCAGGTGATGGTGGATAATCGCGGCCGCGAGCGCGAAGTCATCGGCATTAAAGAAGCCATTCCCGGCAGGAATATTCAATTGACGCTGGATCTCGATCTGCAAACCGTGGCGGAACTGGTGATGGACGGTCGCAAGGGCGCCATTGTGGCGCTCGATCCGCGTAACGGCGAAGTGCTCGCCATGGTGAGCCGCCCGGCGTTCGATCCCAATAAGTTTTCGGTGCGGATCAAAGCCTCGGATTGGAAAGAACTGTTGGACAATCCTGACCACCCGCTGCTCAATCGCGCCATTCAAGCGCAGTTCGCTCCCGGGTCGACGTTCAAGCCGCTCATGGCGCTCGCAGGACTCGAAACCGGTGTCATCGACGATCAGTACACCGTGCACTGTCCCGGTGGCGCGACCTTCTATGGCCACTATTACAAGTGCCACGAAGTGGATGGGACTGTATCGCTCCACAAGGGCATCGTTCGTTCGTGCGATGTGTACTTCTACAATGTCGGGAACCGGCTGGGCATCGACCGCATTGCCTACTACGCCACCGAAGCCGGGTACGGCCATCCGACCGGCGTGGATCTGCCGAACGAGGCCTCGGGCGTAGTACCGTCTTCGGAATGGAAGATCCGCAATTTCCGCCAGAAATGGTACGCCGGAGAAACCATTTCCGTCTCGATCGGCCAGGGAGCCCTTACGGTGACCCCGATCCAGCTGGCGCGTGCAATCGGCGGAATCGCCATGGGCGGCGTTTGGTACAGGCCGCACCTGCTCAAATCCTCCAGGATCGACCCGCCGCACCGCTTGGCGGTCAATCCGGAAAACGTCGCCATGGTGGTGTCGGGAATGTGCGGGGTGGTGAACGAGGGTGGCGGCACGGGCGTCCGGGCGAAGTTGCCGGGAATCGAGGTTTGCGGGAAAACGGGCACGGCCCAGCTTGCCTCGAATGAATTCCTCAAGCGCGGCGGCAAGGCGGGCAAAGACAACGCCTGGTTTGTCGGCTTCCTGCCACCTCAGAATCCGGAGATCGTAGTAGCCGGCCTATATGAAGGCGGAGAGAAGAGCTACTTTACGGCCGCCCTGGTGCGAGACGTGCTCAAGGCCTTCGTCGACAAGAAGACTCGTATGGGCCAGAGCCTGGTGGCGCAGAACAAGCCTGCTGCCGCGGCCTCCTCCAATTCTACGCAGCCTCAGGACGCCAACCAGCCCGCTGTCAAACCGGCCGCCGAGGAACGAGAGTGAGCGGCTACCTTTCCGTTCGGGACATCGACTGGGGTATGGTGTTCATTTCATTGATCATCTGCGCCCTGGGGGTGGTTCAGATTTTCAGCGCCGCGCACGGCACCGCCTGGCAGGACGCTTGGTGGAAGCAGATTGTCTGGGTTGCCGCCGGCTTCCTGCTGATGTGGATCGCGGCCAATATCGATTACCACAGCCTCATGAACCACATCACGGCGCTCTATGTGCTGTCGGTGGCGATGCTGGTCATGGTGCTGCTCATCGGCCGGCAGGCGTTCGGTTCTACGCGCTGGATTCCTCTTGCGCCGGGCTTTCACCTTCAGGTGTCGGAATTCGTGAAGCTGGTGATAATATTATTGGTAGCCCGTTTCATGACGGAACTGCACGGGGATACCTTGGAGTTCCGTGACCTGTTGAAAGCGCTGGCTTTAATCGCCGTTCCGATGTTGCTGGTGGTGAAAGAGCCGGATCTGGGGACGGCGCTGACTTATCTGCCGATTCTGGCAGTAGGGGCGTTCCTGGCGGGCTTGAACTGGCGGTATCTGGCGGTAATCGGGATCCTCGTAGTTCTCGGCTTGCCGGTGGGGGTTCGGTTTCTGCAGCCCTACCAAAAGGCCCGGCTGGTGAGTTTTCTGGACCCTGACCGTGATCCGAAAGGAACCGGTTACCAGGTGATCCAGTCGAAGATCGCGGTAGGCGCGGGAGGTATGTGGGGTAAAGGCGTGGCCCAAGGGACACAAACGCAGCTTCGGTTTCTCCCTGTGCCGCATACCGACTTCATCTTCTCGGCCTTTGCCGAAGAGCATGGTTTTGTAGGTGTGATTGTGGTGCTGGCGCTGTATTTCATTCTTCTGATGCAGATCGTGAAGAACGCGCAGACGGCGCCGGACAGGGCAGGAATGTATATCTGTATGGGCGTGGCGGCGTTATTGCTGTTTCATGTCCTGGTGAACGTAGGGATGGTGGTGGGCCGTATGCCGGTCACCGGGATCCCTTTGCCGCTGATGAGCGCAGGCGGTTCCAGCATGCTGTCGATGTTTCTGATGCTGGGCCTGGTAAACAACGTTCGTTTGCGGCGGTTTGTCAATTGAAGTTTGCCGGTTTTGCAGGCCGAGGTCTCGAAGCCGGCCGGATTCAGGTAACGAAGCAGGGAAATCGGCGGTCTGGAGGCCGCCAGAAAAAAGTTTTGGTTGGGAGCCTATAAGGACTCTCGGATCGGCTGGCGCTCGAAAAGAGCGCGTATCCGAATGAGGAGCGGGTTCCCCGCCGGCAGCGGTGTTAGAGAGATTCTCCGCCGCGGCCAGGCAAGCGTGAGCTTCTGATGGATCGTTGGCAGCCGGATCGCGCCAGTTATTCACCGGCTTCCGCAGCGCGAAACCCACGCGGGGTGTCCACGTTTCCTCCCGGTTCCGGGCGAATTTTCGGGACCCAACGGAGGATTTCATGTCCAAAGAGTTGGTTGTATCGTCCAACCGGCACGAGACGCGTGTCGCGTTACTGGAAGACGATCAGGTAGTTGAGATTTATTATCAGCGCGAAAAAGAATATTCGCTGGCAGGCAGCATTCATAAAGGTCGTGTCACGCGCGTGTTGCCGGGAATGCAGTCCGCGTTCGTGGACATTGGGCTTGATCGCGACGCGTTTCTGTACGTTTCGGATTTCTTCGAAGATAACGACGAGTACGATAAGGTCGTCACGAGCGTAGAAGACAAGGTGCTGCGGCTCGAGAAAGGCGCTGCGCCCGTTGCTGCCGCGCCGGCAGCCGCTGAGGCTTCGGCGGCTCAAGAACCGGCCGTGCCGACCGCCTCCGTTTCCGAGCCGGGGAACAGCGCTGCAGCGCCGGCTCCGGCGCCTGTGCAGCGTTTTGAAGATCGCGATGGGCGGGATCGGCGCGGGCACCGGTCGCGGCGCAGGCGGCCCAGAGGCCGCGGGCTTCCCGAATCCAAGTACTTTTCTCCGAAACCGCGGCCGGAAATGCAAACGCAGCCCCCGGTGTCAGCTGGCGAATCGCGAGACGATGATTTTGCCGTGCTTCCGGGAGAGTCGCTCGCCAAATATGGCTCGGTGGAGCACAGCGGGGAATCGAGCGAGCCTGCATTCGAACCGGAACGGGGCGAGGATCCGCCGCCGTCTGAAGGGGAAGCGTTTGAGGCCGCCGCGGAACAAGAGCAGGAAGAGTTGCGCGAAGAACGCGAACAAGTCCGCGTAGAAATCGAGACGGAATCGACGTCGTCGGAACCCGATCCCGTTCCGGAATTTCGCGAGCCGGAGAGTCTAGCCGAAGCCGACATCCCTCAAGCCCCGCCTGCTCCCGAATCTGCCGGCGCGATGGTCCGGGACGACAGCGTGCAGCCCGATGCAGCGTCCGCGGAGGAACTGAACCCAATCCAGGAGCCCGAAGCGGCTCTCTCCGCACAAATCGAAGAGGCAGCGGGTGAGGATACGGCGGAGGCGGAACCAGCGGAAGCGGCGGCTCCCCAGGAAAGTGTCGAGCCGGCGCGGATTCCAACGAGTTTGACTGCAACGCTGCGCGAGCAAGGGCCGCGCTATCTGCACCGCATGTCGCGGCGGATGCGCCGGAAAATGCGAGCTGCCGGAGGCGCGGCGCCGGCGGAAGTGCAGCGTCCGGCCGACGCAATCCACGAAGTGCGTGCACCGGAATCGAAGCCCGAGCCTGCGCGCCGCGAAAAATCGGGACCGCCTTCGATCAGCGACCTTCTGCGGGAAGGCCAGGAAATCATCGTCCAGATCGCCAAGGAGCCGCTCGCACAAAAAGGCGCGCGCATCACTTCGCATATTGCGCTGCCGGGCCGCTTTCTGGTTTACATGCCGACGGTCGATCACATCGGCGTCTCGCGCAAGATTCCAAGCGAGGAGGAGCGCTCGCGGCTGAAGCGCGTTCTGCAATCGAACCGCACGGGAATTCCGGGCGGCTACATCGTGCGCACCGCAGGCGACGGCCGCACCGAAGAGGAATTGCGCGCCGACATGATGTTCCTTTACAACATGTGGCTGGACATCCGGCAGAAGGCGGAAAAACGTTCGGCGCCGGCGCTCATTCATCATGATCTGGATGTGGTCGAGCGCATCCTGCGCGACCAGCTCACCTCCGCATTCAAGACCATCTGGGTGGATAACGAAGAACTTTACGAAAGCGTGCTGCGATTTGTGGAGCGGTTTCAGCCGGCGCTGGTGAATCGCGTCAAGCTGTACACGCGTTCGACGCCCATCTTCGACGAGTTCAATATCACGCAGGAGCTGGAGAAAGCCCTGCGGCCCAAGGTGTGGCTGAAATCCGGCGGCTACATCGTGATCAACCAGACCGAGGCGCTGGTGGCGATCGATATCAATACGGGCAAGTACGTCGGAAAATCGAATCGCCTGGAAGACACGATCGTCAAGACCAACACGGACGCGGTCAAGGAGATCGTGCGGCAGATTCGCCTGCGCGACCTGGGCGGCATCATCGTGGTGGATTTCATCGACATGGACGAGCGCAAGAACCGGCAGCGGGTGATGCAGGCGCTCGAAGAGGCCATGCGAGCGGACCGCGCACCGTATAAAATTCTGCAGTTTAACGATTTCGGCCTGGTGGCGATCACGCGCAAGCGTGTGAAGCAGAGCCTGGAGCGCACGCTGTGCGCGCCGTGCCCCTATTGCGAAGGCGCGGGCTACGTGAAGAGCGTGCCGACGGTGATCGGCGAGATCTTGCAGGAAGCGCAGAAGGTGGCGCGGGAGCTCGAGCGCGGCGATGTGACGCTGCGCGTGCACCCGGAAGTGGCCAAAGTGCTGAAGTCGAACAAGAACGATTATCTGCAAGAGCTGGAGCAGATTCTGGGGCGGACGGTCCTTGTGAAGAGCGATGCGCTGATGCACCAGGAGAAGTTCGATTTGGCGTAGGAGCGGGGCGCGCACAACGTGCTCGGGCTAAATGCGTGAAACAACTCGTCGAAATTCTTGCTCGGGACTGCCCAGTGATGGTATGTAGGTAGAAATCTATATTGCCGATCAAACGAAGCGTGAGGAAACGTAAACCGGGAGCCGATGCTGTTCCGCTGGTTGGGCGCACTTGGCATATTGTCCGAGAGGGCGACGCGCGTGATTTGTCATTTATTGAATCCAATAGCGTCCATTTTGTCTGCACCAGTCCACCTTATGGTGATCTAAAGACCTATCCTGAACACGCAAGCCAACTCGGCAACATAGCCAGTTACGAGCGGTTTCTTGATGAGATGGACCGTGTCTGGGGCGAGAGCCTCCGGATTCTGGTGCCTGGAGGGAGGGTTGCCTGTATAGTCGGTGACATTTGTATCTCGCGAAGGCAAGGTGGCCGACACTATGTGCTGCCCCTCTCCGCCGACCTGCAGGTGAGGGCCAGAAGGATTGGTTTTGATTGCTTAAACCCCATCCGCTGGCTGAAAGTTGCAAATATTAAGCTGGAAGCTTCGAACTCCAGCCGGTATCTCGGAAAGCCGAATCTTCCGAACGGCGTCATAAAAAATGACGTTGAGCACATTCTCTTTTTTCGTAAGCCCGGTGGCTATCGTAAACCGACCTCCGAGATGGAGAAGAGGTCGTTCATCAATACAGAGGACTACTCCAGGTGGTTCTCGCCGGTTTGGACTGATGTCTCAGGACAGCTTCGGACGACTCATCCGGCCCCCTACCCGCTCGAACTACCAAGGCGGTTAATTCGAATGTTTTCGTTTGTGGGAGACATTGTCGTAGATCCATTCGCTGGAACCGGGACGACGACATTAGCTGCGCTCGAGGCCGGGCGGAACAGCATATCGGTCGAGATTGAACCAACGTACATTGACATCATAGAGGCCCGTGTCTGTACTTCGGGGCGCTTGCTAGCCGACATTTCAGTTCAGCGGGGCGCGTCCGCTGTCACCAAAGCTCGATCTGAGCGGCATGGCTAAAAATCGCGATTCACAGGATGACACCCCCACGATCAAGCCGCTGGGCATTAAGTCAATTGATCGCCTCTCAGAACTTGAAAAATGCAGCCTCCAGGACTACATATCCGCAGTCAGTGAATACGTCCGAATCTCTCGCAACCTGGACGACTCAGCAAAGAAAATAGCGCAGATCAGACTATCGACCGGCTTAGCGCGGGCGTTGTTAGTCGATCTCCGGGTGTCGCTTCCTAATCTGAACGCTTTTGCAGGCGAGAAAGAAGTTTCGGGAGCGCTTCGCAATGTAAAGGCGGACCTCTCCGAGATGCACCCGCTGGATGGCCTCAGGCTCGCGGCGGAGCTGAAGCCCGTCAACCTAGCCGTGGGTCGAGCGATTTGGAACCGTTTTGGCGACGTTCGGACGTTCGCGGTGAATCTGCATTTGAAGTTTCCCTTCGCTGTGATCGGTGGGGTACTCACTATCCCAACGTACGAAGAGAAGCCGAAGAAAACGTCCGGCTTAACGCGCATTTCAACCCGCCACTTGATCGAGCGAGCGGTAGCGCGGTTCGTGCGCGCTGGAGGACGAAAATCAGAAGGTGATCCCGCACATTTGCTTGAGGGAATTGCTGTAATCGCATACGATCCAGATTCCAGCGAGATTGACTCGTCTTTGCCTCAGGCAGGAATTGGACTGCGATGGAATGAATTTGTTACCAGCCTAGTCACGGCATATCAGGCGAGATTTGAAGATTAAGCATCAAAACTCTATTACTGTCTTGAAGCTTAGTCGTCGACAACCCGGTGCCCCGATCTGTTCCGAATAGGGCCCCCACCGTAAGCTCTACGGGTGCACTGAAGAATCGACCAGGCGAGTGAAAACGAGAGTGAAAGCCGTGCCCGATAGGGCCGCAGTGGTAGAAGTAGCACCAGGCTTGGTGTGAGCCGGAGAACCAAAGCACTGGGATCCTCGCCTAACTTGACAATCTCTAGTTTCTCGATATAGTTTAGGTAACAACTTCCCACAGGAGAAACGATTATGGCGAACTATGCTCATCCGGAGACCTTGGTCTCAACCGATTGGGTGGCCCAGCATGCGAATGATCCGAACGTGCGAGTTGTTGAGGTGGACGTCGACACCAAAGCGTACGATGAAGGACATGTTCCGGGCGCCAGCGCATGGGCCTGGAACACGCAGCTCTGCGATACCGTGCGGCGGGACATCCTCTCCAAGGCGCAAATGGAAGCATTGATGGCGTCTTCGGGAATAGGCAACGACACGACGGTGGTGATTTACGGAGACAACAACAACTGGTTTGCGGCCTGGGCGCTATGGCAGATGAAAGTCTACGGGCACAAAGACGTCCGGCTGATGAACGGCGGCCGCAAGAAGTGGTTGTCGGAAGGGCGCGAGCTTTCGACTGACGTTCCCAAAGTGACGCGGTCCACTTACAAGGCCAGCGGCCCGGACAACTCGCTGCGCGCGTTCCTGGCGCAGGTGCAGGCGGCGCTCGAGGGAGGCAAAACGGCGCTGGTGGACGTGCGCGGCCCGCAGGAGTTCACGGGCGAAATTCTGGCGCCTCCGGGGCTGCCCGAAACCTGCCAGCGCGGCGGCCACATTCCCACGGCGCGCAATATTCCTTGGGGCAAGGCGTGCAATGACGACGGCACGTTCAAATCCGCCGATGAATTGCGATCGATTTACGGAGCCGAGGGCGTTGATGGATCGAGGCCGGTGATTGCCTACTGCCGGATCGGGGAGCGGTCGAGCCACACCTGGTTTGTGCTGAAGTATCTGCTGGGACTCGACAAAATCACCAACTACGACGGTTCCTGGACCGAGTGGGGTAACTTGGTCGGCGCGCCGGTGGAAAAAGGCGCAGTAGCTTCCGCCAAAGCCTGATGAAAGTCGAAGAGTATCAAGAGCGCCGGGTTGAAGTACTGGGCTGGCCGGTGAATCTGACGAGCTACCGGCTCGGCGAGGTATTTCACTCGAAAGCCGATAACGTTTCACCGGGCGCTGCCCTCGCCCGCACAACAGGCGCGACGCGCGAAGAAGCGGAGAAAAAAGCGCTGGAGCGGGCCGAGCACCTGCTGGCCCGCACGCGCCGGCAAGACGTCTGAGCTGGCCGCCGGGTTAGCCGCCTTGCGAATCGTGCTGGCCGGTTCCGGCGATTTCCTCGAGCTTTGAGCCGCGATTATCGATGCGCTGCGGCAGCGCTGCACGCATGTTGACCTGATCCTCAGTAGCTCCCAATGCGGACAACTGCCCGCCGGCTGTGGTGGCGGCCATCGCGGCGGGCCGGGAGACTTCGTCCAGCAGTTCATTGAGCAGCGCGTCGGCGGCGCCGGCAAGGCCTGCGAGATCCGGGCGGTTGATGCTGCGGGAAAAATCCGCGGGCGAGGTGGCCACCAGGTGCACGTTTCCGTTCTGGGTGTACACGGCGATGCGGCACGGGACAAGAGCAGCGAAGCGCATATCGGCATCGAGGAGCCGCTCATAGAGATCAGGCTGCAAAACTGCATAGATCAACGCGGGGCCGGTCGATTCGATAACCGAAACGCCGGCTCTCCGCCTGCGCGCGCAACGGCGCAGCGCAGCTTCAATCTCTTCCAGTTTTAGGGAACTGATCCGTTCGAGGATCATGGACGCCTCCGACGGAATGATAACAGAAGCTTCGTTTTCGGGGAAGGCTCAACGGGCTAAGGTCGTGTGCTTAAGGACAAAACCGGAGCTATTTCCTCGGTACCCCGCTTGACGGGAGCGCCGGAAATCAGGCGGTGCGAATGGAAGCCGTGCGCTCGAGCCCGCGAGCCTCGATCTCCTGCTCGCGGATGCGAAACTTCTGGACTTTTCCGGTTACAGTCATGGGGAATGAATCGACGAAGCGGATGTACTGCGGGATCTTGAAGTGGGCGATCTGGCCCCGGCAGTAATCGCGGATGTCATCTTCGGTAGTGGAGGTCCCGGCTTTCAGCTTGATCCAGGCGAGCACGGTTTCGCCGAGCCGCTCGTCGGGCAGCCCGGTGACGTAGACGTCGGCTATGGCGGGATGGCCGTGCAGAAATTCCTCGATCTCGCGCGGATAGATGTTCTCGCCGCCGCGAATGATCATCTCTTTGAGGCGCCCGGCGATGTGGAAAGTTCCGTCGGCATTCATCGTGGCGAGATCGCCGGTGTGCAGCCAGCCTTCGGGATCGACGGCGCGGGCCGTGGCTTCCGGCTCGTTATCGTAGCCTTTCATGACGAGGTAGCCGCGGGTGCAGAGCTCGCCGCGTTCGCCGATATTGACGGTCGAGCCCGCGCCGGGGGATACAATCTTCACTTCGGTTTCGGGAAGCGCACGGCCGACGGTCGAGACGCGCGTTTCAAGATCGTCGTCGGGACTGGACATGGTAATGGCGGGCGAGCTTTCGGTCTGGCCGTAGGCGATGGTGATTTCGGGGCAGTGCATTTCGCCGACCACGCGCTTCATGACATCGATGGGGCACGGAGCGCCGGCCATGATGCCGGTGCGCAGAGAGGTGAGATTGAAGCTGGGAAACTCCGGGTGCTCGAGCTGCGCGATGAACATGGTCGGCACGCCGTAGAGCACGGTGCATCGCTCGGCGGCGACGGCGTCGAGGGTGGCACGGGCATCGAACTGGGCGGCAGGAAGCACCAGGGTCATGCGGAAAACGATGGCGAGCAGCGAGGACATCACACAGCCGAAGCAGTGATAGAGAGGCACAGGTGCGCAGAGGCGGTCGCGCTCGGTGACGCGCAGCGTGCGGCCGACGAGATATGCGTTGTTGATGAGATTTCGATGGGTGAGCAGAACGCCCTTGGGAGAGCCGGTGGTGCCGGAGGTGTACTGGATATTGACGACGTCATCGATGTTCGTTGCGATGGGTGGCGGGTCGGCGCCATTTTCGATCATTGCGCGCCATGAATCTGTGCCCAGCAGGATGCTGTGAGCGAGCGGAAGATCGCCTGCGCCGCGGGCCTGGTCGAGCACGTCGCGGTAATTCACGCGGGCGTCGCGCTCGTGGAGGAAGATGGCTTTCATGCCCGATTTGCGGAGAACGAAGCTCAGCTCGTGGGAACGGTAGGCTGGGTTGACGTTCACCAGCACGGCGCCGATGCGCGCGGTAGCGACTTGCAGGTACACCCACTCGGCGCAGCTCGCCGCCCAGACGCCGACGCGATCGCCCGGCCGGATGCCCAGTCCCCAGAGACCGCGGGCGGTGCGGTCGACCTCGTTCCGCAAGTCGCGATAAGACAGCCGCAATCGCTGGTGGCGTGAGACGATGGCGTCACCTGAGGGATTTTGTTCGGCGGCTTCATCCAGCATCTGCCCGATGGTTTTTTCGATCAGCGCGAGACTCGGCCCGCGGGCGTAGCTGAGCATGTCGGGCAAATTATACTATGGGCGTGCGAGACGGAATGAAGCGATGTTCATGGGCGAAGGGCGACGCCAGTATTGCGTATCACGACCGCGAATGGGGCGTGCCGGTGCACGACGACCGCCTGCTGTTCGAGTTTTTAATTCTCGAGGGCGCACAGGCGGGGCTGAGCTGGACGACCATTCTCAACAAACGCGCGAACTACCGGGTGGCATTCGATAATTTCGATGCGCGCCGAATCGCGCGATACGACGGGCGAAAGATGAACGCGTTGCTACGCGATCCAGGCATAGTCCGGAACCGGCTCAAAATCGCTGCGGCGATTCAAAATGCGCGCGCGTTTTTGGACGTGCAGCAGGAGTTCGGCGGTTTCGACCGGTACATCTGGCAATTCGTCGGCGGTGGTCCGATCCAGAATCGCCGGCGGACGTTGCGGCAGATTCCCAGCCGCACCAAAGAGTCTGATGCTATGAGCAAAGATCTGTCAAAGCGCGGATTCAAATTCGTGGGCTCGACAATCTGCTACGCGTTCATGCAGGCGGTGGGAATGGTGAACGATCACGCGGTGGAGTGTTTCCGGTATGAGGAAGTAAAGCGGCTGGCTGTCAGGGACGCGCGAGATAGTGGTTGTGGCGGACGCTAATATTCCGCTTTCCGCTGCCCTTCTTGGCCGGGGTGATTTGCAGGTGGTTCGTGCGGGCCGTAAAATTGCGGTTCAACAGATACTCGCGGAGTGCGGCGGAGACGATTGATGCCAGCGACGGGGTAACGGGTTGATGCTGAACATACGCTTTGAGAGCGGCTTGAATGTCGTCGGGAATCATGATGGTTACCCGTCGCATGATGTTCACTCATCCTACCGCAGCACCGGCTCCGCCTGGGCCGCACCGATCTCCATGCCCTTGCCGCGCCGGCCGGGCCGCAGCCAGTTCTGGAAAGATTCCATGTAGAGGTAAATCACCGGCGTGATGTAAAGCGTCAGCAACTGCGAAACCAGCAGCCCGCCGACAACCGCGAGACCCAGCGGACGGCGCGATTCAGCGCCTGCCCCGACGCCTAACGCGATCGGCAGGGTACCGAACAGCGCGGCGAGGGTGGTCATCATGATGGGGCGGAAGCGCAGCAGGCAGCCCTCATAAATCGCCTCTAGCGGGCTCTTGCCTTCTTTTCTCTGGGCCTCGAGCGCGAAGTCGATCATCATGATGGCGTTCTTCTTGACGATGCCGAACAGCATGATGAGCCCGACGAAGGCGTAGAGATCCATTTCCAGATGGAACACTTTCAGCGTCAGCAGCGCGCCGAACATCGCCGATGGCAGTCCGGAAAGAATCGTGATGGGATGGATCAGGCTTTCGTACAGAATGCCTAGGACGATGTAAATAACGAGCACCGCCACCACGAGCAGAATGGTGAGGCCGCGGAAGGAGTTCTGGAAAGCTTCGACCGTTCCGTGGAAGTTGGTGGTTAAACTCGCCGGGAGGCGCATTTTACGGAGCAGATCCTGCACGGCGTTGGCGGCATCGCCCAGCGCCACTCCGGGCGCGAGATTGAAGGAAATCGTTACCGCAGGCAACTGGCCCCAGTGATTGATGGTGAGCGGCCCTACGGTACGGTTCAGTTTGGCCACCGTATCGAGCGGCACCAGCGGACCATTCGCCGAGCGCACGTACAGCTTCGAAAGCGCCTCTGGCGTCCGCTGGTACTGCGGCTCGACTTCGGTGATGACGCGGTACTCGTTCGACGGCGTGTAGATCAGCGATACCTGCCGGTTTCCGTAAGCGGTATAGAGCGCGTCCTGGACCTGCTGCGGCGAGACACCCAAGGCCTGGGCCTTGTCGCGGTTGATATCCACGAAGACCTGCGGGCTGGCGAGCTGCAGATCGCTATTCACGTCCGTCAAACCGGGCAGGCTGCGCATGTTCGCTTCAATCTGCGGCGCCCAACGGTAGATTTCCTTGGTGTCTGCGCCTTGAATCGTGAGCTGATAGGGGGCTCGGGTGAACTGCCCGCCAATTTGGATAGGCGGCGGGTTCTGCATGAACGCCATGATGCCCGGAACGCTGAACAGTTGGCCGCGCATGCGGTTGATGAACTGGTCGACCGATACCTTGCGCTCCGACCGCGGCTTGAGCGAGATGAAGAAAATGCCGGTGTTCCCGGCCTGCCCGAAGCCCGCGCCGGTGAACGACATCATGCTCTCCACTTCCGGCTGGGACCGCAGAATTTTGTTCAGCTCCTGCTGGTGCGCTTTCATCGAATCGAACGAGATGTCCTGGGCAGCCATAGTCAGGCCGAACAGAAAACCGGCGTCGTAGCTGGGGATGAAACCCTTCGGCAAAATGACGAACAGGTAACCGGTGGCGACCAGCAAAAGAAACGCGACCGTGACCGTCGCCAGGCGCAGGCCCAGCACGGCTTTGAGCGTGCGGTCGTAGAGGTGCGTCATGCCGTCGAAAAACCGCTCAAAGGCCATGTAAAACACGCCGTGCTTGGCTTTTGGCGGCTTCAGGAAACGGCTGCAAAGCATGGGCGTGAGGGTCAGCGAGACGAATCCCGAGACGAGAATGGCGATGCTGATGGTGACGGCGAATTCGTGCA
This sequence comes from Bryobacteraceae bacterium, assembly GCA_035280425.1. Taxonomy (GTDB): domain Bacteria; phylum Acidobacteriota; class Terriglobia; order Bryobacterales; family Bryobacteraceae; genus QHXW01. Next base: position 41,917 of record DATEFW010000006.1, on the reverse strand, counting down.
GCAGGCGTCCGACGATTCCGCCCAGAAACAGCACGGGAATGAAAACAGCCACGAGCGAGAGCGTCATCGAGACGATGGTGAAGCCGATCTCGCGGGCGCCTACAAGGGCCGCCATCATCGGCGGCTTGCCCAGTTCCATGTGGCGCACGATGTTTTCGAGCATCACGATGGCATCGTCCACCACGAAGCCCACCGAAAGCGTGAGCGCCATGAGCGAGAGGTTGTCGACCGTGTAGCCCAGCAGGTACATCGCGGCGAACGTTCCCACGATCGCCAGCGGCACGGCGAAACTCGGAATGGCCGTCGCCGAGACGTTGCGCAGGAACAGGAAGATCACCATCACCACCAGGCAGATGGTGAGCAGCAGCGTGAATTTCACGTCGGCAATCGACTCACGAATGGATTCCGACCGGTCATGCAGGATCGTAACTTTGACCGACGGCGGAAGCTGCGAGCGGAATTGGGGCAGCAGCTTGCGGATGCCGTCGACGACCTCGATGGTGTTAGTCCCCGGCTGGCGCTGGATGCCGAGTACGGCCGATTCGGTATCCATGAACCAGCTGATGTTCTTGTCATTCTCAACGCTGTCGAGCACCCGGCCCAGCTCACCCAGGCGCACGGGATTTCCGTTGCGATAGGTGACGATCATCTTGCGGTACGCTGCGGCGTCAAAAAGCTGCCCGTTGGATTGAACCGTGAATGCCTGCTTATGGCCGTACAGCGTGCCGGTGGGCAGGTTCACGTTGGCGCGCTGGATAGCGGCCTGCACTTCATCCACGCCTAAGCCGCGGGCGGCGAGCGCATCCGGATTGAGTTGCACGCGCACCGCGTATTTCGATCCGTAGACCTGCACCTGCGCCACGCCGCTGACCATCGAAATGCGGCGGGCCATCAGGGTATCGGCGTATTCATTCACCTGGTAAATCGGCAGGGTTGGCGAACTGACCGCCACCCACATGATGGGCTGATCGGCCGGATTGACCTTCTGATACGAAGGCGGAGCAGGCATATTGGGCGGCAATTGCTGCTCGGCCTTTGAAATCGCGGCCTGAATATCCTGCGCGGCGGCATCGATGTTCCGCTCGAGCGCAAACTGCACCGTGATGTTGGTGTAGCCGAGGCCATTGGTCGAATTCATGGTCTCGATACCGGCGATGGTCGAGAACTGGCGCTCGAGCGGCGTCGCGACCGAAGACGCCATGGTCTCGGGACTCGCGCCCGGCAGCGCCGCCGATACCTGGATGGTCGGATAGTCGATATTCGGCAGATCGCTCACCGGGAGCACGCGATAAGCCACGATGCCGAACAGCAGAATTGCGGCGGTTACAAGAAGCGTGGCGATGGGCCGCCGGATGAAGAGTTCCGAGATGTTCACTGAGAAGCTCCTCCGCCTTTGCTGCCGGGTGCGCCCGGCGATCCCGTAACGATCTCCACCGGAAACCCGGGGCCGAGGCGAAGCTGGCCGTCCGTAACCACGGTATCGCCGGGCGAGATTCCCTTGGCAATGACAACCTCCCGCTCCAATGTGCGGCCCACGGTCAGCGGGCGCATCTCCACCGTGTGATCCGGTTTGACGACAAACGCGTACTGGCCCTGCTGGCCCGTTTGCACGGCTTCGGTCGGCACCACGGTCACATGTTCCTCTTCACCGAGTGTGAGGACGACGTTAACAAACTGGCCCGGCCAGAGCTTTCGTTCCTTGTTAGCAAAAGTGGCTTTGAGCTTGATCACGCCGGTGGCGCTGTCCACGGTGTTGTCGATGAACGAAAGCTGCCCGCGCGCCGGAACGGCGTCATTCGGAACGTAAGCTTCGACTGCCAGCGGGCGCGCCGACATGGCTCTGCGGATCGCGCCCAACTGATCTTCGGGCACCGAGAAGGTGACGTACGCCGGATAAATCTGGTTGACGGTAACCATCGCGGTATCCGCATGCGCTTTGATCAGCGTCCCAACCTTGACCTGCAGGCTTCCGGTGCGGCCGTCGATGGGCGATGGAATGAGGCAGTATCCGAGATTCAGCTTGGCCTGTTCGACCGCGGCTTTGTCGGCGTTCACCGTGGCGCGCGCGCTCTCGACCGCCGCCTGATCCGCACGGATGGCTTCCTTGAGCGCAAGCGCGTTGGTCCGCATGGTGTCATTGGTCTCTTTCGACACCACGCCCTGGCTGGCGAGATTGGCGTAGCGGGCCGCCTGCGTGTCGGCGTTATTGGCCTGCGCGATATCGTGCGCGATGTTGGCTTCGGCCTGTTTTTCCTGCGCGATATCGCGGTTCAAATTGGCCTCCGCCTGGTGCAGCGCCTGCTCGTAAGGGCGGCGATCGATTTCAAACAGCGGCTCGCCCTTCTTCACTTCCTGGCCTTCGTTGAAGTAGATGCGCACCAGCTCGCCGGCTACCTGGGCCTTAACGGGAATCGATGCGTAGGATTCCACGTTGCCGATGGGGCGCAACTGAATGGGAACCGATTTCGAAACCGCCGTGGCGACCGTGACCGGAACCGGCGGCATGCGCATCTGCTGCGCCTGCGGCTTGCCGCAATTTGAAAGCAGCAGCACAAGCGCCGGCACGAGCACAGCAATAGACGGCACTGGGTATCTGCGGATCAAGGATGAAGCCTCTAAGGGTACTTCAACCAGTTTACCGTCATTGGATGGACAAGTCATAGAGGCGGATGCAGGAAATCGACACTGGGGGCTCCGCCGGAACGCCTGCGAATTGGCCTTAGTGCAGGCTGGCCTTGACCAGTTCCCAGGCGCGCTGGACGTGGTCGCGCGTGGTGCCGATATTGCCGATGGCTAAACGCAGGGAAAATTTGCCATTGAGCACGGTATGCGAAAGAAACACCTGGCCGGAAGCGTTCACGCGATCGAGCAGAGCCCGGTTTTCGTCGTCGCTGCCTTTTTTGCGGAAGCAGACCACCGAGAGCGGCGTCGGCGCGGTGCGCTCGAAGCGGGCGTCGGCGTCCACCTCGCTTGCCAATTCGTGCGCCCACGCGACATGATTGCGGATCACACAGGCGACGCCCTCGCGGCCGTAGTACCGCAAAACGAACCAGAGCTTCAGCGCGCGGAAGCGGTGGCCCAGCGGCACGCCGTAATCCATGAAGTTGACCGCGCGTGGATCGTCGGCGGTCTTGAGATACTCGGGCACCAGCGAAAAGGCGCGCCGCAGAATTTCCGGATGCCGCGTATACAGCAAGCTGATGTCCACAGGCGTGAACAGCCACTTGTGCGGATTGGTGACCAGCGAATCGGCGCGCTCGCAGCCTTTGAGAAGGTGCTGGAATTCGGGAGCGATCGCCACAATGCCTGCATAGGCTGCGTCCACGTGAAGCCATAGCGAGTAGCGGGCGGCGATTTCGGCGATGGCGTCAACAGGATCGACGCTGGTGGTGGATGTAGTCCCGACCGTCGCCGTCACGCAGAACGGGCGCAGGCCGCTTGCCCGGTCCTGTTCGATCGCCTTCCGGAGCGCGTCCGGACGCATGCGGAATTCCGCATCCACCGGAATCTTGCGCACATTTTTTTGACCTATCCCGATGGCAATTGCGCCTTTTTCAATCGAAGAGTGCGCCTGCTCGGAAGTGTACAGCACCAGGCCGGCGCCGTCGCCTTCGGTGCGCACTTCGGGCGCAGCCATTTCGCGCGCGGCGGCGATCGCGTGCATACTGCTGGTCGAAGCGGTATCGTACGTGATGCCAAACAGATTTTCCGGCAGGCCCATCCAGTGCCGCAGCCAGTCGAGCGTGACTTGTTCCAGCTCAACCACGGCCGGTGAACTTTTCCAAACCATGCCGTTCATGTTCAAAGCGGCCGTGAGCATTTCGCCGAGAATGCCGGGTCCGGAACCGGAAACGGCGAAATAAGCCATGAACCCCGGATGGTTCCAGTGCGTGCACGCGGGCACAATCTGACGCTCGAAATCCTCGAGAATGGCGGACATGGGCTCGCCCTGCTCGGGGCCGCAGCGCGGAAGCGAGTCGATCAGCGCGCCGGGCTTGATGCGCGGCAAAACGGGATAGCGCTCGGGATGCGCAAGAAAGTCGGCCATCCAATCGACTGCCTGGTGCGCAAATTTGCGGAACTCTTCGGGAGGCAAACGGCTATTTTATTACGGTAGCGAGCGGCCCGATTTCTTACGCATGGGCCGCCTCGTTCTGTACAGCGGCCAGCCACGATTTGAACCACTGGCGGAATTCCTCGAGTCGGGCGTCGCCGGCAGCATCCAGCGGCGTAGAAAACGGCCCGGTTTTTAGACCGCGCACCGCCGTTGCGGCCTTGATTGCCACCGGCGTCGGGAAACGCTCATGCCAGTCGATAAATTCCTGCAAGCGTGCGTCAAGCCGCAATATTTCCTCCGCCTGCTGATTCTTGATGGCGCGGTCGAGCGCCACCAGCAACTCCGGAGCCGCGCAAGCGACACCGGAAACGATCCCGTGCGCGCCCGCCTGCCGCGCAGCCGTGAAGATGCGGTCGTTGCCGGCAAGCATCGTGAACGGGTGTTGTTGCGCCAGCGCGCAGAAGCGTTCCGCGTGTTCGTAATTGCCGCTTGAATCTTTGATCCCGGCAAACAGGCCGGTCGAAAGCAATTCCATGGCGGTCTCGATTTCGATCTCGCTCGTGAAAAATGGAATGTTGTAAAGAAAAATGCGCGCCTGCTTGCCCATCGCGGCCGCCAGTTGGAGGTAAAACTCCCGAATCTCCTGCTGCCCGTAGCGGAAAAAATACGGCGGCATGACCAGCAAACCGGCGGCGCCCGCCGCCATAGCCGCCTGCGAAAGCTCGATGGTGCCGGCCAGCGTCGAGTGGCTTGTGCCTGCGAGAATCGGTACGCGGCTGCGTTTGACCGCCATTTCGATCAGGCGGTTCCGGTCCGAAAAGGAGAAATGCACAAACTCGCCCGTCGAGCCGAGCAGCGCGATCCCGTCCACACCGGCGGAGCACAGAAAATCCACCAGTTCGAGCATGGCGCCGATGTCGGCCTCGCATCCCTCTTCGCGTCGCGGTGTGATCGCGGCGACGTAAACGCCTGCGATGGAGTTTTCAGTCGGCATGATGCGGGGATTACTTCACCAGCGGCGTCACGAGAATTTTGCGAAATTCAACAGGCCCGTGATCGCCCTGGAGCAGAAACGGGCCGGGCTTGGCTTCATCGGCGTTGCCTGCAATGGCGGTTAAGCCCTCGATCGTTCCTTTATCGATGATCTTCTTGTCGTTGAGCACCACCGTGACTTGCATGCCCACCAGCCGGATATCGTAGGTCTGCCATTCGCCCGCCGGTTTGCTGGCGCTCTCCGATGGAATGATGCGGCTGTAGAGCGCGCCGTTTGAGTGGCGGTCGAGCGGCCGGCCGTAATCTTCGAGAATCTGCACCTCATAACGTCCGCGCAGCCCGATGCCGCTGTTGCTGTGCGCGCCGACGCGAAACTCCACGTGCAGCTTGAAATTCCAGAACGTCTGGTCGGAAACCAGATTGTTGGCGCCGGCCGTGTTGGTCAGCGAGCCGTCTTTCACGGTCCAGCCGAGCGGCAGGTTCGGAATCAGGCCGTGCCAGCCGGAAAGATCCTTTCCGTTGAAAAGCTCGATCGGCGTTCCGTCATGCCACGTGCCGTCGTCTTTTTCGGTGATCACCGGAGCGCGGACGCCAACCCACTTAAGCGTTTCGCCGTCGGAAGAACGCATCAGCCCGAGCAGGCGGTCACCCGAAACAAAACGCGCCGTGTAATCGCGATGCATCGATTTACCGGTCTTGTGCTCCGTGTAATCGAAAGAGAAGTGCAGCTCGCCTTTCTGAATCGCCGGCTGGATCGCGTTCATATCTCCGCCGGGAAAACCGACGAAGCGTCCCTTGATTGCCGGAGTGCCCGCGCCCGTGATTTCGAGCCACCAGGCACGTGCGCGCGATTCGTGCGGCACCGTGATGTCCCAGCGGCCGTTGAATTGAGCGTCGTTTGCGAAGGCGGGAAGGAGAGCAAAAACAAAGAGCAGAAACGTTCGCACGAAGCCTAATCTATCGCAATGCCGCCAGCTCGTCCAAATTGAGCCGGCCGGTATAGATCGCCATGCCGAGCGCGGAGTGCACGTTCATATTTTCGAGCGCACGAATTTCGTCGATCGTCGTGATGCCTCCCGCCGCGGTAATCTCGAGCAAGGTCGCCGCCCGCAGCCTGCGGAACCATTCCAGATCGGTGCCCTGCATCATCCCTTCTTTATCGACGTAGGTGCACAGCACGCCCGAACAATACGGCTCGAGTTCGCTGATGATTTCCTCGGCGCGTAGCTCGGTCGCCTCCACCCAGCCTTTCACGACGATCCGTCCGTTTTTCGAGTCGAGCGCAATAATGACGCGGTCCTTGCCGATCGCGCCGCTCAACACCCGCAGGAATGCATGATTAATCCCGCGTTCCTGAAAAGCCGCCGTGCCCACAATCACTTTGCGAGCGCCCTGCTTGACCAGCGCCCGCGCCCGTTCGGCCGACCGCACTCCGCCGCCGATACGTGCCGCAGCCCGCGAGGCAACCAGCTCGACCAACGCGTCATTCGAGCCCCGGCCCATCGCGGCATCGAGATCGATCACCTGAATTTCCGGAAAAGCTTTGAACTTTTCGAGCAGCACGAGCGGTGGATCGGCTTCGAGCGCCTTCTCACGCCCCTGCACAAGCTGCACGACTTTGCCGCCCATCAGGTCGATGCAGGGAATAATCATGGCGCTTTGCGCACCGGAATGCCGTGCCTGTCCAGAAATTCCTTGAGCTCGCAGATGGTATGGGTGCCGTAATGGAAAATGGATGCTGCCAGCGCGGCATCGGCCTCGCCCTCGGTCAGCACTTCGAGAAAATCCTCCGGCTTGCCCGCGCCGCCTGACGCGATCACCGGAATATGCGTCGCGCGCGAGACAGCGCGAGTCAGCGCGCAATCGAAGCCCCGCTGCACGCCGTCGGTATCCATCGAGGTAAGGAGAATCTCGCCCGCGCCAAGCGCCTCTCCGCGCGCCGCCCATTCGATGGCATCGATCCCCTCATCGTCGCGGCCTCCGCGCGTGAAAACGTTCCAGGCATCTGGTGCACGCCGCCGCGCATCGATCGCCAGCACCACGGCCTGCGCTCCGAATTCATTGCTCAGCTCGGTAATCAGCTCCGGCCTCCGCACCGCGGCCGTGTTCACGGAAACTTTATCCGCGCCCGACATCAGAATCCGCCGCGCATCCGCCACGGAACGAATTCCGCCGCCCACCGCCAGCGGGATGAAAACCTTGCGCGCCGTTCGCGCCACCACGCCGGCCATGATTTCACGCGCGTCGCTCGACGCCGTGATATCCAGAAACACCAGCTCGTCGGCGCCCTCGCGGTTGTAGCGGTCTGCCAGTTCCACCGGATCGCCCGCGTCGCGCAGATTCACGAAGTGCACGCCCTTCACCACACGTCCGCCGGTGACGTCGAGGCAGGGAATGATGCGCTTGGCGAGCATCGCTAAAGATCCACGAAGTTCTTCACGATCCGCAGCCCGACCGGCCCCGATTTTTCCGGATGAAACTGCACGCCGAAAATGTTGCCCGATTCCAGCACCGCCGTGTAGGGAACCGAATAAGTGCAGCACGCGGCCGTCGCCGCCACCGCCGGCACGTAGTAGCTGTGAGCGAAATAGACGTAGGGCTTCGCATCCAACCCGGCGAGCAGCCGCGGCACACCGCTCGGTTCGAGCTCATTCCAGCCCATGTGCGGCACGCGCGCGCCGTTCGGAAACCGCCGAACCGTGCCCTCAAAAATTCCAAGCCCTCGCACCTCCGGGGCTTCTTCGCTCGATGAAAACAGCCCCTGCAATCCCAGGCAGATTCCCAGAAACGGCACGCCTGCGCGAATCTGTTCGATGAATGCTTCGCGCACCGCGAGTTCATCGAGCGCGCGCATCATCTGCCCGAAATGTCCCACGCCCGGCAGGATGATCTTCGTCGCTTTCTTTAGACCCGCGGCGTCGCGCACCAGCGTGTACGACGCTCCGATTTCCCCCAGCGTGTTCTCGACCGACCGCAGGTTGCCTGCGCCGTAATCGAAGATCGCGATCATAGCAGTCCCTTGGTCGAGGGCAACTCGCCGCGCAGCCGCCTGTCTTTCGAGCACGCGTATTTCAGCGCGCGCGCGAAACATTTGAAAATCGCCTCGATTTTGTGGTGGCTCGAGCGGCCGTAGAGCACCTTGGCGTGCAGGTTCGCGCCTGCGTGATTGACAAAGCCGCCGAAGAAATCCTCCACCAGCTCCGTTTGCAAATCGCCTACCTTGCGCACACGGACCTGATCTTTGTAAACCAGCGCTGGCCGTCCGCCCAAATCGAGCGCCACCACCGCCAGCGTTTCATCCATCGGCAGCACGAAATATCCCGCGCGGTTGATGCCGCGGCGGTCGCGCAGCGCTTTCGAGAACAACTGTCCCAGCACGATCCCCACGTCCTCGACCGTGTGATGCTGGTCCACATCCAGGTCGCCGGCGGCTCGCAGCTTGAGATCGAAGCCGCCGTGCTTCGCAAACAATTCCAGCATGTGGTCGAAGAATCGAATGCCGGTCGAGATTTCGTACCGCCCGCGGCCTTCGATCACCAGGCGCCCGCGAATCTGCGTCTCTTTAGTCTTGCGGTCGATCGAAGCCAGCCTCATGCGCGGATCACCTGTTCCAGTTGATTGATGTCTTCGAGCACCGCAATCGCTTTTTCCGCATTGAGCACTGCAATCAGCTCGTCGTAACGCGGATTCGACGGCGCCGCAATCCCGATAAACGGCACTCCCGCCTGCCTCGCGCACCGCGCGTCATCCACCGTGTCGCCGATGTACCAGATCTTCTCGGGCGCAGCCTGGGCGCGAATCTTGATCAAGCCTTCGGGCGCGGGTTTCACCTCGGTCACATCGTCGGCGCCGATGATCGGCGCAAACGGCAAATGCGCGGCGCAGCGCGTGAGCGTCAGTTGCGCTTCCCAGCGCAGCCTTCCCGTGAACACCGCGAGCTGAAATTGCTCCGCCAGCCGCTCGAACAATCCGTCTTTCGCGATCCACCGCTCCCGCAGAATCAAACCGTCCGATCCATTGCCGTGAAAAATCGAGTTGAAATAGTCGACCACGGTCTGGTATTCCACCTCCACGCCGGCTTCGCGAATCAGCCGGTTCGAAAGCGCCCAATCGTCATTCCATCCGCCGCGATTCTTCCAGTCCTGAATTTCCGCACGCGTGATGCGCCGCCCGGTGAAGTGCTCGACCGTGCGCTGGATCGTCTCCCGGTAAGAATCTGAAACGTCCACCAGCACGCCGTCCATATCGAACACCAGCAGTTGTCCGCTCACCAGAGTTCCTCCAGCGCATCCAGCAGCCGTTTCGTCTGCTCGCGCGTTCCGACTGTCATCCGCACGTGCCCCGGCACTTCGTAACTGCGGTCGCGCACCAGAATGCCGCGCTCGCGCAGTGCGTCGCGGATTTCGATTGCGCGGCTGCCGATATTCGCCAGCACGAAATTCGCCGAGCTCGGCACGTAGGAAATCCCCAGTTCTTCCAGGCCGATACAAAGCAGTTCGCGCGCTGCGAGAACCTCGGCAACATAGTTCTCGATGTACTGGCGGTCGCGAATCGCTTCCTCAACCGCAAGCGCGGCCAGCGTATTCACGCTATACGGCGATTGCGCCTTGTGCAGAAACTCGACGTTAGCCGGCTGCGAAAACAGGCATCCCAGCCGCATCGCCGCCATCCCATAGACTTTCGAAAATGTCCGGCTCACAAACAGGTTCGGCGCGCGCTCGACGAGTGGCAGCGCCGTGATCCCGCAGAATTCGAAATACGCTTCGTCGATCAGCACCGCGGCCTTCCGCGCGCGTTTCAAAATGCGCTCGATTCCCTGAATCTGCACCGCCGTGCCGGTCGGGTTGTTCGGATTTGCGATGATAACCGCCCGCGTCGCGTCGCTTATCTTTTCGAGCAGTTTTTCGAGCGGAAAATCCATGGCCGGCCGCTTGTAATCCACTTCGCGAATCGCGGCGCCCGCCACCTGCGCGTAAAACCGGTACATGGCATAAGCCGGCCGCAGCAGCACCACTTCATCGCCCGCGTTCACGTAAGTATTCACCAGCACCTGAATCGCTTCATCGGTGCCGTTGGTGAGTAGGAATTCTTCCGGCGTAACATGAAAAAATTCGGCCAGCGTGGCTTTCGTTTCGCCGTATTCGGGATAAATTGCGAGTCCTCCGGCATTGAGTTTGGATGTCAGAAACTCGATCACGCGCGGCGAGCAGCCCACGGTATTCTCGTTGAAATCCAGCCGCAGTTTGCCGCTGCGCCCCGCGGTCGGCGGCGAATAGGGCGCCATGCGCAGCACCGCGTCGCGCGGCTTGAGAATGCCTTTGGGAATCCGGGCGCGTTTCGGGCTACCCACGCGTTCTCGCCTCCACCGATCGTGCATGCGCCTCGAGACCCTCCGCGCGTGCCAGCGTCGTAATCGCCGGCGCCAGCCGCACTAGAGCCTCGCGGTCCAATTGCTGAACCGAAATAATTTTCAGGTAATCCATCACCGATAACCCGCCGCGCAGCCGCGCCGCGCCGCTTGTGGGCAGCACGTGATTTGGCCCCGATGCGTAATCTCCCGCCGCTTCCGGACTGAACGGCCCGATAAACACGCTTCCAGCGCTTTCCACTTTTTCCACGAGCGATTCCTCGGGAATGCTCAGATGCTCGGGCGCAAACCGGTTGGCAATCTCCAGAGCTTCGTCCAGCGATCCCACAATCACGATCGCGCCGTTGCGGCGAATCGATTGCCGCGCAGTCTCCGCCGTGGGCAGAGTCTTGAGCTGGCGCTCGACCTCGCGCGCGACCGCGAGCGCCAGATTCTTTGACGTGGTCAGCAGAACCGCCGAGGCGTCCACATCGTGCTCCGCCTGCGCCAGCATGTCCGCCGCCAGCAGTACCGGGTCTCCATCGGCCGCGATAATGAGAATCTCGGTCGGCCCCGCGACAAAATCGATCCCCACCTCACCCGCCAGCAGTTTCTTCGCCGCTGCAACGTAGATATTTCCCGGCCCCACGATGCGGTCGGCTTTCGGAACAGTTCGCGTGCCGAACGCGAATGCCGCGATCGCCTGCGCGCCGCCCATCTGAAAAACGTCGGAAATCTCGAGCAGCCGCGCGGTGCCGTAAATTTCCAGAACCGGCCGCGGGCACGCCACCGAAATCCGCCGCACGCCGGCAACTCGCGCCGGAGTCACCGTCATCATCAGCGTCGAGGGCAGGGGATACCGCCCCGCCGGAATGTAGGCGGCAACCGAGTCGAGCGGCCGCACGATCTGGCCGACCCGCACGCCGGGCGTAATCTCGCGCGATTGCTCGGCCGGCATCTGCATTTCCGCGAACGCGCGAATGTTCGACGACGCGGTCTCCACCGCTGCGCGAAAATCCGGCGAAAGCTTGCCGCACGCTGACGCCAGTTCGCGCTCCGGCACCCGCACGCTCTTGCGCTTTAATCCGTCGAGCTTCCGCGCATATCCAACCAGCGCCTTATCTCCACGCTTGCGAACGCCTTCAATAATCGGACGCACCACCGCCTCTGCTTCGCTCAACCGCGCCGCCCGCCGCGCGAGCAAAGAGCCGATACGCTTCGATGCCAGAATGCGAATCATCACATCACAATCTTGTTCAGCGGATACTCGACAATCCCTTGTCCGCCCGCCTGCTTCAATCGCGGAATGATATCGCGCACCGTCGATTCATCCAAAATCGTGTTCACCGCCAGCCACTCTTCATTGCTCAGATGCGAGACCGTCGGCTGCTTGAGCGCCGGGAGTACGTCCAGCACTTTTTGCAGACAATCGCGGTGCACGTTCAGCATCAGCCCTACTTTTCCCAGCGCGTTGATCGCACCATCGAGCAGCATTCGCAAATCCAGAAGCTTTTGCTTTTTCCACGCGTCTTTCCACGACTCCACATTCACGATGAGCTGCGTATTGGATTCGATCACGGTATCGATAATCTTGAGCTTGTTGGCGCGCAGCGACGAGCCGGTCTCCGTCACCTCCACGATCGCGTCCGCCAGCACCGGCGGCTTCACTTCCGTTGCGCCCCAACTGAACTCCACTTTCGCGTGGACGCCGTTCGACGCCAGATAACGCCTGGTCGTCGCCACGAGTTCTGTCGCGATCACCTTTCCTTCGAGATCCTTCACCGTCTGAAACGGCGACGATTCCGGAACCGCCAGCACCCACCTCACCTTGCCGAAACTTTGCTTGGCGTAAACCAAATCGGCGATGGCCTCTACTTTCGCTTCGCTCTCCTCCACCCAGTCGCGCCCCGTCAGGCCCGCGTCGAGAATGCCGTCTTCCACGTAGCGCGCCATCTCCTGCGCGCGGATCAGCATGCATTCAATCTCGCGATCGTCGATCGCCGGAAAATAGGAACGGCTGCTGGTGGTGATGTTGTAACCCGCGCGGCGAAACAGATCGATGGTTGCGCCTTCCAGGCTGCCCTTGGGAATCCCCAGTTTCAGTTTCACGGCTTGCCCCCGTAGACCGTAGCAGGATCGTAAGTGCGCGCCTCCGATTGCACCCATTCGCCGTTCTCCAGCCGGCGGTAAAAACAGCTCGCATATCCGTTGTGGCAGACTCCCGGCCCCAAGGCCTCCACTCGAACCAGCACGGCGTCTTGATCGCAATCCGTCGAGATATCTCTCACCACCAGCCGGTGCCCGGAGGTTTCGCCCTTCAGCCAAAGCTTGCGGCGCGAGCGGCTGTAAAAAGTTGCGAATCCGGTCTCGACTGTTTTCTGAAACGCCTGCCGGTTCATATAACCCACCATCAGCACGCGCCCGGACGCGTGATCCTGAATCACCGCCGTAACCAGCCCGTCCGATTTTTCAAAGTCCAGATCCATGACCAATAAAAAAGCCCGCTTGAACCACAGCGGGCGTCCTTTCCAATTTGTCTGAGAATTGATTTCAGGAAAGCGCCCGTCGCATGTGGAAGTGCCGGTGATGGTGATGATGGCGCCGGGCGACGGAAGCTTTCATAAAGAATTTACTATACCAGAATCGGTCACTCCAATTCCAGGTCGAGAAACATGAGTTTACCGTCACGCTCGATTTGGAGCACGGTAGGGTCGTCGGCTTTGCGCTGATCGAGCGCCTGCCGGAGTGCCGCGACGCTCGTGACCGGCGCGCCATTCAGGCTGTAGATCACATCGCCGGGCTTCAGTCCCGCTCCGGAATACGATGATCCAGCCGCGCGCGCCGCCACCACCACGCCGTACTTCTTGCGGAGTTCCGGCAGCATCTGCGCCACCTGCTGGTTGATGTCCACCCCCAGAATCCCAAGCCGCGCGATGACGTTTTTCTCCGGATTCGCCATGTCCGCAAAGCGCAGCGGGTCATCATCGCGCTCGATGACTTCCACGTCAAAACTCAGCTTGCGATTGTCGCGCCGCACTTCGAGCGTTACCTTGTCTCCTACGGCGCGACCGTACAGATTAACCTGGAGCTGCCGCGCATTCTCCATCGGTTTGCCGTCCAAACTCAGAACGATGTCCCCCACCTTCAAGCCCGCTTCCGCCGCCGGCCCGTTTGGATCCACATCTCCCAGTACCACGCCCCAATCCCGCGCCAGCTTGAGCCCGGCTGCCATCGACGGCGTAATGGTCTGCGCGTAAACGCCGATCTCTCCCCGGTGCACGTGCCCGTCCTTCTGTAGTTGCCGCACCACCGTGCGGACAATGTTGCTCGGTATCGCGAACCCGATTCCTTCGCTGCCGCCTGATTGCGTCAGGATGAAAGTATTGATCCCCACCACGTGCCCGTCCGGATCGAGCAGCGGCCCGCCGCTGTTTCCCGGATTGATGGGCGCGTCAGTTTGGATGTAAATCATGGGGTCCTCCGCCTGGATCTGCCGCGCAATCGAACTCACCACCCCCATGGTCACCGAGTTCGCCAGGCCCAGCGGGTTCCCGAACGCCAGCACCAGTTGGCCCTGGCGCAGTTCTTCCGAATCGCCGAGAGTTAGAAAAGGCAGCCCGGTCTGGTCGATCTTCAGCAATGCCAGATCGCTATCGCGATCGATCCCCTGGATTTTCGCCGCCAGGCGTTTCCCCGAAGGGCGCACCACCGAATGCCCCGGCGCACGGTCCGACTCCGGAAGCTGCACCTCGATGCGGCGGCCTCCCCGCACCACGTGCGCGTTGGTCACGATGAATCCATCGGCGCTGATGATCACGCCCGACCCCGTGCTGCGCTGCTTCGCAATCAGGCTCGTGTCTTCCGAATCGTCCTCCTCGCTGCTGATCGTGTATCCGGTCGAGAATACCTGCACCACGGCCCGGCCGGCGCGATTCGCCAGTGTTTCGAGCGCCGCGCTCAGTTCGTGCAGTGCATCCGGCTGCTTCGCCTCTGGCGGCTTGACGTCAGTCTGTGGGACCGCCACGCCAGCGATCAAAAACAGGAATGTGAGTACGCGCGCCGGGCAACGCATGGAAAATCCTTCCTATAACGACTCACCGCTTAGATGCGTGGTTACTCTGGAAAGCGTCAAAATGAATCGTCGCGGAGCGATACTTGCTCCCGCAGCCGAGCATCATACCTCAGTGGCAGCCCAGGCACCGGAACCGCCGCCCATGGCACACCGCGCACGTTGTCTTGTCGAATTTCGCGTCGGGACGGCTGTGCGACTCCATGAAGTCCGGCGGATGATCGGCCGGCCTGAGCTTCGCACCGGCCCCGTGGCAGAACTCGCAACTGAACGGCAGCTCGATTTTCGAATGGCACACCAGGCAATCCGCCATCTGCGGCATATTCGCCTTGCTCACCGCTTCTGACGTATCGATGCCGCGATGGCACGCCAGGCACGGATTCGTGCCGTTCAAATGCCGCCGGATGTCGTCCGCCGGAGAAAGATACTGCCCGCTGTCGATCGCCTTGGCGATCGCCGGCGCGACATTGCCTAGCTGCAAATGCTTCTCATGGCTGAAGTGCGCGAGCAGCGTCCGCGGTGGCTGCGGAATCGTCACGCTCTGATGACAAGGCTTGCAAACATCAGGCGATGGCAGATTGTTGTCTTCGACGCGCGTGCTGCGCGTAACCGTCGTGTGGCAGCTCGTGCAATCGGCCTTGAGTTTCAGGTGCAGCCGGTGCGAAAACGGATGGTCGGCCGCAAATCCGGACACCACGAACGCGAGCATGCCGATGCCGCCGGCAACGCGCGTCCTCAACGGCCCTTGTACGTGATGTGCCAGATCTTGTTGCCGCCGTCGTCGGAAACCAGCAGGCTGCCGTCCGGCATTTGCAGCAGACCAACGGGCCGGCCCCAAACCTCACGCTTATCCGGATCGATCATCCAGCCCGAGAGGAATGCGCGCGGCTCTTCCGCTGCCGGTTTCGCGTTCTTGAATGGAAGAAACGCAATCGACTGCCCCACGCGCTTCGACCGGTTCCACGACCCGTGATACGCCAGAAACGCGCCGCCTCGATATTCCGCCGGGAACTGCTTGCCCGTGTAGAAAAGAAAATCCAGCACCGCCACGTGCGAGCCGAGGAAGATATCCGGCACGATGGTCTTCGCCACCAGGTCCGGCCGCTCGCCCTTCCTTCGCGGATCTTCGTGCGGTCCGACGTAAGCGTACGGCCACCCATAAAAACCGCCCTGCTGGATGTGCGTGAAATAATCCGGCACCAGATCGTCGCCCAGCAGGTCGCGCTCCTGCACGGCCGCCCACAACGTGTCCGTTCCCGGATACCAGCGTAGGCCGATCGGGTTGCGCGTGCCCGAGGCAAAGATCTCATGGCCGCTGCCGTCGGGATTGTAGCGGTTGATCGCTGCGCGCCGCGGATCTTCTCCGGCCGAGACATTCGATCGCGAGCCCACGCCGACGTACAGCTTCGCGCCCTTCCGGTCGAACAGTAGCGATCGCGTCCAGTGCCCTCCGCCCAGGCCCGCAAGCGAGATGACCTCTTCGCCTTTGCCGGCCGACTTGTTCTGCGCGTCGTATTTGTAGCGCTTGATCGACGTCTGTTCGCCGACGTATAGATAGTCCTTCCAGAACGCCAGCCCGTACGGCCGGTCGAGCCCGTCGATCAGCTTCTTGCGCTGCTTCTGCTGGTCAAGCACGTACACGGCGCCGTTCTTGGTGCTGTCGGAAACCAGCAAGGCGTTGTTGGAATCGAGCGCCATAAAGCGCGGCTGTTCGAATCCCTCCGCGTAAACTTCGATCTGGAAACCCGCAGGCAGTTTGAGCTGCGCGCCCGCCGGCCGCTCCACCACCCGCGGTCCGTTATCGACCGATGGCGTCGCAAACGGCGGCGGCAGTTTCACGTCCTTCGAATCCCACGCAAGCGCCGCTGCGATCGCGAGCATGGCGGTAACCGGCACAACGGCTTTCAGTCGCATCCCCTTTAGTTTAGAAGAAACGCTGGGGTTTATGATAAGAAACATCGTGTTCAAGTCAACATTTGGTTGTGTTCTCCTCGTGTGCGGTATCACGTCCGGAGCCTCGGCCGCCGACGACCTGATGGCCCGTGCACGCCGCATTCAATCCCAGGTCATCGGCGTCGATTCCCACATCGACACCATGCAGCGCGTGCTCATCGAGAAAGCCGACATCGGCAAGCGCCTGCCGGATGGTGAAGTCGATCTGGTGCGCCTGGCGGAAGGCGGCATGCACGCGCCCTTTTTCGCGCTCTGGGTGCCTACCTTTTATAAGGGCGCCGAAGCCGTGCGCCGCACTCTCGATCTGCGCGACGCTATGCAAAGCGTGCTCGACCGCTATCCCGATAAAGTCGAGCTGGCCCTGACGGCCGCTGACGTCGAGCGCATCGAGCGTTCCCACAAAATCGCCGCCATCCTGACGCTCGAAGGCGGCCACCAGATCGATGACGATCTCGCCGTCTTGCGCATGTACCAGCGGATGGGCGTCCGCTCCATGACTCTGACCCACTTCCGCAATAACGACTGGGCCGATTCTTCGACCGACAAGCCCCAGCACAACGGCCTCACCGATTTCGGCAGGGAAGTGGTCCGCGAGATGAACCGCATCGGCATGATGGTCGACATCTCGCACGTCTCGGACAAGACTTTCTACGACGCGATCGCCGTGACCACCAAGCCCGTGATCGCATCGCATTCCTCCTGCCGCGCGCTCTCCAGCCTTCCGCGCAATATGAACGACGACATGCTGCGTGCGCTCGCCAAAAACGGCGGCGTCGTCGGCATCAACTTCGGCGGCGGATTTCTCAATCAGAAAGAGGCCGATAAAGAGTTGGCCAATATCAATGCCATCGGCCAAGCCGAGCCCAACCTCACCGGCAAAGCTCTGGACGACTACACGGCCAATATGTGGATCAAGGAGGACTGGAAGCACCCGAAGCCCACCGTCGCTACGCTCGATGACGTGGTCGCGCACATCGACCACGCCGTCAAAGTCGCCGGGATCGATCACGTCGGCATCGGCAGCGATTTCGACGGTATCTCCGACGTCCCCAAGGGCCTCGAAGACGAATCCAAGATGACGAACCTCACCGCCGCGCTGCTCAAGAAGGGTTACAGTGAAACGGATATCAAGAAGATCATGGGCGGAAATTATCTGCGCGTCATGCGCGAGGTGATCGGAAAATGAGAACGCTGTTACTGCTGGCCGCGCTGCCGCTTCTGGCCGCCGAGCGCACCGTCGATCCGACGTTTCTCCATCGCTACGTCCCCGATGTCCGCGAGCAGCACTCAGACATCTCGACCGCTACCTGCCACTACAAGCCCGTCTTCGGCACAGGCGATCAGCAGGCGAGAGTTCTTCACGGCATCGCGCGCTTCGGCGAGGTGACGGTCGATTCCGGCGGTAGCTGCGAGCCGGTGAGCTATCCCGCCGAGGAGCAGGCCTGGGTAGTTTTGGATGGCGCCGGCACTCTCGATTACTCCGGCCAAAAAGTCGATGTCCGCAAGCACGACTTCTTCTACGTGCCCGCAACGGTCCGCCACGGCTTCCGCACTTCATCCGGCGCGCGCATCGTCGTCATGGGATACAAGCTTCCCAAAGGCACCGAGGCCACCGCACCCGCGAAACCGGACGTCGCCAACTTCGATGACGTAAAGTGGCAAACCGTCTCCGGCCATCCCGATTCTGTGCTCTACCAGCTCTTGATGGGCGACACCGAAAGCAAGCGCGACAGAATTGCCGCCGGCCGCGTCCTCACCAGTCTCTTCATCATGGAGTTCCAACCGGGCGGAACGAATTTTCCGCATCATCACGAGTCGGAAGAGGAGATCTACCTGGTGCTCGATGGTTCCGGCGACATGGTTGCCGGCGGCGGTCTCGACGGTGTCGAAGGCCGCCATCCCGCGCGCACGGGTGACGCCTACTTCTTCCGCCTCAACTGCACCGTGGGTTTCTACGCGTCGAAGGATGCTTCAACCAAGGCCCGCATCCTGGCCGTCCGCTCGCGTTACCCGTTCGGCAAGTTCGAGCGTTAACCGAAAGGCCACACGCGTTCGATGGTGCGGTTGAGCATCCAGCTCTTGTCCTCTTCGCTTAGGAATTTCATCTCGTCGCGCACCATCGCCAGCGCTTTCGCGTAGCCGCAGTAGTTCTCGACCAGCGGCCAGTCCGTTCCCCACATCAGCCGCTTCGGCCCGAACGCGTCGTAGAGCCGCTTCACCTGCTCTTGCGCGTCGCGATACGGATACGGCTGCTTCGAAACGGTCCATGTGTGCGAGACCTTGACGAACACCAGAGGATATCGCGTCAGCGCCACGAGCTTCTTCAACAGATCGGGCCGGTCCGCCGGGCAGTCCGCCATGTGATCGATCACGATCGTGAGATCGGGAAATTTTTCCGCCAGCGCCGCAATGTCCGGCATCCGGTTGATCCCCGCGAGAATCGTCATCGGCACTTTCAACTCGCGGCAGCGTTTCCACAGCGGCGGCATGAGCGGCCCGCGAATCCAGTCGCCCGACGCGTCTTCGGCCGGGCTTAACCGCACGCCGCGAAACCCCTGCTCTTCGACCAGCCGCGCCAGATCGTCAGGCGCGTGCGGGCTCTCCGGATTCACGCGCGCCACGCCGCGGAAATAGCGCGGATACTCGCGCAGGACGTTCGCGAGATAGCTGTTATCCCACCGGTAGTAGATCACCTGGATGATCACCGT
The DNA here is from genome assembly GCA_035280425.1 of Bryobacteraceae bacterium. Classification (GTDB taxonomy): domain Bacteria; phylum Acidobacteriota; class Terriglobia; order Bryobacterales; family Bryobacteraceae; genus QHXW01. The sequence continues at coordinate 22,790 of DATEFW010000006.1, read as the reverse complement.
GCGTGCCACGCCGTTTGCCCGCATCAGCGCCAGCAGCATCTCCGGAGTCGCGTCTTTCTCCGGCGGCCGCGTGGTTTCCTTGGCCCACGGATATCGCGGATCGCGCTTCCACACGTGCACGTGCGAATCGATGATCGGGTATTTCGGTTTGCCTGGGGCGAACGCAAACGCCGCCAGCGCCTCGCGCCGCGTGATCATGAGCTTCCATTTTCGCAAGTTAGAATGAGTGTTGCTCCATAACATCGCGGATTTCCTGGTGGCGCTGGGCCCCTGGGGACTGCTGCTGCTCGCGGTCCTCGATTCGAGCGGCCTGCCCATTGCCAATTCGCTCGATGCTTACCTCATCTTTCTCTCCGTGAAAGATCCCCACCGCGCATATTGGTACGCTGCGCTTTCGGTCGGCGGTTCCGTTCTTGGCAACCTGGTCCTGTTCCTGATCGCCAAGCACGGCGGCGGCCGCTTCATGCGCAAGATCGAACCAGGACGCGAGCAGCGCTTCCGCCACTGGTTTCAGCGATTCGGACTCGTCACCGTTTTCGTCCCTGCACTGATGCCCATTCCGATGCCGCTCAAGCTCTTCGTGATTTCGGCCGGTGCACTCCGCACGCGGCTGGAGCCGTTCCTGCTCGTCATCCTCGCCGCGCGCATTCCGCGTTATCTCGGCGAAGCGGCGCTGGGGATCAAGCTGGGCCAGCAGTCCACGCGATTTCTGAAGGACCACATGTGGGATTTTGTCGCCGCCGCTGTGGTCCTGTTCATCGTGCTCTATCTGCTCGTGATTGCCAATGAGCGCTGGCGCAATTATCGCCGCAGGCGCGCGCAATCGTGACGGCTCACTCGGCGCGTAGCACCGACATCGGATCCACTTTCGATGCCCGCCGCGCCGGGATGTAACTCGCGATGAGCGCAACGGCACTGAGGACGCATGCGACCGCGGCGAGTATCAGCGGATCCGAAGCCTTCACCTCGAACAGTAGCGTCTCGAGATACCGCGCCACTGCGAGTGCGCCCGCGATTCCCGCGATCAACCCCACAGCCAACGGTCCGCACGAGCCCGCGATCATCAGCCGGACAATTCCTCCGGCGTTGGCTCCTAGCGCCATGCGAATGCCGATCTCCCGGGTTCGCTGCGCGGCCGCCCCGCTCGCCACGCCATAAACACCTACCGCCGCCAGCGCCACCGCTACCAGCGCGAAGACTGCCATGAGGATCGTCTGAAAACGAGTCGCGGCCGACAATCCCGTGATCTCCTGCGGCATGGTCCGCACGGTTAGTGGAATGCTCTTGTCCAGCGATTGCAACTCGCTTTTGAGCACCCCCAGAGTCGTGTGCGGATCGCCTGCAACCCGCGCGATCAGTTCCGGCTCCCCGACCGTGTCGGCGAAGTTTATCGGCAGGTAAGCCTCGGGCTGTGGCTCCGACTTGAGACCCGAGTTCTTGACATCGGCCACGACGCCCACGATGGTTTTCCAGACCAGATCCGGACGCATCGCGCCGATGCGCTTGCCTAGCGGCTCTTCGTTCGGGAAGTAACGCCGCACCAGCGCCTGATTCACGATCGCCACGAGCGGCGCGCCTGGACGATCGCGCTCCGTGAACAAGCGGCCGCGCACCAGCCCAATCCCGAGCGTTCGGAAAAACGCCGGGCTTACCGAGCGCAGCAGCATGTTGTCGCCGCGATGACCCGGTTCCGGCAGCGGCCGGTCGGCGCGGCTGAAGGTCTGGATGCAGCAGATGCTCGCCGGCGGCAGCGTATCCGCGACCGCTGCGGAAATGACGCCGGGAATGCGTGCGGCGTGCTCGAGCGCGTCGTGGAGAAATTCCTTCTGGCGCGAACCTGTGGCGTACGGTGTGCCTTCGAGGGGCAGAGAAGCGTCCAGCACCGTTTCCGGATGGAATCCCAGCGGCGTGTTCTCGAGGCGCCACAAGCTCTCGAACAGCAGTGACGCGCCGGCCAGCAGCACGAGCGAAAAGGCAACCTCGGCTGCGAGCAGCGCATTGCGCATATGCCAGCGCGAAGCTCCAGGCGCCCCGCGTCCCTGCTTCAATCCCTCGATCAGGTTGGCGCGGGCCGCTGCCCAAACCGGCGCGAGCCCGAACAACAGCCCCGAGCCGATCGCTACTATCGCGGCGAATGCCAGTGCGCGCAAGTCGATCGCGATCTGATCGATGTGTGGAATGTCCGCCGGCAGCACGTGGATGGCGGCTCGCAGCCCGGCGAAAGCCACCAGCGCGCCCAGCCCGCCGCCCGCAAGACCAAGCAGCGCGCTCTCCGTGAGCAACTGTCTGGCAAGACGCAATCGCCCCGCGCCCAGCGCGGCTCGCACGGCAATCTCGCGGGTTCGGCCGGCCGCGCGTGCGAGTGTTAAGTGCGCCACGTTCATGCACGCGATCAGCAAGACGAAGCCGACCGCTCCGGCGAGCACCAGCAGGCTTAAACGCACGTCGCGCACCTGGTGCGCGCGTAACGGCACAATGCGAAGCCGAACATCGTTCCGGTACAACCACTGGTACTTGGCGCGGATGCGCGCGAAGATCGTCTCGACCTCCGCGCGCGCCTCGACGAGCGACACTCCCGGCTTCAATCTTGCGATCGCTCTCCAGGTCCGCATCTCCGGCCCGTGTTGCATGCGTGCCTCGTCGAGCGGCAGCGGCGTGAGGATGTCCATTTTCTCTTCTTCCGGAAAGCGGAACGACGCCGGCATTACGCCGACCACCGTGTACGGCTCGCCATCGAGCGTCATCGAGCGGCCCAGGACGCCGGTGTCGCCGCCGAACACGCGCATCCACAATCCATGTGTGAGAATGGCCACGCTGGCTGCAGGCCGCGACTCCCGCGGGAGAAACGCGCGGCCCAACACCGGCTGAATGCCGAGGGTCGAAAAGAAACTCGGCGTCACTTTCGCCACCGCGGCGCGCAGCGGCTCACCGCCGGCGATCAGGTTCACTTTAGAGAGCCCGTGCGGATAGGCCGCAATGCTCTCGAACACGTGGCTCTCGCGCTCAAATTCGGCATAATCGGCGCTGATCAATGTTTCCAGCTTGACGCTCGGAAAGTAAGTCGCCACCGAAACCAGCCGGTCCGGATCTCTGTACTCGAGCGGCCGCAAGAGCACCGCGTCGAGCACGCTGAAAATGACCGTCGTTCCGCCGATGCCCAGCGCCAGCGTCACCATCGCGATCGCGGCGAACACGGGGTTCTGGCGCAGAACGCGCGCGGCGTAATGCAAGTCAGACAGAAGGTCGCGCATGGATCATTGGACTCCGTGCCGGCAGCCGGGGTTCCGTGTCTTACTGCACAGCGCGCTATGCTTCCACCCTACGCTGTTCGCGATTCCACTTCAGCCTCCGCCCCTGGCGAAGCGCGTCGAGCGCCATAGTCAACACCACCGCGGTCTGCTGCCCCATCTCGACCGTGGCGTTCGGATCTTTCCGCGTGCGCACGCATTCGAGAAAATTCCGGATGTGCGCGCGCGTCGCGCCATCAAAACTCCCCGGACGAGTCATCTCGGCCGCGGGCTTCATCTCCACTTCGTCCGACTGCATGTAGAGCGCGTAGGATTCGCGCCCCATGTCCAGCCGCGCCAGATTTCCATGGAACTGGTTCATCTGGTCGTTGGTGCCTGCGTAGTGCATCGCCTTGTAACCGAGAGTGAAGACCGCGAGATAGTTCTCCGGATATTCGACCGCCATGCACGTCGTTTCCGGCACCTCGGCTCCCGCGAGATTCACGCGACCCGCCGCGCAAGTGACCGCGCTCGGATACGTCGAGTTCATGAACCAGTGGATGAGATCGATGATGTGCGCCGCCTGCCCGATCATGAGGCCGCCCGAGTAGTCCCAGAAGTAATACCAGTTGAAGAAACGCTTCGGGTCTAACTCGCGGTGGGGCGCGGGCCCGAGCCACTGGTTCCAGTCCAGCTTGCCTTCGAGCTTTCTGTCGGAAAGCGATTTCTGATTGTTGAGCCACCAGGAATTCACCAGCCGCACGTCGCCCACGCGGTTCATCAGTTGCTTGCCCTCTTGAAACAAGTCGAAGCTGCGGCGCTGCATCCCGACCTGCACCACGCGCTTGGTGCGTCGCACAGCCTCGATCACGCGGAAGCCGTCATCGATGCGATGCGTCATGGGCTTTTCGACGTACACGTCTTTGCCCGCTTCAACGGCGTCGACCACCATCTGCGCGTGCCAGTGATCCGGCGTGGCAATCACGGCGACGTCGATGGATTTGTCGTCGAGCACGCGCTTGTAGTCGTCGTAGGCTTTCGCCCCGGTCGATGCGGCTTTCAGGCCGCGTTCGAGATTGGGCTCGTAGACGTCGCAGACCGCCGCCATGTTGGCGCCGACCTCTTTGAAATTCGCCGTGAGAAACCGGCCGCGGCCGCCGCTGCCGATGATGGCCGCGCGGATCTGGTCGTTTGCGCCCGCGGCTTGAGACGCCGCCGCGGCGGTGGACAGAAGAAACGTTCGACGATGCATGCCAAGAGTGTACAACCTGTGACACACTACCAGCGATGCGGAATCTTCTTGCGCTTCTGTTCGTGGCGGTTTCCGCCGGCGCGCAGCCTTTGCCGGGAACGCAGCCGCTGGCGTTGGCGGGCGATCCGGCGAAGCAGATGGTCGATGGCATCAGCGCGTATCTCGTGCGCGCGACTGCTGAATCATCACGACACCGCGCGCCGTCACGCCGGGAGCTCGCGACGATCATCGGAGCCGTGGACGCACGCGTTCCGTTCGATGCGCCGGAACTGATGGCCACCACGGCGAAGCCGGCAAAGCTCGCCGAGGCCGCGAGGTACTCGGTCTACGTTGTGCGCTGGCCGGTGCTCGATGGCGTGAACGCCGAGGGATTGCTGTACGAACCGAAGCAGCCGCCGGCAGCCCGCGTCGTCGCGGTGCCCGATGCCGATCAGCCGCCCGAGGATGCTGCGTTCGCGGCGCAGCTTGCCGGCAACGGCTGCCAGGTGCTCGTGCCGGTCGTGATCGATCGCCGCGATACCTGGTCCGGCAATCCGAAATTCCACATGACCAACCAGCCGCATCGCGAGTACATCTACCGCATGGCGTTTCCCGTGGGCCGCCACATCATCGGATACGAAGTCGAGAAGGTGCTGGCTGCGGTGGACTGGTTCGCGAAAGAACAGCCCAAGACGCCCATCGGAGTGTGGGGCTACGGCGAAGGCGGGCTGATCGCGCTCGACGCCGCGGCGCTCGATGAGCGCATCGCCGCCGCAGTGGTCTCCGGCTACTTCGCGCCGCGCGACGCCCTTTGGAAAGAACCGATCTTCCGCAACGTGTGGTCGCTGCTGCGAAACTTCGGCGATGCCGAAATCGCGAGCCTGACGGCGCCGCGCGCGCTGATTGTTGAAACGCGCCCCGGTCCGGTATGGCGCGGGCCGTCGCTCGCGGATCCCAAGCGGCAAGGCGCTGCGCCGGGCGTGCTCGAACCCGCCCCGCCAGCAGCCATCGACCGCGAAGCCGTACGCGCACGCGCTCTCGGCACGCACATCGAGACGGCCGCGGATGCGCTCGGCCCGTTTTTGCACGCGCTGGGTGCTCAGGCCTCCGCAACGGATCACGCGCCGCCCGTCACCGGAGTCGATCGCGATGCGCGGATGCACCGCCAGCTTGACGAGCTCATCGAGTACACGCAAAAGCTCGTTCGCGAATCGGAATACGTCCGCGCCGCGTGGTGGGAGAAGGCCGATCATTCGACGCCCGAGCGGTGGCGCGAGAGCGCGCGCCCGTACCGCGATGCCGTCTGGAACGACATGATCGGCCGGCTGCCTGAGCCGTCGCTCGCTATGAATCCACGCACGCTTAGATCGTACGGCGCGGATAAGTGGGACGGCTACGAAGTGACGCTCGATGTCTATCCGGACGTTTTTGCGTACGGCGTGCTGCTGATCCCGAAGGACATCCACGCAGGCGAGCGCCGTCCTGTGGTGGTCGCGCAGCACGGCCTCGATGGGCGCGCGCAGATGCTTTTCAGCCAGCCGGAACTCGATCGCGAAAACGGCCGCACCACTCCGTTTCACTACTACCAGAACATCGGCTCGCGTCTCGCCGACATGGGCTTCGTCGTCTATCTGCCGCAGAACCCGTACATCGGTGAGTTCCGCCATTTGCAGCGGCAGGCGAATCCGCTGGGGCTTTCGATCTTCTCTTTCATCCTGGCGCAGAACGAGCGCCTGCTCGACTGGCTCGGCACGCTGCCGTTCGTGGACCAATCGCGCGTCGGCTTCTACGGGCTTTCGTACGGCGGCAAGACCGCGCTGCGCATCCCCACGCTGCTCGACGGCTACGCGCTCTCGATCTGCTCCGGCGATTTCAACGAGTGGATTCGCAAGCTGACGGCCGTCGACATTCCCTTGAGCTACATGTTCACCGGCGAGTACGAAATGGACGAGTGGAACATGGCGCACGTTGCCAATCACGCGGAGCTTGCCATGCTGATGGCGCCGCGCCCGTTCATGGTGGAGCGCGGCCATCGCGACGCGGTCGGCGTGGACGAGTGGGTGGCTTACGAATTCGCCAAGGTTCAGCGCTTCTACGACGAGATGGGCATCGGCGACCGCGCCCGCATCGAGTACTTCAACGGCCCGCACATGATTCATGGCGTTGGCACCATCGAGTTCCTGAGGAAATATCTGCGCTGGCCGTAACCTTTGTTACACTGGCCGTTACAGTGGCCACCGATCTGATCGAGATCGATCCGGACCAACCCAAGCCCGAAGCGATTGAGCGCGCCGCCTCCGCCGTGAGGCGTGGAAAAGTCGTCGCCATCCCGACCGATGCGCTGTACACGCTGGTTGCGGACCCGTTCAATCTGCGCGCGGTGAGCCAGGTGTTCGTCGCGAAAGGACGCGAGAGCCATCGCTCGCTGCCGCTGCTGGTGGCGGACATCACGGTGGCTGAAGAACTGGCCAAAGACCTTTCCAACCGCTTCTTCATTCTGGCGCGGAGATTCTGGCCGGGTCCGTTGACGCTGATCGTGCCGGCGTCGGAAAAAGTGCCGCTGAAGGTCACGGGAAATACGGGCCGGCTGGCGCTCAGGCAATCGCGATCCACGGTTGCGAATTCGCTGGTGACGACGCTGGGACAGCCGCTGATTTCGACCAGCGCCAACATTTCCGGACATCCGACGTGCCGCAGCGGCATCGAGGTTTTCGGCATGATGGACGGCCGCGTGGACCTGGTGCTTGACGGCGGAACGTGCGCCGGCCCGGGCGCCACAACAGTCGATGTCACCGAACCGGCGTGGAAGCTGATCCGCCAGGGGGCCATCGAAGAGAAAGAAATCGCCGAGTGCCTGCAAGCGCCATAGGCAGCGGCTACTCATCGCGCAAAGCGGTCATGGGATCGAGATGCGCGGCGCGCCGCACCGGGATATAGCCGGCCATCAACGCAACCGTGGCCAGCAGGGCCATCGCCGCGACGACGGCTACAGGATCGTGCGGTTGAATGCCGAACAGCAGCGAGCGCGCCAGGCGCGCTGCGGCGAGTGCGAGCGCAAGTCCGGCGCACATCCCGGCAGCAACCAGGCGCCCGGTTTCCTCCAAGATCATCTTCACGACGCTGCGCGGGTCGGCTCCCAGAGCCATGCGGATTCCGATTTCATTGGTGCGCTGGGCGACGGTGTATGCCATCACGCCATACAATCCGATGGCCGCGAGCACAGCGGCGAGAAATCCGAAGAAACCGGAGAGCATGGCCATCAAACGCTCGCGCAGCAAACCTTCGCGAATTTGGGTTTTGAGCGTCTGGAAATCGAGCGCGATGTCCGGGCTGACCGCGCCGACCGCGCTCTTGACGGCTGCAACGAGCGGAGCGAGCGGCGTAGCGGAGCGGATGAAGATGTGCTGCGAAGGCTCGGGCGTGGCGAGTTGGGTGATGGGGAGAAATACGGTCGGCGTGAATTCCTCGCGCAGCGAGCGGTACTTGGCATCTTTTACGAGGCCGACGATTTCGAAAACGGTTTGGGGTTCGTAGGTAGTGGCCTCTCTCCGGAACCGTTTGCCGATGGGCGAGGCTATAATTCCGAGGCGACGGGCAAACGCTTCGTTGACGATGGCAACTTTCGGCGCGGTGCGGCTGTCGTGACGGCTGAAATCGCGGCCGTCAATGAGAGGAGTGCCGAGAGTTTTGAAGTAATCCGGGCTGATCCAGTTAAAGTACGAATTGATGCGCTCGCTCGCGCCTTCCATCCACACGTGATCGTCGCTGGCGTTGCCGCTGAGCGGCACAACTTTTGCTTCGGCCGCGGAATCCACGCCGGGTATCGCGCGGATGCGATCGATGAGGTTCTGTTTGAAGGCATCCCAGCGGGCAACCGGGATCTTGGGTTGGCTGATATCGAGATCGGCGATGAGGATGCCGTCCTGGCGGAAGCCTGCGTCGAGGGTGACCAGTTTCTGCAAACTGCGAGAGAAAAGCACCGCGCCTACCAGCAGCACGAACGACAGCGCAACCTGCACGGCGACGAGCGCGCGCCGGAAACCGAACCGCTCGCGGCCGATGGTCATGCTGCGGCCGCCGGACTTGAGCGCTGCGCCGGGCGCGGTTTGCGCGGCGCGGATAGCCGGGGTTAATCCGAAAAGCAGGCAGGTCAGCGCGGCGACCGACGCGGTGAAAGAGAGCACGCGCCAGTCAGGGTGCAGTTCGATGAATATCGGGCTGCCTTCGGGGCTGAGGAATGCGACGAGAAACCGGGTCAGGTTCTGAGCCAGGAATGCGCCCAGCGCCGCGCCCGCGGACGCGATCAGCAGGCTCTCGACGATCAATTGGCGGAACACGCGGCCGCGCGATGCTCCCAGCGCCAGGCGGACGGCGATCTCGCGCTCTCTCGCGGCGGCGCGTGCGAGCATCAGGTTGGCGAGGTTGGCGCAAGCGATGAGCAAAACCATTGCCGCAATTGCCAGCAGCATCCACAGGGGCGCGGAATACTGATCTCGCAACGTGGACACGCCGGTTCCAGCCGGCACTGCGGAAAGTTTAGAGCCGAGATAATCTTTGATGTTTTCGCGCGGATAGTTTGGCGGCAGGGACGCTTCAAAAATTCCTGGACAGACAGCAGCGAGGTAAGCGCGGGCGTTGGCGAGCGTCGCGCCCGGTTTGAGCCGTCCGACGACGGTGAGCCACCAGATCGTGCCATCGTCGAGATAGCTGTAATCGTAAAGCGAGGCCTGCGAGCAAATGGGAATGGCAACATCGAAACGGCGGCCGACTTCGAGTCCAGTAAAACCGGGCGCGGTGACGCCGATGATCTCGACGGGATGCCCGTCGAGCGTGAGCGTTTTTCCAAGGGCGGAATGGCTGGCGGCGAATTCGCTTTGCCAAAAGCCGTAGCTGATGACGGCGCCCGGTGTGCCGCAGCCGCGATGGTCGTCAGCGTCTGCGAAGAGGCGGCCCGCGGCGGGTGCGACGTCGAGCACGCGGAAGAAATCTCCGCTCACCCACAATCCCTGGATGGTGCGGCCATCGCCGGCGCGGCCCAGGCCGAATTCGCTTGGCTCAAAGGCGAAGACGCCGGAGAAAACCTGCTGCCGTTTTTGTATTTGTTCCCAGAGAGCGTAGGTGAGTGGCGAATAGGGGCTGTTGATGCTGCCGCGCACTCCGGCTGGAGCGTCGACACGTACTTGCATGAGCTGGTGCGGATTTTTCACCGGCAAGGTGCGCAGGCGGATGGCGTCGATCAATTGAAAGATGGCGGTGTTGGCGCCGATGCCGAGCGCGAGAGACGCGATGGCGACGACGGCGAATGCGGGATTGATGCGCAGCAGGCGCACGGCGTGGCCTAGATCATTCCAGAGCGCTTCAAGAAAGCCGAGACTGTTCATGCGGTAAATTTCTTCGCGGATCTGGAGCGGGTTGCCGAGCTTGCGGCGGGCGGCGTAGCGGGCGTCATCGGGTGTCATGCCGCGGGCGATATTTTCGGCGGTTTCGGAGTCTATGTAGGATTCCAGCTCACGAGCGCGCTCCTGGTCCCAATACCGGCGGCGGAAAAAACGGGTCCAGCTCATGGGTGGCGAGCCTGTGTTTGAGGTGTCCGGATCTGGGAATTGGCTTTGTTCTGCAAAATATGTTTTTGCGATTCGAGTGCACCGGGCGTGAAAACCAGACACCATTTCTTGAGATAGCACGCGCGGTTTACGCGTAAAGCCGGCGAGCGGTCAAAACATTGCAGGCGCTGAAATTTTATTTCCGATTCGGTGGTCATCGCGTTATTCATCCCGCAGCGCGGCCATGGGATCGAGGCGGGAGGCGCGGCGTGCGGGCAGATAGCTGGCGGCGAGCGCAACCAGAGCGAGCGCGGCGATAGCCAGGGCGGTTGTGGAGGGGTCGTAGGGCTGCAAGCCGAACAGCATGGAACGGGCGGTCCAGGCGCCGGCGAAAGCGAGGACAGTACCGGCGAAGAGGCCGGCGGCGAGCAAGACGGCGCATTCGCGCAGAATGATCTTCGAGACGTCGCCGCCACTGGCGCCCAAAGCCATGCGGATGCCGATCTCATTGCGGCGGCGGGCGACCATGTAGGACATGACGCCGTAAACGCCGATGGCGGCGAGCAGGGCGGCGAGAAAGCTGAAGAATCCGGAAAGGGTGGCCATCAGGCGCTCGCGCAAAAGCGATTCGCGAATCTGGGTACGGAAGACGCTGAACTCGACGACGATGGACGGGCTGACGGCCTGGATGGCGTTTCTCAGCGCGCCGCGGAGGCTCGCGAGCGGCAGATTCGAGTGAAGCAGGATGGCGGCGGAATCTTCCGGTTGCTCGTTTTGATACTCGGCGACGTAGAAGATGGGCTCGTACTGGTCGCGGAGGTTACCGTATTTCGTATCTTTCACCAGGCCGACGATCTGATAGAACGGCTGTTTTTCGCCGGGGCCGACTTCGACACGGATAATGCGGCCGATGGGACTCGCGCCGGCGAGGAATTTTTTCGCGAACGTTTCGTTGACGATGGCCACGGGCGGGGAGCCGGGGGAATCGTGCTCGTCGAAATCCCTGCCGGCAAGAAAAGGCGTGGCGAGTGTCTTGAAATAGCCGGGAGTGATGCGGTTGAACATGGAAACATTTCGCTGCTTGCTTGGGATGCCATCGATGAAAACGATTTCGTTCCAGAATGAACCGCTCACCGGAATGATGCGCACGGCGCCGGCGGCATCGACTCCGGGAATGGCGCGGATGCGCTCGAGTAATTCCCGTTTGGCGGGCTCGCGACGGTTCACGGGAAGACGGAGCGGCCGCAGGTCGAGCTGCGCGATCAGGATGCCGTTCTGGCGGAAGCCGGCATCCAGAGTGATCAAGTTGCGCAAGCTGCGCACGAACAGCAGCGCGCCGATTAGAAGGGTGAGCGATAACGCGATCTGTGAGGCGACGAGAATTCGTCTTAGACCAAAACGCTCGGGACCGGCGGTGGCATTGCGGCTGGTGGATTTGAGGGCGGCGGCGGGCGAGGTGTGGGTGGCACGCAGGGCGGGGGCGAGACCGAACAGCACGCAGGTCAAGACGGCGAGCGCGACGGTGAAAGCGAGCACGCGCCAGTCCTGCGCGAGGTCGACGAAGAGGGGATTATCGGCAGTGCTGAGAAAGAGAACCAGAAACCGGCTGAGCTCGGCGGCCAGGAAGACGCCGACTGCGGCGCCAATTCCTGCGAGCAATAAACTTTCAGACAGCAACTGCCGGATGAGGCGGAGGCGCGAGGCTCCGATGGCGAGCCGGACCGAGATTTCGCGCTCGCGCACGCTGGCGCGGGCCAGCATCAGGTTGGCGAGATTGGCACAGGCGATCAGGAGCACAAGGCCCGCAATGGCCATGAGCATCCAGAGCGGGTTTTGGTAATCCTCGCGCAGGGAAGAGAGGCCGGTGCCGGCGGGAGATGCGGCGAAGCGATATTCGAAGTAGTGCTTCACGGCGTCGGCGTTGTAATTGGGCGGCACGGTAGCGGCGAGGAGTTGATGAGAGATGGCCCGCAATTGGGCGCTGGCGCGCTCGACGTTCCAGCCGGGCTTGAGGCGGCCGATGACCGAGAGCCACCAGGCGTGGCGGCGGTTGATCCGTGCGTCTTCACCTCTGACAACCGGCTCGGCGCAAATGGGGATGGCGACGTCGAACGTGGAGCCGACTTCGATTCCCGAGAAACCTTGCTGCGCGACGCCAAAGATCTCGAATGGATGGCCTTCTAAAGTGATCTTTCTTCCGACGATGGAGGGATCCGCGGCGAATTCGCGCTGCCAGAAGCCATAGCTGAGGACGGCGCCCGGCGAGCCGCAGCCGCGGGTGTCATCGGCTGCGGTAAAGAGGCGGCCGCGGGCAGGCTCAATGCCCAGCACGCGAAAGAAATCTGCACTCACCCAGAGGCCCCGGGCATAGCGGGCTTCGCCCCCGGGAGACAGGTTGAAGGTGCCGTTGCTCCAGGCAAAAATTCCCGAGAAAGCCTGCTGGCGATCGCGGATCTGCTCCCAGAGCGCGAAGGTGATGTCGGGATGATGTCCGGTGAAATTTCCCTGCGCCCAATGCCGCTCTGCCACAGCCACATTGGCGAGTTCCTGGGGATTCCTGACCGGAAGCGTGCGCAGGCGAACGGCATCGATCAGTTGGAAGATGGCTGTATTGGCCCCGATGCCCAAGGCGAGCGAGGCAATGGCGATGAGCGCGAAGCCGGGACTCAGGCGCAACTGGCGGGCTCCGTAGCGGAGATCCTGCCAAAGAGTTTCGAGGAAGGCGATGCTGTTCATGTGGTAAATCTCCTCGCGAATCAGAGTTGGGTTGCCCAGCTTTCTTCGCGCGGCGTAGCGGGCTTCTTCGGGCGGCATGCCGCGCGCGATGTTTTCGGAAGTTTCCAGGTCGAGATAGGCCTGCAACTCGCGAGCGCGTTCCTGATCCCAGTAGCGGCGGCGAAGGAAGCGGGTCCAGCTCATGGCGCTAATCGGTGATGGGACGCACGATGCGGTTGATCGCGCGCACCAGTTGCTCCCATCGGCTGGTTTGGACAGCGAGCTGTTTGCGGCCGGCGGGGGTGAGGCGGTAATAGCGCGCTTTGCGATTGTTTTCCGACGTGCCCCAGAACGAAGCGATCCAGCCGCGATCTTCGAGACGGTGGAGCGCGGGATAGAGAGAGCCGTGCTCGACCTGGAGGACGTCCTCGGACTGGTGTTCGATGACGTAGGCGATGGTGTGGCCGTGCGCGGGGCCGAGCACGAGCGTTTGCAAGATCAGCATGTCGAGCGTGCCTTGTATCAGTTCGCCCGCAAGCGGAGGTGTTCCGCGTTTTGGCATAAATGTTCAGCCAAGTATACTCCAGAAGACCATCTACTGGAGCGCTGGTCCATACAGACGCTGGAGCGTCGATTTGGTTAGGCGATCCCAGAGGAAGACTGTCTACGGAGCAGGGCATCGAGGTTTGGTAACGCACCAGGGACCGGGAATGAGCGGCGGAGTTGGCCTGCGGCTTGCTGGAATTTCGGTAGGTGCCGATAATTATGCGAAATTACTCATTTTTAGCTCTGTTGGTAGCGATACCGATGCTGATACTGGCCGCGTGCGTAGCTCAAAGCAGCAACCCTGCGGTGGCTCCAAAGCCGGGCTTCAACATGTTCTCGAAGCAGCAGGATATTCAGCTAGGCCAACAGGCTGCGCAACAGGTCCGGCAGCAGTACCAGGTTGTACAGAATCAAACGCTTCAGGATTTTGCCACGCGCCTCGGCACGCGTCTGGCGTCGCAGGCGCAGGCGCAAGGCTATCCCTACAGCTTCACTATGCTGAACTCCAAGGACGTCAATGCCTTCGCGCTTCCCGGCGGACCGACTTTCGTGTTCAGCCAGATTGTACTGTTCGCCGATAACGAGGCGGAACTGGCGGGTGTGCTGGCGCATGAGATTTCTCACGTGGCATTACGGCATGGCACGAACCAGGTCTCGAAACAGAACCTGATCTCGATTCCGGCGGAGATAGCCGCGGCGACGATCGACGGCGGCACCATGGGACAACTGGTGCAACTGGGACTCGGGGTAGGCTTGAATGGTTTATTCCTGCACTATTCGCGTACGGATGAAAGCCAGGCGGACGCACTGGGAACGCGCATCATGGCGGAAGCGGGCTATAACCCCATCGAGATGGCGAACATGTTCGAGAAACTGGCGAAGCAGGGAGGGCCGGGAGTTCCGGAGTTCCTATCGGATCACCCGAGTCCGGGTAACCGGGTACGAGCGGTGCAGGCGATTATCCGCACATTGCCGCAACGTTCATACAACTACAGCACGGGTGAATTCGCGAAGGCGCAGCAACTGGTCAAGCAGCTTCCACCACCGCCTCCGCCCAAGCAGCAGCCGAACAACGGGCAGTAAGCTAGCGCAGACGGTAGCCGGGCTCGCCGGGCAGGTGGCCTTCGACGCGGATTACTTTGACGCCGCGCGGAATGCGGTTAGCATCGACGGCGGCGATCGAACCGGGAATGGAAGCGACGGCTCCGAGAATCTCCTCATCGGAATAGAACATCTGCGGCGTGCCGGTAGCCTCGGCGCGAAATACTTTACCGATCCAGTGTTGGCGGAATTGTGCCTCGCTCATCTCGTAAACACTCTTGAGGAGCACTTCGCGATCCGGCGCTGCCGGAGCGCGCATCAGCAGCGTAATGCGGAGATTGGAGGACCAGAAAACGCGCTCGCCCAGGAAAATGCGCCGGAGCTCGGTAAAGGTCAAATCTGCCACCGGCACCGTGGGATTAGCGACGATCACGACATCGCTCGCCGCCGCCGGCACAGGCAGCAAAACCGCGAGCGACAGGACAACGGGCGCTAAAATAAAAGTTAACCGCCGCACAGTCAACCTAGAATGTAAAGCTCGTCTGAGCGAACGCCCCATTCACGATGGGCTCGCCCGGCCTCCGCTGGCGCCGGTACTCAAACTTCAGCGCGGCGAAGCTGGATATATCGTACCGCACTCCGAGGGTGGAACCGGCAAGGCTGGGTACAACGGGCACCAGTTTGCCGTCCACGAAGGTGTTGAAGAGCCGGTCTGAACCGGGAATGTGGATGTATTCAAACCGGTAATAGGGCTTCCACAGTTTTTCGAACCAGGGCAGGCGATAGCCCATTTGCAGGTACCAGGCCTGGCTGTTGGACTGGATCAATGAGCCGATTTCGCGGTGACTGACGTTGGAAAATTCGGCGATCAGCTCCGGATTTTCTTTCTGCCAGACGACGTGGGCCGACTGGATCCACTCGCGGAACTGGGCGGCCGGGCGGGTGATTTCATCGCGATAAACCGATCCGCCGAATTGCAGGCCGTAGAGAGCGCTGGGCCGGCTGAACAATCCGACCAGCCAGGATTTGTTGTTATTGATATCGCCCCAATCGCCGGCGCGGCTGATGACCGAGCTGCGGCCGTTGCCCAGCCCGAAATTGTAGTTGAGGTTCATGCCGCCGGCGGGCAGCGCGCCTTCGACCAGGGTTCCGACGAAATGGACCGGAAGGAAGCTGCCGCCGAACTGGACCATCTCGGGGCGGGCTTCGGTGGTTTGCAGCCACTGGCCGTGGTGGAAAGTCATGTTCCACCAGTTGATGGGCGTGTGATAGCGGCCGAAGGAGACTTTGAAGTAATCGTTCTGCTGGAATTGAATGATGGCCCGCTCGACCTCGGCATTAAATCCGGTAGCGGGGGGAACGCCGGTACCGGCATCGGTGCGCGCGCTGAGGCTCAGCTCGCCCAGGAAACTCACTTTGGACGAAAGCGCCGAGTTGAAGTGGAGCACGAACTGGCCCTCATTGAATCCGCTGTGCGCGCCGTGTTTATTGGTGGAGGCGAAGTCGATGTCGCCGAAGCCCTCGATGCGCGGGGATGGCGCGGTCATCTGGGGCATGCCTGGATGCATGGAAGGGGGCGGTGTTTCGGCGACCGCCTGAGTAGGCGCGGGTTGAGCGGGAGCGGCTGACGCAGCTTCCTGCGGAGCCGCCGGCGCGGCCGCTGCGGCTGCCACGGTCGTGGACGGGGCGGCGGCGCTCCCGCGACTTTCCAATTCGGCGACGCGTTTTTCCAGACGATCGATGCGCGCCATGAGCTGCCGGATCACGTCGCTCGAATCTGCCGAGGCCGTTTGCGCCAGAGCCGGTATACTCAAGAGAGATAGACCGAGGAACATTAGTGAAAATTTCATCAGGAACTCCGATTTTTTTAGAAACATGTTCTGATTGGCCTAAGGCGATTGCGTTCCATCGAGCCGAGCGGCCGCCAATCCCCGCCGGGCATGCGGTAAACTAGCGTATCCGTGACAGATTAGCAGATCGACGATGCTGACGCCCGGAACCCGCCTAGGTTCTTACGAAATCGTTGCTCCGATCGGCGCCGGAGGTATGGGCGAAGTCTATAAGGCGCGCGACCGGCGGCTGGATCGCGACGTCGCCGTCAAGGTTCTTCCTGAACAATTCGCGCAGGACCACGATGCGTTGAGCCGTTTCGAGAGGGAAGCCAAAGCTGTGGCTGCGCTCTCGCATTCCAATATCCTGTCGATTCACGATGTCGGCAATGACAGCGGGGTGCGTTTCGCGGTGATGGAGCTGTTGGAGGGCGAGACGCTTCGTGACTGTTTGAAACGCGGTCCGCTGCCGTGGAGAAAAGCCGCGGAAATCGGGGTGGCGATTGCGGAAGCGCTGTCGGCCGCGCATGCGAAGGGCATTGTCCATCGCGATATCAAGCCGGAAAACATTTTTCTGACCTCCGACGGCCGCGTGAAAGTGCTGGATTTCGGGCTTGCCCGAGTGAATCCGCTGAATTCCGACGAGGCCACCGCGGTAATCGGAACCGGCCACGCGGAGGACAAGACCGTGACGGGCATGGTGGTCGGCACCATGGGTTACATGTCGCCGGAGCAGCTTCGCGGTGAGTTGGTGGATGGGCGGGGCGATATTTTCGCACTGGGCTGCGTGCTTTACGAAATGGTTTCGGGCAAAAAGGCTTTCGCGCGGCGCACGGCGGCCGAGTCGATTACGGCGGTGCTCAACGATCATCCGCCGGAAATCTCGACGACCGGCCGGCAGGTTCCGCCGGATTTCGACCGCGTGATTGCGCACTGCCTGGAGAAGAAGCCGGAAGAGCGGTTCCAGTCGGCGCGCGATTTGACTTTCGCGCTGAAGACGATCTCAACAAGCTCCGGAGTTTTCCATGTGCCGACGGCGCCGGTACCCGTGCCGGTGACAAAACCGCGGCTCAAGGTAACGCGGTGGATGGCGATCGGCGCAGCCGCACTGGTGATCGCACTCGTGGCTGCTTATTTCTGGGGCATGCGCTCCAGCGGGATTCACTCCATCGCGGTATTGCCATTCGCAAATATCGGATCGGACCCGAACACCGAGTACCTGAGCGACGGGCTGACCGAGAGCATTATTAACAACCTTTCGCGGCTGCCGAATCTGACGGTGATGTCGCGCAGCTCGGTTTTCCGGTACAAGCGGCCGGACGTCGATCCGCAGATGGCCGGGAGGGAACTCAAGGTGCAAGCCGTGCTGGTGGGGCGGATTGTGCATCGCGGCGACCAGCTCTCAGTCAGCGCCGAGCTGGTGGACCCATCTACCAACCGCCAGATCTGGGGCGAGCAATATAACCGCAAGGTGACCGATATTCTGGCGATCCAGGATGAGATTTCGCAGGAAATCTCGGACAAGCTGCGCGTGCGGCTGAGCGGGGAAGACAAGAAGCGGCTGGCCAGGCACAGCACGGAAAACACCGAAGCCTACCGTATTTACCTGGAAGGCCGGTTCCAATGGAACAAGCGGACGCTGGAGGGCATGCAGAGCAGCATCAACTTTTTCCAGAAGGCGATCAACCAGGACCCGCGGTACGCGCTGGCCTATGCCGGTTTGGCCGATGCTTACGCGCTGCTGGCGGATTACAACGTGCTCGCCGCTAAAGAAGTGATGCCGCGCGCGAAAACGGCGGCGATGAAGGCGCTCGAGCTGGACGATTCCATTTCTGAAGCACACGCATCGCTCGGCTGGGCGAAGTTGACGCTGGATTGGGACTGGCCCGGAGCGGAAAAAGAATTCCAGCGGTCGATTGAGCTGAATCCGAATTATGCAACTGCGCGGCAGTGGTACGCAAACTACCTGACGGTGGTTGGGCGAACCAATGAAGCCCAGGCGAGCGTGGAGCGCGCCCATGAGCTGGAGCCCGTGTCGCTGCCAATCAGCGTTGGGGTCGCCGAGACGCTGTACTATGGGCGCCAGTACGACCAGTCGATCGAACAATCGCGGCGAGCGATCACAATGGACCCGCAGTTTGTCAGTGCGCACCTGTTCCTGGCGCGTGCGTTGCTGGAGAAGGGAAGCTATCCGGAGGCGGTGGCGGAGGCGCAGCAGGCGCTTCAGTTGTCGGAGGGAGACAGCAGCGCACTGGCGGCTCTGGGTTATGCGTATGCGCGATCAGGAAACAAGGCCGAGGCCGCGAAAACGCTATCGGAGCTGGTGCAGAGGTCCAACCAGACTTACGTGCAGCCGATGTGGATCGCGGCGATCGACACCGGGCTCGGGAATAAGGATGAAGCGTTTCCGTGGCTGCGCAAGGCTTTGGGCGACCGAGCCGGCTGGCTGATTTACCTGAAAATGGATCCAATATTCGACAGCCTGCATAACGATCCGCGCTTCGCCGAGATTGTGCGCGAAGTGGGGCTGCAGTAACGGGCAGGCTCAGTCAGCAGCCCTCAAGCTCCGCCGGTTATGGATCAGTTCACCGGCCTAGGCTGCGCGCCGCGAGGTGGTGCGGCATACCGCGATCCCTGCGGCATAGCGTCCTGCTCCTCATCCATGTGGCTGGCGCCCTTCTCGGCGCTCTTGAGCAGCTTGTAGGCCACGTGATTTGTCGGCAAGTGGTTCTCGAGGAAGTCGATGCCTTCGGACGTGATCGCCAGGTCGCTGTTGTCGCGCGAGTCAATGTAGGTTCTGTTCCGCAGATACCAGACGGCAAATGCGAGGTGCTCACGGGGGAATCCCATCAACTGCTCGAGCTCCATAATCGAGAGTCCGGGCTTATCTTCGTTGGATCGTCGCTGGTTGTATAACAGGCAGAGGATCCCGATGCGGCGATTGGTCTCGCCGTCGACGCCGGCAGAGAACTCCCGCATCTCGAAGACCGGCAGCGGCTCCTGGGAACGCTGTTCATAGGCGAGATCGTAAACCGAGCGCCGGCTGGGATCGGAGAGGGTCTCGTACGCTTCTTTCAGAATCCGGAACTGTTCGGCATCGCCGGTGGTGGGATTGTCGGGGTGGACACGAACAGCGAGCAATTTAAAGACGCGGCGGATGGTCTCGATCTCCGCGCGCGGTGAAATCTGTAGCACTTCGTAGTAATCGACGAACTCCGTCTGACCGGGTGACTGCATGGGTTGTCCTCCGTGCAGTTCTAATTTCGGAACGATTCCCGAAAAATCAGAACTGCTCCTCTCTTTATTTACGCCGTATTTTCTGCGAAATTCAAGCGATTTGTTCTGAATTCAGAACACAATTACCGAAAGTAAGCAAGGTACTAGTGTCTGTGGCTAGCGGTAACAGGCGCCTGGCGTCAGACTTTCAGGAACAATTTGCGGCGGTACATC
Source organism: Bryobacteraceae bacterium (assembly GCA_035280425.1). GTDB lineage: Bacteria > Acidobacteriota > Terriglobia > Bryobacterales > Bryobacteraceae > QHXW01. Next base: position 3,208 of record DATEFW010000006.1, on the reverse strand, counting down.
CAGTAGAGAATGATCCAGTACGTGACGAGCACGGCGCCGCCCGCCATGAAAGGCTCGACACCCGTGCCGAAGATCTGGAACAGCCGATCGCCCAGATGAATGCGGAACGAGCTGCGGATGAAATCGTCGAACATATGCGCGATGAGATAAGCGGCGATCGAATTCATGCCGATCACGACCAGAGGGAAGGCCCATTTTTTGTAGCCTTTTACGTCCACGATCCAACTGAAGACCGCGAGGAAGAGGAAGCAGATGCCGCCGCTGAACAGCGTCCAGCTCGGCGTCCAGATGCGCTTCACAACCGGGCAGATGCCGGTGAAGTGCAGCAGGGTGCCGAGGGCGATGCCTGCGAAGCCGGCGATCAGCATGCGCTTCATCGGAATTTTCGGCGCGCTTTCGCGCAGCCAGCGGCCGGCGATCAGACCGAGAATCATGGTGCCCAGCGTAGGAATGAAGCTGAGGGTCAGATATCCGCCGCTGTTATAGACAAATGGTTTGACGCGGGGAAACAGGTTCAGGAACCATTGATCAAAGGCATTTCCAAGATTGGCGTTCTTGTTCCAATGGGCGGCGAAGCCGGTATAGAAATGGTTCCAGTCCGGCGGCACGCCGACGGACTGCCAGTCGAATCCCGGCCCTGGAACGGGATAGAGCGCCCACGCCAGCCAGTAGCCGGTCAGGATGGCGGTCAATGCAATCCACTGGTCGCGCGGCGGCCGGAAACCGAGCAGGAACAGGATCGGATAGCCGAAGCCGATTTGCGAAAGCGTGTCTTCGAAAGTGAAATAGGTTTGGGTGCTGTGCATGGAGCGCAGAAAAACGCCCAGAGCAATCAGCACGATGGAACGCCAGATGGCGTGCGCCCACATCTTGGGGAAGGTTTTGCCTTTGGCCAGGCGGCTGGCGATCGAATACGGCAACGCCACGCCGACCAGGAAAGAAAATCCCGGCTGAATGGTGTCATGCAGGGAGCAGCCGGCCCAGGCCTGATGCGTCTGGTTCCAGGCGAGGAAACCCCAGATCGGGTTCCCCGGGAAAGCCTGGGCGACGCGCGAAAGTTGCAGCACTTCCGCCATCATGAGCAGCATTACCAGCCCGCGATAAGTGTCGACCGCGACGTTGCGGACGGCAGGCTGAGGAATCTTGATGGACTGCTGGGCGACCGTTGTAGAGGGAAGTACAGCCTGCATGGATGGCCTCCGGCTGACATTCAGGGTAGTCATTGGGTGGCCAGAATGCAAGCGGCGGCAGGTCTTGGGAGCACATCGATGGGGCGTGCTCCGGTTTGAGCGGCGGCCTCGCACTATATACTGTCTCGATGCGGCGCTTCGATCTGGCTCTTGTCGTGCTGTACGCCTCCTGGCTGTTTGCGTCTGACTGGCCGCAATTTCGCGGGCCAAATGCGCGCGGCGTTTCGGAAACAACCGGCCTTCCAGTCGAATTCGGCCCCTCGAAGAACGTGATTTGGAAGACCGCTCTGCCTCCCGGGCATTCGTCGCCGGTGCTGACAGCCGACCGGATCTTTCTCACGGCGTTCGACGCTGAGCACCTGTACGTTATCACGCTTGATCGCTCAACCGGAAAAATTCTCTGGCGCCGGGAAGTTCCGCGGCCGCGCAAACAGAAGTTGCATGAGTCGAACAGCCCGGCATCACCCAGCGTCGCGACGGATGGGCGCAATGTTTACGCGTTCTTTACCGACTTCGGTCTGATTTCTTATGGCTCGGATGGCGAAGAGCGCTGGCGAGTTCCGCTGGGGCCGTTCAACAATCCGTTTGGCCTCGGCGCCTCGCCGGTTCTGGCGAACGGCAAGGTGATCCAGGTATGCGATTCCGAGTCCGGATCGTTCGCGGTTGCCGTCGATCAGAAGACCGGACGGCTGGTCTGGCGCGTGGAGCGTCCGGACATGACGCGCGGCTTTGCGACGCCGGTGCTTTACCAGCCTGAAGCCGGTGGTCTGGAAGCGCTGGTGGCCGGCACCAACCGGCTGATCGCGTATGACGTAGACACGGGCAAGCAGGTTTGGTGGGTGCGCGGTTTGACCTGGCAACTGAAGCCGACGCCGGTGATCGATGGCCGTGTCGTATACGTGCTCGGCTGGGCGGGCGGCGCCGATCAAGGCAACCAGCAGACGGTGCCATCATTTCGCGAGATGCTGGCGGCGGCCGACCGGAATCATGACGGCAAACTGGCAAAGGCCGAGCTCACCGATCCGCAATATCAGAAGGATTTCGATGAGGCGGATTTTGATGGTGATGGGTTTCTCGAGGAGCGCGAATGGGAAAAACTGCGCGAGCGGCACTCGGTTGTGAACTCGGTGATGGCGGTGAAACTCGGCGGCTCGGGCGATATGACCGAAACCAACATACTGTGGCGTCATTACAGATCGCTGCCCAACGTTCCTTCGCCACTCGTGTATCACGGCGTGCTCTACCTGATGAAAGAAGGCGGGATTCTGACGGCTCTCGATGCGTCGACCGGGAAGGTGCTCAAGCAGGGGCGGCTGAAAGGCGCGCTGGATTTCTACTACTCGTCGCCTGTGGGCGCCGATGGGAAAATCTTCACCGCCAGCCAGGAGGGCCATGTTTCCGTCATCAGGGCGGGAGCGGATTGGGAGGTGCTCGCGGTGAACGACATGGACGATGAGGTGTTTGCGACGCCGGCACCGGTGGATCAGCGGCTGTACTTGCGAACGCGCAGCGCGCTCTACTGTTTCGGAATTGCGCCGCGACAAAATTGAGACTCACGGCTTGAATGTCGCTATCGCTGCGGACCAGTTGGCAGCGATGTTTAAAGTAAACGTACCCGAGTAAGCGCCCGTGGCTGCGACGACCCTTGCTTCGGCGCCCGCTCTGGATGTGGTGGTGTTTTGTTGCAGCAGCGTGAAGCCGCTGCCTGCGGTAGTTGTTCCGGTGTAGCTGGCAGGAAGACCTATGCCGGCAAAGACCAGTTCATTGGCGCTGGAGGTTGTGGTGGTCGGCCCGGTGTTGGGAGCGGTGCTGGAGCCCTGCGCGTGCGCGGTGCGATCCAGAGGTGCGGTGGTGCTCAGGCCGCTGTATTCGAAGACGGCCATCCAGGGATGATTGTTGGCGGCGGAGAACGTCGCGGTCACCGTATTGGCGCTGGCCTTGATGTTTTTGGCGTAGAAGATATGGACCTGGTGGCCATCGGCGTCCTGGGTTTGCGTGACGGCGTCGGCGTAGATATT
>DATEFW010000005.1:0-39112 GCA_035280425.1 Bryobacteraceae bacterium | reverse complement strand
CTCCGCAATTTCGGCAGCGGCTCCGGAACCGGCAGGAAGCGCCGCCGCCTAGCCCGATTGATCTCGGCCTTCAGCTCCGGACCGAAGCTTGCAGCCTATCCTGCAAAATGACGCTCGTTCGCTGCCGCGCAGGCTCAGCAGCGGGAGCGGCTACTTAACTAATTAAGCAGCGTATGCCAAATCGTTGGCAGTTGTGTTTTTCCGATCGTTTAACGGGAGCTCGGAACCCGGCACGCCTCTCCATCACGATTCGATCCCGTCGAATCCGTTGCGCCCCCTTTCCAACACCTATTTTAGCAGGGTTCCGCGACAGGCACAGCGGCGGTTCGGCGGTGCTATAGTCGAAAATCATGGCACAGATTCAGCGCAGTCCCGAGGTGCACGACGTGGTAGTGATCGGTTCGGGCGCCGGAGGCGGCACGACGGTGAAGGTGCTGACGGATCTGGGCATGAACGTCACGCTGCTCGAGGCCGGGCCGATGCTCCATCCCATGACGGATTTCAAGGAGCACATCTGGCCATACCAGGTGAATCATCGGGGCGCGGGGCCGCACGCCGAGTGGTATTTCGGAAAATCGCCGTGGGCCATGGGCTATTTTCAGGCGCCCAACGGTTACTGGCACATTGACGGCGAGCCGTATACGGTGGCGGCGGATTCGAAGTTCAGTTGGTTCCGGTCGCGCATTATCGGCGGGCGCACGAATCACTACGGGCGCATCTCGCTGCGCTTCTCGGATTACGATTTCAAGCCGTACTCGTTCGACGGGCTGGGCACGGACTGGCCGGTGAGCTATGAGGAGATGTCGCCCTACTACGACAAGGCCGAGGAGTTCATCGGCGTCACAGGCACGCACGAAGGATTGCGCACCGCGCCCGACGGAAAATTTCTCCCTCCGGTTTCACCGCGCGTTCCGGAGATTTTGATCCAGAAGGCCTGCCAGAAGCTGAACATTCCGTGCATTCCCTCGCGCATGGCCATGCTGACGCAGGCGGTGCATGGGCGCGCGGCGTGCCACTATTGCGCGCAGTGCGGGCGCGGATGCCATACGGCGTCGGCGTTTTCGTCGAGCCAGGCCATGATTTTCCCGGCGATGAAAACCGGGCGGCTGAAAGTCATCACCGAAGCGATGGCGCGGGAGCTGATCACGGACGATTCGGGCCGGGTGACTGCGGTTTCCTACGTAGACAAGACGACGCGCACGGAACAGAAGATCCGCTGCCGGGCGGTGGTGGTGGCGGCGAGCGCGTGCGAATCGGCGCGGCTGCTGCTGAATTCGAAATCGCCGCGGTTCCCAAACGGGCTGGCGAACGAATCGGGCATGGTGGGCCGCAATCTGACCGACACCACGGGCTACGATCTGGGCGGTTATATCCCGGCGCTGGCCGGGCTGCCGCGGCACAATTCGGACGGCATCGGCGGGATGCACGTTTACGTTCCGTGGTGGCTGCTCGAGGACAAGAAGAAAGATTTCCCGCGCGGGTATCACATCGAGGTCGGCGGCGGGTTCCACATGCCGCAGCTCGGCAGTTTTCACGGCGCGTGCTCGCACCACGAGGGTTACGGCCAGGCGCTCAAGACGGCGATCCGCGAAGAGTACGGCGCGTACGTCGGATTTTCCGGACGGGGCGAGATGATCCCCAACGCGCAATCGTATTGCGAGATCGATTCGAATACCGTCGATCAGTGGGGAATTCCGGTGCTGCGGTTTCACTTTCGCTGGACCGACGCCGAAGTCAACCAGGTGCGGCACATGCACAACACGTTCAGCGAAATCATCGAAACCATGGGCGGGCGTCCGTTCCCGAAGAAACTGCCGGAGCGGGGCGCGGACGCGGTGTCGATCGGCGGCGAGATCATTCATGAAGCCGGCACGGTGCGGATGCACGACGATCCCAAGCAAGGCCCGCTCAACCGCTGGTGCCAGGCGCACGACGTAAAGAACCTGTTCGTGGCGGATGCCGCGCCGTTTCTGGGAAATCCGGATAAGAACGTAACGCTTTCGATTGTGGCGCTGGCGTGGCGCACGGCCGAACATCTGGCGGAGGAAATGAGGAAAGGCAATGTCTGACGAAAATCAGGTCTCGCGGCGGGATCTGCTGCGCAATCTCGGAATTACGGTAACGCTGGGAACATCGGGCGGGCTCATCCAGCTCGAAGCCGCGCAGCACGTGCACAACGCGGTGGCCGCCGAGAAATCCGGAGCGTCGCACGGGGAATACGCGCCAAAGTGTTTCAACGCGCACGAATTTGCCACGCTGCGGAAGTTATCGGACCTGATCATCCCGGCCGACGATCATTCGCCGGGAGCGCTCGAAGCGGGCGCCGCCGAGTTCATCGATTACCTGTCATCCAACAGCATGGAGCTTGCTGAAATCTACACCGGCGGCATCGCCTGGCTGGATCATGCGACCGCGCGCCGCTATGGCGCGAACTTCATCGAAGCCAAACCCGAGCAGCAGACCGCCATGCTCGACGTGATCGCGTATCGCAGGAACGAAGGCCCGGAGACAGCGCCGGGCATCCGTTTCTTCTCGTGGGTGCGCAAGATGGTGGCGGATGCGTACTATACCAGCCCGACCGGCATCAAAGATCTGGGCTACATGGGCAATACCGCGGTCAGTCACTTCAGCGTGCCGGAAGATGCGATCGCGTATGCGCTCAAGCGCAGTCCGTTCGCTTAAATACCGCGCGGAAATAATAGAATAAAGTCGGCATGTCGGACCTCAGCTCGCCGGCGAGCGACCGCCAGCAGGCAGCGAAGATTGTGGTCGCCACTACGGTGGCGCTGTCGTTCATTTCATTCTGGCGGGCCGCCGCCATCGTTCTCAGCGATCTCGCCTCCTCGGCGTTTTACGCCGGCGGCATCGCCGAACAGGCCATCGGCAAGAGCGCCCCCTGGTTCATTTTAGGCGTCATGCTGTTCAGCTTCGCGGTGCGCTCGGTTTACATGGAATCGAGCAGCATGTTCGTGCGCGGCGGCGTGTACGTGGTGGTGCGCGACTCGATGGGGCCGTTTGTCGCGCGGCTGTCGGTTTCGTCGCTGATCTTCGATTACATTCTCACCGGGCCGATCAGCGTGGTGACAGCGGGCCAGTACTCGGGGCGGCTGCTCAATGAAATCAGCGAGCTGTTTCACAGCAGCTTCCGAGTGCCGCCCAACGAGTTCGCGGTTTACTTCAGCATCGCGGTGACGGTCTATTTCTGGTGGAGCAACATAAAAGGCATTCACGAGTCGAGCACCAAGGCGCTGCGCATCATGCAGATCACGACGGTGATGGTGGTGGCTTTTCTGATCTGGTGCCCGATCACGCTGCTGATCCACGGGGGACGCCTGCCGGCGGCGCCAGTGCCGCATAACATTCAGTTCAGCGAAGACGGCCTGGGCTGGTTTCGCGGGACGTTCTGGCCCACGATTCCGGTGGTGGCGATCATCATCGCGTTCGGGCACTCGCTGCTTTCGATGAGCGGTTTTGAAACGCTGGCTCAAGTCTACCGGGAGATCGCTTATCCGAAACTCAAGAACCTGAAGCTCACCGGAAACCTGATCTGCTGGTACGCGGTGATCTGCACGGGCGTGATCACGGTATTTGCAGGCGCGATCATCCCGGACAATATCCGCATTCAATACGTGGACAACCTGCTGGGCGGACTGGCCATGCACCTGGCCGGGCCATATCTGCTGCGGCTCAGCTTCCACATTTTCGTGGTGACCGTCGGCTTTTTGATTCTTTCCGGAGCGGTGAATACGTCGATCATCGGCGCGAACGGCGTGATGAACCGGGTGGCTGAAGACGGCGTGCTGCTCGACTGGTTCCGCAAGCCGCACCGGCGGTTCGGCACCACGTTCCGGATCATCAACCTGATCGCGCTGCTGCAGATCGCCACCATCCTCGCCAGCCGCGGAAACGTTTACACCCTGGGCGAAGCTTACGCGTTCGGCGTTGTGTGGAGCTTTTTTCTGAAATCGATCGGCGTGCTGGTGCTGCGTTTTCACCGGCACGACCAGGAATACAAGACGCCGCTCAATTTCCACATCGGCGGCCGTGAGTGGCCGGTGGGGCTGGCGCTGACCACGCTCGTATTGGGGCTGGTGGCGATCGCCAACCTGTTCTCGAAGCGCATCGCCACGATTTGGGGCGTCAGCTTCACGGTGGTGTTTTTTATTCTGTTCACGGTATCGGAGCGGATCAACGCCAAAAAGCTCAAAGAGAAAAAAGCGGGCCTGGAAGAATTCAATCTCGACATGCAGCCGGATATAGCGGCGGAAGCGATTCATGCGCGGCCGGGCTGCGTGCTGGTGGCGGTGCGCGAGTACAGCCGGATGTCGCACCTGGATGCGGTCCTGGAAAAAACGAATGTACGGCGTCACGACATTGTGGTGATGACGGTGCGTCCCGTCTCGGCAGGCGCGGGAGAATACGAACTGGGCCAGAACCAGCTTTTTTCCGATTACGAGCAGGAACTGTTTTCGCGCGTCGTGGCGGCGGCGGAGAAGCAGGGCAAGACCGTGGATCTGCTGGTGGTGCCGGGCGTCGACCCGTTCGATGCCATGGTGCAAACGGCGGCGAAGCTCCAGGCTTCGCGGCTGGTGACGGGCGTATCGCTGCGGATGGATTCCGAGGAGCTGGCGCGCCGCATTGGCCAGGCGTGGGAGAAGCTGCCGGAGCCGCGGCATTCGTTTTCGCTCGAAGTGATCTGCCCCGGCCGGCCGTCGATTTACGTCAACCTGGGCCCGCATCCGCCGCGCCTGTGGCCGGAGGATCTGGACCGGCTGCACGAGCTATGGCTGCGGCTGAGCGAAAGCCGGTTCGGCTCGAAGCTTCACCATCGCGATGTTGTGGGCGTCGCATTGCGGAGGCTCGAGCAGGACCTTTCCGGGGACCGGCGCGATGAGGTCATCGAAGACCTCAATCGCGAATTGCGGAAAGACTGATTCCGTTCTTCCACGGCGTGTGCGTTCGTACACGTACGGCGTTTCGATCGGACGCGAAATCTCAACCAGATAGCCAGTGGCGGCCGGTGTGCGATCACTCGCGCGGACCCGAAAGGCGCGGTCCAGGAGAAAACGCATATGCTGCTGATGAAGTACTTGCTGGTGATGATGGGCGCGGGGCTTTTCGCCGGCGCTCTGGGAATTGTGATGTTCGATATCTACAGGACGGTCGAAGCCTGGCGGCAGGAAGGGGCGCCCGAGGCTCCGCGGCCGGCCGAAATCCGGTGGCGCGAGGCCCGGCGGTGGGCGCTTGCCGGCGTGCTGCCGTTCCTTCTGGGGATGAGCATTGTGGTAGTGCCGAGCGGAAGCGCGGGGGTTCTGGTCAGCCAGGTTTCGGGAACGCTGCCGGGCGCGCTCTATCCCGGCGTTCACTTCGTGTGGCCGCTGGTTCAAAGTGTCACGTTGTATGACACTCGCGAGCGGGTTTTTACGACCGGGCTCACGGAAGATGCGAAGAAGAAGGTCGAAATGCTGAGAGTCCAGACCAAGGAAGGGCTGCCGGTGGGACTGGCGATCGCGGTGCGCTACCGGCTCGATCCGCACCGGCTGGATTACATCCATGCGAACCTGCCCCGTCCGATTGAAGAAGAGATTGTGCCGCCGGTGGTGGCCGGAGTGTTCCGGCAGATCGTGCCCAATTACCTGGTTCGGGACGTATTCGCGACGCGCCGGGAAGAAGTGCGGAAGCTGGCCTCCGACGCCATCCAGAAGAAGCTGGGGGCCGACGGGCTGCTGGTGAAAGAGGTGATCCTGCGAGACGTCCAGTTGCCTCCCGAATACGCGAAGGGGCTGGAAACGCTGCTGCTGAAGGAACAGGAGAGCGACCGGATGGCAGTCGAGGTGGAAATCAAGCAGAAGATGGTGCGGACCGCGGAGCTCGAGGCGGAAGCCGAGCGCGTGCGGCGCGTCAAGCAGGCGGAAGGCGAAGGGCAGATCGTGGTGATCAACGCCAAAGCGCAGGCGGATGCGATGCAGCACACATTGCCGCTCAAGCAAAAGCAGATCGAGCAGACGCGGCTGGAATCGGAGGCGCGCAAGGAGGCCACGGTGAAGAACGCCGAGGCGCTGGCGCAGGCTAAAGTGATCGACAGCCGGGCGGAGCTGGAACGGCGCAAGTTGCTGGCGGACGCCGAGGCGAACCGTATTCGGGTGACTTCGGCCGCGGATGCCGAGCGGCTGAAGACCGAAGCGGCGGCTCTCAAGCAGAACCCGCTGCTGATCCAGAAAATCATCGCGGAGCGGCTGTCGGATAAAGTGCAAGTGATGATGGTGCCGACCGACGGGAAGTTTTTCTTCGCCAACGATGTGCTGCGGTCGGCTCCGGCGGCCCAGGCAACGTCTCAGCCCGCGCCGGAGGATCCGGACGATCCGCCGGCTCAGCAGGCGGCGCCCATCGCTACGCACCGGGCTCTGCGGTAATCGAGCGAACGGATTGGATGGCGCCCGGACTGAGCGCCATCCTTAATCTGAGAGCTGCGGTTTAGAAGTAGAACTTGATTGCCAGCTCGATGATGCGGTGGCCGACTTTGTAATCCGCGTACCCGAAGCGGTTATTGGTCTGCTGGCCGGCATCGTTGAAGTTGAGATTCAGGTTCGAGTCGCCGTTAACGAACGAAGTAATCGGATGATTCAGAAAATTGTACGCAGCGAAGCGGAGCTGGAGCTTCTTCGATTCGGTGAAGTTGAAATTCTTGAACATAGCAATGTCGCTATTGATATAAGCGGGGCCCTTGATATACGGGAAAATGAACGAGCCGTTGTGGCCCGGCGAAGGCAGGGCGAAGCAGGAACCATTCATGAATTGGTGACTGCCGAGGCTCTTTCTCGGGTCGCAAGTCAGAACCGGCTGAATACTGATGTCAGGAGATCCGGTGATCAGAGATGCGCTCATGCCGACCTGCTTATCAATCACGGTGCCATCCGGAAGAACGGTGCCGACGGGGAGGACACCACCGCCGATATTGAAGTTCGACGATCCGACGGCTTGAAGGTTCGGACCGCTCTGGAACTGCGTGATGCCGGAAATCTGCCATCCGTTCGCCACGCCCTTCAGGAACACATTGTTATGAACCGGGCTGGGCATTTGGATCACATATGCAGCGTTGAACAGGTGCGTGCGGTCGTTAGGTAGCGTGCCGTAATTGTTGGATAGGTTCAGCGGATCCCCGGTCGGCGAACCACCTTCGCCGCGGATTCCGAGCGCTTTGCTGAATGTGTAATTCAGCATGTAATTGATGCGACCGGTCTGTTTATTCCAGCTCGCCTGCAAGGAGTTGTAGTTCGAAAACATCTGGTGCGTGACTTCCTTGATGGTGCCGTAAGTTGGATACGGGCGATACGAAGTCGCGTCGGGGGAGTAGTTGTTCGCCGCTGTAAATGGATGGCTGCCGTTGTATAGAGTGCCAAACGGAATGTCATTGATCTGGTTGAAGTTGTTGTTCCAGTTGCTTAGGTACTGGCTGCTGTTGCCCACGTAAGACACTTCGAACAGCGAATTGCCGGGCGTCCGCTGCGAAATCGTAAAGCTGTAGCTGCGGGTTTCGGGCTGCTGGTTGTCGCGCAGGTCCTGGACTTGAATGCTTCCGGGAACAACGAAGGAAGCTTGAAGTTGCGCAATCGACGCAAACGTCACCGCATTTGGCGAGGTGTAGGTATAGCTTCTACGAGCGATGCCGATACTACCGGCTTGCACGTTCTGCTCATCGTGGAAGCGATATTCGCCCCAACCGCCACGGATCACCGTTTTGCCGGTGCCGAACAGGTCCCAAGCCAGACCGAACCGTGGGTCATAGAAGAAGAGCGGCGTCGGCGTGCCCGAGAGCGGAATCGAAGGGTTCATTTTGTGCCACTCGATGCCGGGTAAAGTTGTGATGTCCGCAGTAGTACTGTACTTGCTGGGATCGAAAACCGCCAGGCCGAAACCATCCTGATCCACCCACGGACCCATGTGCGAGAAGCGTAGGCCATAATCCAACGTGAGGCGCCGGGTGACTTTCCAGGAGTCCTGCGCGTAAAACTCGACCGGCATGTACCGCATGCGATAGATGGGGTCGCCGTTGGACTCGCCGTACTGGCCGATCCGGCCCATCAGCATGTCGGCATACGCGTTCCCGGTGCTGTTCCCGCCCCAGCTCGCGAACGATAGAATGCCGTTTGAATTATTACTGGCCGGCTGGTTGTTGGAAGTGTGCTCCCAATAGAAACCGAACTTCATGGTGTGCGTTCCGGCCACTTTCGACACGTTGTCGGCGATGGTCGGCAGGACCTTCTTGGCGTACAGTGAACCGGTGTCCTCGTAACCGCTGGGCTGGATCATGTTGGCCACGCCGCCACCCCAACCGGTCATGCTGGGGATTACTTTGGGATCGGCGTTGAAGATGGACTTATACGCGATGCCCAATGTTGTGGGATCCACCTTCTTGGGATCGTGGAACGAGTTCGGCAGGTTGAGGTAGGTCCAGGTAAATACGAATTCGTTGGTCAAGGAAGGGCTGAAGACGTGCGTCAGGTTGGCGGAAATCGAATCCGATTCGTTTAGAGCATCGATCCCACTCGGGTACGGAACCGTGGGATCCGGCCGCCACCACAGGGTGTCGGTATAGTGGGCGTGATCGCGCTGCCTGTTATAGCTGACAAACAATTTGGTGTTGTCGCTGATGCTGTAGTCCACGCGCGGACGGAATTGATAGAAGTTCTGCCCCTTGATTCCGTTGGTCACAAAATTGAAGCCGCCGTTTTGCGTTGGGTTGGCGTTCGGCAGCGGATACAAATTGATCAGCTTCTGGCCGATGGGATCGATCTGGGAAGGCTGCACCATGCCGCCAGGAATATTGGGCGAATTCTGAATGTTGTAACCCACCTGGCCCGCAGCGCCACCGTAATAGGAATTCAAATAAGCGGATGAAAAATTACCGTTGCGCATGTCGGTTGTCGGAACAAAAGCACGATAAAAGCCGTTATCGACGTTTTGTTTGTAATATTCATAACCGACGAAGAAGAACAGCTTGTCGCGGTTCTTGTTGAAGTTCGTTCCGGGAATTAACACCGGGCCGCCGATGTTGCCGCCCGGATAGTAGTAAGACGTCGCAGGCTTGAGAAGTCCCGCCTTGTTACTCTGCCAGTCGTTGGCATCCATGGCGTTGTTGCGGGCATAGATGTAAGCCTCGCCGTGGAAGTCCCGGCCTCCCGATTTGCCGACCGAGGAGATCATGACCGGGCCTTTTTGGATATCGGCTCCGAAATTCGACGTGAGAACCTTCAGTTCCTGGGTCATGTCCGCGTTGAGGTTGACGGCTTGGCCGCAATTGCAGCCGGGGTCGATGATGTGGGCGCCATCGGAGGTGATATCGAGCGCCGCGGTGCGCTGGCCGTTTGCCGAGAAGCTGCCGACCGGCCCGTTACCGGTACCCTCGATCTGCCCGGAGAATGACGAGCCGTTTTGCACGCCCGCGGTCATAGCAAATCCCGGCATGATCTTGATGAACTCGGCGGCGTTGCGGCCGACCACCGCGACGTTTTGCAGCTGCTTGGTTCCGATAACCTCGGATTTCTCGCCCGAGTCGACCGTGGTGATCTGCTCTGCGGAAGCTTCGACCGTCACGGTCTCATTGGCCGACGCCACCGCCATCATGATGTCCGACAGGTTGCGCTTGTCACCCGAGTTAAAGACCAGACCGGTGCGCTCCCATTTAACGAAACCCGCCGCGTCTACAGTCACGCTGTAGCTGCCAGGGGGTATGGCGGCAACCGTGAAATAACCCTCGTTGTTGCTGACCGTCCTGCGGATGTCGCCGCTGTTATCGTTCTTCAGCGTGATGGTGGCATTCGGCACCACGGCGCCCGACGAATCGGCGACCGTACCGGTGAGCGAAGCGGTAACGGTTTGGCCTGCCAGGTTTGAAGTCCAGAAGCCCAACATGGCGCAAATGAGCAGCGGCAGCAAAGCCGCAGAGCAATAGACTCGATTGAGACGATACATCACACTACCCCCAAACGTTGGACATTAGAGAAAGCTTCCGAGAAGTATAGGGAGACTAATGGAATTTTTGTAGTTACCGCCCGTTAACTGTTATCTCCGGCCGGCGGGCGCGCACCAAACCCCATTTTTTCAAGGGCGTACAAAAACGTTACATCCCCTAACGAAACGTCTGTGGTATAATTCCGGCCAAATGGGGGAGATGGGAACGGTCACCCCTCCGGGTGAGAGGGCGGCCGCCGAAGTCCAAGAGATTTTACAATCGGCGCTATTCGTGCGATCGCCGCGGCTGGCGAGGTTGCTCGATTACCTTTGCACCAAGTATTTTGCCGGCGAGACCGATCAGATCAAAGAATACAACATAGCGGTCGAAGTGCTGGACCGTCCCGACAGCTTCGACCCGGCGGAAGACGCCATCGCGCGAGTGGAAGTGCACCGCCTGCGGAAGAAGCTGCGGGAGTACTACGCCGCAGAAGGCGCACGGCACTCGCTGCGCGTAGTGATCCCGCCCGGCCACTACGTCCCGGTTTTTGTCCCGGCCGAGGAGGCCGCGACGCATGAGGAGCCGCAATCACCGCAGACGGCGAATGGAAATGGGCATTTAAACGGAGCCAATGGGACGGGCGCAGCGCTCAACGGCGACGGGCGCAACAAGCTGAGATCGCTGCGCGAGAGAGGCGCGGTGACCTGGCTGATTGCGGGATCGCTGCTGGCTGTGTCAGTGATTATTGCGTTCCGCGGACGTTCGACAGCCAATCCTCATGCGGGCGACGGCGCGGCCGTTCTGAGCGCAGCCGCCATTATCCCGGGCTCTCTGCCCGTGCTGCCGGCGGCTCGCGGCGAAGAAGTTCGTTTCCTGTGCGGCCGGACCAAGCCATTTACGGACCGGGAAGGGCGCAAGTGGTCGGGCGATCGCTATTTCGAGGGCGGCGAGGCCTGGACGCCTCCCGAGCGGTTCCTGGCGCGCACTTCCGAACCGTTTCTGTTCGAGGGCGCGCGGAGCGGCAATTTCAGCTACCGCATTCCGCTTGACCGGGGCGTTTACGAGCTTCACCTTTACTTTGCCGAGACTGCTTTCGGGCCGGGGACAGCGGGCGGCGGCGGCGAGAATAGCCGGGTATTTCATATCGCGATGAATGGAAAAAGGCTCCTGAGCGATTTCGACATCATCGCAGATGCGGGCGGGCCGGGTATCGCCGACGAGCGTGTATTCAAGGACATTTCGCCGGGACCGGATGGCGCTCTGCAGCTTCGATTTATCGACGTGCGGGGTCCGGCGATCGTCAATGCGATCGAGTTAGTCCCCGCCTGGCCGCATCATATGAATCCGGTCCGTATCTACATTAGCGAAAAGAGCTACACGGATTCACAACGCTCCACCTGGCTGCCGGATAATTTCTGGAGCGGCGGGCAGCCGGCGAACGGGTCGTCCTTCGTCGAAGGAAGCCAGGACCCGGCCATTTACGCGAGAGAACGCTATGGCCATTTCAGTTACGCCATACCGGTGGACCAGGGCCAATACGGCGTCAGCCTGCACTTCGCCGAGACCTACTGGGGCCAGGACAATCCGGGCGGAGGGGGCGCGGGGACGCGCATTTTCAATGTGTTTGCCAACGGCACGGCGCTTCTGCGCAGCTTCGATATTTATAAAGAGGCCGGCGCCAACCGGGCGCTGGTGAAGACATTTCATGGCCTGCAACCGAATGCGCAAGGCAAGCTCGTCTTAGCGTTCGAGCCGGTGCGCAATTACGCCAGCGTGCGGGCCATCGAAGTGGTGGACGAGTCGCGGTAGCCGGAAAACTTACTGCTCGCCCGGTTTCTTATACAAATTTCTGAGCCGGAGAAATTCGCGCCGCTCGCGCGCGGCGTCTTCATTGCGGCCCATTTTTGCATAGGCGGATGCCAGGGCGATGCGGGGCTGGGGGCTATCCGGAGCAAGTTTCTCGGCGCGTTCGAGCTCCGCGACGCCGCCTTTCAGGTCACCAGATTCAGCAAGCAGGCGGCCGAGAGCGGTGTGGACGATAGCGGCATCCGGCGCGAGGCGCGCAGCCTCCTGCGCATAAGGGATGCCCTTGGCGAATTCTTCACGCCGCAAATACTCGAAAGCGATCTGCACGCGGGCCGGGACATGGTCGGGCGAAATCTGGATCTCCTTTTGCAGCTCGGGAATGGCCTTATCGGGCTCCTGCTGGAGAAGGTACGAGCCATAAAGGTAGTGGACACCGGGCGCGTTGGGGTATTTAGCAAGCAGAGCCTCGAAATCTTTCTGCGCCTGTGACGGGCGGCGGGCGCCGATATCCCAGACCGCCTGGCCGGCAAGGTACGCGAGTTCGCGCTCGGCAGAGGGAACGTCTTCGGGCAGCAATGGCTTGCGCAGGGCCGCGATGCCGGCGGCGGCGATCATGGCCGGATCGTCCTTGCCGCTCTGCGCTAATTCGAGGAACAGATCGAGGCTTTTTTCGTAACTTTCGCCGCGCGTGAGCAGGAGCGCCAAATGGTAGCGGGCGACTTCATCGATCCCGGGAACTCCCGAGACGCCCAACTGCTGGCCCTGGCGAAGATGAGCGAGCGCCAGGTCGTACTCTTTGGCGCCGAACTCGCAAAGCCCCAGCATGGACCAGCCGGCGGCGCCTTGCTTCTCGAGCAGCGTGAGGCGTTGGAAGGAGTTGCGGCATTCGGGAAACTTGTCCTGCTCGTAATAGAGCGTGCCGAGATACCACCAGCCTTCCTTCCATTCAGGCTTGAGCTTCAGGGCACGGCTGTAGAGCGCGATGGCTTGAACAGTTTCACGCGCCTGACGGGCCTCGCCGGCTTCTTGAGCGAGGCGATCGAACGCAGCGGCACCGGCCGGTGCACGATGCGGCGGCGGAGCCTGGGTTGCGGCAGCGGGTAGAAAAAACAGCAGAACCAGCGCGGGCGGGAACATCACTCTTGCGCGGCCGGAGCCTTTTGCGGCGGCTGTGGTTGCGCCCCCGGCTGTTTGGCTTGAAGCTCGGCGTTCAACCGGCGGACGGCTTCGCGCTCGCGGTCGCCATCCTGCTTGCGCTTTTCGCGGTAGTACACAGTTGCGAGCGAGACGTGGGCTTCGGTGAAATTGGGCGCGTCTTTTATCAGCGATTCCAGGCGGGCCTGGGCTTCCAGGAGACGGTCTTCGGCCAGATCGATGCTGGCAAGCTGATAGCGAGCGCCGTAATCGCCCGGACGGAGAAGGAGCGCGCGTTCGATCAGCGGGCGGGATTCCTGATACCGGCGGTCCTGGCGCAGAATGCCGCCCAGCTCGAGATTGGCGTTGAAATCGTTGGCATCGAGAGCGAGCTCATTGCGAAATGCCTTTTCGGCTCCGGCCGAGTCGCCCGTTCTGAGCAGGACCAGGCCGAGATAGGACTGGGCTTCGGGCAGTTTTGGATTGAGCTCGACAGCGCGGGCGAGATCGGTGCGGGCACCAGCGAAATCCTTGGCGGCAAATTTCGCCGTGCCCATCAGGAGATGCGCTTCGGCGGAGTCGCCGTTCTTGAGGATGCGGTCGATGATCACCTGGCCGCGGTCGACCTGGTTGTCGCGGATAAGAGCGGCGCCGAGCAGGTAGGCGACGGCAAGGCCGGTGCGATCGGTTGAGGCGCTGATTTGCTGCCAAGCGGGATCGAGCAGCTCGATGACTTTCTTGTTTTGGCCCATCCGCAGATAGCAGGTGGCGAGTAAGAGCGCGGCCTGCTGATTGGACGGGTCGGCGGCGCGCACCTGGGCGAGTTCGGCGGCGGCTTTCGAGAGTTGCGCGGTTTTGAAATAGGCGAGCGCGAGATTCAGCCGGACTTTAGAGGCAGCGGGAGTGCCGGCGGGCTGAGCTTCGAGCGCCAGGCGGTATTCGCGGATGGCGTCTTCGAAGCGGCCTTCATGAGCCAGCGCAGCGCCCAAGTTGGAGCGGACGCCGGCAGCATCCGGGTGCGCTTTCAGAAACTGCTCGTAGGCCGTGATGGCGCCCGAGTAATCGCCGGATTGATGCAGCTTCAGGGCACGCTGGAGAACTTCGTTATCGGGTCCGGACTGAGCAAAGGCGAGCCAGGCAGAAAGCAGGGCCGCCAGAAAGATACGGGACATTGAAGCTTTTTATTTAGGATACGACAGTGGGCGCGAAGAGGCACAGTGCTTGAGCCCGGCCTAAGGATGTCCAAAATTGCCAGGAGGCGAGAAAACCGCACATATTTAGGGAACCCGATGAAAGCCAAGGCCCGCCTGAGCGAAGTGTGCGTCCGCAGTCAGCACATGGCGGATGCCCAGTTCATGCATGAGCGTAAAGCTAGTCAGGTCAGTAAAGGAAACACGAGGCTTATCGTGATAGCGCAAACGGAGCTTGTACGCCGAATGAAAGCGCCCGCGCGTGACAGTCTCAATCGCCAGTAGCCCGAGTTGCTGGGACTCAAACAAGCCATTGCAGAACTTTTTAGCGACGTCGAACGGCGCTGCAGAGAACAATCGAGTGATGGTTTCATCCAGCACGTAATCACTAGTTACCCACATCCGGCCCCTTTCCACATCATTGCGGCGCCGTTCGGCCACCGCGGCGAAGGAAGGGTCGCGAACATTAGCCAGCACCAGCCATCCCCACGTGTCCACGAACAGGCGCTCATCCGCCATAGAGTTCTTCATCTATTCGCTCGCTCATAATGGGGCCGCCGCAGACGCCGGCGACTTTGAGAAGGGGGTCCTGTTTCGGCCGTCGCTTCTTAGCAGCAGAACCTTTTCTTTCGAGGCGGAGCCGGATCAGTTGAGCCATGCTGACGCGGGAACGGAAAGCGTCTTGGCGAAGCTCGTCGTGCAACTCGTCCGGAAGAAAGATGGTTGTACGCCTCATATATGCATCATAGCATATATATGCTACCTAGCTCCAGAGCCGGTCGTGCGAGCGCTCTTTGTTCCACTCGGGAGTCGGCTCGAAGTAGCCGGGCTCGAGCAGGTGCTGTTTCACCACATCATCGTTGAGAGTGACGCCGAGGCCGGGCTTGTCGGGCACGGTGATGAACCCGTGATTGATGATGGGCTTTTCGATGCCTTCGACCATCGTGTCCCACCAGGGCACGTCGACCGAATGGTTTTCGAGAACGAGGAAATTCTCGGTTGCGGCGGCGCAATGCACGCTCGCCATGCAGGAGACCGGCGTCCCGGCGAAGTGCATGGCCATGGGCACGCCGTATTCCTGGATGGCGTCGCCGATTTTGTGGGTTTCGAGAATGCCGCCGGAAGTGGCGAGATCGGGATGCAGAATATCGACGGCGTGATTTTTGGCGAGCTCGATGAAATGCTCTTTCAGGTAAATGTCTTCGCCGGTGAGCGTGGGGATATCGACTTCGTCGGTGATTTTCTTCCAAAGGTCGGTGTACTGCCAGGGGATCATGTCTTCGAGCCACGCCATGTTGTATTTCTCGAGGGCTTTGCCGAGGCGGATGCAGGAATTGAGGCCGATGTGGCCGAAGTGGTCGGCCGAGAGCGGGATGTCCAGGCCAACGATCTCGCGGACCTGCGCAACGTAATTGCACATCACGTCGATGCCTTTGGGCGTCAGCTCGATGCCGGTGAACATGTGCTGCACGTCGCCGCCCTGGCGCACGCCTACTCCGGCGGGGCGCGTGATAGTGCCGGGGACGTCTTCCATCAGGTCGATGCCCAGGTCCATTTTGAGCCAGGTGAAGCCTTCTTCTCCGCGCTTTTTCAGGCGTTCGCCGTAAATCTTCGGATCGTGCGATTCGGTGGTGTCGGCGTAGCAGCGGATCTTGTCGCGAAATTTCCCGCCGAGCATCTGGTAAACGGGCACACCGTAGGCTTTGCCGGCGAGGTCCCAAAGCGCCATTTCGATGCCGCAGACGCCGCCCGCCTGGCGGGAATCGCCGCCGAACTGCTTGATCTTGCGGAAAATTTTATCGACGTCGCAGGGATTCTCGCCCAGGATGCGGCTTTTCAGAATGAGCGCGTAGGTTTTGCTGGCGCCGTCGCGCACTTCGCCCAAACCGTAGATGCCCTGGTTGGTGTCGATGCGGATCAGCGGGCAGGTCATGGGCGCGCCTTTGACGACGGCGACGCGCAGATCGGTGATCTTGAGGTCGGAAGGACGAGAATTGCGGTTGACGTTTTGCGGTAGGGCGTCGAGCGTGGAGTCCGCCCAGAAGCTTGCGGTGACGGCTGCCGCGCTGGACCGCAGGAATCCGCGGCGGCCAATGCCTGTGAATGATTTCATGCGGCTTATTTTATTACCAAGAACTCGGCGGCGGGGAGGAAAAGCCGCTGGGCTTTGCGCGGCGGGTTAGGCATCGTTAGAGTTCCAGGATGCACCTACCGCCGTATCAGTTGGCGCAGATCAATATCGCGCGGCTCATTGCGCCGCTCGATGACCCGCGGATCGCGGAATTTGTGAGGCAGCTCGATCCGATCAACGAACTGGCGGACAAGAGCGAAGGATTTGTGTGGCGGCTGCAATCGGAGTCCGGCAACGCTACCGATATTGCCTACAACGACGACCCACTCATCATTCCGAACATGTCGGTTTGGGAGTCGCTGGAGGATTTGAAGAACTTCGTCCACCGGTCGCAGCACGTGGGCGTTTTTCGCGACCGCCGGAAGTGGTTCGAAAAGATGAGCCTGCCGCATTACTGTTTGTGGTGGGCGCCGCGCGGGCACCGGCCGGAGATTGCCGAAGGGCGCGAACGGCTGGAACACTATCAGAGGCACGGCTCCACGCCGTATGCGTTCTGGTTTCACGAGTGGTATCCGGCGCCATCGGCGGAGCTGGTGACCGCGTGACGCCGCTGCCTGCGCCGCGTGATATTCTGGACGCTTAAACAAACCTGCAGACCCGGGGCGTAGCCCGCCCCTGAAAAAGGAGACATCACGTGAGAGTCGGCGTATTCACCGCCTTGCTGGCGCAACTTTCTCTGGATGACGTGCTGAAGAAACTCAAAGGACTGAACATCTCGACGGTCGAACTCGGGACCGGCAATTATCCCGGCGATCCGCATTGCAAGCTTTCGATGCTCGACAATAACAGCGAGCTGATCGAATTCAAGAAAAAGCTCGCGGACAACGGTTTCACGATCAGCGCGCTCAGCTGCCACGGCAACCCGCTTCATCCGAATGCGGAGATCGCAAAGAAAAACCAGGAAACCAGCCGTAAGACCATACTGCTGGCGGAAAAGCTCGGTGTGCCGGTGGTAATCGATTTTTCGGGGTGCCCGGGCGACAGCGATAACGCCAAATATCCGAACTGGGTGACCTGCCCGTGGCCGCCGGAATATCTGGATGTGCTCGAGTGGCAGTGGGACAAGAAAGTCATTCCGTACTGGAAGGAGCGCGCCAAGTTCGCGGCGGATCACGGAATAAAGATCGCGATCGAGATGCATCCGGGATTTGTGGCATACAGTCCGGAGACCATGCTGCGGCTGCGGGCGGCGGCAGGAAAGTCGATCGGGGTGAATTACGATCCGAGCCACATGTTCTGGCAGGGGATCGATCCGATCGCCGCGATCCGTGTATTGGGCGACGCGATTTTCCATGTGCACGCGAAAGACACCCAGATTTACGACCGCAACCTGCCGATCACCGGCGTGCTGGACACAAAGAAATACACCGATGAGCGCAACCGCGCGTGGATCTTCCGCACGGTGGGCTACGGGCACGATGCCGGGTGGTGGAGCGAATTCATCTCCACGCTGCGTATGTTCGGCTACGATTACGTGCTTTCGATCGAGCACGAGGACAGTATTCTTTCGCCCAACGAGGGGCTGACGAAGGCCATCCAGTTCCTGGACCAGCTCGTGGTGAAGGAGCAGCCTGCGGCGGCATGGTGGGTATAAAAGCGGCGGGCGTCGCGGTTGCAGCGCTCGCGGCGCTTGTGCTGCCGGCGAAAGCGCAGGCCGTTTTCGGGCCGCAGATCCGGGCCGGCGCGGCACGGGTCGAAATCACCCCGAGTCTCAAAAAGTACGGGCCGGTGTACATGGCGGGGTTTGGCCACAACCGTATCGCCACGGACATACACGACGATCTCTATGCCCGGTGTCTGGCGCTCAGCGCGGGCGGGCAGACGGTGGTGATCTGCGGAGTGGATTCGATCGGTCTGTTTGCGGATGACGTCGAGAAAATCCGCGAAGAAGTCAAGAAGCGCGCGGCGGCGAAAACCAAGGGCGGCGCGGGCGGGCTGAGCGTGGTGGTGGCGGCGACGCACGATCACCAGGCGCCGGACACGATGGGGCTCTGGGGTCCGTCTGAAGGGCAGTCCGGGATCAACGAAGCGTACAACAGCTTTGTGGTCGAGCGGGTGGCCGAAGCCGCGGTGAATGCGGTGCGCCACATGACGCTGGCGGTGATCCGGCTGGGGCAGGCCCATCCCTCGGAGCTGGATGGCATGATTCATGACGACCGGCCGCCGGAGGTCCACGACGCGGGTGTGATCGTGCTCGAAGCCCGAAGACCGAATGGCGATTCGATCGGCACGCTGGTCAACTGGGCCAATCATCCGGAGACTCTGGGATCAAAGAACACGCTGATCACGGCGGATTATCCGCACTTTCTGACCACCGGACTCGAGGCACGTCTGGGCGGAGTCGCGGTATTCGTGAATGGCGCGGTGGGCGGGATGCAATCGCCGCTGGGCGCGGTGGTGCCTGACGGGGTGACCGGCAAACCGGCGCCCGAAAACAGCTTCCTGAAGGCCGAGGTCATCGGACGCAATGTAGCGGAGATCGCCTCGCGCGCGGTAAGGAATGGGAAGACGGTGAATGCGGACCGCGTCGATTTTCAGGAGTCGCGCATCGAGATTCCGGTGGCCAATCAGGGATTTCAGATGGCGGCGAAGGCGGATCTGTACAAAGGCCGCAAGAAGATGACCGCCGGCGCGACGGACACGTCCGTGGGCCTGGTGCGGCTGTGGGGAAAGGGCACATTGTTCCTCGAGATCGCCCTGGTGCCAGGGGAGCTTTATCCGGAGTTGAGCGTCGGCGGCGTCGAGCGTTATGCGGGAGCGGATTTCCCGGACGCGCCGATCGAGCCGCCGATTAAGAAGCTGATGGCGCCCGAATTCAAAATGCTTGTGGGCCTGGCGGACGATGAGATCGGCTACATCATTCCCAAAGCCGAATGGGATGAAAAGCCACCGTATTTGAATCACGCCTCCGAGGCCTGGTATGGCGAGGTGAACTCGGTCGGGCCGGAAGCGGCCCCGCGGATCGCACAAGCGTTCGAACGATTGCTACAGCAGAAGTGACGAACCGCTTAACTTGCCGTGGCGAGCCGCGCAAGCCGCATTTCGCGGAGCAACTTTCCTCTGAGGGGAAATTGCCGGACACGGTCCCACGCGCCGCTCCGGACGGACATCCAACAGCTCCTCCAAGAAGCGTCACATATGTTGTGCAACAAATTAACGGATACCGGATTTTGAGATGAGGGTTTAGGATTTATACCAAAATTTTGGGAAGGGCTTAGCCGCTGGTTTATCTTGCATCTCGCCGAGTTTCACAGATTTCACGCATAAACATCGAGTCTGGATGACACAAGTGCATCCCTCAGCGTAATCGGCATTTGTTAAACGGTGCACATTGGCAGACACTCTGCTAGAAGGATCACTTCGGGAATGCAAAAAATGGTCCACTTCGACGCGGTGCGCCGCAACTTGCCCAAATTACTGCCATTTTTTTTCCTGGCGGCCATTGCGCAAGCTGATACTCTTTCTGGCCAGATCAGCCAGACGTTGGAACTGACAATTAAGGCCGCGGCAGGCAGCGGTGTAACGCTCGCGGCCATTGCAAATGGGGTTTCACAGATCGCCGTCAGCGCACCGGAGCCACGTACAATGGTGCTGGTAGGAACCGTGTTGCTCGGCCTCACGCGGCTCGCCCGCAAGAATCTTAAGCGGCGAGCAGCTCCCGATCCTCCAGACAAATGTTACAGTAAACCCGAGGATTGAAACCGGCAGTTGTGTAAATGCCTGCCGGGTTTCGCCGCCCAGTTTCTTCCCAACACCGGAATTTCCCGGCTTTTTCAGCCCGCCGGCTCCTGAATCGATAATGGAAGTCCGCGTCCCAGCGCAAAGGAGAATGGATGGCGGTAAACCGAGTGGGGATACTGACCGGGGTGGCGATGCCCCCGGTCTGAACTCGGTGATTACGAGTGTAGTATACTGCGGCAGCCAGATTAGTTAGGGTTGAGAGCCTTGTTCCGGAGACCATCCAGTTGCATACTGGCGCCGGGCGTTGCCGTTTCCGGATTGGTCGCTGTCTGCCTTCCCGTTGCTGCACAGCATATCGAATATTCCAAAGTCGCGCCTGCCGTGCTAGAGAAGCGCCTGAAGTCTGTCGAGGACAAGAATGCTGATCGGGAAAAGGTTGTCACAGCGCTGTTCCGGGAGGCGGGCTGTGATCATGATGCGTTGACGGAGCAGCCCGTGAAGGGGGCGCGCACGCCAAACGTCATCTGCACGTTAGTGGGAACGTCCGATACCAGAATCGTCGTCGGCGCGCACTATGACAAAGTTCCCGTCAGCAGCGGAGTCATCGACAACTGGACCGGGACCTGCCTGCTCCCCAGCCTCTACGAAGGGCTGCGCACCAAACCCCACCACTTCACCTTCGTCTTTGTCAGCTTCACGGATGAAGAAAAGGGACTCGTGGGCTCGAGATATTTCGTCAAGCACCTTAGCCCGGAGGACCGGCGCAGGATCCAGGCGATGGTCAATATCGACACCCTCGGCCTGTCGGACACCGAGGTCTGGCTGAGCCGCGCCGACAAGAAACTCGCCAGCGTTGCGGGCGCCGTGGCGCATTCTCTGAATTTGCCGCTAACGGCGGTGAACGTCGAGAGGGTCGGGGACTCCGATTCGGAACCTTTCGTTGAAAAGAAAATACCCGCGATCGATTTTCACTCGCTCACCCAAGCCACCCTTCACATCCTGCACACCCCCGAAGACCGCATGGAGGCCGTGCATCTGGAGGAGTACGAGAGATCCTACGAGTTGCTGGCGGCTTATCTGGCGGTTCTGGATGCAACCCTGAACCGGGAAGCGCCGGAGACGCCCTGGCGGTAACTCTCAGCCCGCCGGCTGGTGAATCTATAATGGGAGTCTGCGTTCCAGCGCAAAGGAGAATGGATGGCGGTAAAGCGAGTGGGGATACTCACCGGCGGTGGCGATGTCCCCGGCCTGAACTCGGTGATCAAGAGCGTGGTTTACCGCGGCAGCGAGATTGGTTGCAGCGTACTGGGAATCCGGCGGGGCTGGGAGGGCCTGACGCACGTCAATTTGGAAGATCCGGAGAGCCGGGCGCGTTATATCCTGACGCTCGACCGAAATAACACGCGCACGATTGATCGAACCGGCGGCACGTTTCTGCACACCACGCGCACGAATCCGTCCAAGATGAAAAAGCTGCCAGACTTCCTGAAATCCGTGAGTTTTCCGACAGCGCAATCGAAAAAGGATGGAGTCACCAGCACGGTGTACGATGTCACATCGCAGGTGCTGAAGAATCTTGAAAAGCTGGAGCTCGAGTATCTGATCGCTATCGGCGGCGACGATACCCTGAGCTATGCGGCCAAACTCGATCAGGCGGGCTTCAAGGTCGTCGCGATCCCGAAGACGATGGATAACGATGTGCGCAATACCGAGTACTGCATCGGGTTCTCGACCGCCATTACGCGCGCAACCGAGGCTATCGGACGGCAGCGGACCACGGTAGGCTCGCACGAGCGCATCGGCGTTTTTCGCATTTTCGGCCGCGATGCCGGCTACACGGCGCTGTACACGGCGTATGTAACTTCGACCCGCTGCTGTATTCCGGAATATCAGTTCAGCCTGGAGAAGCTCATCGACCTTTTGGTCAGGGACAAAAGAAACACGCCGAGCAACTATTCGCTGGTAGTGCTCTCGGAAGGCGCGGAATGGGAAGGCTACCACATTCGGGAGACCGGCGAGGCGGATGCGTTCGGGCACCGCAAGAAAGCCAATGTGGGAGAAGATTTGAGCGACGAGATCAAGAAGCGCACCGGGGAGGAGACGATCGTCAGCGATTTGACCTACGATCTGCGCAGCGGCAGCCCCGACTTTGTCGACAAAATGGTGGCCTCGACCTTCGCCGGCATGGCCATGGGCGCCATCGAGCACGGACAGCACGGTATCATGATGGCGATTTGCGGCGGCTGTTATGCAGCGGCGCCGATTCCGGATCCCAAGCTCGGGCCGCGCAAGGTGGACGTCGCGACCATGTACAACACCGAACGCTACCGGCCGAGTTACGAGAATAAGATCGGCCTGCCGATTTTCCTGACACGGGCGTAGCTGTCAGCCGGTCCGCCGGGGCGCGGCGTTCCACGTCTATCAAAACCCATTCGCCAACAGTTTAGAATGTAAGGATTCATGCAATTTCAGGAAGTCGTCGAAGCGCAAGGGCATCTGATCGATTCCCACATCATGGAGCAGATTTTCGATCAGGTGGTGGAGCTGGGCGGCCGTTTCGAAGTCGAAGAATTTCGCGTCGGACGCACCAACAACGAACCGTCGTATCTGCGGCTTAAGGTGGAATCGTCCGAGCGGGAAACCATGGAGCGACTGCTCGAGCAGTTGCTTGGTCTAGGCTGCTCGCCGGTGGACTCGGGGGACGCGCAACTGCGCACGGTCGAACGGGACCGCTGCGCGCCGGAAGATTTCTACTCAACCACCAATCACCGCACGATGGTTCGTCACGGCCAGCGCTGGGTCGAAGTCGAGAACCAGAGAATGGACGCATTGATCGTCATCGCGGGCGGGCATGCATCGTGCCGGCGGATGCGGGACTTGAAGGCCGGGGATCAGGTGGTTGTGGGGATGCGCGGAATTCGCGTGGTGCCCGAGTCCAAGGAACGCGACCGGCTGGCGTTCGCGTTCATGAGCAACGGAATTTCGTCAGAGCGCCAGGTAGAGACGGCCGTGCGGCAGACGGCGGCGCTCGTTGAGCAGACGATTGAGCAGAAACTCAAGGTGATCGCGGTGGCAGGGCCGGTGGTGGTGCACACCGGCGGCGACCAGGGGCTGGCGGCGCTGATCCGCAACGGCTTTATTCACGTCCTGCTGAGCGGCAACGCGCTGGGGGTGCATGACGTCGAGGCGGCGCTGTGCGGGACTTCGCTCGGCGTCCGGCTCGCAGATGGGCGCCAGGAAGAACACGGGCACCGCAACCACATGCGCGCCATTAACGCAATCTATCACTGCGGCTCGATCGCGCGCGCCGTCGAAAGTGGCCGGCTGCGGTCGGGCATTCTGTACGAGTGCGTGAAGAACAGGGTGCCGTTCGTGCTCGCAGGAAGCTTGCGGGATGACGGTCCGCTGCCCGATACCATCACCGACATGAACGCCGCGCAGGACGCGTACGCCGGGCACTTGAAGGGCGCGGGCCTGGTGCTGTGCCTGGGCTCGATGCTGCATTCGATCGCCACCGGCAACATGCTGCCGAGCTGGGTCAAGATTGTGTGCGTGGATATCAACCCGGCGGTCGCAACCAAGGTGAGCGATCGCGGCACGGGGCAGGCTGTGGGCGTGGTGACGGATGTAGGCCTGTTTCTGGATCTTCTGTCGCGCGCGCTGATAAAGAAATGAAGCGCGCCTACACGGACGAGCATGCGCACGCAGGAATTGATGCGTCGCTGCCTGAGATCGAAACCTGGCCGAACCAGTTTCCGGGTTATGAAATCGAGATCGCGATTCCGGAATTCACTTCGGTTTGTCCCAAGACCGGGTTGCCGGATTTTGGCAAGATCACGCTGCGCTATGTGCCGGACAAGCTGTGTCTCGAGCTGAAGTCGCTCAAGATGTACGTGCTGGCGTATCGGAATCTGGGAATTTTTTATGAAAACGTGGTCAACCGGTTTTTGCGTGACATCGTCAAGGCCGCAAATCCTGTGTCGGCGACGGTGGTGGGCGAGTTCAGCCCTCGGGGCGGGCTGCATTCGACGGTGACGGCCTGCTGGACCAAAAAACATGGCGCCCGGAACAAATAACGAGGCGATCAAGACCGAAGAACTGGCGGCGCTGGTCCGCGAGATTCGCGAGCGGGTGCGGGCGCGCTACCCCACCGTTGCCAATGGCGCGAGCCCCATGCCGCTGGCCGACCTGACGCCGCTGGCGCGCGCACGCGATCGGGCGGAAGCCAAAGTCGCCGCGATCGGCAGCGTCAACCCGCGGCCCGGCGGTCCGGTAAACGCGATGATCCAGGCGGCAAAACGCGCGATTTCGCGTGGGCTCGGCTGGTTCGTTCGCGACCAGATTGTCTTCAATCGCGAAACCATGGCGTGCATCGAAGCGATCATCGAGGCATTGAACGAAGTCAATCGCGTTTGCGCGGTACAAGCGGGGGCGATACAGCAATTGGAAGCGGAAGCGCAGCAGATGAAGGACACACGTTCGCACTGGGCAGCCTGGCGAACCGATTGGGAACACAAGCTGGCGCTCAACGAAATGCAGTTTCTGCGCAGTGTGGCGGATTTGCAGACCGCATTCCAGTATCGCGTCACGTTAATGGAAACGAACTTTCGCGAGATGATGAAGGCCCAGCACGCGGACTACCTCGGCGCTCTCGATCGCGCGACGCTCGATATCCAGAAGAAGCTGTGGGCCGATCTGGACCGCGTGCGCACGGAATACGAAGCGCTGATTCACAACGAGCTGCGCATCGTTCGCCAGCGAGCGGCTCATGTGATGCCTGGCGTGTCTGCGGCGCCGGCACCCGCGGCCGCGCCCACAGCGCCGGCCTTCGATTACGGCCGATTCGCGGAGCGGTTCCGCGGCTCGGAGGAATATGTCAAAGCCGGGCAGAAATTTTATCTTCCGTATTTCGCCGGGCTGAAGGAAGTGCTGGATATCGGCTGCGGGCGCGGCGAATTTCTGGAATTGATGCGGGAAGCGGGTGTAGGCGCCCGGGGCATCGATCTGAGCCAGGAATCCGTCGCACAATGCCGGCAGAAAGGCCTCCAGGCCGAGGTTGCGGATCTGTTTGTTTATCTGGATGGCCTCGCCGACGCTTCGCTCGACGGGATCTTCAGCGCCCAGGTGGTGGAGCATCTTCCGCCGGAACGGATTCCCGAGATGATCCGGCTGGCGTCGCAGAAGCTTGCGCGCGGCGGCTTGATGGCGATCGAGACGCCGAATCCCGAGTGCCTGGCGATTTTTGCGACGCATTTCTATCTGGATCCCACGCACACGCGGCCGATTCCTCATGCGCTGCTCGCCTTTTACCTGGAAGAGTGCGGGATCGGACGCATCGAGGTACAGTACCGGTCGCCGGCGGTCGAATCGATGCCCGCTCTAGCCGGGTTGCCGGAAGATTTCCAGAACGCGTTTTTCGGCGGGCTGGATTACGCGGTGATCGGGCGCAAGCTGGTGTAATTTCCCGCTAATTCACTCTCAGTAAAGCAGATGGCGATTGGCCGCCGCCGGCGTCCAGGATGACCCACCGGGCCGTGGAACGATCATTCCAACTCCGGCTAACCGTTGCGCAACAATACAGTCTAAAGAGCAGCCGGATGGAACAAAGCGATGCTGTGGCGGTCGCACAGGTTCGCGCCGGAAATTCCGACGCCTTCCGTGTGCTGGTGGAGCGCCATAGCCACAGTGTCTTTCGCCTGGCGTTTCGCATGACGAGCAACGAACAGGACGCGGAGGATTTGGTGCAGGAAACGTTTTTACGAGCGTACAAGCAGATCGCTCGGTTCGACGGCCGCGCGAGCTTCGGCACCTGGCTCTACCGCATCGCCGCTAATTGCTCGCTCGATCTGATCCGTTCGCGGCGCCGGCGGCAGGAGCAGCAGTCGCCGGTCGATGCGGAGGGTTTCGAGATGACGGCTGCGGCGGCTGCGGCAGATCCCACGCCGGACCGGCTGGCGTTCAGCGGCGAGGTCCAACAAATGCTGCGGCCGGCGCTGGAACGGCTGAGCCCGATGGAACGCGCCGCGTTCGTGCTACGGCATTACGAAGGCATGTGCATAGAAGACATCGGCGCGGCATTGGGAGTTCACGCGGGCGCG
The DNA here is from genome assembly GCA_035280425.1 of Bryobacteraceae bacterium. GTDB lineage: Bacteria > Acidobacteriota > Terriglobia > Bryobacterales > Bryobacteraceae > QHXW01. Next base: position 13,120 of record DATEFW010000005.1, on the reverse strand, counting down.
GCCAAGCACAGTGTGTTTCGTGCGGTGCAGAAATTGCGGCGGGCGCTCGAGCCGGCCATGGGTTCGGTGAAATGACGCACTTAAGCGAAGACGACCTGGTTTTGCATTACTACGGCGAGCGGGAAACGGGCGGCCCTCAAGGCCACCTCGAAACTTGCGAGGCCTGCCGCGCGAATTTTGCCGCGCTCGCGCAGGTGCTGGATGCTATGAGCGGGCTCGAAGCGCCGGAGCCTGCGGAGGATCTCGGCAGCCGGGTGTGGCAGCGGATCAGGCCACAATTGGCCGGAACGAGGACGCCCTGGTGGAGCGGCGTGGCACGGTGGTTCGAGCCGCGGAATCTCGCGGTGGCAGGCGCCATGGCGGTGCTGGTGATCGCGGCGTTTCTGGCAGGAAGAATTTCGCAGCGTAGCACGAAGATTGCCGGGCTTTCAGGCCCTGTACGCGAACGCATCATGCTGGTCGCCGTTGGGGATCATCTGGAGCAGTCGCAGATGGTGCTGGTCGAGCTGGTGAATAACGAATCCACAGGAACCGTGGATATTTCGGCAGCGCAGCACCGCGCCGAAGACCTGATCGGCGAGAACCGGTTGTACCGGCAGGCGGCGCTCAAGAGCGGAGACCGTGCAGTTTCGAGCGTTCTGGACGAACTCGAGCGGGTGCTGCTCGATATCGCACATAGCCCCTCCAAGCTGGATTCGGAAGAGCTCGACCAGATTCGGCAGCGGATTGAAGCCGACGGGATTCTGTTCAAAATCCGGGTGGTCGGAACAAATCTGAAAAAGCGCGAGCGAGTTGCGCCGGCCGGGAAAGCCCTATGACGGGGAGGATGGAATGCGAATCTTAGCGATGGTTACATTTGCGGCTTTGAGCGTGGCCGGCGTGGCCGGCGCGCAGCAGGCCCAGACGGCCAAACCGGCACAGAAGAAGGAAAGCGCGCAGAAGGCAAGAGCGGCGCCCCAGCGGCAGAAAGAACAGATTGACGGTCAGGCGGAAGCAGACCAGCAACAAGCTGAGCTGGATCGCGAACAGGCCGAGCGGGATCGCGAGCAGGCCGTGCGTGATCAAGAGCAGGCCAAACGTGATGAGGAACAGGCCGTGCGATACGCCGAGCAGGCCGAGCGCGATCGGGAACAGACGGAACGAGATCACGAACAGGCGGAACGCGAGGCCGAAGTCAACCAGCAACAGGCGGAACGCGACCGGGAACAGGCTGAACGGGACAAGGAGCAGGCAGAGCGCGATCGGGAACAGGCGGATCGTGATGCCGAGCAAGCGGAACGTGATGCCGAGGCCGACTCGCAAGGGCCGGCGAGAGTTTCGCGTCCCAATGTGAAGCCCGCTAATAAGACGGAACAGAAAACAATTCCGCCACAGCCGAAAACCGCGAGTCCAAATATCAAGAAAGAACGATAGATACGGAGTACAAATGGGCAAACTTGCAGAAATCACTTTGACGCTGGTGATGGCGTCGGGCATAACGTTGCCGGCGCAGTCCCAGCAAGCGCCACCCGCGCCGGAGCCGGCAATTGCGCCGCAGGCTCCCATGCCGCCGGTGTCTTCAGCCGCGCCCCAGGCGCCGCAAGTTTCTGAAAAAGGCGAACCGGTTCCTGCTCCGCCCCCTCCGCCTGGTGGAATGATCGGCGATGTGGTTGGCAGAATTGTGGGCCGTGTGCCGGCCAGAATCGCGGGCGACGCGGCGGAAACAATCGTTGGAGATGCAACCGGCGGGATTGTCGGAGGGGTGGCTGGAGGCATTATTGGTGGGGTCGTTGGCGGTTTGCCCGCCGGGATCGCCGGCGACGTGACGGAAGGAATCGTCGGAGACGTAACCACCGGCGTTGTCAGAGGAGTGGCTGGAGGCATTATTGGCGGGGTCATTGCGGAAGTGGCGGGCGATTTAGAAGGCATTGCAGCGCCGCAGGAACCCGAGCCGCCGCTCCCGCCCGAACCGGCACTTGCCCCTGCGCCTCCTGTTCCGCCGGAGCCTCCGGACCTGGGTGATCTGGTGGGCCAATTGCGAGCCGGTGTGAAGGCGCTGGTCCCTGTGCCTCCTCTTCCGCCGGAGCTTCCCGACCTGCCGGACATGATGGCGCTGCGGTCGAACATGCTCGAATTGCGCGCAAGTGCGAAAGCACTGCGCGCTCCGGTTCTGGCCGGTCCGATGCCGGCCTTTGAGAAGCCCCGCGCGCGCAGCGACGAAGAGGACCGCTACTACGAGCGCGGGCAGCGGGATCTGGAACGGAGCCGCTGGGACGAAGCTGTTGCAGATTTCAACGAAGCCGCAACTCGCGGCGGGTCGCGCGCCGATGGCGCGCTCTACTGGAAGGCCTACGCGCAGAACAAGCTAGGGCGGCGCGAAGACGCGCTCGCGACCTTAGGCGAACTGCACAAGACTTATCCCAACAGCCGCTGGATGGATGATGCCAAAGCGCTCGAGATCGAAGTGCGGCAGGCCGCCGGCAAACCGGTCAGGCCGGAATCGGCCAGCGATGACGAACTCAAATTGATGGCGCTCAACGGCCTGATGAATTCCGACCCGGAGCGCGCCATTCCGATGATCGAGAAACTGCTCCATAGCTCGCAATCGCCAAAAATCAAGGAACGCGCGCTTTTCGTGCTCACCCAGACCGGCTCTCCGCACGCGACGCAACTGGTGGTGCAGATGGCAAAGGGCGCGTCCAATCCCGACCTGCAAATGAAGGCCGTGAAGTACCTGGGAATCATGGGGGCACAGAAAGAACTGGGAGAGGTCTACACCGCGACCAACGACGTGGCCGTCCGGCGCGAAGTGCTGCATGCGTTCATGGTTTCGGGAGCGCACGATCAGTTGCTGGCCGCGGCCAAAAAGGAAACCAATCCCGACCTACGGCGGGTCGCGATCAATCAGTTGGGCGTCATTGGCGCGCACGGCGACCTTTGGCAGCTCTACCAAGTTGAGCCGACCGTCGAAATCAAACGCCAGATTATCAACGCGCTGTTCGTCGGCGGAGATGCCGACCATTTACTCGAGATTGCGCGCACGGCGAAAGAACCGGAGCTCAAGCGCGATGCCATCCGCGGCCTCGGAAACATGGGCGAGCAGCGCGCCGGCAATGCGCTGGCAGCCATGTATGCGAGTGAGAGCGATCCGGCGGTCCGCAAGGAGATTATCCGGGCGCTGTTCGTGCAGGGCAACGCGCACGCGCTGGTTGAGATTGCGCGCAAAGAGACCAATGTGGATATGAAGAAGGAGATCGTGCGCCACCTTTCGAATATGCAGTCGAAGGAGGGCACGGATTATCTGATGGAGTTGTTGAATAAATGAAAGCGTTGCTCGTTCTCGCCGGCGCGGCGGCACTATGGGCGCAGCAGCCGCGGCTGACGAATGCGAAGCTCGAAAACCGAGCGGTAACCGCCGGAGGCCTCGACCGCGAGTTCCAGTCGCTGGTTTCGGCTGCAGCGCAACCTGCATGGATTGGATGGGCGGCGAGGGCGGTTCCAGGCGACCACCAGATGTGCTGCTACAGCTCGTTCGAGGACGGCGCGGGAAATCGCTGCTGCCGCGGATGCGCGCTCGAAGGGATGCGGGGAACCCAGACCGGCGCGGCTGCGCCCGGGCCAATTCCGCTCGAGGCGTCCGGCTATATTCTGGTTTTGATTCGCGCCGAGCAGCGTCGCGTGGACCGGATCCGGACGTTCTCAGCAAATTGCGAGCTGGATGGCGGCGGTGTACCGTTTTTCTGGCTGAACGGCGTACAGCCCGGCGAAAGCATCGCGCTGCTGAGCAAGCTGGCACTCGAGCCGGAGGAGAACGGGCATCACAGGCAAAGCGAGGGAGCTATCGCGGCGATCGCTTTGCATGCCGATCCGGCAGCCGACCGGGCGCTCGAGAAATTCATCGCGCCGAATCAGCCGGAAGCGGTTCGGGAGCGCACCACGTTCTGGCTGGGCAGTGCCCGCGGGCACGTGGGGTATGAGACGCTAACCAGGCTCATTAAGGAAGACCCGAGCGACCGCGTGCGGGAGAAAGCCATTTTTGGGCTGAACGTCAGTCCCGATCCGGATGCGGTGAAAACGATGCTGGACATCGCGAAAAACGACCGGTCAAGCCGCGTCCGGGGCCAGGCCCTATTCTGGCTGGCGCACAAGGCCGGGAACAAGGAAGTCACGGCCATCACGGACGCCATTGAAAACGACCCGGATACGGAAGTCAAGAAAAAAGCGGTGTTTGCGTTGCAACAACTGCCGGCGGGCGAAGGCGTACCGCTGCTGATCCAGGTTGCCAAAACCAACAAGAATCCGGCGGTGCGGAAGCAGGCGATGTTTTGGCTGGGCCAGTCCAATGACCCTCGCGCGGTCCGGTTTTTCGAGGAGGTTTTGCTGCGTTGAAGAAGTTTTTTGGTAACTTTTCGGGAACATTCGCGTAATCATTTCCGTAACCCTCTGCAAAAACCTGGAGGCTATGAATGGAACCGCTGCTACGCCTGGAAGGCGTAACCAAAGTTTTCACTACTGACGAGGTGGAAACCCATGCGCTCTCGGGAATCCACCTGGAGATCAACAAGGGCGACTATATTTCGATCTCCGGGCCTTCGGGCTGTGGTAAATCCACCTTGCTTGCGATTTTAGGGCTGCTCGACACACCGTCTGACGGGAAGTATGTCTTGAACCAGACACCGGTCGAGATGCTCAAGATGCGCGACCGGGCGCGGATCCGTAACCGGGAAATCGGATTTATTTTCCAGGCGTTCAACCTGATCGGCGACCTTACGGTGTATGAAAACGTCGAACTGCCGCTGACCTATCGCAACATGCCAGGCCGTGAGCGCAGGACCCACGTGCTCGAAGCGCTGGAGCGGGTCGGGATGTCACACCGGGTGAAGCATTATCCCTCGCAGCTCTCCGGAGGCCAGCAGCAGCGCGTCGCTGTGGCGCGGGCGCTGGTGGGGGAGCCAACCATTCTACTGGCGGATGAGCCGACCGGCAATCTCGATTCCGCCAATGGCGAAGCCGTGATGGACTTGCTGCGCGACCTGCACCGGTCTGGCGCGACCATCTGCATGGTCACGCACGATCCGCGCTATGCGCGCACGGCCGACCGCGTGATCCGCCTGTTTGACGGGCGCATTGTGGAAGAAACGCAAAGCGCGAGCGCAACCGCAGCGGTCAATTAAGCTATTCTCAACCTGAGGCGCGTCGCAGCGCCGATTCCTTTCCGGGGCGTAAGCTGTTTTGGAAGTGGAGGACGAGATGCCGGGGCGGATCTGGCTGGACAGCCTGCTAAAAGACTTTCGATTTGCCGCGCGGATTCTGGCGTCGAATCCGCTGTTTTCCGTAATTGCGATTGCAACTCTGGCTTTAGGCATCGGCGCCAACACCGCGATTTTCAGCGTGACCAACGCGGCTTTGTTGCGAAGCCTGCCGGTGAATAATCCCGACCGTCTCGTGACACTGCGCGTGCTTCCGGGGCAGCCGAATCGCGCGGGAAACACAGGGAACAGCGAGACCTCGTTCAGCCACCTGGTTTTCGAACGGTTGCGTTCCCGGCAGGACGTGTTCTCCGATTTGATCGAGTATGTGCCGCTGGGCTTCAACAAGATTTCGGTGCGTCACGGCCAGGAGCCGGAAGAGGCCGCAGCGGACATGGTGTCGGGCAATTTTTTTTCGGGGCTGGGCGCGCGCGTGCGGTGCGGCCGGCCGTTGACCCTCGAGGACGAAAAGAGCCATGCCGCCGTGGCGGTCGTGAGCTATGCGTATCTGCAACGCAGCTTCGGAGAAAACTGCGCCAGCGCAGTCGGCCAGACGCTTTTCGTAAAAGGCTACCCGTTCACGATCATCGGCGTGACGGCGCCGGGATTTTTCGGCATCGAGAACGCGCCGACCGATGTCTGGATACCGCTGCAACGCCGAATTGAGTTCAATGCCTGGGGAAATACGGCCGAACCTTATTATTCAACGCCGCTCTGGTGGAGCATGCTGCTGGCGGCGCGGCTGGCTCCCGGTGTCTCGATCCCGCAGGCCGAAGCCAGGATCGCTCCGGCGTTTCTGCACGCAGCGTATGAACCGCTCGGTGGAAAACCAGATCCCGGAGAACGGCCGCGCAAACTGTCGATGGCGCCGATCCGAGGCGTGCCGGGATATGAGGAAGCGGCAAAGCCGCTGGAAGTGCTGATGGGCATGGTGGCGCTCATCCTGGTGATCGCGTGCGGGAATATTGCCATGCTGCTGGTTGCCCGCAACACCGCGCGGCAGCGGGAATTCAGCGTGCGGCTGGCAATCGGGGGCAGCCGGTTGCGCTTGTTCCGCCAGCTTCTGGCAGAAAGCCTGGTGTTGGCGGGGGCAGGAGCAGCGCTCGGCTGGGTGTTCTCCACGATCGCAACGCGAGCACTGGCGAACTGGGCGGATGTGGAGATAAACCTGGCTCCGGACCGCACGGTGTTGCTGTTCACAATCGGCGTCTCTCTCGCAGCAGGCTTAGTGTTCGGCCTGGCTCCGCTTATTGCGGCTCTGCGGGTACCGATAGGCCTGGCGCTCAAAAGCTCCTCCGCAAACGTTTCGCAAGGCCAGGGGCGGCTCCGAACGGGCCGAATGGTTGTCGCGCTTCAGATATCGCTCTGCCTGATGCTGGTGGTCGCGTCCGGCCTATTGGTGCGCACGCTGCGAAATCTCGAGCACATCAAGCTCGGACTGCGCACGGAGGGCCTGGTAGTCTTCGGCGTCAACCCGCAACTTGTGGCGCATTCCGATGCGGAGGCGATCCGGTTTTACCAGTCCCTGCTCGAAAAGCTGCGGTCGCTCGCGGGAGTGGAAGCGGCCACCGTGATGGAGAACCGCATCGGTTCCAACTGGAGCAACAATACCAGCGCAATTGTGGACGGCAAGACGCCCAATGAGGGTAAACCGAACGCGTCAACCGCGATGCGCTGGAATGCCGTCGGCTCGAACTTCTTTACGACTCTGGGGGTGCCCCTTCTGCGCGGGCGCGACTTCAGCGATGCGGACTCGGCCGCAGCGCCCAAAGTAGCGATTATCAACGAGACTTTCGCCAAGCGCTATCTGGCAGGCCGCGAGCCACTCGGCCATCAGGTTTCCTACAATCCGGGAATGCCGTACACGGTCATCGGCGTGGTGGCGAACAGCAAATACACCAACCTACGCGAGCGGGATGTACCGATGGCCTATTTTCCCTATGCGCAAACGGGCGCCATTGGTGTGATGCACCTCGAGGTGCGCACGGCCGGCGACCCGAATCGTTTTTTGCCGGCGATTCGCAAGACCGTTTCTGGCTTCTCACCGGATCTCGCGCTGCTGCAACCCATGACCCAGCAGGCGCAGTTTGAGGCGACGATCTCGGAAGAGCGGCTGGTAGCGCGGCTCTCGATGTTTTTTGGCTTCTTGGCTGTGCTGCTGGTGGCGACGGGTTTATACGGAACGCTGGCTTATACGGTCGGCCGCCGGACCTCGGAGATAGGAATCCGGATGGCGCTGGGAGCACGGCGCCTGGACATCCTGTGGATGGTTCTGCGCGAAAGCCTGCTGGTGTGCCTGATCGGAGTTGCGGTCGGGCTGCCCCTCACGCTGGCCGCAGCGGGATTGCTGGAATCACAGTTATTTGGTCTGGCGCCGCGCGATCCCATGACGTTCTGTCTGGCGACCGCCGGGATCGCGCTGGTGAGCATCGCGGCCAGCCTGGTGCCTGCGCGGCGGGCAGCGACGGTCGAGCCGCTGCGGGCCCTGCGTTACGAATGACTCACCGCGCTTTTTTAGAGCGCGACAACGGCGCATGAAAATGGGGGTAGCGGGCGTATGCTGGACCAGCCGCGATGCGAAGAGGCCGATTTATTCTGGTGCGGTTTGAGCCGTGTACGAATGTGGTCCGGGACGCGAGAGATTCACAACGGCATGTCGCCTCGGCCGCCAGGCGGGGAGCACGAGAAGGAATTTCTCTGACGGCAAGCGTCCCTCGCCCCGCGGCACGTGGCCATGGAGTCGACCGGCGTGTACTGGCAACCCGTGTTCCACGTGGTGGAGGGGCAGTTTGAACTGCTGGTGGGGAATGCCCAACACGTGAAAGCCATCTCAGGCAAGAACACGGATCCACGCGATGCCGCATGGCTGGCAGAGCTGCTGCAGTATGGCTTGCTGAAGAGCAGTTTCCGTGACGCCGGAACCGATCCATGAGTTGCGTGATCTGACGCGCTATCGCGTGAACCTGGCGCAGGAATGCAATCGCATCGCCAAGCGGATGCAGAAGGTGCTGGAGGACGCGAACCTGAAGCTGGCCTCGGTAGCTACCGATCCGCTAGGGTGTCCGGGCGAGCCAGGCTAAAGGCGATCCTCGCTGGCGAGCGGGATGTGGAGAAACTGGTGGAGATGTCGCGCGGGCTGCTGCGACGCAAGATTCCACAGTTGCAGTTGGCTCTGGAAGGACCAGTGAGCGATCACCATCGGTTCCTGCTGCAGCGACTCATGGAACATCTGGAGTTGGTGGAATCGCAGATGACGCGGCTGGAGCAAGAGATCGCCGAACGATTGGACATGAAGCAGTTCCCGGATGACGAGTTGGGCGGGCCTATGCCCGGGCAACTAGGAGAGCGCCGGCAAAAGGAAAAGCGGGCGAATTCGCAAAGGCAGCGCCTGGTTAAGGCGGCACCTGTGCCAATCGGCCTGGGGCGTGTCGACCAAGCAGAACAACTATCTTTCTGCGTTGTTCCGCCGCTTGGCTGCCCGTCGAGGCGTGAAGCGTGCCGCGATCGCCGTGGCCCATGCGCTGCTGGTGATCACTTATCACATTCTCAGCCGGCCCGTGGAGTACCGCGACCTCGGAGCGAACTACTTCGACCCACTGCATCCGGAACGGCTCAAACGCAAAACTGGTCAAACGGTTGGAGGGGCTCGGCTTCCAGGTTAGCCTCCACCCGGCTTAGAATGCATTTTCGAAGGAATAGACATCCCTTCGCCGGGAGCCTGGGTTAACCACCCGTTGACTGTCCGCAACCCGGAGAAACTAAAAGACTTATTGCTTCGGGAGATTTCCTGATTGTACCCTCGCGCTGTCGTGTTTTAAGCTTCAAGACACAAAGCGAACGTCGTCGTCCCGGTAGTTAACACAGAGGAGGTTGGAATATGACGCGCCACGTGTCTCTGAACTTAGCGTTTTTAGAACGGCTGGGGAATTTTCTATGCCGGCTGATGCACCACGAGATTACCCGGCCCGTGCAAGGGCATTATGTCTGCCTGGAATGCATGCGGCGGCACGCGGTGAATTTCTGAGCGACGCGCTCCGCGGGGACGCATCAGACGTCTCCCGGCGCATCCTCTCACAGCGCCAGTGAAGGCTTCCACGATAAGGAGGCTCGTGGGGCAGCCGCGCTGACCGAGTCGCCTAGGCCGACTTCTTCCTCCGCCGCAACCACCACCAGATCAATACCGCAACAATTCCCGCCACAGTCAGCCAGAGCAGCGTGCTGTGGACCTCGGTATCGATGCGAGACCATTGCTCGCCCAGAAGATAGCCGAGGGAAATGAAACTGACGACCCAGACAAATCCGCCGCTGTATGCAAACAGAGCAAAAACGTGCATGTCCAGCTCCGACGCGCCGGCGACGATAGCGGTGAAGTGCCGGATCCCAGGCATGAAATATCCGACGAAAACCGCCCACCGGCCCATGCGCTCAAACCAGCGGTGAACGCGGTCGAGCCGATCCCGAGTAAGGTGAACGTAGGGGCCGTATTTATGGATCACGTACAGGCCCCCGGTGCGGCCGATGATGTAGCTGATGGAAATGCCGATGATACTGCCGGCGAACGCAACCAGCACGGTCGGGAAATAACTGAAGTGCTTTTTGAAGACCAGATATCCGGCGAAGGTGAGAAGCGTCTCATCGGGAACCGGCAGCCCTACGATCCCGAGCACCAGAAGACAGAAAATGGCGACGTGACCATACTGCGAGACCAGATGAAACGCGGTTTCCATGCACGGATCTCTACGCGCGGGAGGCTTGGCCGCGGAGAGCGAGCGCGGGCTGGATTTCGACGAGAACCTGGCGAAGTGCGGCAGCGGGATCGGGCGCCCGCGTGATTTGGCGGCCGATGACCAGGTAGTCTGCGCCATCCCGGATTGCTTCGGCCGGGGCGGCCACGCGTTTCTGATCGCCTTTGGCAGCGCCGGGAGACCGCACGCCGGGAGTCACCAGGATCACGCGGTCACCAGCGACGGCGCGGATGTGAAGCGCTTCAAGAGGCGAGGCGACAACGCCATCGACTCCCGCCTCGATCGCCTTTCGGACCCGATGCTCCACGAGCTGGGTCAGTGAACCTGGATAGCCATCGTCGGCCACATCGCGATCGTCGAAACTCGTGAGCACGGTGACCCCCAGCAGTTGGAGCGGCGCTTTTCCGCGGCCTTCGATAGCCGCGCGCATCACCTGGCCGATAGAGTGGACGGTGAGGAAGCGAACGCCGGTGCGCGCCACTTGCGCTACAGTCCGCTTAACGGTTTCGCCGATGTCGTAGAGCTTGAGGTCGAGAAAAACATCATTGCCGCCGGCGATCAGCTCGCGGACAAAATCCATTCCCGCCGCAGTGTAAAGCTCCAGCCCGATTTTGTAGAATCCTGTCCCGATCCGCTTGACCAGCGCGCGGGCCTCCGCGGCGGACTCGACATCCAGAGCGACGATGATCGGGTTGACGCTCATATGAGGTGGATGGGCTTGTCGCTTCGAGCGATGACGCGGCCGATCCGGTAGGCTTCGGGAAGCTTTTGTTCCAGCTGCACGGCGTCTTTCTCCGGAAGCGAGATCAGCAATCCGCCGGAGGTCTGCGGGTCGTAGAGCAGGTTTTCGACTTCCGCTGGAATCTCGCGAGTCACTTCTACTGCGCACGAGGCGTATTCGCGATTATTCTTCAGGCCGCCGGGCATGGCGCCCTGTTTGGCATAATCGAGAGCCCCGGGTAGAAATCGGACGGCAGCCGGATCGATCTCGAGGGTCACCTCGCTAGCCACCGCCATTTCACGCGCGTGGCCAATTAGTCCAAAACCGGTGACGTCGGTGCAGCCGTGAACATCGAAGGCGAGCATGGCTTCACATGCGCGACGATTCAACTGGAGCATGGAATCTATCGCGGCCTGGACATCGGGATCGCGCACAATACCGCGTTTGAGAGCGGTGGTGACCACGCCCGTGCCGATGCGTTTGGTGAAAACCAGGGTGTCGCCCTCGCGTGCGCCGGAGTTTGCCTTGACGCGGTCCGGATGCACCGAGCCGGTCACCGAATAGCCGAACTTGATCTCGTCATCGGCGATGCTGTGGCCGCCCAGGATCACGGCGCCCGACTCATGGATCTTCTCCGCTCCGCCTTTGAGAATCTGCTCGAGATCGCCGATGTCGCCGTTCGCTGGATATGCCAGCAGCGAAAGAACCGAAAGCGGCTTGCCGCCCATGGCGTAGACGTCGCTGAGGGAATTGGCGGCGGCGATGGCGCCGAAAGTGTAGGGATCGTCGACGATGGGAGTGAAGAAGTCGACGGTCTGCACCAGGGCGAGCTCCGGCGTCAGCTTGTACACGCCGGCATCGTCGGCGGTGTCAAACCCGACCAGCACGTTTTCATTCGTGACCCGCGGGATCGCGGCCAAAACCCGGTCCAACAACTTTGGACTCAGCTTGGACGCTCAACCGGCGGCTTTCACGTGGGCCGTGAGCTTATGCTGCGCAACCATACTTCTCACTATAGGGTACTGCAAGTGCGTGGCGCGCCATTGCGCTGATTATTTCTTACCCAAACGTGCCCGCACCGCTTCGAGAGGCAGCCCGGCGCGTTCGGCAATAAGTTCCTCAATTTCCTCTCTGGTTACCTTCCTGGGTGAGGGATCATTGAGCTTGTACTTCTGCTGAAGGAGGATCAGTTTTTCGCGGGTCTGGCGTTCTTCCTCGACCAAAGCGCGTATTCTTTCGGACTCGCTGCCGGCAATCGCGGCTTTGAGTTGCTGAGCAATGGAACGCAGATGTTCGCGGCATTCTCTGGCTTCGTCCGGTTCGCGAAGCCTGATCCGCGAGCCGGCCTCGTCGAGCAGGTCCAGCGCCTTTTCGGGCAGGTGACGGCGGGGCATGAACTGCACCGACGCAGCGACCGCTGTCTCAATGGCCGCCTCATCATACACTACGCCGTGATATTCCTCGTAGCGCGGTTTGACTCCAAGGAAAATTTGGACGGCATCCTTTTCATCCGACGGGAGAATCTCAATACTGCGCATGTGGCGCTCGATGGCCGGATCTTTCTGAACGGCCTCACGATATACAGCCGGCGTTCCGATCGCAATCGTTGCAGGGTTCCGAAGGCTAACGACGCCAACAACGCACCGAGCACGCCGGCAAACGGGCCGCCGGCTTGCGCGGCCGGCTCAAAGAGGCCATCGATCACCAGAATTACGTTGGAGTCTTCAGCAATCTCCTCAAGCAGCGCGGCGAACTGGTCCCGCCATATTCTGCGATTCCGCGGACCTTCCATGAAGCTTTCGGAATTCAGCACAAGAAGACGTTTGGCAGCGAGAAATTCCGGGACCTGGCGGTTCACCATACGCTGGGCGAGGCCTTCAATAATTGCCGTCTTGCCGACGCCGGGCTCGCCGATGAGCACCGGGTTGTTTCCGTTACGCTTGGCAAGGACTTGAATGACCGTGTTTAACTCGCGGTCACGGCCGACCAGCGCCGGAAATGGATGGCCCTCGACTGCCGCCGTCAGATCGCGGCAGGTTTGCGCCAAGACCGAATCCGGCCGCGGTTCGGGCGTGGTTTCTCCTCTTGTACCCGCAGAATACTGGAGCTTAGCCCGAACTTGCTCGATCGTAATTTCCTGCCGGAGCAGCTTGGCCGCCCGGCTCTTCTCTTCGCGGAGAAGACCGGCGATGAGATGGAGCGGTGTCACGTTCTTGTGTTCGAGCCGCAAGGCTTCGTCGGCCGCATAAGCGAGCACGCGTTTGGATGCCCCGCTCAAGGGGAGAGGTAATTATCCCTTGACAGTAGGTATGATCTATGGCAGTATACCTACATGGGCGATATTCAAGGTCGGAACAACATTCAGCCGAAACAGCAGAAGTTCACGATCAACGACTTCAACCGCATGTTTCCAGATGATGCGGCCT
>DATEFW010000004.1:0-87617 GCA_035280425.1 Bryobacteraceae bacterium | reverse complement strand
GCGGACGACCTCGCGGAAGAAATCCAGATCGACGCAGGTGGTGGTCGGGTTGTGCGGAAAGGAAATCAGAATCACTTTTGGGCGGGACGAGCCGCGGTAAAGATCTTCGAGGCCGGCCAAAAAAGTTGCCGCATCCGGCATGGGAAGCATGCAGGCCTGGCCTTCGGCCATGATGACGCCGTACTGGTGAATGGGGTAGGCGGGGTTGGGCGAGACGACTACGTCGCCCGGACCGATTACAGCGAACAGAAGATGCGCCAGAGCGTCCTTGGCGCCGATGGTGACGATGGCTTCGGAATCGGGATCGATCGCCACGCCGTAATTCTTCTGGTAACGGCGGGCGATTTCGACACGCAGATGGGGAATGCCGCGCGAAACCGAATAACGATGATTGCGCGGATTGCGCGAAGCCTCGATCAGCTTATTGACCACGGCGCGCGGCGTCGCGCCATCGGGATTGCCCATGCCGAGGTCGATCACATCCTGCTGCGCGGCGCGTGCTTTTGCCTTCATTTCATTGATGACGGCAAAGACGTAGGGCGGCAGTTTTTGAATGCGGTAAAAAGAGTCCGTGGACGGGGGCATCTAGCCCATTGTACTGGTTTACGAACGCGTGTGCTTCGCGACGACGGTTATTTGCAATCGATGCTGAAGTTAGCGACATTCGCGGTGATTTCACCGCTGGATTTAACCGTAAGGTGGATCGTCTCGTGCATGACGAGGTTGTTGTCTCGCCCGGGTCCGATCAACTGAAAGTTATTAACGAAGGTAAATTCAGAGACCTGGCCGCTAGAGCTAAAGCTGAAACGGTTGACTCCGGTGGCCTGATACTTAGCGCCGGTGGTCAGGCCGGTTCCGCTGATTCCGGTTTGATTAATCACCGTGGCGATATGCATCTCGCCAGTGGCGTCGAGTGCGGTCACAAAGACCGCCTCGACACTTCCGGTCAGCGCGACCTGCTCGCCTTCTCCGGCCACAGCGCACGGAACGGAGATGACGGATGCAACGGGGATTCTTACGTGGGTGGTTACCTCTGCTTTGGCGGTATAAACAGCGAGAGCCGCCATTGACACCAATAGCGCAGTTACTCGTTGTCTCATGGTTTTACTTCCTCTTAAGCACACGCGCTCCTACGGAGGGATGCGTGGCGCATATCAACTTGGGAAGTATGCCATTGGAGGCAAGGCAGAGTGCGTCGGATTTCACCTTGGGGAAACTGGGGATTTCGAGGAGGAATCGTCCAAAAGCTGTGGTGCTGAATCGGGAGAATCTCAGGCGGTAAATATGCAGTCACGCAAGGCGAAAGTGTTCGAGGTAAGTTGCGTGGCGAATGCTGGGAATCAGCCAGGAGGCGCGGTCTGATGACTTACGAGGTCGGCGCCAACGACGAAGCGCTTGGGTGCATTTCCGACATAGCGGAATGGGTAACAGGTGATCAGATGCAGCTCGGGCCGACTGGAAGGCTCGAGCACGGAGGTGTTGTTCGGCGCAACGACCGTGGTGCCGGAAACTCGATAAGTGTAAGTACCTTCCACAGTGCGGATCTGGATCTTATCGCCAGTGTGAATGCCCTTCAGTGCTTGAAAATGAGTGTCTCGATGGCCGGCAATTATGCAGTTGCCTTCCGAGCCCGGCATGGCGGAACCCTGAAGATGCCCTGGTCCGCGGCGGAGCGCTTGGGGGCTGGTACCCTCGACTACATACAGCGTCGTACGCAGGCGGGGTATCCAGAGGCGCGCAAATACTTCTCCAGGTTGAAGGGGCGGCGCCTTTACGGTATATTTCGCGTTCCAAGAACTTTTGGCTCTCGCTTGGGCAATGTGCGGGATTAAGTACTCGCGGGCACCGAGAAAAATAAAGTAAGATCCTCCTGCGATGAGTAACCACGGCAGGAGGATCTTGAGCCTGTGCATAATCAATCAGGCAACTTAAGTCCCGAACTTTCTAAGTATCGGAACCTAAGTTAATGGACGCGGATGTCAGTGTATCCAGCGGCGCAGCATCATACCAGCTCCAGAGAGCCCGGCGCCGCTAAACAGTAAAGTCAGCCAGTTAGCCGCAGTTTGAGGCATTTGCCGGTTGCGACTTTCGGTCTGTTCGCCGGAAGGAGCAGTCGCCTGGCTCGGTGTTGTGCTATTAGGCTCCGCTTGACTTGGTGATGTGGGTGTCTGTTCCTGAGCCTGGGGTGCCGGCTGCTCCGTTGTCTCGGGTTGAGCCGGTTGCTGAGTTGCCTGTGCACTCAGCGAAGGATTCTCCTGAGACTGCTGGGCATTAGGTGATTGTGAACTCACAGAAGGATTTTGTTGTTGCGCTTCCGCAGTACTGGGCGTTTGGGAGTTCGGAGCCGTTACCGTGCTTTGAGACGGCACCGGCTCAGCAGTAGATGCTTGAGCTTCCGGAGACGTTGTCTGCGCTGACGGGTTGGCGGCCGATGGCGGATTGTTCATCGCGGATTGGTTTTCCGCGGATGACTGGTTTGAATTCGCGGAGGCAGATTGGCCTTCGGAACCCTGTTCGGGGGCAGGCGCCGACTGGTACGTAGCCGGCACGTTCACAGCCACCTGGCTTTCCTGGGCACGAGATTTGACGTTTTCCGGCAGCACAAACTCATAGCCGTAATCCTTGCCCTGTATCCAGATTTTGTCGAAATAGTAATCGTTCCCGATATGGTTTAGCACCACCTGAGTATCGCTCGGCGTGGTGTTATTTACGGTTGGAATAGTCATCACAGATGTCTCGAGCTTGGTTCCGTCATTGCTGTAAACCTGGAGAACGCGATTGCTGATGTCTGTGCTGGGCATCTGCTGGATGACATAATGCCCGGGTTGAAGAGTTGTATTATTGACGGTTATGGTGTAGGGCAAGTCCACGGTAACTTTGTCATATAACGGGCCCTGCGCCCGCAAGGCGAAGTAACTCGCTGTAGTAAAGGCGAAGAATGCGCCTCCGATGAGTGCGATTTTTCGTACGTTCATGGCTTCGTGGTCACTCCTTTGCAAATAGCATTTCCGCCGAAGTGGCGCCAGAACGTGCAACCTCACAACGAGTAGACGAGGGTTCGCAGGCGAGAGGTACGGTTTTTGTTGGTGAACTTCCTTACAAAAAAGCCTAGGTCATTCTATTTACTGGCGAATTGATTCACGGAGCTGATAGTGGTGCGGTTTTGGGATGGCTGCGGCTCGCTGCTGTTTGACCAGGTCAGTTTCGAGAGAATCCAACGCAGTTATGGCTTTCTCCGCGCTGGGTAAGCTCTCTTTTTCGAGCGGAACCTGCACGGTTCGCCACCGGGCGAAATGAACATTGTTGTGACGCAAGGTGAGCGAATGAACCTCCGCGGCCTGCTTGGTCATGGGAGTGGGCAGCAGGGCCAGATTGATGCCGTCCGCGAGCTGTTCCCTGGTAAGATTCGCTGCTTCTTCTCCGTCGATTTTGAGGTCGTAGCGTGGCGCGGTGAGGCCGGTGACCTGCAAAAATTCACGATCCATGCTGTTCGCGAAATCCGAAGAGTGAATCGCAAGCGCGACGACCTTGTCGCTCATATCGACCGGCATCGGCAACGCGTTGTCCAGTTGAGTCCACGCAAGGCCTCCATCTGTCGAGAGGCCGGAGACTTTGGTATTTTCGGAACGCGCGATGCGATGATCGGCGGCGGATATCTGGACGTCGGTGACGAGCGCCGGAGCATGCCAGGCTTTGAGCACGGCCTCTGCCATGAGCAGGTGTCCGGCGGGTCCGGGGTGAACGCGGTCAGGCAGAATCGACTTGGCGAGGTCGCCGCCGATCTCGCTGGCGCGGTGGAGCGCTGCAACTAACGGTGTGTTCAGATCCGCCACCGCCAATTTCGGCTGGTCGGCAAGCTCTTTCACAAATGCGGCATAGCGCACGAGCACGGCATTATAGCCACCGGGGAAATTGGGATCGCGCGTCACGTCGTCGTACGGCGAGGGCTCGAGCAGCGTCATTCTCACCCCAGGAAGAGCGCTCTTCAGCGTCTCGATAATGTGGCGGTAGCCGTTCGCATAAGTCTCGAACGTCGCCTCGTCGTAAGGCTTGTAGCCGCCGTCGTTCATGCCGAGCATGATCGTGACCACGGTTGGATGGTAGGCAATGACATCGCGCTTCAAACGAACATCGATCGGGCCGCCACCTCCTCCCGTAACGCGATCTCCGCCCCAGCCGGAATGAACGAATGAAACTTTCAGATTGGGGAAGCGGGTGAGGACGAAGGTCTCGGCAAAGGTCGTGTAAAGCCGTTGATCCGTGATGCTGTCGCCATAAAAAACGACACGATCGCCGTCTTTGAGATAGAAGGGGCTCTGGGCTAAGAGCGGGTCGACAACAACCAAGACGACTGCGACGAAGAGTATCGCGGCCTTCCAGAGTGCTCGTTCGATTTTATTTCGCATGATGGAGTCCGTTGCGCAGTATACAACGAGCACTGTCCTAATGTGCTGTGAATGGATTGGTCGCAACCGGCTCTGCGGGATAGCGCGTCAACCTGGGCGGCCTGGCGTCCGGCTCAAGCAGCCACGGCGTACGATCGGGATAATAGCGCAGGAGCTTTTCGTTTTCGGATGCTCCCAGGTCGCGGGCCCATACGATGCGCGCGCTATCGATGTCCGCTGGGTTGTGAACCCATTCCTCAAAAAGGTGGCGAGGCCAGTAGCGGACGAAGACCAGTTGCCTGCCTGGAACCGCAGCAAGCTGCCGATTGACGGCGATGCGGCCCTGGGGATCGCCGTGGTTGATCAGATCCCATGTTTCGTAGCTCGCAACGGTTTGGAGGAATTCCTGATCATCGAATAGATGCACGCCGTACCAGAACGCGAAATGGACGGCGCAAAGAAGGAGAATCAGCCACGCCGCGCGGAGTCCGACGGGAAAGCCTCGAACGGTCCAGCGGCTCAGCCGTTCGAGTCCGTTCACGCTGACCAGAACGAACAAGCCCGTGACAGCGGCGATGTAATGCGGGTAAAAATACGGATAAAAGTTGGCGCCGAGCGCGAAAAGTATCAATGTGAGGGACACCCAGAGAAAGCGCCACGCACGCAATGATGGAAGAAAAAACGGCAACGCGAGGTAGAGGGGCGCCAGGAAGAAGAAACGGTAAAAACGGACACGCGATCCGAGGCGCGCGAAGTAAGAGCTGAGGGTTTCCGGCTCATTCCCATGCACCAGAGTTTGCACCTGGTAATCGGATTGCTGTTCCGGAGTAAGCTCGCGGTGAGGAACCGGATTCGGCTGAAAGGTAAACGTCGTGGGAACGCCGTATTGATAACGGCTGAGCATGTACGGTAGGGTGGTCCAATTTCCCGTGATCTGCTTGTTCTGGGCCAGTGTCAGGAGAATTGACGGAAACAAAACCAGAAGCGCGATTGCCGCGGAGCGCGCGAGCTTGCGCCAATAGACGCGCTGCGCGAGCGCGGGGGCGAAGAACAGAAGAACGCTCGCAGCCAAAAAGATGGATTCATATGGCCGGGTCAGGAGGTGGAGCGCAAGGCCGAGACCGAGCAGCGCGGCGTCGCGCGTCCGCCAGTTTTCCCGCAGGCGCGGTAGCGCTCCAAAAACCAAACAGCCCCCGGTGGCTGCAACCGCTCCGCCCCAATACGTATTCATCCACTGGTTGTGAGGGCCGAATTCGATGACGGCGAGCGCGCCGCCGGCCAGCGCCCAGAGCGGACTGGTCCACGCCCGCAGCATCCAATAGCAGAGGCAACACATGCATGCTACCGCGAGCGCCACACCGGCCCATGGATGACCGAACATCAGCCGGCCGATTGCCAGCACCATACCTTGTCCGAGCGAGTAAATCGAACTGTAAGTTGGCTGCTGGAGCACAAAATAGGTTTCGAAGAATTCGTGCAGAGGGTGCGAAGGATTCGCCAGGCGGAAGTGCAGCAGGGTGTCCGCGACAAGCAGATGGCTGAATTCGTCGGAAACGGTCGGAGTGGGCACAGGATGATTGGGGAGCAACAGGAGACGTAGCGCCACGGGAGCCATCGCCAGCGCCAGCATGCACCATGCGGTCCGCTCGGCGAGTTTTCGACCGTATCTCTCTATCCAGGGCCGGCCGGCCAGAGCCAGCAAAGCCAGCAGCGCGCCGAATGCAAATTCGATGAAATCGCTCGCGCCGAAACCGATTGGGTTGCGGGCCGGCAGGAACGAGCGGAATAGGTGAAAGAGAAACATGCGGTTACCGCGCCGCTTGCGGGCTGGGTTCAGCCGTTTGCGGATATGGAGTTAGTTTGGGCGGCCGCGCATCGGGCTCCAGCAGCCAAACCGTTCGGTCAGGATAATAGCGCCGCAGTTTTTCGTCGTCGGCCGGCCCAAGATCGCGTGCCCACACGATACGAGCGCCATCGATATCGGCGGCGTTGTAGACCCACTCGTTCTGGAAAATGTGTCCGGGCCAGTAACGCACAAACACGAGCTGCTTGCCGGGAAGTTGCGCCAGCGCGTGCCGTACTGCGATTCTCCCCTGTGGATCGCCGTGCTGGATCAGGTCCCAGGTTTCGTATTGCATGACGGCCCTCGAGAATTGCTGGTCGTCGAACAGGTGCAGGCCGTACCAGAAGACGAAATGAACAATACAGACGAAAATCAAGAGCAATGCGGCCTCGCGGCCGGCGCGCCATCCGCCCACGTGCACCCGGCTCAGCCGTTCCAGCGCCACGACACTGACCAGGATGAACAGGCACGTGACAGCGGCGATGTAGTGGAACTCGAAAAATGGGAAAAAGGTGGAGCCGAGGGCGAATATAGCCAAAGTTACGGCGATCCAGGCAAATCGGTACGTGCCAAGCGTCCAGAAAAAAGCCGGCAACGCGACATAAAGCGCAGCAAGAAAGTAAAAACGGTAAAAACGGACGCGGTACTCAAGCCGCGTCACGTAAGTTTCGATCGTTTCCTTCGCCGGGTGAAACGAGACCTGCATCTTGTACCCGAGCGCCTGCTCAGGCGTGAGCTCGCGGTGCGGCGTGGGAATACTCTGGAACGTCAATGACACGGGCACGCCGTACTGATACTGGCTCGCCATTTCGGGGAGCGTGGCCCAACTGCCGGTGACCAGCTTGTTGTGCGCGAATGTGATGGCGATGGCGGGGATCACGGTCAATATGACGGCGATTGCCGGCCGCGCGAGCGCGCGAATTTCGTCACGCTTCAATAGCGAGGGCAGGA
Source organism: Bryobacteraceae bacterium (assembly GCA_035280425.1). GTDB lineage: Bacteria > Acidobacteriota > Terriglobia > Bryobacterales > Bryobacteraceae > QHXW01. The sequence goes on along the minus strand of DATEFW010000004.1, from coordinate 80,438 downwards.
AGAACACGATCACGCTCAAGACCAGGAAGATGGTTTCAAAAGGGCGCGTGAGCCAGTGGATCGCAAGACCCGCGCCCAGCAGAACGGCGTCACGTGTGCGGGCGCTTTGGCGTAAGCGCGGCAGAGCGCCGAAAACCAGGCAACCGGCGCAGGCCGTCACACCGCCGCCCCAGTAACTGTTCATCCACCGGTTGAGCGGCCCGAATTCAATTACTGCCAGGACGCCGCCCACGAGCGCCCATGGCGGCGAGATCCAACCGCGCAGCATCCAATAGCACAGCGCGCAGAAAGACGCGACCGAAAGGATGACGCCGGCCCAGGGAAGTCCGAAGACTATCCAGCCGAGCGCCATTGCGGCGCCCTGGCCGACGGGGTAGATGGAGCTGTAACTCGGCTCTTGCAAAACGAAGAATGTTTCGAAGAATTGGTGCAGCGCATGCGCCGGATTTGCGAGGCGGAAATGCCGGAGAGTGTCGGCCACTAGCAGATGGCTGAACTCGTCGTAGATTTCGGGCGTGGGAGCCGGATGATGTGGTACGAGCAAAAGCCGGAGCGCAACCGGAAGCGCGGCCAGCGCCAGCATCGACCAGGCGGTTCGCTCAGCTAGTTTACGCGCGTACGGTTCGATCCACGGCTGCCAGAGCACGGCCAGCACAACCAGGATGACAGCTAGCGCCAATTCGATGAAATCGCTTGCGCCGAAACCGATGGGATTTTGCAGCGGCCGAAAAGAGTCGAAGAGACGCGCAAGAAACATCCAAAGCCATTATTCTGCCAGAAGCGGCTGAAGGGGCGTTTGATTGAGCGTAAAGCCTGTCGCTTGGCCGGCCGCTGCAGCCTGCGCGTTCGTGATAGCCTCGCGGTTTACGCGCAGGGCGGATGTCAGCTTTGGGGATTTTCGGGAGGCCGGAATGCGCCGCGCCGGTGCGTCAAAGCTCGGCCAGCCCGTTCCGAATGGCGAACCGCACCAGCAGCGCCAGAGAATAGCATTGCGTCTTGAGCTTGATTCTCTGCGAATAGCAATCGACCGTCTTGGAAGACAGGCCGAGAATCTGCGCTGTCTCTTTGTAGGTTTTGCCGTCTGCAAGTAACTTGATGATGTCGATTTCTCGATTACTCAGTTGAGTGCACATTGTCATTTCACCATTGGCTTGGGCGCGAGTTAGCTCCGTCTGCGCCGGCCTTTTATCGCTTTACCTCAAATCATTTCTGTTGCAAAAAATTGCCAGGCGCACGAGCCGTTTAATTCTTGCCCCGTCCGACGCCCCACTGGAAACTGCCCGCTTTCGCATTCGTTTTGGTCTTCATCGGAGTATTCCTTTCGCTGAGAGAAAAGCAATCGATGTTCCATTCAATTCGTGCCTGGCACGTTGTGTCTGTCAATTAGCGCAAGGTGTTGCAGCAGGAGGGGGAACCGGCATCCTGAGTGTCTGACGCGCGGAGTTCGCGGGCGTATATCGAAATGCGAATAGCTATCCGAATGGATAGTAGCGGGGACGAAAGGATAGCTTTAGAGAACGCTCGGACCGGCGTAACGCTTGCCTGGGTACAATTCAGGTGTGGCTCCAGAATACGCGACAGCCGACGGGACGGCTCGTTTTGCGGCGCGGTTCATTGAAGCACGGAACCGCCGATTCTATCGGATGGCTGACGGTCTGCACGTTTCAAGCCTGGGCTTAGGTACTTACCTGGGCGAAGCCGATGAACAGACCGACCGGGCATATCGCGAAGCTGTGCGCGAGGCCGTTTGCGGCGGGATCAACTTTCTTGACACGGCCATCAACTACCGGCAGCAAAGGTCGGAGCGTTCGATCGGTGCGGCGCTCCAGGATCTGTTTGAGTCAGGCACGATTCGGCGCGACGAGTTGGTAATCGGCACGAAAGCCGGTTTCTTGACTCCGGGCGCGGTGCCAGCATTTCTCAGACCGGATGATGTCGTGGGCGGCATGCATTGCATGCATCCGGATTTTTTGGAGGATCAGATCGAGCGAAGCCGGGCGAATTTGGGTTTGGGCACACTCGATATCTTCTATCTGCATAATCCCGAAACGCAGTTAGGGTTCGTGCCGCGCGCGGAGTTCGAGCGGCGAATCCGTCTGGCGTTCACACGGCTCGAGCAGATAGCTGCGACCGGCAAAATCCGCAATTACGGGGCAGCTACCTGGGACGGATTCCGGCGGCAGGCCGGCGCGCGGGATGCGCTCGATCTGGCGCGCCTGGTGGAACTCGCCACCGAGGCTGGCGGCGACGGACACCATTTACGTTTCATCCAGCTGCCATTCAACCTGGCGATGGCGGAGGCGTTTTCGAACGGCATCCTGGAGCAGGCCGTGCAGCAGAACATTTCGGTCGTGGCCAGCGCGACGCTTCTTCAGGCACGGCTGGCCGGCGGTCTCAACCGCGCGCTCGCGGAAAATTTGCGCGGCCTTTCGACTGACGCGCAGCGCGCCATCCAGTTCACTCGCTCGACTCCCGGCATCAAGGTAGCCCTGGTCGGAATGAGTAACGCCGCTCACGTGAAGGAAAACCTCGGGGTGGCGGCCATCGAGCCGCTCGCGGAACGCGAATACGTCGAGCTTTACCAACGCGCGTGATCTCCCATGCCTGAGATAGCGGTTGCGGATGAGCTTGCAGCGCTCGACGAGGCGCTCGATAAACTTCCCAACCGCCCCGCCGTCTTTCTGCTTTGGCCTAAGCAGGGTGAGCCGCATCTCGGCAAGACCACGATGCTCCGGCGGCGGTTGCTGAGGCTGCTGCGCGAGCGGGATCAAACGTCGCGGCTGTTGAACCTACGGCATACGCTTCATCGCGTCGAGTTTTGGCTTTCCGGGTCATCTCTCGAATCATCGATGCGGATGTACGAGTTGGCGAGGCAGCACTTCCCGGCGAAATATCTGGAAGTATTGCGGCTGCGTATGCCGCCGTATGTGAAAATTATTCTCACCAACGAATTTCCGCGGAGCCAGATTACGACGCATCTGGGCCAGGCGCCGGCGGTTTATTTCGGGCCGTTTCGTACCCGGGCATCGGCAGAAAAATTCGAATCGCAATTTCTCGATTTGTTTCAAATGCGGCGCTGCCAGGAAGACCTGGTGCCCTCGCCCACGCATCCGGGCTGCATTTACGGCGAGATGGGAATGTGCCTGCGGCCCTGCCAGCAGGTCGTGACCGTGGAAGAGTACCGGCGCGAATCCGATCGAGTCATAGATTTTCTGCGAACCGGCGGCCAGTCCCTGCTGGAATCCGCCACGGCGGCGCGCGAACGATCGAGCGAGGAGCTCGATTTTGAGCAAGCGGCGCGGCAGCACAAACACATCGAAAAGATCGAGCAGGTGATAGGTCTCGGCGACGAGCTGGCACGGGATATCGACCGTCTCCACGGTGTGGCGGTCACGAAGTCGGTTGAGCCGCACTCCGTGGATCTCTGGTTTGTGTGGCGTGGCTCATGGCAGGCGCCGCAAAGGATCGGCTTCGAGTTGATCGATGGAAAGCCGGTCTCGATTGATCGGAAGTTGCGGGAGGCCGTCAGCGCGTTCCAACCCGCCGAGCACAACATGCGCGAAAGGCAGGAGCATCTGGCGATTCTGGCGCGCTGGTTTTATTCGAGCTGGTGTGACGGCGAGTGGTTCTCGTTCGACCGGCCCGAGAATATCCCTTATCGAAAACTCGTGCATGCGATCTCACGTGTGGCGCAAACCACGCCCGGCACGATATGATGCCATCACCATCTGACCCATGAAAATTACTCGTGTTGAAGTTATCTATCTCCGGCAGCCGGACGTAAAGTATCAGTGCGACAGCGGCCAGGACGCGCTGTTGGTTCGCGTCGAAACCGATGCAGGCATCACCGGCATCGGGGAAGTGGATTCGAGCCCCATGGCCGTGAAAGGGGCGATTGAAGGCCCGTTTTCCCATACAACCGCCGCGGGCCTGGCGCAGATCGTTGTGGGCGAGGATCCGTTCGAGACCGAGAAGATCTGGCACAAAATGTATCGCGCCAACATTTACGGCGGCCGCCGCGGCGTCGGGCTGCATGCCATGAGCGGCATCGACATGGCGTTGTGGGACATTAAAGGCAAAGCGCTCAAGATGCCGGTGTGGAAGCTGCTCGGCGGCGGTTTTCACCAGAAAGTCCGGTGCTACGCCAGTTCGCTGTTCGGCGCGACTCCGGAAAAAACCGGTGAGATGGCGCGCCGTTTTCGCGATCAGGGTTTCACGGCGGTGAAGTTCGGATGGGATCCGATGGGCCAGAACGAGAAGAATGACATCGCGCTGGTGCGGGAAGCGCGTAAGGGCCTGGGTGATAGCGTCGATCTGCTGATCGACGCCGGTCTGGTCTGGGATTCCAAAACCGCCCTCCAGCGGGCGCGCGCGTTTTCCGATTACAACATTTTCTGGCTGGAAGAACCGCTGCGGCCGGACGATTACGATGGCTATCGCAAGCTGGCTGAGGCGACGCACGTGCGCATCGCCGCCGGCGAAGAGGAGAGCGAGCGCAAATCCTTCATCGATCTGATGGACCGCGGGCGCGTTGACGTGGTGCAGGTGGACTTAACGCGCTGCGGCGGCTTCACCGAAGCCATGAAGATCGCGGCGCTCGCCTGGGACCGCGGCCTGCCGGTGGCGAATCACGGCTTCACGACCTACGTCAACGTCATGGCGGCGCTGCACTGGCTGAACTCCATTCCCAACGCATTGATCTGCGAATTCGTGGCGGAGGAGGAAACGAATCTGCGCGAACAAATGACGCGCCAGAAGTTGCGCGCGAAAGATGGCTATCTCGCGATTCCGCAAGAGCCCGGTTTGGGCATCGAGCTCGACGAAGAGGCCGTCCGCAAGTTCCGGGTGCAATGAAACGCAGGGATTTTGTTATTTCGCTTTCCGCCGCCTTGGCTCGCGCGGCTTCGAACCTGCCGAAAAACGACAATATCAAGTGGGCGCTCAGCCTCGGCCTCTGGGACCATTTCCGTCCCGTGCCGTTCACTGACATCCTGGACGTGATGCGCGACACGGGATTCATCGGCATCCGGTTGACCGGGTTCCCCGGTTGCCTCGAGAGGTACGGGCTTATTCCATCGCAAATGGAGAAAGAATTTTCGCGGCGTAAGCTCCACGTTTGCACGATTTCGTTTGGCGGGCCGGCCCATGACGTTTCCAAGCACGACAAAATTATCGCCGACGCTCGCCGCGCGATGACGTTCCTGAAGCGGTTCGGCGCGACTGAGCTGGTCGTCTTTTCACCGGCGCGGTTGCCGCCGGGCGCCGATCTCGTCCAGGTGTTCGACAATATGGCCGACTGTTACACGCGAATCGGCCACCTGGCGCAGGAAATGGGTTTCCGTGCCGGGCTGCATAATCACTTGGGTGAGGTAGTCGAAAAACAGTCAGAGATCGATCTCATTCTGGCGAAGGTGGATCCGAAGCGGTTCTATTTCGCGCCTGACACGGCGCATCTTCATCTGGCCGGCGTCGATGTTGTGCCGATACTCGAAAAATACAAGCAGCGGATTATTTTTGCCGACTACAAAGATGCCAAGTGGACCACGCCCACGGCTGACGTCGTCGAAGACACCGGTAAAGTTCACCCCAAGGATTCCGAAGGCGCTAAATTTTTTTCGAGTATCTACGATCTGGGCGACGGTGAAGTGGATTTTCCGGGCTGCCACCGCGTGTTGAAGTCGGTCAGCTACAGGGGTTGGCTGTGTGTGGATCTGGATACCGCGCGGCATGGACCGCGCGCGAGCTACGAGCGCTGCGACGCGTATATCACAAGCAAGCTGGAGCCGATTTACTCCTGAACCTTGCGGCCCGTTGTTGACGATTTCGAGCGGCCTGCGATAATCTCAGGCTGATTTTCATGCGACCTGCTCATATTCTTCTCGGATTGCTTACCGCCGTATGCGCGCACGGACAAACCGCAGTTTATCTCGATCTCGCGCCGTTTGGCCGCACCGAGACCGCGGCGCACGGTGCATCGCGCGAGATCACAATCGCCTGGGATGAAGAGCGCGACGTCCGCGAAATCAACGCACGGTTTGCCGCCGCGGCGCCTGCCAATGCCACAGTCGAATATTGGTTCCGCAACTGGCCATACTCGCCTCCTCGCATGCCCAGCATCGAAGATCCGGTCGACGATCCCTGGCAGGGCAAATGGGTAACGGCACAAACCACGCAGCAGTGTCATGCCTCGGAATGTAGTTATGATTTCCGGCCTCTCGCAGAGAGCGAAAATCCTCTCGCGAAGAACCTGCCCGGCGTGCGCTATCGCCGGACCCTCAAAGTTCGCTTGACGTACAGCGCCGGTGCCGGGACGCCGCCCGCACTTCAGGTGTTCTCCGAATCGAAGCCGAAACCGCTCACCGTCCGGGTGGAACTTGGCCGCGGTGAAAAGAGCGCAGCCGAATGGAACGGCGCCGTTGAAGTTTTCAATGGCATTCTCCGTTCTACCAAGCCGTGGGGATTTCAGGCCGGCGACGCGTTTGAGTCGGCCGCGAAATGGAATCTCCGTACTTCATCGAAACCCAAGGGTCTCATGCTGGAGCTCACGGCTTCCGACCCGGCGCCTCCCGGCTCGAACGATGTCACCATCGTGACGATAAAAGCGCAAGCTGCGACTCCGCAGGGGAGTTCAGCTCGCAGTTTTTCCTTCAGCACGGCCGATCTCAAACGCGGATCCATCGCCATTCCCGCCGTCTATGCCTACGTGGACAGCCCGGCTCCGCCGGCGCCGCGGAAACAGCGCATCCGCCGGATGATTCCGCAGGAACCTGAGCAAACCTATGAGCGCGCGTCGCACGAAATTCCGGCGCTCGATCCGTGGAATCGCGAATCGGGCGGCGCTGTCTACCTGCCGCTCGCGGCCGATTCGAGCTGGCAAAAATTTGCGTTCGAATACGGCGGCAATGTGTTTATCAGCAAGCACGGAACCAAGGCCAAGGGCAGGGAGCTCGCGCGCCTTGAGTGGGAGGGCGATCGTATCGCTTGGAAAATCGGCACTGGCGAGACGCCGTATTACCGCGAGGATCACAAGTGCTCGGTGTCCGTGCTGGACGGCTATCTTCCTGTGGTAACGCAGCGATGGCAAAACGAAGGTCTCGAATACACCGAAGAAGCCTTCGCGACGCTTTTGCGCGGACCGCTCTCTCCGGATGATACCGGCCGCGATGAGGAAACCCCCGCCATCCTCATGCTCCGGCTTACTGCGGAAAACCGTAGCGCCACCGCGCGCACGGCGCATTTCTCGATCTCGCTCGATCCCGGCGAACAGCTCGCAGTAAACGGCAAGCGCGTCGAGTCGATCGGAAACGCCGCTGGCAGATACGCGGCGCCCCGGCTGCGCGCGGTCCTTGATGCAGAAGGCGGCGAGTCGCGCGCCGGCCTAGCTCGCGTGGCGCTGAATGTGCCCGTCGGAGGATCGAAATCGCTCGTAATCAAACTCCCGTTCGTTTCGGATCTCAACGCCCAAGAAGCGGCCGGCCTGGAAGCCCTCGATTACGATTCCCAGCGCAGCCGCGTAGTCGCGTATTGGAAAGAGATCGTCCGCCCCACCACGCGTTTCTCCGTTCCTGAGCCCAAGTTCAACGATCTCGCGCGCTCCGTGATCCCCCATATCCACATCTCGACAACCAAAGATCCTAAGAGCGGCTTGTACATGGTCCCTGCGGCCAGCTATTTCTACGACGTTTTCGAAAATGAGGCCTGCTTTCAGGCCTTACTTCTCGATACGCTCGGCGCGAAGAAAACCGTCGACGCTTATCTCGAGATGATGCTCGAATTGCAGGGAAGCCGCAACTTTCCAGGGCTGCACACCGGCCCCATCGACGCCATTTTCCACGGCGCGCGCGTGAACGAAGCTTACGACTACACGGCGCATCATTACGGCCTCGATCACCCGACCGTCCTCTGGACCCTCGCCGAACACTACCTCTACACGCGCGATCGCCAATGGCTGGAGCATGCCTGGCCGCACATGGAGAAAGCTGCCGACTGGATTATCCGGCAGCGCAATTCGACCAGGCGGACAGGGCCGGGTGGCCAACGAGTTCGGGAGTACGGCCTGCTTCCCGCGTCGCAGCTCGAGGACAATCCCGACTGGGCCAATTGGTTCGCCATCAACGCGTATGCCTGGGCTGCACTTGACCGTACAGCTCAGGCGCTCCGCGACGCCAAATTCCAGGATGCAGACCGCATGGCGCGCGAAGCGGATTCTTATAAAAAGGACCTCCGCGAGGCCGTGATCCGCGCGAGCGAAGCTTCCCCTACCGCGCGCATGCGTGACGGAATCTACGAACCTTACGTTCCGGTCGAGCCGTTCCGCCGCCTGCGTCTTTTCGGTCCGCTGCGCACCGCTTACTACACCCGCTACAACAGGCCGGATGTAAAGCCGCTGTTCCGGCTTTCGGCCGATCGCGAAGGTCTTTATGGTCCGATGATTCTGCTCAATCTCGGCTTGTTCGGAGCGAACGAGGGCATCGCCGACTGGATTCTGGATGATTGGGAAGACAACCAGACGCTCACCAGCGGACTCGGGTTGAATGTCCACGGATTGACCGACGAAAAGCTTTGGTTCAGCCAGGGCGGGATGGTGTTTCAGGCCAATTTGCAAAATCCCATTCAGGTTTATCTCAAGCGCCACGAAATTCCGGCCGCCATTCGGGCTATTTACAACAACTTCGTCGCGTGCTTTTATCCGGATGTCAACGCATTCACCGAGGAATATCATCAATGGGTTTATGCCAGCGGGCCCTTCTACAAAATTCCTGATGAAGCGCGCTTCGTCAACCGCCTGCGCGACATGCTGGTCCTCGAAGACGGCGATTCGCTCTGGCTGGCCAGCGGCACGCCGCGGCGCTGGCTCGAATCGAAAGAAGGAGTCCACGTAAGCAATGTGATCACTTATTTCGGCCCGGTTTCTTACGATCTGCACGCCGGCTCGCAACCGGGCGTTGTCGAAGCCTCCATTGACCTCCCTCGCCGCAATCCGGCCCGCACAGTGTGGCTGGTGGCGCGCACACCGGGCCAACACATCCGCAGTGTGACGATCAACGGCCGCGCATGGACCAAAATCGACGCGGCCAAAGAAGCCATCGAGTTGCCGCAGGATCAGGGCCGCTTGCAAGTGCAGATCCGGTACTGACGAATGCCGGCCTGGCTGTGGCTTTCCATTCTGACGGTTGTCCTTTGGGGCGCTTGGGGCCTGCAGGCCAAGATCATCGCGGACCGCATCTCGCCCTGGATGAATCAGGTTCTGTTTCCGCTGGGATTGCTGCCGCCGATGATCCTCATGCTATTTTCAAAAAATCTCCGCAAAGGCGTCAGCCTGCGAAAGGGCGGCGTTTACGCCTTCGTCACCGGTGTCCTGGGCGGCACCGGCAACATCGCGTTTCTAGCGTCCATGTCCAGCGGCGGAAAAGCCTCCATCGTGGTGCCATGGGTGGGACTCGCCCCGCTGATTACCGTGATCCTGGCACGCATAGCGCTCAAAGAGACCATCACGCGCGCTCAATGGGCCGGTCTCGCGCTGGCACTGGTCGCGATTTATCTGTTGAGTCTCTGATATGCATGCCTGGATCTGGCTCGCCACCATCGCCCTTGTATTTTTCGGAATCACCGGAGTCACCCAGAAACTTTCCACCAACAATATTTCTTTCGAGCTTTCCTTCGTCTGGTTTTGCGTGGCGTTTCTCGTGATCGCGGCCGTGATTGCCGCCACCATGACGCTCGACTGGCGCTTGACGCCGGGATTGGTTGTCTTCGCCGCGCTCGGCGGACTGCTGAACGGCTTAGGGACCCTCACCAGCTTCGCGGCATTCCACAAAGGCGGCAAAGCCTCCGTCGTGTCGCCGATTATCAATCTCTATCCCCTGGTGACCATCGCCGGAGCCTGGATGCTGCTCAGTGAACGGCTCACGGCCACGCAAATCGCCGGCATCATCATGGCGCTTCTGGCCGTGGTGCTGTTATCGCAAGAGGCCAGTCCGGAGAAAGAACTGTAGTAGCCGCAGTACAGTCGAGCTAAACTTGCAAGTCTGTGATCTCGCGACGCTCTTTCCTGCGCGCAATGAGCACCGCGGCCCTCCCGCCGCCATCGAAAATGCACGCCGCCGGCCGGTACGCCGTGCAGAACTGCCCCACCGAGTGGGCCTACTCCTCCGGCAAATCTTATAGCGATGCCTTCCACCAAGTCACACTGGATGTCATTTTTCAGGACGCCGCCGGCCGCGAGTGGCGCGTTCCAGCTTTCTGGTCCGGCGAGAACGTCTGGCGCGTGCGCTACGCCGCGCCCGCTCCGGGAAAATACACGCACCGCAGCATGTGCAACGATACGGCCAACCCCGATCTTCACAATGTCACCGGAGTCCTGGAAGTGACGCCCTACACCGGTGAAAATCCGCTGTACAAACATGGCCCCGTGCGCGTCCGCTCCAATCGGCGTCACTTCGAGCACACCGACGGCACTCCATTCTTCTGGTTCGCCGATACCTGGTGGATGGGTCTGACCAAGCGCCTCGCGTGGCCCTCAGATTTTCGAATTCTCGCGGCCGATCGCGTCCGGAAAGGCTTCAACGTTGTGCAGATCGTCGCGGGCCTCTATCCCGACATGCCGCAATTCGATCCCCGCGGCGCAAACGAAGCCGGCTTTCCGTGGCAAAAGGATTACACGCGCATCAATCCGGCGTACTTCGATGCGGCGGACCTGCGCATCGAATATCTGGCCGGGCAGGGAATTGCCCCATGCGTCGTGGCCGCCTGGGGCTACTATCTGCCGATCCTCGGAATCGAGCGCATGAAGCAGCATTGGCGGAATCTCGTTGCGCGCTGGGCCGCGTATCCAGTCATCTGGTGCCTCGCTGGTGAAGGCACCATGCCTTACTACCTTTCGACCGGCAAAGAGCATGACCGTGCATTGCAGAAACGCGGCTGGACCGAAATCGCCCGCTATCTCCGCAACATCGATCCGTTTCATCGCCCCGTGACCATTCATCCTTCCGAAACCGCGCGCGACACCGTCGACGATCCCGCGGTGCTCGATTTCGACATGCTGCAAACCGGCCACAGCGACCGCGCCAGCATTCCAAACACGGTGAAGCGCGTCACCGGTTCGCTCGAGCGCCTGCCGAAGATGCCGGTGATCGATGGCGAGGTCTGCTACGAAGGCATCATGGAAGCCAGCCGCCAGGAAATCCAGCGCTTCATGTTCTGGGCCTGCATTCTGAGCGGCGCCGCGGGGCACACGTACGGCGCAAACGGCATCTGGCAGGTCAACACGAAGGAACATCCTTTCGGGCCTTCTCCGCACGGCCGCTCCTGGGGCGATACGCCCTGGGACGTTGCCTACCAGCTTCCCGGCTCGCAACAACTCGGGATGGCCAAAGCGCTGCTCATGCGGTTCCCGTGGTGGCGCATCGAGCCTCATCCGGAGTGGGTCGAGCCGCACTGGACCGACGCGAACTATTTGCGGGCTTACGCCGCGGGAATTCCGGCCGAACTGCGCATCGTCTTTCTTCCGGCGCCGGGCGCGGCGCCGAAACTCCAACAATTGGAGCCGGCCATCACGTGGCACGCATTCTTTTTCAATCCGGCGACCGGCAAAGAGCACGAGATCGGAACCGTGCGCGCCGATACGAATGGCGAGTGGCAGATGCCCGATCCGCCCATCATTCAGGACTGGGTCTGTGTGCTGACGCGCGTGTGAGGCCGTTCGTTTTCGCGGTCAAATTGCTCACAGTTCGCAACGTTATGGCGGTCCGCTGCGGCTCGATTGTGCTCGCCCTGCCATATCCCCAGCCACAGGATCTCAACGATTGGCTGATAATGATTGCATGGCGCGGATCACCGAACTGGAGGTGAACGGGACCAGGCGCACGGTGAATGCGAGCCCCGAGCGCAGCCTGCTGAGTGTGCTGCGCGACGATCTCGATCTCACGGGCGCCAAGTACGGCTGCGGCGAAGGCCAGTGCGGCGCCTGCACGGTGCTGCTGGATGGCCGGGCCGTGCGGTCCTGTATCACCCCAGTGTCAGCCGCCGCAGGCAAACAGATCACCACGATTGAAGGTCTGGAACGTGATGGCATCCTCCATCCGTTGCAGGAAGCGTTCATCCAAGCCGGGGCCATGCAGTGCGGCTATTGCACGCCCGGCATGATCATGAACGGCGTCTCCTTGCTCACCGCGAATGCGCATCCCACCGATGCCGAAATCATTCACGCCATGCAGGGCAACATCTGCCGCTGCGGCACATACCCGCGAATCGTCGAGGCCGTTCGCCTGGCCGCCAAACGGAGCGGAACATGAGCGTCGATCTCACACGGCGCGATTTTCTGGCCGCTCTGGGCGGCGGTGTTCTGGTTGTGTGCGTAGTCGACGACGTTCAGGCCCAGGAATCCGGACGCCGCAGCCACCATGGTGACGCACGCCCCCAAGTGATCTCCGCCTGGCTGCATATCGGCGGCGATGGCGCCGTCACCGTTTTCACGGGCAAGGCCGAAATGGGTCAGAACATCCGGACCTCGCTTTCCCAGGCCGTTGCTGAAGAGCTGCACGTTCCCCTGGAGGGCGTCAAGCTCCTGATGGCCGACACCGACCGTACGCCCTACGATATGGGCACATTCGGCAGCCGGACGACTCCCACGATGTCTCCCGAACTCCGCAGAGCGGCCGCCGCCGCGCGCGAGGCGATCATCGCATTCGCGGCATCCCAATGGAAAGTCGATCGGGGAGACATTCAAATCGCCGACGGCCGCGTCACCTGCGGCTCCCACTCGGCAGGAATCGGCGAGCTGGCGCATGGCCAACAACTCGCGTTAACCATCGATTCGAGCGTCAAGCTTACGCCGGCGACCGATTGGAAAATCGCCGGCCAGTCGGCTCCCAAAGTCGATGCCCGCAGCTTCGTTACCGGCGCGCACCGTTACGCGAGCGACATCAAACAGCCAGGCATGTTGCACGGTAAGATCCTGCGCCCGGCATCTTTTGGAGCCACGCTCGATTTCCTGGACGCCGCCGCCGCCAAACACATCTCCGGCGTCACCGTAGTTCACGAAGGCGATTTCGCCGGCATCACCGCGCCGGATCCGGCATCGGCCGAACAAGCTCTGCGCGCGCTTCGCGCCGAGTGGAAAACGAAACCGCAGCCCTCCGATCGCGAACTGTTCGATCTTCTCAAGAACAAAGCCGAACCCGGCGAGCCTCGCCGCGTTACGGGTTCGATTGAACGCGGCATGGCGGAAGCGGATCACAAGCTCTCCGCCACATACACCGTCGCGTACATCGCGCACGTGCCGCTCGAGCCTCGCGCCTCTGTCGCCGAATGGAACGGAGACAAGCTCACCGTCTGGACCGGTACGCAGCGCCCCTTCGGGGTGCGCGGAGAACTTGCGGAAGCGTTCAAAATTCCCGAAGATCAAGTTCACGTCATCGTCCCCGATACCGGTTCGGCCTACGGAGGCAAGCATTCAGGTGAAATGGCGGTCGAGGCGGCGCGCCTGGCCAAGGCCGCCGGAAAGCCGGTCAAGCTCGTCTGGACGCGCGAGGAAGAATTCACCTGGGCGTACTTCCGCCCCGCGGGTGTGATCGAAGTTTCCAGCGGCGTGCGTTCCGACGGAAAACTCACCGCCTGGGAATATCACAATTACAATTCCGGATCGTCCGCCCTGGGCGGCACCTACGATATTCCCAATCAGCGCCTCGTTTTTCATCCGGCCGAATCGCCCCTGATGCAGGGTTCCTACCGGGGGCTCGCCGCGACCGCCAACCATTTCGCGCGCGAAAGCCACATGGATGAGCTGGCGCATCTGGTGAAAATCGGCCCGCTCGAGTTCCGTTTAAAAAATCTCACCGACCCCCGCCAGCGCGCCGTGCTTCAGGCCGCAACCGATAAGTTTGGTTGGGGGAAACAGCGAATCGAGCCTGGAATCGGCAGCGGCTTGTCCATGGGCTTTGAAAAAGGCGGCTACGTCGCCACCTGCGCCGAAGTCGCCGTCGAGGCGGGCGTGCCGAAAATCCGGCGCGTTGTGGAGGCGTTCGAGTGCGGCGCGGTGGTCAATCCCGATCACCTGCGCAACCAGATCGAAGGTGCGATCATCATGGGCATCGGCGGCGCTCTGTTCGAGCGAGTGCGCTTCGATAACGGGCGAATTCTGAATCCGCTGCTGTCGCGTTATCGCGTGCCGCGCTTTGCCGACGTTCCGCTGATCGAAACGGTGCTCGTGGATCGCAAGGATCTTCCCTCGGCCGGCGCCGGTGAAACGCCGATCGTGGGCATCGCGCCCGCCGTGGCCAATGCGATTTTTCAGGCCACGGGCAAGCGGTTGCGCTCGATGCCGCTGACGCTCTGAGATTGCCCAACTATGCGGCTGTGCCCGTATCTCTAGCCGCCTGGCTCATGATTCTCCCCGCGACAAGGATGCCAACAGCCGCAACCGCTTCCGCGCTGTAGAGCAGCGCATGAGACGGATGCAGCGCTCGCACGACAACGGGATCGGTGCACATCATTTCTCCGCCCACTTTCCCGAGAATGGCTGACCCCACATACACGATCCACGGATAACGGTCCATCAACACCGCCAGCCAGTTGCTGCAGAACACAACAAACGGGATGCTCAAAGACAATCCGAAAATGATCAGCGGCACGTGCCCTTGGGATGCGCCGGCAATCGCCAGAATGTTGTCCGTGGACATCGTAAGGTCCGCAATGGCGATGAATAGAATGGCCCGGAGAAATTGGTGAGGAGCCGCCACGGCCCTTTGCGGCGAGCTGACGTCCGTGAAAACCCTTACCGCAATCCAGATGATGAACGCGCCGCCCAGGAGTTTAATAAACTCGAGATTCAAAAGCTGCGCCGCGGCGATCGTGATCCCAATCCGCAGCAGCACGGCTACTCCCGCGCCCAATATAATCCCCATCCGCCTTTGCTGCGCCGGCAGAGAGCGCACCGCCATGGCAATCACCAGGGCATTGTCTCCCGCCAGCAATACGTCGATCAGAATGATCGACACAGCGGCCACCAGGAAATGGGGGAGGGACGGCATCAGTAGGCTTCGAGGAGTTCTATTCGAAAATTACCACGTTTTGAAGCGGTCATGTAAAAAACAGAGGCCGGCGCAGCGTTACTCTACAACCGCGGCCTCGCCGATCTGCATCACCACCGAGCGCGGCGCGCTGCCCGTGCCATCGGAAACCTGCACCAGCATGATTCGGATCAGATCCTTTTTCGGGTCGATCCAGCCCTCAGTGCCGAATGCGCCTCCATGACCGAACGTACCCGGCGAGTGCAGCAGCAACGTGCCTACCGGCTGATTGACGACCTCGAAAGTCAGTCCGTAGCCCGTTCCGCCCAGCCATCCCGCGGGCGTTACGTCGGGTGTGAAGACGCGCGTCATGGTCGCGACCGCCTGCCGCGACAAATATCTTCTGCCGTTGAATTCACCGCCGTTGAGCAGCATCTGGTAGAACTTCCACAGATCGCCGGCGGTCGAGTAGAGCCCAAACTCCGGCGCCGGATATTTTGCGCCCTTCCGGTATTTCGCCGGATCGCCCGCGAGAATCTCGTCACCCGCACGCACCAGCTTGCCTCCGGCGTGCTTATAGACCATCGCGATGCGATCGGTTTTGTCCTGCGGCGGAAAGTAGAAGGTATCCTGCATGCCGAGCGGCTCCAGAATGTGAGAACGCACAAACTGTACGTAGTCCTCTCCCGAAATCACCTCGATCAACCGGCCCAGAGTCGCAATCCCCATGTTGCTGTAGCTCCAGCGCTCGCCCGGCTCGAAGAGCAGATGCGTGTGGGCATAGTAATTCACCGCCTCGGTCAGCGGAACCCGCAGCGTGCGGTTATTATCGGCCATCTCGCCCGCGGGATCGTCGGCCAGCCCTGAAGTGTGGCTCATGAGCTGCCAAATCGCTGGAGGATACTTCGGCGGATAAACCACACCCGGCCCATTCACTCCCCGTTCCTGAATCTGGATGCCATGAAACTCCGGTAAGTAATGTTCCACCGTCTGCCGCAGGTCGATCTTCCCTTCATCCACGAGCATCATCACCGCGACCCCGGTGAACGGTTTGGTCATGGACATGATCTGGAAAATCGAGCCGGCCTCCATGGGCTTCCGGTTTTCGATGTCCCGCCAGCCCACCGCTTCCTGAAGAGTAACCTTCCCGTGGCGCGCGACCAGTGCCACCGCTCCGGGAATGCTCTGGTCATCCACCAGCGCCTGTAACCGCGGCCGGATCATGTTGAGACGCGCCTGATCCAGCCCCGCGCCTCCGTCTGCGGAGAAGGCCGTACCTCCGGCCGCGAACGCCGCAAGTATCACGAACGAAAACAAAGATCGCATGATGCGGAAAAGTATATCGCGTGGCCACCGAAATTGCGGCGGCTGCCGGCTTTCCGCCGCTCTTTCATCGATGATCTAAAACAGGCCTACCGCGCCGGCCGAAAAAGCGCGTCGTGCGACGGCAGCCGCCGCTCGAGTTCCGCGGCGATCTTCAAGGCTTCGCGCGTCACGGTCGCTTTCGTCCGCCCCGGTTCCGTCTTGAAATCCATCCCGGCCGTGGCAATGATCTTTCCACTCGCATCGTGGATCGGCAACGTCACGTCGAATTCGGTCTTCTCCTGTTCCACGAAAGGCCGGTTGGTTTTCATGGCTGTCAGCTCGTCTTCATCGCACTTCTCGCCGATCTCTTTGGCTTCTGTCGCGGCAATGGTCTGGCAGCCGGCTTCGGCCTTGGCTGCGGCCAGTTCCAGGCTCGTAATTTCCGGATGAGCCGCCTTGACCTCTTCCACAACTTTTTGCGCAAGGATGTTGCTGCCTTGCGCCCAGCCGCCCCCCAGGAACGCAGTCAGCAGAACAATCTTCAAAATCGCGTGGTTCATGGCTGTCTCCTGCCCGCTATTGTACTGCGCCATCCTGAGAATCGTCGGCTCAGGCCCGGAATTTCCGGTTTTGGACGCTTTCCCGCGCGCCTTCCGGCCATCGAGTCCCCAAAACCCGGTTTCTTGCGAAAAATGCAACTCCTTCAGGTGGAACAAAATACCCCCTTCACGCGTCTTCCTTGGTGGACCCCTTAGTGGACAAACGAACCACCTTCCGCCCGACCGCGTCTTTTTGGGAAGCCAACCGGATCGCCCTCGACTCGCTCAAAAAAAATAAGCTGCGCACCGTCCTCACTCTGTTGGGCATCATCCTCGCCACTACCACCCTGATCGCCGTTACCGCCTTCATCCACGGGATGAATCTCTATATCGCCGACAAGGTCTCCGACATGGGAGCCGATGGCTTCCGCGTGGTTCGTATGGCCTGGTTCGGCCCCTGGGATCCCAAGAAATTCTACGAGATGATGAAACGGAATCCGGAGATCAAGCGCGAAGAGTACGAATTCCTGAAGGGCCAGGCCACGCTCGTCAAGGCGATCGGTATGAGCGTGAACCGCCAGGGGCGCGTTACCTATAAGGGCCTTTCCGCTTCCGGTGTCGACATACAGGGCATCACCGACAATATTCCCGAAATCAGCAGCATCAGTGTCGATCTGGGCCGCGCCATTGCAGCCGAGGAAGTGCGCCGCCATCGGACGGTGGCATTTATCGGCAACGATCTTCGCAAACGATTCTTCGAGAGCGTCGATCCCATCGGAAAGGTTATTCAGATTGAGGGCAATCCATATCAGGTGGTCGGCGTCGCCAAAGCGCTGGGCAGCGTTTTCGGCGAATCGCAGGACAACTTCGCGATGATACCGATCGACAGCTACTTCAAAACCTACGGCGCGCAAAAGGGTATCGACCTTGTCGCAAAGTCCGTCGACCAGCAGCACCTCATGCAGGCCGAAGACGAAATCCGCATGCTGCTGCGCGCCTACCGGCATCTGCGGCCGAATCAGGACGACAACTTCTCGATCTTTGCTTCGGACACTTTCGTCAGCCTCTGGAACCGGTTGACTTCCGCCATCGCCGCACTCGCCGTGGGCATCGTTTCGGTGTTCATGGTTGTGGGCGGAATCGTCATCATGAATATCATGCTGGCTGTGGTGACCGAGCGCACGCATGAGATCGGCATTCGCAAGTCCCTGGGAGCAACGCGCCGCGATATTCTGAACCAGTTCCTGGTCGAATCCTCTTTCCTTGCAGCCAGCGGCGGCCTGCTGGGCGTGATCATCGCCTGGATGCTGGCCATCACCGTGCGGAATACCACCCCGCTGCCCATGGCCCTGCCCTGGACTTCTATCTTGGTCGGCGTGGGACTTTCCGGCGCAGTGGGCCTCTTCTTCGGGATCTATCCGGCCCGCCGGGCATCCAAGCTTGACCCCATCGAAGCCTTGCGTGCGGAGCGGTAATCGATGACCCGCCTGGCTCTCGTTAACGGACTTCAGCTCGCGCTGCAAACCATCCGCTCCCACAAGCTGCGCGCGCTACTCACAGTTCTGGGCGTGATCGTCGGCACCGGCACCATCATCGGCGTCGGCGCCATCCTCACTGGTTTCGACTCCAATATCTCGGCCGTGCTGCGCAGCTTCGGCCCCAATTCAATCATCGTTTTTAAATTTCCCGTCGGTCCCCGGATGAGCGACTTGACGCCCGAAGAGCGCACCCGTAAGGACATCACCTATCAGAACGCGGTCGACATTAAGGAAAGATGCCCCTCGGTGAAAAGCGTCTCCCCCATGCTGTTTCCGCCTCGCGGCTTCAATAATGCCCACTACAAAGGCAACGACCTCTATGATGTCGATCTGTTTGGCGTGGAAGAGGCATTCGCCAACGGCGGCCAGGCCGAAATGCACCTGGGAAGGTTTCTCACCGACGAGGAAAGCCGCCGCCGCGCGCCGGTTGCCGTGATCGGCGAGGCCGTCGAGAAAGGCCTGTTCGCCAACGTCGATCCCATCGGCAAAATTATCAACGTGAACGGCCATGAGTTTGAAGTCATCGGCTCTATGCTTCGCCCTGCGGCCTCGTTCTTCGGCAATCAGGACAACCGCGTCCTGCTGCCCTACGGCACCATGCAGAGGATGTTCCCCAACGCCCGCGAAAATGCCATCGTCGTCACCGCCCAAGATGGCAAGTTGCCGCAGGCGCTGGATGAAGTGCGCACCATCCTGCGCATCGACCGCCGCGTGCCCTATAACAAGCCCGATGATTTCGCTCTGTCCACCGCCGACGAAATGATCGCCAACTTCCGCCAGATCACTTCCATGACTTTTCTGGTTATGGCAGTGCTCAGCTCGATCGGCCTGCTCGTCGGCGGCATCGGCGTGATGAACATCATGCTCGTTTCCGTCACCGAGCGCACGCAGGAGATCGGGCTCCGCAAAGCCGTCGGCGCCAAGCGCACCGACATCGTTCTGCAATTTCTGCTGGAAGCGTCGGTCCTGACTGCGCTGGGAGGAGTGGCGGGCATCCTGTTCGGCTGGATCATTTCTCTGGTCAGCCGCCTCATGTTCGAATCGCTCCCGGCGACTGTGCCTCTGTGGGCGGCGGTTTTGGGGATCGTCGTCTCAGTCGGCGTCGGGCTGTTTTTCGGCATCTGGCCTGCTTACAAGGCCGCCCGCCTCGATCCGGTGGAAGCCCTGCGTTACGAGTAGATGTGCCTGCGGCGAGAGACCATCGCGCTTTTAAGACTCATGTCCGAAACCCCACCGCACGCTTTTCATCTTCTCGATCAGCCGGAATCCCGAATCGAGAGCCAGCCCGATCACGCCGATCAAAATCATCGCCGCCACCACCAGGTCGTAGCGCTTTCCTGAGTTGCGCGCCTCAATCACCATGTAGCCTAGCCCGGAATCCACGGCGATCATTTCTGCCGCCACCACCACCAGCCAAGCAATCCCCAGTGCGATCCGCAGCCCTACGATGATCTGCGGCAGCACTGCCGGAAACACCACCCGCGCCAGCAGCGCTCCCGGCGTCAGCCCGAAATTTCTTCCCGCCTGCCGGAACATCGCAGGTGTGTTGCGCACGCCGTTCATTGCAGCCACCACAATCGGAAAAAACGATGCCAGAAAAATCAGGTAGACCGCCGCTTCGTCGTCCACCCCGAACCAGATGATCGAAACCGGAATCCAGGCGATCGGGCTGATCGGCCGGATCATCTGAATCGCCGGGTTCACCACTTGCGCCGCCGCGGGATACCAGCCCAGCATCAGTCCCGCCGGAATTCCGAGAACGGCCGCCAACAGATAACCCAACGCCACGCGCCGCAGCGAGTCCCCGATGTAGTTCCACAGCACGCCCGTGAACAACATCTCTTCCATTCCGCGCTGCACATCCAGGGGCGAGGGAAATATCTTCGATCCGGAAATCCGCACCGCGTAATGCCATACGGCGACGAAGATCACCAGCGTCACGAGCGGCCAGAAATACTGCTCGCCTTTGCGCACCTGCCCGGCCGCGGTCATACCTTATGCGCCAGCCCGATCTCTTCGAAGACGCTGTCGCGCAGCTCCAGGTAGCGTTTCGAGCTGATGTCGCGCGGGTGCGGGATGTCGATCTCCACAATCCGCTGGATCTTTGCCGGACGTGCGCTCATCACCACCACCCGGTCCGCCAGTTGCACCGCTTCTTCGATGTCGTGCGTCACGAACACGATGGTCTTCTTCTCGGCTTCCCAAATCCGCAGCAGCTCGCCGCGCATGATCAGCCGCGTAATGGAATCCAGCGCGCCGAACGGTTCGTCCAGGAACAGCATGTCCGGGTTGACGGCCAGCGCCCGCGCCACTTCCAGCCGCTGCTTCATGCCGCCCGAGAGCTCCTGCGGATAGGACTGCTCGAAGCCATCCAGCCCCACCATCCGAATGTAATGCGCAATGCGCCGCTCGCGCTCCTGTTTCGACAGCTTGAAAAGCCCGAAACCGATGTTTCCCTCCACCGTCAGCCAGGGAAAAACGCCCCGCTCCTGGAAAACGAAAATGCGCCGCGGATCCGGGCCTTCGACCGCTTCCCCGTCGATCCGCACCTCGCCGCTCGAGGGCTTTAGAAATCCAGCCAGTATGTTCAGCAGCGTCGATTTCCCGCAGCCCGATGGACCCACCAGGCACACAAATTCGCCTTCCCGCACGTCGAGTTTTATATCGGTCAGCAC
This sequence comes from Bryobacteraceae bacterium, assembly GCA_035280425.1. GTDB lineage: Bacteria > Acidobacteriota > Terriglobia > Bryobacterales > Bryobacteraceae > QHXW01. The sequence continues at coordinate 59,373 of DATEFW010000004.1, read as the reverse complement.
CGGGATCGTGTCGTTGTCCCGGGTGAATGTCATGTTGACACCCTCGATGCGGAGCTTGGTCGTTACCGCCTTCGCCGCTGCCACTGTGGTCCCATCACTCATCTAGTCCTCCGAATACCCCCATCGCAGCGATTTGATCTCTTCCAGCGAGCGCATCCCCATATCCAGCAGCAGTCCGATCAGCCCGATCATCACCATCCCGGCGACCACCAGGTCGTAGCGATTTCCCGCGTTGCGTGCATCGATGATCAGAAATCCCAATCCGGAATTCGCCGCGATCATCTCCGCCGCCACCACCACCAGCCACGCAATACCGAGCGTAATGCGCAGCCCGATGATCAACTGCGGCATCACCGCCGGGTAAAGCACCCGGTACACCAGTTGCGTGTGTGTCAGCCCGAAATTGCGTCCCGCTTTGATGTGCACCGGCGCGATGCTGCCCACCGCGTTGATCGCCGTTACAACCAGCGGCAGAAACGAGGCGAGGAAAATCAAAAAAATCGACGCCAGGTCGCCCACCCCGAACCAGAGAATCGAAATCGGGATCCACGCCAGTGGCGAGATGGGACGCAAGATCTGGATTAGGGGATTCAACGCCAGTTCACCGCGCCGGAACCATCCCAAAGCCAGCCCCAGCGGGACAGCCAGCAATGCCGCCGTCGTAAATCCCCAGGTCACGCGAAATAGCGACGCCACCACGTACTTCAGTAACTGCCCGCTCCTCGCCAGATCCCCAATGCCGAGCAACACCTCCCACGGCGTCGGTAGAACGCGCGACGTCTGGCGGGCTGCCGAAAAGTGCCACACCAGGAGAATCAGCCCAATGAACAGGATCGGCCTCAGCCTGACAAACATGTTCGGCGCGGGCTCCTCCTACCGGTGTGCGGCCAGCACTTTTTCTTGCTCGAACGGAAGCGCATTTCAAAAAGATGGTCGGGGCCCGCCTGTCATTGCGAGCGGTGCCTCGATTTGGCCAGGAATAAACAATAACATAAATACTCGTTCAGGCGAGCAATTCTGCGCTGATTTTCCCGTCTTCAGTTGCGCTGTGCAAATTCCTTTTCGAGATCCGGACAAAATTACGCGCTCCGCGGGAATAATCACTGGCCCTCATGGCATATTTCTAATAGGTTCATGTTAGTCGCGCTCAGTTCCGATACCTTGGCGTGCCACCCCGGTTTGCTCTCGCGTGCTGGCTGGCGTACAGTGGAGGCGGTCCGCCTCATGGCCGTTTCCTCCGAGCGCCGGTCCGAAGAGTTCGAAGCCGCCGCGCTCCCTCATTTGAACGATCTCTACCGCACCGCATCCCGCCTGCTTTCCGACAGCACCCGCGCTGAAGACGTTGTGCAGGAAGCCTACCTGCAAGCCTGGAAATCCTTCGATCGCTTCGAGAGCGGCACCAACTGCCGTGCGTGGCTTTTCAAAATTCTTTTCAACGTTCTGCATCATTACCGCCGCAAGTGGTTCAGCGCCCGCGCGGTCCTCGATAGCGGCGAACCGGTCGAGGAGGTCGCGGCTCCGGCGCCGCCTGTCCCCGAGCACATCACCGACGAAGAAATCCTCGCCGCGCTGGCCGAAGTCCCGGACGATTTTCGCTCCGTCGTGCTGCTGGTCGATGTGGAGGAATTTTCTTATCGCGAAACCGCCGGCGTTTTGAACGTACCCATCGGGACCGTCATGTCGCGTTTGAGCCGCGGCCGCAGGCTGCTCCGCGAGCGGTTGGCCGGCGTTGCGCGATCCTACGGCATTCGCGGCGAAAAGCAACAGGGGCAAGGCGCATGAACATCGTCTCCTTCGGCGAAACCGCCTGCGAAAAAACCCGCCGCTATCTCGATGCGTACGTCAGCAATGAGCTGCTCATCGAAACCAATCAGGAAGTGCTGCACCACTTGGAGGCTTGCCCGGAATGCGCGGCCGAAGCCGACGCCCGCTTGCGCCTCAAAGCCCGGCTCAAAACGGCGGTCGAGGCCCAGACCGCGCCCGCCGGCCTGCAATCGAAAATCCGCGGCGACCTGCAAAAGCACAGCCCGCGTGCCCCGGAACCCGCCGCCTGGACGCGTTGGGCCGTCGCCGCCGCCGTAGCGGTCATACTGATCGCCGGCGTTTCCGTCATTCGATCACGAAACGCGCTGCCCGACATTGCCGACCGGCAAGCCCAGGATGCTTTCATCCAAAAAGTTTCGGAAACGGTTGTTGCTGTCCTTCGCGTCGGCCTCGGCGATCACATTCACTGCGCGGTGTTCCGCAGATACCCGAAAGATCCGCCCTCTATCGAGCAGTTGACCGAAACTATCGGTCCTGAATACCAGGATCTCGTCCCGCTGGTGAAAACCGCGGTTTCGACTCAGTACAGCATCATCATGGCGCATCAGTGCAGTTACGGCAGCCGCCATTTCGTGCACCTGGCGCTCAGCGATGGTTCACACCTGGTCTCGCTCGTCATCGCCCGCAAAAAACTCGGCGAGTCGCTCGATGCGCTTACGCCCACCGTTCATACTTCGGGCGTGCCGGTCTATCAGGCCGCTGCCGGAAATTACGAAATCGCCGGTTTCGACACGCAAAATTACCTCGCCTTCGTCGTCTCCGACCTGAATGCCCGCGATAATCTGCTAGTCGCGAGCACGCTCGCGCCCGGGGTCCAGACGTTTCTCGACAAGATGCCGGGTTAGTTCGGTCACACGAATCGGGAAAATTTATCCGGCGTCGATCCTGACAGATGCGATGGAAACGCACTGCGCGCGGGCAGGCGCATCTGCTATTCCTGACAATGGTGTCCAAATCGCCAAAGAGCGGTTTTATCGAGCGAATTTTCATTTTGCAGAACAAAGCCAATTCCCGAATCCGGACACTTGGACACCCGCGATGATCCAGTTTGACGAAAGCGTTTGCCGTAATCTCGACCTTGCTTCCCGCAGCGAGTGGCTGGAAACCAACGGCCTTGGCGGTTTTGCCTCATCGACCATTGCCGGCCTGAACACGCGCCGTTATCACGGTCTGCTCATTGCCGCGACGCGCCCGCCGCTCGGCCGCATGCTGCTGCTCGCCAAAATCGAGGAAACGCTCGTCATAGGCGGCCGGCGATATGAGCTATCCACCAACCGCTATCCCGGTGTCATCCATCCGCGTGGTTTCGAGTATCTGAAACAATTCCGCCTGGACCCGTTTCCCGTTTTTGTCTACGAAGTCGCAGGCCTGGCGCTCGAAAAATCCATCTTCATGGTGCAGGGTGAGAACACCACGGTCATCGAGTACCGGCTGCACGGCGCGCAAGCCGGTGAATGCCTGCTCGAAGTCCGGCCTCTGATCGCGTTCCGCGATTATCACAGCACCACGCACGAAAACCCCGTGCTCAACCCTTCGATCGAGATCCAGCCCGGCTTCGTGCGGCTCGCTCCATACGATGGATTGCCGCCCCTGTTTCTCTCGCACACCGCCGCCAAAGCTCAAGCCGCCGGATACTGGTACCGCAATTTCGAATACACCGTCGAGCAGGAGCGCGGTCTGGATTACCGCGAAGACTTGTTTAATCCGCTGGTGCTGACCTTCGATCTCGCTCTCAACCCGAATGTCGCGATTGTGGCTTCCACAGAGCACCGGCCCGCAGGCATGGCTTCAACGGCGCAGCAGGCCGAGATCAAACGGAGAAACGCTGTTCTCGCCGCCGTGCTCTCCCAGGACCCGTTCGTTCAGCAGCTCACCGCCGCGGCAGATCAATTCATCGTCAGGCGCGGCAGCGGCAATACGGTAATCGCCGGCTACCACTGGTTCACCGATTGGGGACGCGACACCATGATCGCGCTCCCCGGCCTGACGCTCGCCACCGGGCGCGACGACGTCGCGAAAAAAATTCTGCTCGCCTTCAACGCCAGCGTCGATCGCGGCATGCTGCCCAACCGGTTCTCCGACGCCGGCGAAACGCCCGAATATAATTCCGTCGATTCGACTCTCTGGTTTTTCGAAGCCATCCGCTCTTTCGCGGCGCACACCGGCGACCTCGCGTTTGTCCGCACCGAGCTCTATGCGACGCTCACCGGCATCGTCGGCTGGCATGAGCGCGGCACGCGTCACGGCATCCACGTCGATTCCGACGGCCTGCTCGCCGCGGGCGAGCCCGGCGTGGCACTCACCTGGATGGACGCCAGGATCGGGAACCAGGCCGTCACCCCGCGCTACGGCAAGCCGGTCGAGATTCAGGCGCTGTGGTACAACGCGCTCCGTATCATGGAAGAATTCGCCGAAAAATTCGATGACCATCCGGCCCGCGCGCACTACCGCCAGCTCGCGGATCACGCCAAACAAACTTTTCCGAAATTGTTCTGGAACACCGCAGCCGGCTGTCTCTATGACGTCGTGAACGCCGAAGCTCGCGATTCATCCATTCGCCCCAACCAGATCTTCGCCGTCAGCCTGCCCCATACCATGCTCTCGCCCGAGCAGGCGAAAAGCGTGGTCGAGGTGACCGCGCGCCACTTGCTGACGCCCTACGGTCTGCGCACTCTTTCCCCTGCCGATCCACAATACCAAGGCCGGTACGGCGGCGATCCTCAACAGCGCGACCACGCCTATCACCAGGGCGCCGTCTGGCCCTGGCTTCTCGGGCCGTTCATCGATGCGTATCTCACGGTCAACGGCAACTCTGCCAAATCCCGCCAGCAGGCCGGCGAGTGGCTCGCCGAGTTCCGCCGCTTCATCGAAAACGAAGGCGTAGGCCAAATCCCCGAAGTTTTTTCGGGCGACGCGCCCCACCGCCCCGGCGGCTCGATCGCCCAGGCCTGGAGCGTCGCCGAACTGCTGCGCGTATCGGTCAGCTTGCACCGGACGCCCGAAGGAAGCGGAGCCTAGAGTGACGGCTGGATACTTCTGCCGATCTTCATCGGACTTGCGCCGGCTATCCGGGCTCCTGAACGTCCGGCGATCGCCGCTGACACCGCCCGATAGCCCAGCAGGAGCACAACCAGCGCGCCGTAAAATAGCGGCAGCCGGATGTCGGATTTCACCAGCCAGTAGTAATGCACCACGCCGGCCACCGCGCTCACGTAAACCAGCCGGTGCAGCGCCTGCCACCGCTTGCCGCCGAGCCGCCGGATCCATCCCGCAGTGGACGTGATGGCGAGCGGCCCGAGCAGCACAAGCGCCGTGAATCCCGCGGTGATGAACGGCCGCTTTCCGACATCTTTGATCATCTCGCCCCACGCAAAGAACTTGTCGAGCCAAACGTAGGTCATCAGATGCAGACAGCCGTAGAAGAACGCGAACAGGCCAAACATGCGCCGGAAACGCACCAGCTCCGGCCATCGCAGAAGCTTCCGCAGCGGCGTGATCGCCAGCGTAATGACAAGAAATCGCAGCGTCCAGTCGCCCGTCGCATGCGTGATGAACTCGATGGGGTTCGCGCCCAATCCATCCGTGAATCCGCGCCACGCGAGCCACGCGAGCGGCGCAAGGCACAGCGTGAAGACCGGAACCTTCATCCACCGGCTGCCGATCCATCGCTTGAATCGCGGCATCAGAAGTACTTCCTCAGATCCATGCCGGTGTAAAGATGCGCCACCTGGTCCGCGTACCCGTTGAACGGCAGCGTCTTGCGTTTGAAGAACTCGCCCAATCTTCGCTCGGATGCCTGGCTCCAGCGCGGGTGATCCACTTCCGGATTCACATTCGAATAGAAGCCGTACTCGCGCGCATTCTCCATGTTCCACGTGGCCGGCGGCTGCGACTCGACGAACCGGATCTTCACAATCGACTTGATGCTTTTGAACCCGTACTTCCATGGAACCACCAGCCGCAGCGGCGCGCCGTTCTGGTTCGGCAGAACCTCGCCGTAAAGTCCGACGCACAGGATCGCGAGCGGATGCATGGCCTCGTCCATGCGCAGGCCTTCGACATACGGAAGCGAGATGCCGGCGTAGCGTCCGGCGGGCATCTGCTTGGGGTCGTAGAGCGTCTCGAACGCGACGAACTTCGCCTTCGATGTCGGCTCGACTCGGTTGATCAGCGCGCTGAGCGGAAAGCCGATCCACGGGACCACAATCGACCATGCTTCCACGCAGCGGTGCCGGTAAATCCGCTCCTCGAGCGGGGCCAGTTTCATGATCTCGCCGATGTCGAACACCTGGGGCTTTGCGACCGCGCCTTCCACTTTCACGGTCCACGGCGAGGTCCGCAGCGTCTTCGCCATTTCGGCGGGCTGCTCTTTGCCGGTTCCGAATTCGTAGTAGTTGTTGTAGTGCGTGATATCCTGAAGCGGCGTCAGCTTTTCGGTGGTGCTGTAGGGGCTCTTCGCCAACCCGCTCAATGCGGTATTGGCCGATGCGCCGCGCGCCAGAAACGCCGCCCCAGCCAGCGGCAGACCAGCCAAAAACGCCCGGCGGTTCAAATACAAGCGCTTCGGAGTGATCTCAGACGATCGGATATCGGGTGGCTGTTGAATCAGCATAGGCTCTCAACCTTAGATGATAGCGGATGCCGGATTTATTCCCGGCCGTTGGCGAATGAGTCGTGTAAAACCGGCAGTCAGATGGGCCCGCTGGAGGTCCTCAGGATTTGGATGGCTTCACCGGTGGCTGCGGTGGCTTCTCCACACCCATGTGCAGAGGATCGTCAATCCCAGGGCGCCGATAAATGGAATGGAAACTGACAAGCTTCGCTTCTTTTCGAGGCTCTAACTCGTTCGAAAAATCAGGTACCGCTGCCAGGAAATTGGGAACATCTTTCGGTGATTACGGCGGGGAAGGTCGCCCCGTTTGGAAGCGCGGATCACCGCAAGTCTATCAGTTTGGCCTTCCCCACTTAGAGAGTATACTGGCGGGAAAAATCCGGTCGATACTGGAAAAAACCCTAGATTTACGGCTCATCGTGGCAAATGGTCTGTATCTGTGTACGATGCATCACAGTATCCGCCGGATTTCAAGCGGCGTCCCTGGATTGGCCGGAGCCGAGAATCTCCCGGCCAGGCGGTTTGGCGGGCTCCGGTTGCAATATGGCCCGAATCCACATAGCCAATGCGTCGGGTGTGAAAGGCTTTTGAATAAACCCGAATTCACGCTCGAACAGATACGGCAGCGAGAGCAGATTCTCCAGACGCGAAGCCGACATGTACAGGACTTTGATCGCCGGGTGGCGCAGGCTCAGCAGGACGGCCAGCTCCGGCCCGCGGATCGCCGGCATGGCGATGTCGGTGAGTAGCAGGTGAATCGACGGACTTTGGTCCGCGATGATTTTTGCCCGTTCTCCGTTCTCGGCTTCCAGGACCGTGAAACCGCTTCGCTCGAGAGAAATGCGAAGGAGTGTGCGAAGAGAGCGGTCGTTATCGACGATGAGAACGGTCGGAGGTGCGTGATGGTTTTTGTTGGCGTCAGGCCGCATTGGTGCCAAGGTAACATCGGCGTTTCAGCCGGTGAACTGGCAAAATCCCTAGAAGGCGAGCCGGAAGGTATTGCGCCGCACTATTCGCTCACAATGCCGCGCTTCACCGCATAGCGGGTCATGTCGGCGACGGACCGCACGCCGAGTTCCTTCATGATCCTGGATTTGTGGAACTCGACCGTCTTTACGGATATGTGAAGCAAGCTGGCGATCTCTTTTCCGGTATGCCCTTCGGCGACGAGCTGAAGAACTTCACGCTGCCGCGGGGACAGGGCCGATGTCCCCCGGCCAGAGCGGTCGGCCGCGGAGCGGCCTGACCGCAGCCCTTCGGCGGTGATGAGCGGCGTGAGGTACGTCGAGCCCTTAAGCACGCTCTCTATGGCGGAAACCAGCTCGGAAGCAGCCGATTGCTTCAGGAAGTATGCCAAGGCTCCGGCGCGGAAAGCTTCGTAGACATATTCCGGGTCATCGTGCATCGTAACGATCACGATCTTGCTATTCGGGACCAGATTGCGCAACTGGCGCGTGGCCTCCAGTCCATTGAGGAGAGGCATGGAGATATCCAGCAGAATGGCATCCGGCCGGAGAGCGACGGCGGCATCCAGCAATTCCCGGCCGTTATTCACCATGCCGGCGATCTCGAAATGTTCCTCCAGCAGCTTCTGGTAGCCTTCCAGCAGCAGAGTATGATCGTCCGCCAGAAGGAGGCGCGGCTTACTCATTTTCCCTTTTCCTCAGAAGCGGGCAAAGGGATGGAGGCTTCGATCCGTGTTCCCTCGCCGGGCTTGGAATGAATCTCGATCTTTCCTTTCACCAGCCGGACGCGCTCTTCCATGTTGATCAGGCCCAAACGGCCTTTGCCCTTTACGCTCGCGCGATCGAAACCGGTTCCCTTGTCGCGAATTGTGAGCTGGATGGCGCTGTTCTGCCGGGCAAGAGTTACGGTAGCGTTGGGCGAGTTGGCGTGCTTCAAGACATTCATGAGAGCTTCCTGGGCGACGCGATACAAAGTCAGAGCGACAGGCGGCGGCAAAGAGGCCGGAACATCGCGCACGGAAAGCTTGATGGCAATGCCGTCCCGCTTGGTGAGATCTTCGACATAGGATCGCAGCGCGGCGGGCAGGCCGAGGTCGTCCAAAATGGAGGGATGGAGCTGGTATGCCATGCGGCGGACTTCATTGGAGATCTCATGGATGCCCTCACGCAGGGACCGGAGCTGCTCGCTGGTCTGGTTAGTGTCGGCGGGCGGGTTCCTCTCCAGCGTCTCGACATTGATCTCCAGCATGGCGACGCGCTGGTTGAGAGCATCATGGAGCTCACGGGAAATCTCGAGGCGTTCCTCCTCATGCGCGTTGATCAGGCTGGCCGTCAAACCGCGCAGCTCATCATGACTTTTTTGGAGCGCGGCTTCGCTTTGCTCGAGCGCGCTCTGCGCCTTTTGCCGGGCCGCAATTTCAGACTGCAGCTCCGCGGTCCGCTCCTGTACTTTTTGCTCCAGCAGCTCCTTGGATTGCAGCAGCGTTTCTTCGGACCGCTTGCGCTCGGTGATGTCTTCCAGCGAGATGAGCACCATCTCACTTTGCCGCTCGGCGGCTTCGAGCCGGCGCGCATTGAATAACATGACCCGGCGGCCGATGTTCGGAAATTCATGATCGATTTCGATGTCATCGAGCCTGGCTTTCTCGGGCAGCAAGCGATCGAGCAGGTCATGAAAGGCAGGAAAGTTCCACTGGCCGTTTCCGATTTCATAGATGAGGTGGCCGTGCACTTCCGGGCGCGACAACTGAAACATCTGGTAGAAAGCGGGATTGGAAAATTTGATGCGCAGTTCGTTATCCAGTACGAACAGCGGGCTGCGCACGGTATCGATGACGGAGGAGTTGAAGTCACGCGCCTCGCGAATCTCCTCGGCCGTCCGCTTGATGTCGTCGATATCCACCAGCATCAGGACCGCGCCTTCGATCTTGTTCTCCTCGGTGCGATAGGGGCGGATGCGGAGCAGATACCAGCGGCCCGCGATGTCCTGCACCTCGGCTTCGTAGGTTCGCAGGGTTTCGGTGACTTCAGCCAGCGTCTGTTCCAAATTCGGCACCGTGAGATTGGTCCGGATATTACCGATGGGGCGTCCCGTGTCGGAGGGAATAACGCCCATCACCTTTTCCGCCTGGGGCGTGGTTCGGCGGATGCGCTGGTCCTCGCTGACCATCACGATCGGCAGGTTCACATTGCTGAGGAGGTTGCGCAGATCGTCATTGGCCTGCGCGAGCTGGTCGTTGCGGCTCTCCAGCTCTTCGTTGACCGTATTCAGCTCTTCGTTGCTGGATTGCAACTCTTCTTTGGCGGTCTCGAGTTCCTCGTTGGTGCTCTGCAATTCCTCGTTGCTGGATTGGACTTCTTCGTTCGCCGAGCGCAGCTCCTCGTTGGAGGCCTCCTGTTCCTCGATGATGGCCTGCAAGGTCTCGCGCGTAACGCTGAGCTCCTGGCGAAGGCTTTTCACTTCTTCGGCCTCGGTTTCGACCGGGGGCGCCTTCCTGCCGGCCGGCTTTTTTCCGGCCGCCACGCCGGCGGGATGGAAAAGAACCATGAAAAACGTGCCGGGATAGGGCGGGCGGCGAATGGGAATCACTTCGAGGTCAAATTCGTGAAATTCTCCATTGCGTCTGACGCGGAGATTTTCCTTGCGGACGGTGACGCCGCCAGTGCGCGCGCGTTGCAGAGCACTGCGGAGCTCGGGCAGCAGACCTTCGCGCGCCATCTTCAAAACGTTGTAATTCGCCGGACCGGGCGATGGTTCCAGATACGCGCCGATCTGCCCGCGGAACTGCATGACGTCGAGATCCTCATTGACGACCACACCGGCGGGTCCGAAACGCGAGATGACGATGCGGTCCGCCTCGCGCTGGAGATCGAGCGCGGTCCAGGGCGTGATTTTTTCGGAATCGCGCTCCTGAGTCGCAGGCGCCGGCTCACCACGCGGGGCGCCGTAACTGAAATCGATAGCGGCGCGCACCGGCACCGGCTTCTTGGAAAAAATCTTGTGCTTCTTGTCTACCAGGGTGAACAGGTCGGCGTAGGTGCTGATGGTTTCCGAGCTGCCCAGCAGCAGATAGCCCGTGTTTTTCAGCGCATAGTGGAAGATCGGCAACACGCGCTTCTGGAGAGACGGGCCCAGATAGATCAGGACGTTCCGGCAACTGATCAGGTCCAGTTTCGAAAACGGCGGATCCTTGGTCAAATTCTGCCTGGCGAAAATGCAGAGATCGCGGATGCGCTTGCTGATCTGATATCCGCGGTCGCTTTTGATGAAAAACCGTTTGAGCCGCTCGGCGGAAACATCGGCCGCAATATTTTCTTCGTACACTCCGACGCGCGCCCTCTCGAGCGCCACTTCGCTGATGTCGGTGGCGAAAAACTGGATGGGCGGGTTCAGCGAATGTTCCTCGGTAAACTCAACCAAAGCGATGGCGATGGAATAGACTTCTTCGCCGGTGGAGCAGCCCGGCACCCAGATGCGAATGGCGCCGTTGGAATTCTCCGGAGGGACGATCTTCGGGAAAATGTTTTCCTTCAGCGTCGTGAAAATATCCTGATCGCGAAAGAACTGGGTTACGTTGATCAGGATGTCTTCGAACAGGGAGTGCACTTCGGCCGTATCGGTGCGCAGCCGTTCGAGGTATCGCTCCAGGGAATCGCTTTTATGCAACAGCATCCGGCGGAGAATGCGCCGTTTTATGGTATTGGGCTTGTATTGCAGCAGATCAACACCGGTGGCGGTGTGGATCAGATGAAGGATCTGTACCAGGGCGTCGTCCGAGACCGGTATGATCTCCTCAGGCGGTACCGGTTTAGGCGCCACGTAGGGATGATCCCGGATCAGGCTCAGCTCGCGGGCAATATCTTCGGGAGCTAAGACGAAATCCACACACCCGGAAGCAATGGCGCTGTGCGGCATGCCGTCGTACTTGGCGGATTTTTCGTCCTGCGCGAAGGTAATTCCACCTTCCGCCTTTACGGCTTTCACACCCATGGAGCCGTCGGAGCCTGTTCCCGACAGAATCACGCCTATGGCCTGGTTGCCGAGGTCTTCCGCCAGCGAGCGGAAGAAATGATCGATGGTCATGGGAGCCTCACGGCTCACCTTGCGAGGCGTCGTGTGGAGGACACGGTTACTGATGGCAAGATCGAAGCCGCGCGGGATGACATAAACGTGATTCGGCTCGACGTGCGTATCCTGCTTCACTTCATGAACGGGCATGGCGCTCGAGCGGGAAAGGATCTCGGAAAGCATGCTCTCGTGCTTGGGATCGAGGTGCTGAATCAGCACGAAGGCCATCCCGATATCGCTGGGCAGAGCTTGCAGGAGTTGTGTGCTCGCCTCCAGACCGCCTGCCGATGCGCCGATGCCCACAACCGGGAAAACGTCCGGCGCCGGCTGGGGAAGTTCCCGCTTTTTGGAGGCCCGGCGGGCGGCTGCAGCTTCCGATCCGTAGTTTCCGGGAGTCTTTTCGCGGACCGGAGCGCGTTCCGGTTTGGACGCTTTGGCTTTAACACCGCGACGCTTCGAGTTCTTCTTCTTCGGCATAGTGGGCGGGTGCAGGTTTTCCGGTTGGTTTGGAGCCGGAAAATGTTGGATGCTAAATACTATGCCGCTGTTTATGCGCCCGGTCAAGCCGCAGTTCCCGTAGAGCGCGGCGGCGGCCGGATGGTGGCCGAACTCTTTATTGGAGTCGAGCGCATGAAACGCGAGGACCGCACGGAGACAAAACGGGCTCCCGACCAACTGGGAAAGCGCCGAGGTTTCTCCGCATCCGCCGGCTCGAGCAAGTTGGCGCAGGCGGCGCATTCCGCTTCGCCAAGTGGACAGCAAACCGGCGTCTTAGAGACAAGACCCTCTTTGAATATAACCAGTGCGGGAATTCCAACCCACTGGGGAAAACCCCTGTCCGGTGTTCCATGACACAACTGCGGGCTACACAAGGAGTAGGCGAAAGCACCCAGCGATGAGCGGAATTCCGCTGCCAGCACAAAAGCCGCCCGGCAAAACTCGCCGCTAAAGACCTGTAATTCCTTAGTCTTCGTGCAGGGTCAACCGATTGCTACTTGGCTAGTGAGCGCGTGCTGGCCGAATAAGCCAGTGTGCCCGGAAGGAGGTAGTTATGCCGCTCGAACTGGTGTGGCTGGGCGGTATTCTGGTGGCCGCCGCAGGTCTGGGAATTTACATCCTTATCCGGCGGATGAAGCCCACTGAACCACCGCATCTGCGTTAGCCTCAGCGCGCCAAGCCGGATGCCTCGGTCAGGGATGGGGCGCGCCTTTGCTTCCGTTGTGTTCAGGGAGAACATAGCTTGAGCGCGTGCGGACGATGAGCTTTTCGTGCCCCGGCGCGTTCGCCGTCACGCGAATTTTGCGCAGGGCTTGTTTGGCGCCGTCAGCCCCTGGTATGTAACCGATGGTGTAACGGTTGCGGATATCCCTGGCGATCTTGGTCAAAATGGGCACGATCTCTTTGAAGTCCCCAGGAAGGAAGCATTCACCGCCGCTGGTTTTGGAAATGCGCCGCAGAACGCCGGGATTGCGGTCGGGATCGTCGGGATCGTAGAGGCCGACGGTATAGACGGTGGCGGGAGATTCCTGGATCATCTGCATCAGCTCGTGGAATTTCAACGAGCTGAAGTTGTCGCCGCCGTCGCTGACCACGATCAACGCTTTCTTGCCCCGTTGTCCCAGTTCGAGATGCCTGAGGCCGGCGGCGATGGCATCGTAGAGGGCCGTGCGGCCTTGCGGAATGCCTTGGGAAAGTGCCGAGCGGAGCAAGTTTATGTTGTCGGTAAACGGCATGGACGGCGGAAGCCCGAGGCGCACGTCATCGTCAAAGTTGATGACAAAAATCTGGTCTTCGGGATTGCTGCCGCGAACGAATTCGAGGCCGGCCTGGATGAGGCTGGCGCGCTTGGGCTGCATGCTTCCGCTGTTGTCCGTCACCAGGCCGACGGCGACAGGCACGTCGGCACTCGTGAATGTGGTGATTTTCTGGAGCACGCCGTCTTCATAGACCTTGAAGTTTTCCTGCGTTAGACCCGAAACGTAGCCGCCTTTCGGATTCTTCACGCTGACATCGAGCAGGACAAGATCGACTTCGGTAGATATCTTGAAATCGCCGTTCGGCTCCGGAGCCTGCGCCGGCAGGGATGATGCTGCGGGAAAAAGCAACAACAGGCTCAACAGCCGCGTCCAGCCAAGCCGGCACGAACCCGGCGGATTCTCTCGGACGATCACAATTCGCAGCATACGCGCTCCCGGCGAAATATTCTGCAAGGGGAATTCCAAGGCCGGCAGGCGTTGAGATCCGGATCACTGATTGCCATCGGGCAGCGCGGGCGGCAAACAGGGTGCGATTTCGTACATCTGTGGCGAGCTTGTTGAGCAGCTCGGAGTGATAAGACGCAAATGCGCGAAATTCCGCTGCTGCGCGCTCCGGATTGCGCCGTAAAGCGAAGCATCCACAGATGGTTTGGGGATTGCTTCTAAAAATTTGAACAAACAAGTGATTGAGCTTGCCCGAGGCCGGGCCAGCGATGAGTTGGATCCTGCCTTGACGCTAAAGGAGAGAAGTATGTTCAACAGAATCGCGACGGTCATCTTTTGCGCGCTGCTGATTACCGCATTTCCGGCGAAAGCAGACCAGTGGAACAAGAAGACGAAGATGACGTTCAATCTACCCGTCGAGCTTCCAGGCAAGGTCCTGCCGGCGGGAACGTATGTATTCAAGCTGGCGGATTCAACTGCGGACCGGAATATCGTACAGGTTTTCAACGAAGACGAAACCCAGATCTATGCGACGATTCTGGCCATTCCGAATTACCGGCTGGAACCAAAGGGCGAAACCACGGTGCATTTTTCAGAGCGTGCGCCCGGCGCGGCGCAAGCGATCCGGGCATGGTTTTATCCCGGGGACAATTTCGGCCAGGAGTTCGTGTACCCGAAGGTAAGGGCGACGGAACTAGCAGTGGAGACGCATGAAAAAGTGCTGGCCGCCGAAGTGACGCCGACTGAGACGCCGAAAGAACTGGAACAGACTCCGGTGGTAGCGGTGACTCCGGAAAAGCAAGAAGTCGAGATGACTGAAGAGGTGCTGACCAAGCCAGTCGAATCCATGGCTCCTGCTCCCGCACCGGCACCGGCTCGGGAACCGGCTGCACCTGCGGAGGAGCTTCCGCAGACAGCCAGTCCAATTCCGTTATTGGGATTGATCGGGTTCGGATCACTCGTCACTGCGGGTGCTCTCCGAATTTTGAGAAAGATCTGACGAGAAACCGTCTTTGAAGATTGACCGGCTCGCGTCTCTACTGTCTAATGTTCGATTATGCAGAGACGCGAGTTCCTGGCTCGACTAGCCGCCGGCGTGGTCGTTTTGAAGATCAACTCCGCCGGCGCGCAAACATTTTCCGCAACCCCCGTGTTTGAGCGGCCGCTAGCGGGCACGCCGTATAAGGGCAAAGTCCTGGCCGCGATTCAGCCGCATGCCGATGATGTCGCTCTGTTGTGCGCTGGAACGGTAGCCAAGCTGCTCCAAGAGGGCTACACGGGCTACATGATCCGCGCGACCAACGACGACATGGGCGACGATGTCGGCGAGCCGGGCACGGTGGGCGAAAACGTTCTGCGCAACGAGCGCGAAGTGAGCGAGCAGGCGCGGGTGCTCGGCCTCAAGCGCGATTTCGCTCTCAATTACGGCAATCACCGCATGAGCGACATCTCGCGGAACGAGCTGATCTGCCGGTTCATTTTTCTGTTTCGCGTGCTGAAGGTCAACACGGTCTTCTGCTACGATCCCTGGGCGCACGACGAGGAAAATCCCGATCACTATGTGTTAGGCCACTGCGTGGAAGCGGCCTGCTGGATGGCTGGGCGCGTTCATGACTATCCGGAGCAGTTCGCCGCTGGCCTCGAGCCGCACGCGGTCAGCGATAAATACTATTACGCGCGGCATCCCGACATCACGCGCGTGGTGGACATCAGCGGGACGATCGAGAAGAAGATCGATGCTAATATCTGCAACGTGGCCAAAGGGCCGGGCGGGCATCACGGGTCAGCGCTTCGGGCCGAGCTAGCGAAACAGGGCAAGCGGCTGCCGCTGCTTGGCGACAACGACCGCACCGCGGACCGGAATTACATCCGGGAGTTCGTGCTGGCCCGCGATCGCGAGCTGGGGAAGAAATACGGCGTCGAGTATGCGGAAGCGTTCCATTACATCGGCGCGCCGGGGCCATCACGCGTGGATGAATATGTGAAGCAGCACGCGGTGGCGGTGAAGTAGGGCAGCGGTTCAAAATTGTGAGCCACTATTTTGAAGATTTCGAAGTCGGCACTGTGATTGAGACGCGCGGGCGCACCATTACGGAAGCGGACGTCGTCAACTTCGCCGGACTGTCCGGCGATTTTATCGAGCTGCATACGAATGAGGAATACGCGCGGCAAACTCCGTTCGGACGCCGCATTGCGCACGGCGCGCTGGTATTCAGTATTTCCATCGGACTGATGACCCAGATGAACCTAGTCAACGACACGGTACTGGCTTTCTACGGCGTGGACAAAATGAGGTTCACCCGGCCGGTGTTTATCGGGGACACCGTGCGGGTGAGCAAGCGGGTCATCGAAGTGCGGGCCAAGGACGACAGCCGCGGCGTGGTGACGTTTGAAACGACCGTTACAAATCAGAACAACCACCTCGTTTTGCTATACAAAGATCAACTGCTGGTGAAGCGGAAGAAATGAGGCCGCTCGACGGGGTCACGGTGCTCGATCTCAGCCGGCTGCTGCCTGGCGGCGCAGCGACGCTGATGTTGGCGAACTTCGGCGCGGAAGTGATCAAGATCGAAGAACCGGGCCCGGGAGATTATGGCCGGTCCATGCCGCCATTTCTCGATGGCGAAGGTGCGGTGTTTCACCTGGTGAACCGCGGGAAGAAGAGCGTCGGGCTCAATCTGAAGCAGGCGGCGGACAGAGAGGCGTTTCTTCGGCTGGTTTCGCGCGCGGATGTGGTGCTCGAGAGCTTTCGTCCCGGGGTGATGAAGCGGCTCGGATTGGACTATCCGGCTCTGCGCGCGCACAACGAGCGGCTGATTTACGTGGCGATCACGGGCTATGGACTCGATGGCCCGTACTCGGGGCTGGCCGGGCACGACATCAACTATCTGGCGCTTGCCGGCGTGCTGGATATTACGGGCGCTGAGGGCGGAGCGCCGGTGATTCCGGGCGTGCAGATTGCCGATCTGGCGGGCGGGGCGATGCAGGCGGTGATCGGGGTGCTGCTGGCGCTCGCCGCGCGGTCGAAGACCGGTCAAGGACAGATGGTGGATGTTTCGATGATGGCTGGAGCCGCATGGCTGCTACCGGTGGCGCTGGCGTTTCACCAGGCAACAGGCGTGCTGCCGGAGCGGGGCGCCGATGTGCTGACAGGGCGCTATGCGTGTTATCACCTCTACGAATGTGCGGACGGGCGGTGGATCTCGTTGGGTGCGCTCGAGCAGAAGTTTTGGGCGGCGCTTTGCAGGGCCCTCGGCTGCGAGGATTTCATTCCGGATCAGTTCGCCGAAGGCGAGCGGCGGCGGGAGATCATTGCGGGAATTTCGCGCATCTTCAAGACCCGGACGGCGGAAGCTTGGTTCGAATATTTGAAGCCGTTCGATGCCTGCGTGGCGCCGGTGCGCAACATGGCGGAAGTAATGCGCGAGATGGAACTCGGCAAAGGCGAAACCGTGGTCTCGCCGAAACTGAGCGAAACACCAGGGCATTTGGGCGGTGCTGCGCCGAAGTTGGGCGAGCACACGCGGGAAGTGACGAAAGGTTAGCTCCCGTTTCCCGGCGCGGACGCCCGCCCAAGCTCTGTTTCGTATCATAAGAACAAGGTGCAACCATGAACACAACGAGGCGTCATTTTCTGCAGGGAACGGCCGCGGCCGGACTGGCGGCGGCGCAAAAGGTCTCAGCGAACGACCGCGTGCGCATTGCGCTGATCGGCGCGGGTGGCATGGGATCGGGAGACACGCGCTATGAGCTGTCGTTTTCGGGCGTGGAGCTGGCGGCGGTCTGCGACATCTATGACGGCCGTTTGACGCGCGCGAAGGAAGTCTGGGGCAATCATCTGTTCACCACCCGCGATTATCGCGAAGTTCTGGCGCGGAAAGACGTGGACGCGGTGATCATTGCCACGCCGGACCACTGGCACTCGCGCATTACCATCGCGGCGCTCGATGCCGGCAAGGACGTGTATTGCGAGAAGCCCATGGTGCACTTTGTCGAAGAAGGCAAAGACGTGATCGCTGCCCAGCAGCGAAGCCGGCGGATTCTGCAAGTGGGCAGCCAATACGTCAGCTCGCTGGTTTATCAGAAAGCGAGGGAAGTGCTGCAAGCGGGCGGCATCGGGCAGCTCAACATGGTGGAAGCGTGGCTGGACCGCAACACGGCGATCGGCGCATGGGAATATTCGATTCCGCCGGATGCCTCACCCGCCAATATCGACTGGGACCGGTTCTTGGGCAATGCGCCCAAAGTGCCGTTCGAGCCGGTGCGGCTGTTCCGCTGGCGCAATTACCGCGATTACGGCACGGGCGTGGCGGGCGATTTGTTTGTGCACCTGCTGAGCGGGCTGCATTACGCTACGCGATCAACCGGACCCACGCGCGTGATGGCTACGGGCGGTTTGCGCTATTGGAAAGACGGGCGCGATGTTCCGGACGTCATGCTGGCGCTACTCGATTACCCCAAGACCGAAACGCATCCCGATTTCACGCTCGCGCTGCGCGTGAATTTCAAGAGCGGCGTAGCGGAGGAGCAGTTCGGCTTCCGGTTCGTTGGAAGTGAGGGCGTCATGCACACGAGCCCGGCAGGCGTGACGTTGAGCAACGTGCCTCCGGAATCGGAACCGGGATACACCATCGGTACCTTCCCGAAAGCGGTACAGGAAGAATTTTTGGCGGAATATCGCAAGAAATATCCGAAGTTGAACCCGACGGCCGACGCCATGCGTCCGGATAAGGAGGAAAAATACGAGCCGC
Organism: Bryobacteraceae bacterium; assembly: GCA_035280425.1. Lineage (GTDB taxonomy): Bacteria > Acidobacteriota > Terriglobia > Bryobacterales > Bryobacteraceae > QHXW01. The sequence goes on along the minus strand of DATEFW010000004.1, from coordinate 40,951 downwards.
CGGAAGGATACGATGCGCACCGCGAGCATCACGGGGCGTTTCTCGAATCGGTGCGCGGCCGCAAGCCCTCTATCGAAGACGGCGTGTTCGGTTTCCGTGCGGCGGGGCCTGCGCTGTTGAGCAACGTGGCGTATTTCGAAAAGCGCATCTGCCACTGGGATCCGCAGGCGATGGTGGCGTCGTAGCGTTCGGGAAATGGACCTGCGGGGTTGGAACGAGCGATACCGTTCCGGGGAGCGGCCGGCGGAGGACATTGAGGCCGCACCTACACCGCTTGTCATCGAAACAGCAAAGAAATTGACGCCGGGCAAAGCGCTGGATCTGGCTTGCGGCGCGGGGCGCAATGCGCTGTGGCTGGCCGAGCATGGCTGGAGCGTCACGGCGGTTGACGGCGCTCAGGCCGCAATCGAAATCGTGCGCCGGCGGGCTTCGGAGCGGAGCGTCACAGTTGATGCGCGCGTTGCGAATCTCGAGAACAACGAGTATCAGATAGAGCCCTCGGCGTGGGACCTGATCGTGATGAGCTATTACCTCCAGCGCGATCTGTTTGAACCGGCCAAGCGGGGATTGAAGCCGGGCGGGACGCTGATTGCGATCGTGCATACGACGGAGCCCGGCGAAGAGCCGAATTATAAACGGCTGCGCCCGGGTGAATTGAAGGTATTTTTTCAGGACTTAGAGATTCTGCATCACTATGAGGGCAAGCCGAACGACGCGGCGCACCATCGAGGCGTGGCGGAGGTTGTCGCCCGGAGGCCGCGGCTGCCAAGCGACAGCCTGAATCACGATTGATTTTGGCGCGGCACGATGCGGCCGTCCGGGTGGATGCGTTCCACGCCGGTGCATCCCGCATAGGCGACGGCAAACACGTCTGCATGCACGGATTCGCCGGGCGCGAGAACACCGCACTGGCCGGTCTCGACCCCTTTCCACAAATTGCTCGAACAGCCATTCGAGGCCTCGAGTATCAGGGTGTTCAGCCCGCGCCAGCCGCCGGCTGTCCGGAACAGCCACACGTGAGGGAAGACGGAGGTGGGGAACACGAGCCCGAAGCCCACACGTTTTTCCGTGTCTGTGACCGCGTACCACCCCTCCCGGACATTGAGGAAATAGTGCGCGTCGGCGACGGCAGCAGACGCGGGCGGCACAACACGCATGTCAATTTGCTCGCCCGCGCGATCAATGGCGTACGGCCATTGATAACGGCGCAGGGGTTCGAACTGGTCGTTCATCCATTCCGCGACGAGCGCGTCATGCGCGGGAACGTCGAGCCGGGTGGCTGCGGAAATCGCCAGCGCCGGGTGGACATTCCAGACAAAGTGCACCGGCTTGGGGCCCTGATTTTCGTAGGTGTATCGTACCCGCAACATGGACTCGCCGGAGCGGAGCGAGAGTTCCTTTTCGAAGCGGGTAGGCAACACGCGGCCATAGCTGACAAAGCGGACCGCCACAGCGTCCTCCGACTGTTTGACGATCTGCCACGCGGTTGCCTGCGACCACACTTCCCCGTGATCCGGCAGCACATCGCCGTTCGGAAACGGACACGGGTTATCGTTGGGCACCAGCTCATCCCATCCGCCGGACCAATTGTCGTCGAACTTCGCTCCGTAGTGTACCGGAGCGGGCGCAAGACGCGGATTGTGCCATAGCAAGTTCACACCGGAGGCTTTGTGCACAAAGCTGTAAATCTTGGCGCCAAGCTGGGGCAGGACATCGACGGAGACCAGCTCGTTTTCGAATCGCGCGATATGAAGGCCGTTGTGTTCGAGGTTCGTTTCGATTTGACAGGGCATGAGACCGGGATGTTCATCTTATAACTTCCGGGGTCGTGCCGCGTGAATCACTCACACGGCTGCAACAGGGCGGCGATATACTTTTCCGCATCATGCGGCGCGGGCAGCAGTGAAAGAATACGGGGAGGAAGTAACCATTTCGTGAATTCCAACGCCTGAAGATGGACAGGGGAGGGAAGCGATGCGGAAAACGACGAGCATTTGTCTTTTTGCTGCCGCAATGCTGGTGGCAGCAGCGACCCACTACAAATTGGAAGGCCGTTACCCGGTAGGCGGAACCGGCGGGTTCGATTACACAACTATCGACAGCGCGGCGCGCCGCATTTATCTTTCTCACGGGACGCAGGTGGATGTTCTCGATGCGGATAGCGGAAAGAGCGTGGGCGTTATCGCGGATACGCCGGGAGTGCACGGGATTGCGATCGCCACGGAGTTCCACCACGGGTTCACCAGCAACGGACGGGAAAACAAGGTTTCGATGTTCGATCCGGCGACGTTGCAGCTCATCAAGAAAATCGACGTAGGCAAGGGGCCGGACGGCATCTATTACGATGCGGCGACCAAGCGCGTGTTCACTAATAATCACGGCTCGCACGACATCAGCGCCATTGACGGCTCGAGCGGCGAAGTCGTGGGAACGGTGAAGGCGCAGGGCGATGGCGAACAGGCGGTGATCGGAAAAGATGGGCTGATTTACGTCAACAGCGAGGACACCGCGGAGGTGGTGGTGTTCGATCCGAAATCGCTCGAGGTGAAAAAGCGGTTTCCCATCGGCGCGGCGGAGACTCCGACCGGGCTGGCCTATGATCCGAAGACCAACCGCTTATTCATCGGCTGCCGCAAGGAGCCGAAGATGGTGGTGATGGACGCGGCGACCGGGAAGGTGATCAACAGCTTTCCGATCGGCGCAGGTGTGGACTATGCGGCGTTCGATCCGGCAGCGCGCCTGGTCTTCTTTTCGTGCGGAGACGGAACGCTGAGCATTTACCATGAGAAATCCGCGAACGAATACGAAGATGCGGGCGCCGTCAAGACCCAGACGAGCGCCAAGACCATGGCGTTCGATTCGAAGACCAGGAAGATTTTCCTGCCGGCGGCGGAATTCGAGGAGGACCCGCACCCTGAGCCGGGAAAGCGGCCGCGGCGCAGCGTAAAACCCGGATCGTTTGTGGTGCTAGTGGTGGGGCGGTCGTAACCCGCTGGTGTATATTGGACTCCTTCCGGGACGCAAATCACAAATCCTGGTTAGGAGAGCGAAAAATACATGCGCATGTTACTGAGAGTTTCGATTCCCGTTGAGACCGGCAACGCCGCCGCCAAGGCAGGAACGCTTGGATCGACGGTCGAAAAAATCGTTGCGGATCTCAAGCCGGAGGCCGCCTACTTCTTTGCCGACGACAACGGCCAGCGTTCATGCTCGATCGTGTTCGATATGAAGGACGCGTCGCAGATTCCGGCGATCGCGGAGCCCTGGTTTCTGGCGTTCAACGCCAACGTATCTTTCCGGCCGGTCATGAGCGCGCAGGATCTGCAAGCGGCCGTACCGGGAATTCAGAAGGCAGTCAAAGAACACGGCGGAAAAAAATAACGCGCGGCGGTATTTGGTCGCCAGCGCCTCGAGCGTGAAATTTCTGGTGAACTCGGAACAGCCCGATCCGGTTTACAGCATTTCACCCGTTGCGTATGCCGGCCAGCGAGAGCTTTCTTCAAGCGATACGGTAAGCACGACTTCCTTTTGATGGCGCACCACGGTTACCGGCAAGGTTTTCTTGGAGCGGGAGGATTGCAGGATGCTGGAGATTTCCTTGGGGGTTGAAACTTTTTCGCCGTCCACTTTGACGATCACGTCGCCGGCTTTGAAGCCGGCTTTCTCGGCAGTGGAATCGCGCATGACCGAGCGGACCAGCACGCCTTCCTTCACACCAAAAAACTCTGCCAGCTGCGGGTTGAGCGATTCGCTCTCAATGCCTAGGGTAGGGCTGCGCCAGGTCATAAATGCGCGCGGGAAGTCCGGTATGCGCACGGCGGGCATGGGCGGCATGGCTGGCATAGGCGGCGTCGCCGGCATAGCCATAGCGAAGGAATCATCGTCGAACTCAAATGCCATCGTGCCGGAATGGCGCTGGCCGATGCTGGCAGTGAGGGTTTGGGTCGCGCCATTGCGGGAAATCAGCAATGTGGCGGTATGGCCGGGAGGCGTTTCGCGAACCAGGCGCATGAACTGCTCACCACCCTCGACGCGCTGGCCGTTGTATTCGAGCACCACGTCGCCTTCTTTGAGGCCGGCTTTCGCGGCGGGACTCTCGGCGTCGACGCATTTGACCTCAACGCCATAGTCGTCTTTGAGGCGGAGAGCCTTGGCGCGATCGGCGTCGATTTCGACAACGCCGACGCCCAGGTAGCTCGATCCGTGCTGAATAGCGACCCGGCGCGTGGCAGCGCGGGCACGGGAAGGCGCCGGGGCAAAATTCTGGGCGACGAGCGCCGAAGTCATCATTCCTGTAAGACACAACCCTGAAAGAAATACCGTTTTCATACCGAAATCCTCTGGTGTGTTAACGCCACCTTGACTACTTTTCCTCCCGCCGGATGTAGATCATGCCGCCCGAACCGGCGATTCTGACCAGCGGCCCTCCGCCGTTGATCTTTCCTTCGGCAGTCGTAAACGCGCCCTGAGAGCGAATCACGATCGCCGGGAAATCGGAGACGATCTTGCGCGGGCCTCCATAGGTTGCATTTTGGGCGCGAACCGTCACTTTCAAATTGGACGGAACCCACAACGTAATGTCACCGGCGCCGGTGCTCAGGAACGAATCGGCGGCGGGCTGGGATTGAAAGCGGGCGATTATGCTGCCCACGGCCGTAGAAGCTTTGAGGCTGCCGCCGTCACTGGTGAGCCGGATGGCGCCCCCGGCGGTTTCGCACGCGGCGCCCGAAGAGGAATGAACCTGGATCGGCCCGCCGGAGTTCTTCGCCGTCACCATTCCCTTGGCATGTCCAACGTCGATCGGGCCGCCTCCGGTATCGGCAATGACCACGTCGCCCGCCTGCACGATGCGAATGGCGCCGCCATTGGTCGAGCAGCGGACGGGGCCATTGACCTCCTGCACGGTGATGTCGCCCGCCGCGGTTTCAAAGAAGGCTTCGCCACGGATGCTATCGGCGCGGATCGTGCCGCCGCCGGAAATGCAGCGCGCCTCGCCGCCAAGTTTGCCAAGGGTGATATCGCCACCCGCCGTTTTGGCCACGACGTCGCCCGAGATCTGATCGAGCGCGACCAGCCCGCCGCCGGTCTCGACTTTCACGACGCCGTCAAACTGCGAGGCGTCGACCGCGCCGCCGCGTGTTTCGACCAGAATCTGGCTCAGATTGCGCGGCGCAGTCACATCGAGATCCGCCATGCCGTATGCGCTTCGGGTAACCAGGTAGGTATAGCTGCCGCGGCGCGAGATGTGTGCGCCGAAACCGCGCAGCAGCCGCCGGGCCTGCGCTTCGTTCCTGGCTTTGACACGCTTGGTCAGCACGTAGGCGAGGGTACTGGAGGCTGTGCCCTTGATGGTGACGCCTCCGATGGCTGTGACGCGCACGGTAGAGTGCGGAGCGACGGCTTCCGAACCTTTTTCCACCTCGACCCAGAACGGCCCATCGCGGCGCAACTCGCCTGCCATAGCGGTTGTGGCTACGAGAATCAATCCGAGGCGAGCTGGGTTATACGCCATCATCAGAAGGTCCCGACCGAGGCGTTCATTTCGCGGAGCGCATTCTGGCAGCGCATGCGCACGTAATTGTTATCTTCCTTGCCGATCAGGGTTTGCAGGACGCGAACGGTGGTGGCGTCCTGATTGGCGATCAGCAGGTCGATGACCTGGATACGGACGCCGGGGTTCTGGTCTTTGAGCAGCACCTGGGCGAGCGTCGAGCGCACTTCAGGATCCGCGGCAAAGCGCTTCAAACCCTCCAGGGCTTTCAACCGCACGCCGGGATTGGAATCGCGGGTGACGGCTTCGAGCAGGGCGCGGCGGATTTCCTCGGAACCGCCATGGTCTTTAAGCAGCTCGACGGATTCTACGCGCACGCCGGGATTATCCTGCTCGCGGGTGGCGGCAAGCAGCAGGCGGCGGATGTTCTGATCGTCGACGCGGCCGGACACGATGCGGCGGTGCGTTTCATCGAGGGCGATCTGGATGCGGCCGCTGTCATCGGGCTGCACGGAGCGAATGGAGGAAACGACGGCATCGGGAGTGAAAGCGGAGGCGAGGTGGGTGGGGGTATTGGCCGGCCAGAATGTGGTGAAGCGCGCGGCCAAGAAACCGATGGCCAGCAGCGCCACCGCTCCGGCCGGCTGGCGGAAGCGGATGCCGCCTCCCCACATGGAATGGAACGCCTCGCGGAAGAGGCCCCAGGGATCGGACGCGTTGCGCCTTACGGGCGGGGCTTCCTCGCGGTAGATGGCGCGGGCGAGTTCATGGCGGCACTCGGCAACCAGACCGGTGGGCAAAGGCGTTTCGTAGCGGTCCAGGGCTTCGGCCATGGCGCGCTGGCGTTCGAGCTCCTCGCGGCAGGTGGCGCACTGGCCGAGATGCTCTTCGACCGCCTCTTCGACACCGGGAGCCAGTTCCCCGTAGTAGTAAAGCGGTACGGCTTTGGTTACTGCATCGCAAGTCATACTAAATCTCCTAGGACCGTGCGCATTTTCTGGGTGGCGCGAAACAGGCAGTTCTTCGCCGCCTCTTCGCTGGTGCCGAGCACGTCGCCGATGGCGCGGAGCCGCATTCCCTGGTAATGGCGCAGCTCAAACACCATGCGTTCGCGGGGACTCAAGTCGGCCAGGGCGGCGCCGATCCGGTTGCCGAGTTGCTGGTTCCACAGACGGCGCTCGGGATCGGCATGGGGCCCTTCCTGCTCGAAGGTCTCCATGCGATCGATCGGGCCGTCGGCGGTGTCGACGACGGCGGATTCTTCCCGCCGCACTTTCCTTTTGCGCAAATGGTCCAGACAGATGTTCGTCACAATTCGATAAAGCCAGGTATGAAAACTGCAATCGAAACGGAACGTATGAATATTGCGATAAACTCGTAAAAAGGCTTCCTGATAGACATCTCTCGCGTCCTCCGGCGATCGAAGCAAGTTCATAGCCAGCCGTAACACACTTTGATCGTAGGCGTGAACAAGCTGCTCAAAGGCATCCTGATCTCCGCGCTGTACGGCACGAATTACGGCGGATTCATCCACCTTCGATACAGCCCGAGCGCGCACGGCGCCGGCCGCGTCTTCGATCATAATCCCCGAGTTTATCTCGATCTTCTTCCACCCACTGGGGATAGACGCAGGCGTAACAAATACGTCACGAATAGTGGGGGTAACATGAGTTTTGACTGAAGGCTGCAGCTGGTCCGTAACTAGCAGAAAACATTAGGTTTGTGCGGTTCATGGCGCACGTGGAGCGGTTTGTTGAGCCCGGATTTCGTCGATCAGTTTACGCATGCGCTCGAAGTGCGAGCCTTTCCAATAGACCCGGCGGCAGGTGGGGCAGGTGAGGAATTCGTTATACGACTCGCGGGCCCGGGGCGGCAGGCTGGCGGCGATTTCGGCCTTGTTCACGGCTTCGAGAACCGTGTTGCAGCGCAGGCAGCGCTGGAATGCAGCGAGCGAACGGGCGAGATCGAAGCGGTGGACGACTTCAGCAAGCTGGCGGCGGGGATTGGTTTCACGCATCAGGTGGCCATGGGTGACGGCGGAGCGCTTGAGCAGGCCGCGATCGCGGGTCAGAAGAATCCGATGCTGGTCGTGCGAGAGACGAGCCAGGTCGTTGTCGGCATAATCGTTGCGGTAGAGGGTGTCGAAGCCCAGCATACGCAAGTAAGCCGCGAGGCGGCCGAGGTGGGTGTCCAGAATGAAGCGCGTCTCGCGCAAAGGCTCGGGACGAACGCGGGCGATTGAAGCGATGTCGAAGGATTCGAAAACGGGATAGACGCTGACGCGGTCGCCGGACTGGAGACGATACGAGAAATCAACGGAAGCGCCGTTGACCAGTATCAGATCGACTTCGGTATGGGGGACGCCCAGCGACTCGATGGCGTCCTTGACGGTGGACTGGCTGTTCGAGCGGTGCTCGAAGGTGGTGAAGCGGCGGTCAGGCGCGAGCAGGTCATTCAATTCCGCGTAAAAGCGGAAGAACACACCGGGCATTATTCATATCGCAGCGCCACGACGGGATCGAGACGGGCGGCGCGCGTAGCCGGCCAGATGCCGAAGAACAGGCCGACCCCGACCGAGACCGCGACACCCAGAATGGCGGCCCACATCGGAACTGCAGTGGGAAGACTCGGAAAGACCAGGCGAGAAAGGAGCGAGACCAGCCAGCCGAAGAACATGCCGAGCATGCCGCCGAGCGCGGTGAGCACGACGGCCTCGGTCAGGAATTGCAGGACGATATCGCTGCGCCGCGCGCCGATGGCCTTGCGGATACCGATCTCGCGGGTGCGCTCGGTGACCGAGACGAGCATGATGTTCATGACGCCGATGCCGCCGACCAAAAGACCGATGGAGCTCAGCACCACGACGACGAGCGCAACCATGGCGGTGACTTTATGAAAATCTTCGACCATCTGCTCGGAGGTGGAAATAGAAAAATTATCGGGCTGATTAGTGGGCACCTTGCGCTCGATGCGCATGACGGTGCGGACTTCGTCTTCGGCCTGCGCCATCATACCGGGATAAGCGATGACGATCAGCATGTTCTCGCGAGCGTTGGGAAACAGCTTCTGCATCGTGAAATAGGGAAACAGAATGCGCAGGTCTTCGCTACCAGGGAACGCTGCGGCCGGGCGTTCCATCGATCCGATGACTTCGAACTCGTGGCCGTCCACGTCGATCCACTTGCCTACCGGATCTTCGTTCGCGAAAAAGGCTTTTTGCACGTCTTCGCCGATCACCACGACGGGCATGTGATGGCGGCTCTCCATGTCCGTAAAGAAGCGTCCGAACTTCATGACGGTGCCGCCGGCGGCATAGGCTTCTTCGGTGCCGCCGAGATCGACGCGGTAAATGTCGTTGCCTTTATAGCGGGCGCGGTGAAGCATGTGCCAGTCGGAAAACAGATACGGGCTGACGTGGCGAACGGAAGGACAGCGCTCGGCGATGGCCTTGGCATTATCGTAGGTGAGCGGCTTGCGGCGCATCTCTTCGGGCGTGAGATCGCCGGCGCGGACGCCGATTTTAAATTTGAAAACAACCAGCGTAGTGGGGCCGAAACTGCGCAGGATATTGGTTATGGCGCCATCGAGGCCGGCGAGAATCGAGCCCACGCCGATCACCGCGCCAGTGCCGATGATGACGCCGAGCACGGTAAGAAATGCGCGGAGCTTATGGCCGCGGATGGTATCGAGCGCCATGCCGATGCCGGACGTGAGGGTCGCGCGGGTCATTTTTCATCCCTCAATGCTTCGATGGGGTCGAGGCGCGCGGCGCGTTGCGCGGGATAGATGCCGAAGAACAGGCCGACACTGGCAGAGAGCATAACGCTGATGATGACGGCGGAAATGGGCACGGCCATAGGCACGGGCGTCGCGCTGCGGACGAGGAACGCCACCAACCAGGCAAAGAAAACGCCGATGACACCGCCGGCAGCCGAGAGCATCGCAGACTCGACCAGGAACTGCCGCAGGATATCACGGCGGCGCGCGCCGATGGCTTTGCGGATACCGATTTCGTGGGTGCGTTCCGTAACGACGGCAAGCATGATATTCATGACCACAACACCGCCGACGACCATAAAGACCGAGACGATCGCTATCGCAGTAGCGGCGATCGAGCCGGTGATGCGGTCCCAGGCGGAGACCAGGGAATCGGAGGAGACGATGGCGAACGTATCGTCCTGGTTCGGACGCAGATGTCGGAAGGAGCGCAGCAGCATGCGGACTTCGTCCTGGGCACGGAAGATGTAGGCCGGGTCGAGCGCGCGGGCGCGATAGCCGATGCCCTGGCGGGCTCCGTAAATCTTGAAGTACGTTTCTGCCGGGACCATGACGAAATTGTCGAGCGAGTTGCCGAACACGCTGCCCTTGGGTTTGGCGACGCCCACGATGTCAAACGGGCGCCCTTCGATGAGCAGAGTCTTGCCCAGCGGGTTGACGCTCGGAAAAAAACGCTGCTTGATGTCGTTGCCGACGAAGGCCACCTGCTGGCGGCGCTGATCCTCGCTGTCGCTCAAAAAGCGGCCCAAAGTCATCTGGATGTTGGAAAGTGTGGCCATGTTCGCAGTGACGCCATCCAACTCGACGCCATCCACCTGCTCGGAACCGTGCTGCACCTTGACCTGGCGCTCGGTCTCCATTCCGATATCCTGAATCAGAGTAGCCTGGCCCTTCAGGAAATCGAATTCTTCGCGGGTCAATTGCGGATTGCGCCGCTGCATCTCGAGGTATTTTTTGGGATCGAACTGCCCGATCATGGCCATGCGGCGGACGCGGAAACCGTCGGCGCCCATGTCGGAAACATTTTCGGCGATGTAGCGATTCATGCCATTGATGACGCTCATGACGGCGATCAGGGTGGTGGTGGCCAGGATAATGCCGAGCAGCGTCAGAAAGCTGCGGAGCTTGCTCGAGCGCAGCGAGGTTGCGGCGCCGCGCACGGCTTCGAAAAAAGAGGCGTTGGACTGCATTTTCATGATGGATGAAAAGCGCCAGTTATCCTCCTCAGGATTTCACCGCGTGCGAGGTTGTGTCAAACTCCGGTACCGGGCCGCGGTGGAGCGCTCGGAACGCGCATCGGGAGTTTTCAAGCACCGGCGTGCGGGGAAAACGGACGGCGCCGTACAAGGGCATGCGAGCTTTACGCCCAAGCGGCCTCGAATGCGGTAAAAAGGAATCGCGATGGCCGAGACGGCACCGGAACCCGATCAGAAGCCGAAAGGCCAGCCTGCTCACGGATCGATAGGGCGGATCCGAATTTTTGGAATCCCGATCCGGCTGCATTTTACTTTCCTGCTCTTGCTGGTGTTCCTGGTGTTCATCGGCGTAGGGGGAAAACAGAGCGGGCTAACGACGGCGTTATACATCGCGGCGCTGTTCGCTTCGGTGCTGCTGCACGAAATCGGGCACGCGCTGGTGGCGCGCTGGCACGGCGTGCGTACGACCGAAATTGTGATGTATCCGATCGGCGGAGTGTCGCGGCTGGAGAAGCAACCGGCGGCCCGCCAGGAACTGCTGATCTCGATCGCGGGACCGCTGGTCAATCTGCTATTGGGAATCGGCCTGCTGGCGAGCCAGCGGAATTTTTTGCCGGTCGAGACGCTGCGCGTGCCTACCGACGCCAATCTGATCGAGCGTATCGCTGTGGGGAATCTGCTGCTCGGGGTGTTCAATTTGCTTCCGGCATATCCCATGGACGGCGGACGAATTCTGCGATCGCTCATCGCGCTGCGCAAGAGCGAGGACGAGGCTACGGAGATCGCGGCGAGCGCCGGGCGTTTTCTGGCCGTGCTGATGGGACTGGCCGGTCTGCTCTGGTCGAATTTTCTTTTGCTGTTTGTGGCGCTATTCGTTTATCTGGGCGCGGCACAGGAAGGCGCGGCGGCACGGGGGCGATCGCTCACCAGCGGATTTCCGGTGCGCGCCGCGATGATCACCGATTTTCGAACGCTTTCCCACGGAAACACAATTCGCGAAGCCGGCGATCTGCTGCTGGCGACGTCCCAGCAGGATTTTCCGGTGATGCACGGCGATGAGGTAATCGGGCTGCTGAGCCGCTCAGCATTGATCCGCGCGATGATGCGCGACGGCCCGGATGCCTACGTCGCGGGAGCGATGGATCGCAATTTCGTCCGCCTGCCTCCGGACATGGAGTTGGCGCAAGCGATGGCGCAGCTCTCCAGGCCGGGCAGCGCCGCGCTGGTGATGGATGACAACCGGCTGATGGGCATGCTGACCTCGGAAAATCTGTACGAATTCATGCTGCTGCGGCAAGTCAGCCTGGCCCAGGCCCGGACGGGCCACCATTAGATGCCGCAGGCTACGACACATCGCGTAGTGATCGTGGGCGGGGGTTTCGGCGGGTTATACGCGGCGCAAGCGCTCAAGCGCGCGCCTGTCGCGGTTACGCTGATCGACCGCCGCAATTTCCACTTGTTCCAGCCGCTTCTTTACCAGGTGGCGACGGGAGGTTTATCGCCCGGCGAAATCGCGTCGCCACTGCGGTATGTCCTGCGCCGCCAGAAGAACGCAGAAGTGCTATTGGGGGAAGTGACGGATATCGATGCGGCAGGCCGGCGCCTGATCCTGCGGGACGGCGAGGTGAATTACGACACGTTGATCGTGGCAACGGGCGCAAGCCACCACTATTTCGGGCACGACGAATGGGAGCAATTTGCGCCGGCACTGAAGACCATAGAGGATGCGACCGAGATCCGGAGCCGGATTTTAGCGGCGTTTGAGAACGCCGAGCGCGAAACGGATGAGGATGCGCGGCGGGCATGGCTGACTTTTGTGGTGGTAGGAGCCGGTCCGACGGGTGTGGAACTGGCCGGCGCGCTGGGCGAGATTGCCAACGACACTCTGCGTAACGATTTCCGCCACATCAATCCGGCGGAAGCGCGCATTTTGCTGGTGGAGGGCACGGACCGCGTGCTGCCGCCATATCCAGCCGATCTTTCGATGGCGGCGGAGAAATCATTGATCGGCCTCGGAGTGCGCACCATGACCGGAACGGTTGTCACGGCTATCGACGCAGAGGGCGTGATGGTGAGGCGAGGAAGCGAGGCGCAGCGCATTCCCGCCAGAACCATGCTGTGGGCGGCGGGAGTAGCGGCATCGCCGCTGGGCCGCGTGCTGGCCGAGTGCGCTGGAGCCCGGCTCGACCGCGCAGGCCGGGTAATCGTCGAGCCGGACCTGAGCATCGCGGGGCACCCGGAGATTCTGGTGATCGGAGATCTGGCGAATTTCGGTCACCAGGGCGGGAAACCGTTGCCTGGTGTCGCGCCGGTGGCGATCCAGCAGGGCCGGTATGCTGCCGAGCTGATCAGGCGGCGCATTCGCGGTGGGACAACGCGGCCTTTTCACTATTTCGACAAAGGAAGCCTGGCGACTATCGGCCGTGCTGCGGCAGTGGCGGATTTCGGACGAATTCACATTCATGGAATGATGGCCTGGCTGGCGTGGCTGTTTGTTCACCTGATGTATCTGATCGAGTTCGACAATCGCCTGCTGGTCATGACCGAGTGGGCCTATAACTACTTCACGCGCAACCGCGGCGCCAGATTGATCACCGGACGAAAATAGACCGCGACGTGAAAGGAAAAGCCGGACGGCGACATATCGTTCGAGGAGGAATCTCGAATGAGTCGAATGCGGTTTATTGCGGGAGTGTTTACGGCCTTTGTGCTGGGTGCGGGCGGGGGAATGGTTTCCAGCCGCCTGAGCGCTCAGCCGGCAGCGGCCGCAGCAGAGATCAAAGCTGGAAGTTTTGTTCTGGTAGACGCAGAAGGAAACAGGCGCGCGGTGCTGGGATTCGACAAATCGGGCCAACCGAATCTAAGCATTTACGACAACCGTGGACACACGGTCTGGACGACGCGGAGCGGAGTTTTTCCACTCGAGGCGCACTGACCCGCGAAGAGCTGACGTGAGTTTTAAAGACGCGGACGGTAACCGGGACGCGAACGCACGCGGTATTTCCTGCCCACGTCGGAAACGATTTCGACGGCGATCTTGCGAAAGCCCTCGTTGGGATTCGCCGCCGGGTAGTAGGTGACGGTGTAACTGTTGCCAAGATCCTCGCGAATGGATTCGAAAGCTTCCACCTGTTTCTGCCAGGTTTTCGCCCAGTACGCCTTGCCGCCCGTTCGGGTGGTGATGCGGCGGAACACGCTGCTCGAGATCGGATCTTTGTTTACTTCATTGGTCGAAATAACGTAAATCGGGATACCTTCGTCTTCCGCGACGGCGCGCACATCGTCGGGAGCGACCATGCTGGCATTGTCCGGGCCGTTCGAGAACACGATCACGACCTTTCGTCCGGGAACCTTGGCGGCATCGCGCAGCGTGAGCAGCAGCGCGTTATAGAGCGCGGTATCATCGCCGGCAACAGCTTTGCGCAGCCCGAAAATGGCGTCACCGCGGTCCCGCGTGAGCATCGAAGCGCGGGAAAGGTTGCGGCTGAAGGAGTAGACCGCCACCGAATCGGCGCGATCCAGGCCTCGGACGAAGTCAGCAATGGCATCCTCGGCGTAGACGAAGCCGCGGTACATGAAATTGCTGGTGTCAAAAAGAATGAAGACGTTGGTTCCGACGAAGGCGTCGGAGCGCGGATCGATGCCCGGCTTGGAGGATTCGCCGCTCGAGGAGTCAATTAAAGGGCGGACGCTGCCGTCTTCCGCAACCTGCACAGGCGGCTTGGTTCCTTCCGCGAAAGTGGAGATTCTTTCCTGGATGCCGTCTTCGAGAATTCGGAAATCCGACGGCTTGAGCCCGTTGATGTAGTGGCCTTTGTTGTCCGTCACGGTGAAGCTGAGGACAACCAGATCGACCTTGGTACGAAATACAGGATTTTTCACCTCCTGCGCCAAAGCCCAGAACGCCCCCGCCCCCAATAAAACCGATAAGGCTATGATGATTTTCCTCGATGGATTTTTCACACCATTCTCCTGAAGATCACTGCAAGGCGGCTTTCTGCTCACCCGCAGCTTGCAGCCTGGACTTGGCCCGGATGTCGTCTCCTACCAGCCGCAAGGAGCGCAGCAGAGCGGGCCAATCTTCGAGATGCGAAGCAAAGATGTGCTCCACCACTTTCTGCGTCCACTCGGGGATCAGCACGTTGAGCTGCGAGGGCGAATCATGAAGCTCGTCGGCGAGAGCCGCCCAGTAGAGCGTGTTGGACTCCCAACTCTCGGCGAGTACGCGGCTCGAGTAACCCATCAGGGTGGGGAAGGTCCGGAGCTTCAGCAACTCCGGACGATAGGAAGTCGTCAGGGTAGGCTTGGGCGTGCCGAAAGCGCGCGAAATCGCCTGGTCGGTGACATCGGCCGCATGCGCGGCGCGCAACTGGCGGATATCGGCGATTACGGGCCCATCGACATTCTTCTGACGGGGGCCCATCTCGCAAGCGAGCTGGAACAGTTCGGAGGGGGTCACATGGTCCAATGCCGTCTTAACTTCCCCGGCTTCAAGCAGGCTCTCGACCGCCATGGCACGCGCGGGTGCAGCCTGCGATCCGAGGGCGTCCACGACCTGGCGGCGCACGGCGGGATCAATGGCGGATTCGGCCATCAAGAGCCGCCCCAGACGCATCTGCAGCCCGACCCAGTGCTCCTGCGCGGATGTAACATTCCACCAGCGTGGAATTTTTGCGCTCAAGATCATTTGCGGCACCAGATCGGTCCAGATCAGGGCCTGAGTCTGGGTGGGGACCATGAAGTTTTGCTCGGCCTCAGCCAGCGCGTAAGGCAGGCCCGCGAGCGATCCGACCAGACGGCCTCCACCGTTCGATGGCCAGCCGGTGCCGAACATCTCGGTGGACTTCCAGGTATGGTTGGCTCCCTGGACCCCAATGAAATCGTGGCTGCGGACGAACAGCGGGTTGGTATAAAGAACCTGTGCACCGGGCGGCGCATAATGCGCGTAAACATAGGCCACCAGGGTATCGCGCAGGAACGGTGCAAGAGCGCTGCGAACATCCTTCAGCTTCTCGGCGTCGCTGCCGGCACGCTCAACGGCTGCGCGGAGGTTCAGCTTTCGTTCCCCCTCCACGTGCTTCTCAGTCCAATAGCCGAATGCGAATGAGTTCTTCTCGACGGCGGTCAGAGAAGAGCGGGGAAGCTGAATATCGGAAACGCGTGAGGCGAGTCTATTGATTAGAGCGACATCGAGCTTGCCGCCATGCGAGAGGCTTTCCAGGTGATCATCCAGCTGGAACAGAGTATTGAGCGAGACAATCCGCTGCGCTTCCAGCACGCGGCTCATCTCCTGGACCATCTGTGCATGTGCGTCTGAATCGCTGGGATTGGCCGCTCCTGCCAGCAGGTCGAGCAAACGGTCCTGGGGAGCGGACAGATCGACTGCGCCGCCGGTTTTCAGGATCAGGGTCACGCCGTTTTTGCCGGCATCGAAAACGTCCCGGTCGCGGTGAACCTGTGAGAACGGAGCCAGCAGACCGGCGAGCACCGCGTCTGCCTGATTGGGAGCGATACTGCCCTGGCGGCAGAAAATCTGCCACAGTCCGACCAGCGCTTGCATCGTTCCGGCCGTATCGGCGCGCAGCAGCTGGTCTTTCATCCGGCTGATGCCTTCAGCCGTATCGAGGAACTGGAGAACGGTCTTGTCGCTGACTGTGGGTGCGTCGTTAAAAATGGCGTACTGTGCGCCGTAAAGGTGATAGTCGCGAGCCAGCCGCTCGACGGTCGCCGGTTCAAACGGCTTTTCGCGGAAGCGGTCGAGGTCGCTGATGGTCATGAAGATTCTGAGCGGCTCATTTTCGACCGATTTGCGGCACAGAGCGAACAAAGCTTCGATGACGTCATCCGGATCTTTCCAGCCGGCGGCGGACTTGGTCAGCTTGCCGTCGTATTTGCCGTGGGGATGGGTGACGAACAGGTTCTTCCAGACTTCAATGTTGCCGGGAATGATTGCGTGCCCGCCGGCGTCCACACGCAGCCGCGTCGTGAGCAGCATCATATCGGCATTCGAGCGGAACACGGGCCGTGCGGGACCGGGACTGGTGACCCGTCCGCGCACCGCCATGTAAAAGCGCTTCATGCGAGCGGGGTCGGTCAGGTATTCCTTGACCGGGCCACTGATCCGTGCGAGGGCGTCAAACAGGCTGGCCAGCCAGCCGTCGTCCTTAGCGATCAGCTTGTCGAAAAACGCTGCGCCCTGATCGGGCGATACACCCACAAGGTCCGCCCAAGCTGCCTCGGAACGGGCGCCGCCTGGCGCGACGGCCTTACCGTTACGGACCTCGAACATGCCGCCGAAAAAGTCGAGCACATGAGCATAGGCCTTGAGGCGCGGAAGAGCGATTGCTTTGCGCAGCTCGTCGGCGGTCTGCCGGTCAATTTTAGAGAGCCCCAAATACAGGCGGCAAAGCGAGGGATCGCCGAGGAAGGCATCCAGAAAATCGCCGCTTTCCTTTTCTTTTGCGGACAGCCAGTAATCCGCGCCGTAGAGCACCGTAACCGGGGTCGGATGGAAGTCATAGACAAACGGGCGGTTGGTGCGCAGCGCCTGTTCGAGCTCGGCCAGCGGAAAGCCGGAGTCCGTGGTAAGGAACGCGCGAGTCGCATTGACGGTCTCGAGCACGACTTCACTGCCGCAGCCGCCGCGCATGCGATAGCCCACAATACGCAGCAATTCACCCGCGTTCGAGGAATCGCAGGTCTCCACTTTGATGACCTTCTCCGCTCCAGCCAATTTTTCGAGCTCGCGAGCCTGCGAAATATAGCGGTGTAGCAGTTTCAAATATTCGGTCTGCTCCAGTGATTCGTTGCTATGCGAGGCCTGGTAACCGTTGGTCACTACATTGCGCGCCAGCGCGGGCAGCACATCATCCACGCTGATGTCACTTGCTATGGCCGCCATGCGGCTGAACGAATGCAGCGGGCCTGGGATGTTGATCGTCTGCTTGGCCTCACCCGATGTTTTCCACTGGGGAGAATTTGGCCACTGGCTACCTCCGGCTGCGCGGTATGCTTCCAGATGTTGCGCGGCGGCGGGCCGGTCTCCGGCTACGAGATCGAGCAGCGTCAACTGGCGCGCCGCGGCGGCTTGCTTCGCCCGGCTGGCGGAGTCATTTGATTTCTCGAGTACCGTGTAAAGCTTGGCATAGGCTCCGCGCGCGTCCGGATCGCCGTACCGGTCGAGAAAATCGGCGTACTCCGACAAAACGTCCACGTCATTGGGAGCCTGTTGGACAGCGGTGGCCAGTGCCGCGCGCGCCCCAGCAGCATCGCCCGATTTTTCGAGCTGCCGCGCCTTATCGAGGGCATCATTAGCCTCAAGAACCGTGACGAATGACAACACCAGGACTGCGGTGGACACCTTCATCGTGGGGTACTCCCGTTTAAACTGGTAACCCAATTTACCATGACTGCCGCCAGCTTGGGGATTCTACGGCAATTGAGGTGCAGAACTCAACCTAGGGAATGTAAATTCCCGCACCCGAGTGCAAACTCGGCGCGGTTGCCGTGGTCGCGCGCGCCATGCTTAAATCGCGAAATGCGGTGGTTCAGGCGGATTGCGATCGGACTCGTCACCGTTTATCTTTGCTTCGCCGCACTTGCGTGGAAAATTGTCTCGTTGCCGCCGGCGCAGTTTGTGAAAGTTATGTCGAAGCTGCCGACTTCGGAAAAGCCCGGTCTGCTCTTCATGGTGGTGCCAATCGGGCCGCTGATGACGCTGGCCCGTGCGGGGCACCTCAAGACAGGCGATCTTGCACCGGACTTCCATCTGCACAAATTACACAGCGCGGAGACCGTGCAATTAGCTTCTTTCCGCGGCCAAAAGCCGGTCGCCTTGATTTTCGGCAGTTACACCTGACCGCCTTTTCGCCGGGAGGTTCCCGCGCTCAATAAGCTCTATCGGCAGTACAAAGACCAGGTGGCGTTCTACGTGGTCTACATTCTGGAAGCGCATGCCAGCGATCGATGGCGGCTGGCGAAGAACGTTTCCGTGGCCACTCCCCGCACATTCGACGAACGCGATGACGTGGCATCGACGTGCGTGCGGACGCTGGGAATCGAGATTCCGGCAGTAGTCGACGGCCCGGACGACTCGACGGAGACGGCTTATACCGGCTGGCCAGACCGCCTCTATCTTGTGGATCGCGACGGGCGTGTTGCATATAAGAGCAAGCCGGGGCCGTTCGGGTTCCATCCCGATGAGCTGGCCGCTGCCCTCAAGCGGGTGGCGGTTCCGCAAACCGTCAAGGTCTCCAGCCGCTAATGTATTGACTGCAAGACGGGCGCGAGCACACGCATCACGTTGTTCGCGACGATCTGATTGCCTTCCGCGGTCGGATGAATGCCATCGCGCTGCATGAGCGACGGGCGGCCGCCGACCCCTTCGAGTAGAAACGGGATCAGCGGCAGGCGATACTTCTTGGCGAGATCGCGATACACGGCCTCGAACGAGTGGATGTAATCCGGGCCGTAGTTCGGAGGCAGCGTCATGCCCGCCAGCACCACTTTGGCGCCGGCCTTTTGAAGAGCGACGACCATTTTTTCGAGGTTGTCACGGGTAGTTGCTACGGGTAGACCGCGCAGGCCGTCGTTACCGCCGAATTCGAGAATCACTATAGCGGGCTTCAGGGCGGTAACGGTATCGATGCGGACGAGCCCGTCGGTGCTGGTATCGCCGCTAATTCCGGCATTGACGACGTGATACGCGCGGCGGTGCGCGTCAAGATCCCGCTGCAGGAAATCCGGATAGCTCTTGCCCGAATCGGCGCCAAATCCCGCGGTGAGGCTGTCGCCGAAGGCGACGATGACCGGGCGTCTGTCGGCGGGAGTTGCCGGGGCAGACGGCGGCGCGGAAGTCTCGGGGCGTGCGGCGCCCTTGTTCTCCGAAGCTTTCGGCTCAGTGCTACCGCAGCCGGCGAGGAGCAAGCACGTTACAAGTACAAAGAAACTCTTCACTCAATGCCATAATAAAAAATTGCAGCGCCCCGATTCTTCCCCCATGATTCAGGTCCGCGGCCTGACCAAGAGCATCGCGACTCCCACGCACCGCGTCGAGATTCTGAAAGGCATCGATCTGGAAATCCCGCGCGGCCAGTTCGCCGCGGTGATGGGGCCGTCGGGAAGCGGCAAAAGCACGCTCCTGGGCCTGCTGGCAGGGCTCGACACGCCAACCTCGGGGCAGATCGTGCTGGACGGAGAAGATATTACCGGTCTTGCAGAAGACGAGCTGGCGCTGCTGCGGGGCCGGAAGATCGGCTTCGTATTTCAGTCATATCATTTGATTCCGACTTTGACGGCCGAAGAAAATGTTCTGCTGCCGCTCGAGCTTTGCGGCAACTCGACCGACGGAGCGGCGCGCGCGCGCGAACTGCTCGAGCGTGTCGGTCTGGCCGGACGCTGCGATCACTATCCGGTACAGCTTTCGGGCGGCGAGCAGCAGCGTGTAGCGCTGGCACGTGCGTTCGTGGTTCGCCCGCCGATTCTGCTGGCGGACGAGCCGACCGGCAATCTGGACACCGCCAATGGACGACATGTGCTGGATTTGCTGATCGCGCTCAATCGACAGGAGGACACGACGCTGGTTCTGGTGACACACGACCGGCAGCTTTCGGAGCAGGCCGACCGGCGCATCACGATGCGCGATGGCCTGATCGTAACCGATGAATAGCCGGCTCAGGTGGCGGACAGCATTCAAAATCGCTTGGCGCGAAGCTCACGCGTCTTCAACGAAGTTCCTCTTTGTGGTCGTGGCGGTGGCGATCGGAGTCGGCGCGCTCACGGGCGTCCGCGGCTTCGGGCGGGCATTTTATGGAATGCTGCTGCGGCAGGCGCGCACGCTGATGGCCGCCGATCTCTCGCTGCGAGTGTTCGAATTACCGAGCGGCGCGCAGGCAGGCGTCATGGATCGGCTCACCGCGCGCGGCGTGCGGCGCACCTGGATCACCGAGATGCTGTCGATGGCGTCGTCGAACACGGTGCCGAACCCGCTGCTGGTCTCGATTAAAGCCGTCGATCCGCATGTCTATCCGTTTTACGGCACGGTGAAGCTCGATCCGCCGGGCGCCCTGGCTGCGAAACTCAACGAAGATGCAGTCGCCGTCTCGAGCGATCTGCTGCTGCGACTGAAGGTCTCAACCGGCGACACGATACGGCTGGGCGGCCAGGAGTTCCGGATTATCGGGGTGGTCGCTTCGGAGCCGGACCGCATGTCGGGAAGCTTGAACGTCGGGCCGCGCGTGATGATCAGCCGTGAAGGTCTGGATCGTACGCGGTTAATCGGGCCGGGCAGCCGCGCTTCGGAGCGCTACCTGTTCAAGCTGGGCGCCGGCGCTCCGGGAGTCGAAGAAGTCCGCAAGATGTTGCAGAAGGCTTTTCCCGACGCGCTGATCGCCGATTTCCGGCAGACGCATCCAGTGATTACTCAGGGGCTGAATCGCGCGACCACTTTTCTGAGCCTGGTGAGCCTGATCGCGCTGATTGTCGGCGCGCTCGGCGTGGCCACCGCGATGCAAGCGCATTTACAGCAAAAACTGGATTCGATCGCGATCATGAAGTGCATCGGCGCGCGCTCGCGGGAGATCATGCAGATTTATCTGATCCAGACGGTCGGACTGGGCCTGGCCGGTGGAGTCATCGGGATCGCGTTCGGCATCGGAGTTGAGGCTGTTTTTCCATCGCTGATCGCACGTTATTTCCAGCTCCGCCCGGAAGGGCACTGGGACGTGAGTACTTCGATTCAGGGCCTTGCGATCGGCGTACTTACGACGCTGCTGTTCACCTTGCCGCCGTTACTGGGTATCCGGCGCATTCGCCCGGGCGCAGTTTTTCGGCGCGACATGCAGGAGGCGCGGCCGGGCTGGCGCGAGAGGCTGCGTGATTCGCGAGCCTCGCTCGGGGCCGTTATCGCGATCTTGTGCGGCATAGGCGTAATCGCAGGCTGGCTGCAGATCGGGACTCTGCGCGAATCGGTTCGGACCGGGGCGGTGTTCGTTGGCGCTTTAGTCGTGAGTCTCGCGGTGCTTTCCGGAATCGCCTGGCTGCTGCTGTGGGCGGTTCGCACTTTCGTTCGTCGCTCTCCGCGAAAGCTTCCGGCGACGTTACGCCACGGCGTGGCAAACCTTTACCGGCCCGGAAACCACGCGCAGGCGGCACTGGTCGCGCTAGGCGTCGGCGTGATGTTCACGCTGACTGTTTTTCTCATCGAGCGGGGCATGATGGCCGAGATGTTCAAGAGCGCACCTCCCGGCATGCCGAATGTTTTCCTGCTGGATATTACGGCCAAAGAGCGGGATCCCATTGTGAAATTGATCAAGCAGCAACGTGGGATTGAAGGTGAGCCGGAAGTCGTGGGCACGGTTGCGGCGAAGATTTTGTCGATCGACGGCACTCCGATTGAAAAGCTGAATCTTCAAGCCTGGGGACGTCGTTTTCTGCGAGCGCGGTCCATCACGTCGGCGGCGGAGATGCCGAAGTATACCGATATCGTGCAGGGCGCCTGGTGGAACCCTAAACAGCCGCCACAGGAGCCCGTCCTTTCCATCGCGGAAGAGGCAGCGCGAATCCTGCATGTTCATCCGGGTTCGCGCATGGAATGGGAAGCTGCCGGGCGTAAGATCGTGGCGCGGGTGGCCGCCGTTCACCGGATCGACGAAATTCACATGACCGGCCGTATCGAGTTCATCTTCAATGCCGGAACGCTGGACGGGCTGCCGATCGTGTACTACGGAAGCGTGCGCGTGGAGCCGCGGGCTGTCGGGGCCTTGCAGCGGGCGACGTACGATCAGTTTCCGACCGTAACGGTAGTGAACGTGGCAGACGTGCTCGAGATCGTGCAGCAGGTGGTGGATCAGATCGCCATGGTGGTGAGGTTCATCTCCATGTTTGCGATTCTGGCCGGCATTGTAATTTTGGCATCGAGCGTGGCCGGCACGCGATTCCGCCGCATCCGCGAAGTGGTCATTCTCAAGACGCTCGGCGCCACGCGCCGCCGCGTGGCAGGGATTTTCTCGGTAGAGTTTCTGGTGCTGGGGGCGGTGGCCGGGTTGATGGGCAGCCTGCTTGCGACGGCGTTTTCAGCGATCCTGTTGAAGCGCTGGCTCAACGCGGAGTTCCGGTTGGATCTGGTTCCCAACCTCATATGCATCGTGCTGACAGCTCTGGTGGCGAATGCCGCTGGATGGATGGCCAGCTTCCGGATTCTCGGACAAAAGCCGCTTGAAGTGTTGCGTGCCGAGTGAAGCTTCGCGATTTCTAGCGATAGTTAAGTGGAATCTCGAACGAGACGCGCGGAACCCGGTGCGGTTCGGCTACATACGTCGCGTGCTCGCCTGACTGCTCAACCAGCACCGCGCTGCTTAAGGCCGCGGGCCTGTTTTCTGAGCGCCGGGAAAAAACGATCAGCAGTTTTCTATCGCCTGGCGGGCCGTACAAGTCGATCGCGCCTTCGGATGGGATCGTATACTTTGTGCGGGCGAGAACCGGCAGGTTCGCCAGCGCGCGGCCGTCCTCCCAGACCGCAACGAAGCCGGGGGAATTGGTTTCCACGATGATTCGCAGCGCATCGCCGGCGTGGAATAAGGTTGATGGATCAGTCTCGGCGAAGGTTGCGTCGGGCAGGCGTCGCACAAGAGTATAGCGGAAAACCGGGACCGTTCCCACGCTAACACCGGCCAGCTTGCTCCGCTGCAGCGTTTCTCGAGATTCGACCAGGGCGGTGGCCTGCTCAGGACTGCTGTAAAAGAGCTGCCGCGCGCCGGCTTTCGATTCGGACGAAGCCTCCTTGAGAGTGCCGGCCGCGACGGTGAGCGTTACGGCGTCCGCCTGTTTCGGTGGTGTGGAAGCCGGCGCGATCGGTGCGGGCAAGCTTTTTGCTGTCTCCGCGCGCTCCTGGTTGACGACTGGCGGAGCGGCGGCCGCCGGCGGCGACGGGGCGGGGAGAACTGCATTAGGTACTCTCTCCGGGGACGGCGAAGCGGGCCGCGCCAATCCGCTGGATGCCGATGCCGCCGTGCGAGTCTTCAGCTCCGGCTTTTTTTGCGCCGCCGCCGGCAGCGGTGCGATCTGGTCTGCATTTTCCTCACGAGGAGCCACGGTTTTCAACGAAGCGAGATTGCTCGCAGCCGGCACTTGCGGTGCGGGAGTCCGCAGGAGCACCGCACCCACCACCACGACGGCTGCTGCGGCCGACCACGCCGATGCCCATCTCCAAGCATTCCAGCGGACGTTGTGCTGTTCCGGTTCCTCCGGGAGCGCTTGCAGCAGGAAAGCGCGGGCATCGGGATCCTCCAGCAGCTCTTTGAGCGCGGTTTCGCCGGCAAGCTCGTCGAACAGATTCTGGTCCTCGAGCGCCGCCTGAAATAGCGCGTCTCGCTCGGAGCCGGTAAGCGTACCGGTAGCGTATCCACCGAGCAGTTTTTCGATCTCCTCGCGTTTCACGATCCGCTCTCCCATTTTCCACCTAGCTTGGCGAGAAGATCTTTACGGCAACGGAAGTCCCAGGTATAGACGGTATTGATCGTCGCAGCGCGCATCAGCTTTTGAATCTCGGCGAAAGTTCTTCCTTCGAGCTTCAGGCGCATCAACTGTCGGCAGCGCGGGCCAAGCCCGGCCATCGCGGATTTAAGGCGATGCCGCATTTCTTTCCGCTCGACGTAGGTTGCCGGATCCGGGCCGAGATCGGGCAACTGGATTTCGTCTACCGAAACACTGCCTCGCTCGCCGCGGCGCTCGACTTTGCGGTGCAACGCCATCATTTTGAAGCGGAGGATCTGAAGCGAGAGGGGCAGAAGTTCTTCCAGGCGTTCGACTTCGGAATATTTTTCGTGCAGCAGCATCAGGACCTCCTGCGCGAGGTCCTCCGCAACGTCCCCCGATATACGAGATGCCGCGAAAGCCACGATCCTTTCGCGCAACCGGACCAGGATTTCTTCGCGATCCACCAGACAAGCCCATGATAATCGGCGCGCGGGCGAAGGGAAAGCCGCGTGACCGGGCTAAACCTGTGGTGCCGTGCTACCAGACGTGGCAGGCGGGCCGGCGGACCATAGGTTGGCCGACGGTGCAGCCGAAAGCTTTCTGGAACTCCGGCATGTTTTGGACGACGCCGTTGACGCGGAAGCGGCCGGGCGAGTGCGGATTCGTGGCCGCCGACAAGCGCTCGGCTTCGTCGGTTACGTTCTCGCACCACACTTGTGCATAACCGAGAAACAAGCGCTGCTGCGGGGTGAAGCCGTCAATCGGCGGAATCGTTTTCGCGGCGATGTCCTCGAGCAGCGCCATATAGGCAATGCGCAACCCGCCGTTGTCCGCGGTATTCTCTCCGAGCGTCAGCTTGCCGTTGAGCTTTACCTCATCTACCGGTGAGAAATGCGAGTATTCGTCGGCAACGCATTTGGCGCGCTTCTCGAATTCAGCGGCATCCTGAGCCGTCCACCAGTCGCGCAGGTTGCCTTTGGGATCGAATTTTCGGCCTTCGTCGTCAAAGCCGTGCGTCAGTTCGTGTCCGATCACCCCTCCGATGGCGCCGAAGTTCACGGCGTCGTCCATATTGCGGTCGAAAAACGGAGGCTGGAGAATCCCTGCCGGGAAATTGATGTTATTCATCTGCGGATCGTAGTAGGCGTTGACTGTAGGCGGAGTCATCTGCCACTCGGTACGGTCCACTGGCTTGCCGATCTTGTTCAGCTCACGGTGAAATTCAAATGCTGTGGCCCGCTGCGAATTCCCCAGAGCGTCGCCGCGAACGATATTCACGCTTGAGTAATCGCGCCATTTGTCCGGATAGCCGATCTTGTTGGTGATAGCGTGCAGCTTTTCCAAAGCTTTTTTCTTGGTAGCCGGCGTCATCCAATCGAGACCGCCGATGTCTTTTCCGAGCGCATTCTCGAGGGCGTGAACCATCTGGAGCGTTCGCTCTTTGCCTTCGACGCCGAAAGTGCGCTCCACGTACTTCTGGCCGAGGGCTTCACCCAAGTCGCTGTCGACCATGGAAACGCAACGCTTCCATCGAGGCCGCAGTTCTTTGGCGCCGGTCAGAATTTTGCCATAAAAATTGAAATTTTCGTTGACGAATGCGGACGGCAGCAGCGGCGCCTGCGAGTGCACCAGATGCCAGGTCAAGTAGACTTTCCAGTCGTCGACTGGTGTGGTGTTAATCAATTCATCAAGCGCCTTGAAGAAATCCGGTACAGCGACATTCAGGTCGTCGATAGGCGGTGTTTGGGTGTCATCCAGATATGCTGTCCACCCGAACGATGGATCAAGGGTGGTCGCCAAACGCACGCGCGCCATCTTGTGGTAGATCTTGTCCGGATCGCGCCGCGAAACCAGGTCGAGCGAACCGCGCGCCAGCGCAGTTTCGAGCCGCATGACCGTCTGGGCGCTCGCCGCCGCCTTTTCCGGCGAGTTGCCCAACAGCTCAAACATTTTCTCGACATGTGCAACGTATTGTTTTCTGAGCTGCTCGGATTGCGGATCGTCTTTCAGGTAATAGTCGCGATCGGGCAGCCCCAGGCCGCCCTGATCGGCCATCGCGATCTCCTCGTTTGAATTTTTGAAATCCTGCGCCGAGGTGAAGTTGAACATGGCGTTCGCCCCGATTCCGTGCAGCCGCGCGACTTCAGCCGCCAGGTCTTCTGTCCGGGTGAGTCCCGCAATCCGGTCCAGCTCCGGCCGGATGGGTTCCAGGCCTTTCTTATCGATCGCCGTCTCATCCATGCAGGCCGCGTAGTAGTCTCCAATCTTCTGCTCAACCGGGGTGCGCTTGGGATCTTTCACCGCAGCTTTTTCGAGAATGTCGTGCAGGATCGCAAGGTTGCGTTCTTCGAGCTCGTCGAACCGGCCCCACTCGGCGCGGTCGGGCGGAATTGGATGCGTGGCTCGCCAGCCTCCGCAGGCGTATTGGTAAAAATCCGCACATGGCTCGACGTTCTTGTCCAGCGCCGTGGCATCAAACCCGGGGGTTTGGTTGTGTTCGGGCGGAACGGCGGCGGGCTTTTTCTTTGCCACACTTTTTTTGTGTGGCGCGGGCTTCGGCTGGGCCGCGCCCACGGCTGCGCCTAACACAAGAAACATGCTGATCCTGGCAAAATGCATAGCGCCTCTTTCAATGGTCCTAGTTCTACGTTTTCGCACCGCCTGCAAAGTGTCAAGTTACCGCCATGCCGCTGGTTAACACTTTAAGCGTTAAGATGGCCACGTCTCCGCCGGCAGTCCCGACAGAGCTTAGAATAAAAAACATGCGCAAACTGTTACTCGCTGTGTCCGCCTGTGTGCTGGTTCTGAGCATTGCGCCGGGCATCTCCGCGCAGCAACGCCGCCTCAGCCCGCACGAGACGACTTCCATCAAAATCAACGGTCATAAGATCACCATCGACTATGGGCGTCCCTACCTGCGCGGGCGCAAAATGCTGGGAGTTCACGAGCCATATGGCAAGGTATGGCGCACTGGCGCCGATGAAGCCACGACCCTCAAGACCGATACCGATCTCGAGATCGCCGGTTTGAAAGTACCGAAGGGAAAGTATTCGCTGTTCACCATTCCAGGAGAAAACGGGTGGAAGCTGATCGTGAACAAGGTCGCCAACCAGTGGGGCGCATTCAATTACAACGAAGCGCAGGATCTGGGCCGGGCCGATATGACTGTGACCAAATCGGAAAAGCCGCTCGAGCAGTTCACGATCAAATTCCTGCCGACCGGTCCGGACTCCGCTACGCTCGAACTCGCCTGGGAGAATACTGTGGCTACCGTGCCGGTTAAGGTGCTGTGAGGCCGGTTACCCGGCAGACTCACGGCTCTTTCTGAAATCCAGCGCCAGCGAGTTCATACAGTAGCGCAAGCGCGTCGGGGGCGGGCCGTCCGGAAACACGTGGCCCAGGTGCGCGTCGCATTTCCGGCATCGAACTTCGGTGCGCGTCATTCCATGGCTCGTATCGGTTTGGACATCGATATTTTCTTTGGCGATCGGCGCCCAGAAACTTGGCCAGCCGGTACCCGATTCGAACTTGGTTGCCGAACTGAACAGCGCGTTGCCGCAGCAGATGCAGCGATAGATGCCGTCGGCGTGCAGATCGTAATACTCGCCGGAAAATGCCGGCTCTGTTCCCGCCTGGCGCGTCACCGCGAATTGCGCCGGTTTCAATTGCTTCTGCCACTCGGCCTCGGATTTTGCGGTCTTTGGTGTCGCTACCGTGGCCTTGCGGTTTCCTGAATCATCGAACTCCACAATTTCAACCGTCATAGTGGACTCTAGACCGGCGGCAAATGAAACAGGCGCGCCGCATTATTGTGATAAACCTTCTTCAGAATGGCATCGGGCAGCGCGATCCCATAAATTTTCCATCGCCCCTGAGGAGGCACGGCTGACGGCGCGTAGTCGAAATATTCATCGTCCGTTTCCAGGAATCGAAAATAGCATCGGTACATCGCCGGTTTCAAATCCTGCTGCGGATATTCTCTCCCCGCATCAAAGGTGGCATCGGTGCCGAACATGATGCGGTCCTGGTAGCGATCGAAGAATTTCCGGGAGGCCCGTGGCTGACGGCCGAGTTCTCCCAGCCGCGCGCCGATTTCCACGTTCATGTTGGGGTGCCGGTCCAGCCATTCGCCGGCCTGCGCCAGATCTTCGGCGTCATTAGCGACATGCAGAGCGACGAACGTGGTCTTGGGATGTCGTTCGAACACGCGCAGCCGCTCCTGGTGCAGTTCGCCGCGCTTGGGAAAATCACGGTCGTAGAACGACCATTCCGGATGCCTTTGCAGCTCCTCGTAGCGCTCGTTGAACCGGTCTATGGGAGTAAAGAACGCGCCGGGGTCTCCGGTGTGAATGAGCACAGGCAAATCAAGCGCGCCCGCGGCTTCCCACATCGGGTCGAAGCGCGGGTCGTCGATCCGGACGAGCTTGCCATTCTGCCGCAAACCCAGGCCGAGATATTTCAGAATCTTTAGCCCGGCCGCCCCTTCCTGTTTGCACTTCGCCAGCTCATCGGCCTGCCACTTCGGATAGTCCGGATCGTTTGCCCGCTTCCAGACCGGTTCTGTAGCGGTGAGAAATTTTCCGCCGAACGCCGACATGGTCTTCCGAATCGCAGGAATCGTTTGCGAGTTGCCTCCGGTCAGATTAATGAGTGTTTGCAGGTTGCACTCGTCCATATAGCGGGCGACCTCGGCCAGCTCGGCATGCGCCTCCGGCGAATCCGGCGCCGCTTTGCGTCCCAGACCGAACAAATGGGTGTGCACGTCGATTACGGGGAACTTCGCGCGCATCACCGGATGTTCCGGTACGCGAAGCATACTCTTCGGCTGAAACTCGGGCAGCGTGATCGGGGCTGCGGCCGAGACTTGCAGAAAACGGCGGCGGGTCATACGGCGGCGCGTGCGGTGAGGAGATTCCGCACGAATTTCAGGCTTGGTTCAACCAGATCCCAGGATCCCGCCCAGAAGCACATATCGATGCACCACCATTCAATGCCCGGCACGGCGAGGAGCTTGGGCGCAAGCGCCCGGAAATCCACGAAGCCCTCACCGAACGGGCGGTGCGTGCTGGTTTCGTCGCCATGCAGCGTGCCGTCGGAGTCGATCAAATGAATCGCGCCGATCTTGCCGCGCAGCTTTTCAAGGAATTCGCCAACTCCTCCGGCCAGCGTCTCCTTCGAGACGTGCTGGCGCGCACCCACCACCGAGCACATGTACGCGTGCGAGGTGTCAAACATCACGCGAAAGTTCGGATGCCCCACCGCCTCGTGCATGGCGATCACTTCCGACGGCTTGTTGAAAGCAAATCCCGGCTCGAATTCCCACACCATCCGGACTCCGCCTTCCTGGGCGATCGCGGCCGAATGGCGCCATACCTCGGCCAGCCGGTCAAAGGCGGAGCGGTAATCGGGCTCGTCGATCGATCCCGGCGCCGCGACCGAATCCACGCGCAGATTGGGGCTCCCGATATCTTTACACATTTCCACATTGCGCCGGACCAGATCGAGGTACTTTTGTTTGTTGCCCGCCACCACCGGATTCACGCTGGTGAAATCTGCGGCATAACCGGAAACCTCCAGCCTGTGATCCTCAAGAAACTGCACCAGTTTGCGGCGCGATTCTGGGCTGGGATATAAATCGTGCGTGACATGCGGCGGAAAACCGCAGATTTCAATGCCGTCGTAACCGGCTTCGGAAAGCCGTTTGACAGTGGCTTCCAACGATACTGGATTATCCGCAAACGGACCAAACGAAAAAGCCCAACTGCCTAGTGATACCTTCATAACGCCTCTGGGGGGTGGCTCTCGGAGGTTTTCTGGTGCGCCTTACTGAATACAACACTCGGGCGCAGAATGCAACTCGCGCCACTTGGCTGGGGAAGAATAACGCTTATCCCGCGCCAACTTCGGCCAGCAGGAAACTCAAAACGTCGGTCTGCTCTTCCACCTGCTTACTCACCGGCAGGCCCGCGGAGTGTCCCGCCTTGGTCTCATAACGAAGTATGATCGGCCGGTCCGAACCGGTCGAAGCCTGCATCAGCGCCGCCATCTTGCGCGCATGCAGCGGCGCCACGCGCGTATCCGCATCTCCAGTGACAAACATGACTGCCGGGTACTTGGTCCCTTTTTTCACGTGCTGATATGGAGAATATTTATAGATCACCTGGAACTGTTTCGCATCGTCGGCAGTCCCATACTCCGGTATCCACAGCTTGCCGAGCAGAAACTTCTGGTACCGCAGCATGTCGAGCAGCGGAAACTCGCAAGCGATTGCGCCGAACAGGTCCGGCCGCTGCGTCATCATCACGCCCATCAGCAGCCCGCCGTTCGAGCCGCCCCGGATCGCGAGATGTTGCGCATTGGTATAACCGTTTTCGACCAGCCACTCGGCGGCCGCGATGAAGTCGTCGAACACATTCTGCTTTTTGTCCAGCATTCCCGAGCGGTGCCACTTTTCACCGAATTCGCCGCCGCCGCGCAGATTGGGCAGCGCAAACACGCCGCCGTGTTCGGCGAAAATCACCGCATCCGTACGGAACGTGGGAGTCTCGCTGATCAGAAATCCGCCGTAGCCGGTGAGCAGCGTGGGCCGCTTGCCATCCGGTTTCAGCCCTTTCTTGTAGACCAGAAACATGGGAATCCGCGTCTTGTCTTTCGACGGATACCAGACCTGCTTGACCTCGAATTGATTCGGATCGACCGGCGCTTTATTGCGCGCCCATTCCTGCTGGCTGCCGTTAGCGACATCGTAACGATAACTGGTGGGCGGCTGCGCGAACGATACGAAAGTATAAAATGCCTCGTCACTGTCCCATCGCCCCATCAGGCCGGTCACCGTACCGAGCGTCGGAAACGCGATATCGCGAATATGTTTTCCTGCCGCATCAAAAATCTTCACCCGTGAATTGACATTCTCGAGATAATTCACCGCGAGCCTCCCGCCCGCAGCCGAATAGCCCTGGATCGCCGAACCGCCTTCCGGCACGATCTCCCGCCAGTTCGCACGCACCGGATTTTTCAGATCCACCGCTAAAATCCGGCCGTTCGGTGCGTTCCAGTTGGTTTCGAGAAACATCTGGTCGCCCGCAATTGTGGGATTGAACTCCGCGTCGATGTCGTTCACCACCGGCACGGTCGCGCCGTTATGCGCCAGATCTTTGAAATACACCTCCGTCTTTTTCCCCCAGCCGTGGCTGATGTAGAGGCCCAGATATTTCCCGTCGAGCGATACTTCTGATGCCACCGATTCTTCGGGTCCCGTGCCCTCACCAAAAATAAGCTGGTCGGATTTTACGTCCTGGCCGACACTGTGGACATAAATGCGCGAGCCGATGTCCATCATCTTGGAATAGTAAAGTTCATTCTTCGCGGGAGTAATGCCAACCGACTCGTAACGCGCGCGCGGCAGATGGTCCACGTCTTTATGCGCATCCACATCCAGAATCGTAAGCGCCACTTCGTCCTCGCCGCCGTGACGCGTGCCGTAAATCAGCCAGCGGCCGTCTTTGGAGACGTCCTGTATATCCACCGACGTTGTCTGATCGCCGCCCGATTTGTTCGGATCGATCAGCACTTCGTCGCTCCCATGCAGCCCTTTTCGCAGGCAAATGGTGTACTGGTTCTGGTCCTTCAGCCGCCGCATGAAGAAATAGCGGCCGTTCCGCACGACCGGCGTGCCCGTACGATCCGTTTTCAGCAGTTCCTCGAGCCGCTTATTGATCGCCGCCCGCCCCGGCAGCGGGTCCAGAACCGAGCGCGTGTAGGCATTTTCCGCGTCAATCCAGGCGCGCGTTTCCGGGCTCTTCTGATCTTCCAGCCACCGGTAGGGATCACGGATCGTGACGCCGTGGATCGTTTCGGTGACGTTGTCGGTGCGGGTCTTCGGGACCGGAACAGACATCGGCGCCGCTACTGCGGCGACCGCAGCAAAAAGGAGGAGGTGTTTTCTAGACATGAGAGAAGTTCTGCCGCCAACTGTAATACATGGGGAATTACACGGCAACTCTAAAGAGACGGATCAACGGAAAATCCGTTCCAAGTCAGACGGGAATGACCCCCGCCATGCACCGGATGTAAAGTGGCTAGAATCGCTCTTGAAAATATGCCTGCGCGCTCCAAGTTGACCTTTCATCCCCTAACGCCGGAACGCTGGCGGGATCTCGAAACTCTGTTTGGCGAGCGCGGCGCGAGCGGCGGTTGCTGGTGCATGTGGTGGAGGCTCGCCCGCTCCCGGTTCATCGAGCAGAAGGGCGAGGCCAACAGAAAAGCTTTCAAGAAGATCGTCGATACAGGGCCTCCGCCCGGTCTGATCGCTTATTCCGGCCCGCGGCCCATTGGTTGGTGCGCGCTCGCACCGCGTGGAACGTTTCCGGTCCTGGAACGCTCCCGTATTTTGAAGCCCGTCGATGCGCAGCCCGTCTGGTCCGTGGTCTGCCTGTTTGTGGCAAAGCCGTTCCGGCGGTCCGGCATCTCGGCAAAACTATTGAAGGCCGCCGCAGCGTATGCCCGCAAGTGCGGAGCAAAAATCGTCGAAGGCTATCCGGTTGACCCCGGCTCCCGGCCGCTGCCGGATGTCTTCGCGTGGACCGGCCTTGCGCCCGCCTTCCGGAAAGCCGGATTCGAAGAAGTTCTCCGGCGCTCGAAAACCCGCCCCATCATGCGGCGTCCGGTCGGCTAACTACCGCTCGGCTTCCAAAAACGCAAGAAACTTGCCGCGCACAGCTTCGGCCGTCGTATTGTCCGGTGCAATCACCAGAATCGTGTCGTCGCCCGCGAGCGTGCCCACTACCTCGGGCCATTCTTCGTCGTCGAGCGCTACCGCAACGGAATTCGCGTGTCCCGGAGAAGTCTTCAGCACCACTTGATTCTGCGCCAGCCGGACGTCCCGTACGAATTCGGCTGCCAGCGTCGCCAGCGTCGGGCCACCTTCGTTGTCCGTGACCTGCCGGTAGCCCTCCGGCGTTTTCGACAGCCCCAGCTCGCGCATGTCGCGCGAAAGCGTCACCTGCGTGGCGGCAATTCCCAGTTTCTTCAGCTCATGGGCCAGCTCATCCTGGGTCCAGATGGATTTGGATCGAATGAGTTTCAGAATCTGGCCCTGGCGGAAGCTCTTGCTCATGGGCGCATTCCGGCGAGCCGCGTGCGCGCGGCGTCGAGCGCCTTTGCCACCGATTGCGGCCCCGTTCCGCCTGCAATCTCGCGCGATTTCATGCCCTCGGCAGGATCGAGCAGCCGCGCGAAATCCCCGTGAAATTCCGGCGCGAATTGTTCCAGCTCTTTCGCGGTCCAGTCCGCGGGCTTCTTGCCGCTCCGCGTGCTCTCGAGAACTAGTTTTCCCACAAGCTGGTGCGCCCGGTGAAAAGGAACGCCCGCGCGCGCCAGCGCTTCCGCAAGGTCGGTCGCCACTACCCAGCTTTGGTCTGCTGCATCCCGCGGCTTCGTGGCGTTCAACTTCACCGAATCCGCCACCACGCACGCCATATCGAGCGATGCGCTCAACTGGTCCGCGGCCTCAAACAGCGGCTCCTTGTCCTCCTGCATGTCGCGATTGTAGGTCAGGGGCAGGCCTTTCATCGTTACCGAAAGCGCATTCAGGCAGCCAATCACCCGCCCGCATTTGCCGCGGATCAGCTCGAGCGAATCCGGATTCTTCTTCTGCGGCATCAGGCTCGAGCCGCTGGTGACGCCATCGCCCAGTTCGATCCAGCCGAACTCCTCGCTCGAATAAAGAATCCAGTCCTCGGCCAGCCGGCTCAAATGCAGCATCGTCGTGGTAGCGGCGTAGAGAAAATCAAGAACGAAGTCGCGATCCGCCGAAACGTCCATACTGTTCGCGGAAATGGCCTCGAAACCCAGGTCGCGCGCCAAGGCTTCGCGGTCGAACGGAAATCCGCTGCCCGCGAGCGCCCCCGAGCCGAGCGGCAGCACATTTGCCCGCCGCCGCGCTTCGCTGAACCTCTCGCTGTCCCGCGCCAGCATTTCGAAATAAGCGAGCAGATAGTGCGGCCACAACACTGCCTGCGCTCGACGCATGTGCGTGTAGCCGGGAATGACCGCATCGGCGTGGCGCTCCGCCAGATCGAGCAGCGCCGAGGCAAGCCCCGCAATCAACCCGCGCACACGGTCGCATTCTTCGCGAACCCAAAGCCGCATATCCAGCGAAACCTGTTCGTTCCGGCTGCGCCCGGTGTGAATCTTGTCCGCCACCGCGCCCGCGCGTTCTTTGAGCTTGCGAATGACCAGCGTGTGGACGTCTTCGTCGCCCGCGCCGTCGAAGAACGCGGCCTCCCGGGCTTCCATGCGGATCTGTTCGAACGCCGCGACGATCTGCTCCCGCTCGGCGGAGTTCAAAATTCCCACCCGTTCGAGCGCCCGCGCGAACGCCTGCGAACCGCGAACATCCGCGTCGATCAACCGCCGGTCGAAATGCAGGGAGCCGGAGAATCGCTCGAACACCTCCGAGGGGCCCGTCTCGAAGCGGCCGCCCCAGAGCTTCATGCGCGTGAGCCGGAGGCCCCGGCCTGCGGTTTCTTAGCGGTCTTCTCGAGCGCCGCCCGCACCTGTATCGGCAGCCCGATCAGATTGATGAACCCGCGCGCGTCTTTTTGATCGTAGCTCGCCCCCATCGTGAAGCTCGCAATATCGAGTGAATAGAGCGAGTAGGGCGATTTGCGGCTCACCGGCTCCAGATTTCCCTTGTAAAGCCGCAGCGTGACCTCGCCGGTGGTCGTCTTCGAGATCGCTTCGAAAAATGCATCGAGCGCCTCGCGCAGCGGCGTGAACCAAAGGCCGTTATAAACCATCTCGGCGTAGTCGAGCGCCAGCCGCTGCTTGTAATGCAGGGTGTTTTTGTCGAGCGTCAGCGCTTCCAGTTCGCGGTGCGCCGTCATGATCAGCGTCCCGCCCGGAGTTTCATAGCAACCGCGCGATTTCATCCCCACGAACCGATTCTCGACCAGATCGATCCGCCCGATCCCGTGCGCCCCGCCTAGCTTGTTCAGTTTCTCGACCAGCGCTGCGCCGCTCAGCCGCTCTCCATCCACCGAAACGGGCACGCCTTGCTCGAATCCGATTTTCACTTCGGCCGGTTTGTCCGGTGCGTTCCTGGGACTCGCGGTCAGCATCCAGATTTCTTCCGGCGCCGCGTTGGCCGGGTCTTCGAGCGCCCCGCCTTCGTGCGAAATGTGCCAGATGTTGCGGTCGCGGCTGTAGATCTTTTTCGTCGATTGCGAAACCGGTACGTTGTGCTTGGCGGCGTACTCGAGCGCGTCCTCGCGCGACCGGATCGACCACTCGCGCCACGGCGCAATCACCGCCAGCTCCGGCGCGAGCGCCTTGTACGTCAGCTCGAACCGGACCTGGTCGTTGCCCTTGCCCGTGCATCCGTGCGCCAGCGCATCGCAGCCGGTCTTGAGCGCCACTTCGACCTGCTTTTTCGCCAGCAGCGGCCGCGCAACCGACGTCCCCAGCAGATACTTGTCTTCGTATATGCCGCCTGCGCGCACCAGATGCCACAAATAATCCCGGACGAATTCCTCTCGCAGGTCTTCGACGTATACTTCCGATGCGCCCGTCTTGCGTGCCTTCTCTTCCAGTCCCGCCAGCTCATCGGACCCCTGCCCGATATCGCCGCACACGGCGACCACGTCGCAGTGATAATTCTCCTTGAGCCACGGAATGATGATGGATGTGTCCAGCCCGCCCGAGTAGGCGAGAGCGATTTTTTTAGTCATAGGTGCTAGGTGTCAGGTGCTAGGTGTTAGGTTCTTTCACCCGGAGCTTTTTTGTCAATCCCGCCAACATCCGACTCACTTCACCGCACTGTTGCAATAACGGTTCGACTTCCTCCAACTTTAGGTACGCAAGCCTTTGTGCAATCAGAACATGCGTTTCTAATTCCATCAGTGAGCCATTGGCGATTGACAGGTGGCGCAAGTAGTCACCCAAGTGCTCTCGGCCGTGCCCCTCCGCAATATTTGCTGGTATAGACACAGCGGCTCACTGCATCTGAGAGGCCAACCCGTACGTTTCACCCCGGGGAAGAAGTTTCGTCACCGCGTAACAGCCCGCGACCAGATCCACTGATTTCTGCCAAACCAGCAAATCGCGGTAGCTCTTTACTAGCACCTAAAACCTAGCACCTGACACCTGGCTTTTTTCACCCCAGCATCATCATCAGCAGTGCCTTCTGCACGTGGAGCCGGTTCTCGGCCTGGTCGAACACGATGGACTGCTCGGACTCGATCACCTGGTCCGTCACTTCTTCGCCGCGCTTGGCGGGCAGGCAGTGCATGAACACCGCGTCCGGCCGCGCCAGCGACATCAGCTTTTCATTCACCTGATACTTCGCGAATTTCTTGCGCCGTTCGGCCGCTTCTTTTTCCTGCCCCATGCTGGTCCAGACGTCGGTATAAACCGCCTGCGCGCCGTCGACCGCCTTCGCCGCGTCGTGCGTCACTTCGAGCCTCGCTCCCGAAATCGCCGCCAATCCCTCGGCTTGCGAGACTATTCCTGCATTCGGCGCGTAGCCTTCGGGCGTCGCGATCGCGAAATCCACTCCCAGCCGCGCTGCCGTCAGCATCAGCGAGTTGGCCACATTGTTGCCATCACCCACAAACGCGAGCTTCAGTCTGCGCAGATTTCCGAACCGCTCCTGCAAAGTGAACACATCCGCCAGCGCCTGGCACGGATGGTACACGTCGCTAAGCGCATTAATCACCGGCGCCGATGACCAGTGCGCCAGCTCTTCGATGGTCGCTTGCGAAAACGTCCGCGCCACAATTCCTTGCACCCAGCGCTCGAGGTTGCGCGCGACATCCTTCAACGCCTCGCGCGCGCATACCTGGCCTTCGCAAACCACGGCATCGCCGCCGAGCTGTTTGATCGCCAGTTCGAACGTCATCCGCGTGCGCAGCGAAGGCTTTTCAAACAGCAGGCTGATGTACTTTCCGGTGAGCGCGCGCGCAAACTTCGCCGGCGAACGCTTGACCTTCGAGGCGAGTTCCAGCAGATACTGCACCTCATCATCGGTGAGGTCGAGATCTTTCACCAGATCGTGCGCCGCGACTTTCGAGATAGGCTGGACCGCTAAACTGGCTGCCACTGAGCAAAGCCCTCCGGCTTTGAATTTTTATTCACTCTAATGAATAATTACACATTGCCGCCGGATTGTCAAACGTTTCTCAATAGATCCAACCGTTTGTAAAAACGGGTGTTATGCAGCCATCTTGGCCCTGGCCCGCAGCCGCGCGTTTTGCCGTCACACAGGGTTTTCAGCTTTTCGCTCGCCAAGGATGTCGCATGCCGGTGGTTCAGCGGAATCGCCTCTCACCTGAAACCCGGACTTTCGGCCGGTCATCAAAAAGAATAGGTTAGAATACGGACCTGGCGGATATGACGTCTTTTCGTTTCCCTGTTTCGGTGCTTTTGCTCGCTGGCGTCGTGCTCGCGGTCGAAAGCCCTTATGTTGAGGCGCTTTCCCGCTATAACCACACCGATTTTCATTCTTCACTCGACCTGTTGTTGCCTCTCGAAAATAAAAACGCAGCCACGGTGGCTCTGATCGGACAGAATTATTTCATGCTCGGTGACGCCAAGCGCGCCACAGATTTTTTCGAAAAGGCGGTCGCTCAAGACCCCACCAACTCCGTCTATTATCACTGGCTGGGCCGCGCCTACGGCCGCCGCGCCGAAACGTCGAATCCATTCTCGGCTCTTGGCCATGCGTCCAAAGCCCGCCAGAATTTCGAGAAAGCCGTCCAGCTCGATCCGCACAACTCCGAGGCGGTAAACGATTTGTTTGAGTTCTACCTCGAAGCGCCGGGCTTTGTGGGGGGCGGCCTCGACAAAGCCACGCGGATCGCCGACAAGATCGCCGCGCGCGACCCGGCTGAGGGCAACTATGCGCGCGCCCGCATCGATGAAAAACGGAAGGAGTACGGCAGCGCCGAGCAGCACCTCCGGCGCGCCATGGAGTTGGCCCCCCACCAGGTGGGCCGCGTGCTCGATCTGGCTAAGTTTCTGGCTAAGCAGGGCCGCTACCAGGAAAGCGACGAAGCATTTCAGGCCGCCGTCCGGCTCGCTCCCAATGCCCCCAAGGTTTACTATGCCCGCGCCGCTACATATATCCAGTCCGGGCGCAACATCGAAACTGCGCGCGAACTGCTCGAAAAATATCTGGCCTCTTCGGTAACGCCCGAAGATCCGCCCAAATCGGAAGCGCGCAAGCTGCTGCGCCAGGCTTCCGGCTCATAATTCCCGCATGAATCTGGGGGAGGCATTCAGCTTTAGCGTCCAGGCTCTGCGCGCCAATCCCATTCGCTCTCTTCTTACCGGCCTGGGCATGGTGATCGGCAACGCTTCCGTCATTCTGGTGGTCACCATCTCTCTGACCAGCCGGGATTACATCCTCGAGCAGATCGAAGGCGTGGGGTCGAACCTCGTCTATGCCCAGTACGAAATCGGCAGCCAGCAAAGCAATGCGCAAGTGGATGCCGATTTCATCAAGATCGCGGATGTCGATGCTGTGCGCGAACAACTGGCGGACCGCATTGTCGCGGCCACCGGCATCATGAATACCTTCGACCGCATGCGTTTCAACGGCCAGGACCAGGACATTCAAGTGATCGGCTCCGATGAAGATTACAAGCAGGTGCGCAACCTGGTCGTACTGAGCGGGCGGTTTCTCGATGCCAGTGACGTTGCGCTCCGCCGGAAGGTCTGCCTGCTCACCGGTAAACTGGCCCAGCGCATGTACGGCAGTCACACCGCCGCTCTCGGCAACGTCATCAAAATTCACGAGCTGCAATTCAGCGTCATTGGAACTTTCAAGGAGAAGGTCGAAAGTTTCGGCCAATCCGAGCTTGGCAGTGAGACCATTCTGATCCCGATCACCGTGCTGCGCTACTTTACCCCGGTCGAGCGTATCGATCCGCTGGACGTTCAGGTCAGATCGGCGAACGACGTCGAGGGCGTCACCCAGCAGATCAAGCTCATTTTAGAGAGCCGCCACCGTCCGGGCGCCCGCTATCGCGTGCAAAACCTTTCCGCCATCCTGGATGCCGCGAAAAAGATTGCGACGATCCTCAGCCTGGTGCTGGTGCTGGT
The DNA here is from genome assembly GCA_035280425.1 of Bryobacteraceae bacterium. Classification (GTDB taxonomy): domain Bacteria; phylum Acidobacteriota; class Terriglobia; order Bryobacterales; family Bryobacteraceae; genus QHXW01. The sequence goes on along the minus strand of DATEFW010000004.1, from coordinate 1,912 downwards.
CTCGGCCATCGCCCTGATCATTTCCGGAATCGGCATCATGAACATCATGCTGGTCACCGTGACCGAGCGAACGCGCGAGATCGGCGTCCGTATGGCGGTTGGCGCGTCGCGCGGCGAGATCCTCCTGCAATTTCTGACCGAAGCCGTCCTGATCAGCTTGAGCGGCGGCCTGCTCGGTATCGCGGTTGGCGTCTCGATTCCCCTCAGCGTTCAGCTCTTCGTCGAGCAGCTCCAGATCCCGGTCTCGACCTGGTCTATCATCATCGCATTCACCGTTTCCTGCTGCGTGGGACTGATTTTCGGCATGCTGCCCGCCAGCCGCGCTTCCCGCCTGAATCCGACCGAAGCTCTGCGCTACGAGTAACGATTTTCGTACATTGGCCGCCGCGGATGCGTGTCATCACCGCACGCGCAATCTTACAATAACGTCATGCACAAGCTCTCGCTCTATCTCATAGTTTTGCTTTGCACAGCCGGCGTGCGTGCCGAAGTCGTGACCATGACTCTGCACCAGGCGGTCGAGCGCGCGCTCCAGCAAAATCCCGACATCGCCCTTGCGCGCCTCGATGAACAGAAAGCAGCACAAGCCGTGCGGTTGGCCAAGGCCCCGTTCAGCCCGACCGTCGGAGTCGGCAGCGGCCTGGCTTATTCCAACGGATTTCCCATGTCTATCGAAGGCTCGGCGCCGTCCATTGTGCAGGCCCGCGCGTCGCAATACCTCTTCAACAAGCGCCAGAGTTATCTGGTGGCGGAGGCGCGCGAAACGGCCCGCGGCGCCGGCATCGCCACGGCCTCCAAGCGCGACGAAATCGCTTTCCGCACGGCGTCGCTCTATCTGGATGTCGAGCGCGCCGGGCAATTGACCGATCTCGCGCGCAAGCAAGTCGAAAGCCTGCAGAAAGTTCAGCAGGCCGTTGCCGGCCGGGTGAACGAAGGCCGGGCCCTTCCGGTCGATTCCAAACGCGCGGAACTCAACGTCGCGCGAGCCGGCCAGCGCGTGGAAGAACTGGCGGCGGACCAGGATGCCGCCGAGCGCTCGCTCGCCGTAGTGCTGGGTTTCACCGCCGATGACCAGGTGCGCGCGCGCGACGACCAGCGGCCGTTTCCCGCCGTGCCCGCGACCGAAGCCGCTGCCATCGAAGGCGCTATGCAATCCAGCAAAGAGCTGCGCCGCCTGGAATCCGCGGTCATCGCCAAAGGCCTGGATGTGCGCGCGCAAAAAGCCGCGCGCCTGCCCACCGTGGACCTGATCGCACAGTACGGCCTTTTCGCGAAATTCAATAATTACGAAAACTTCTTCCGGAGCTTCCAGAGGAACAACGGCGAGATTGGCATGTCCTTCCAGGTTCCGCTTCTTCCCGGTCCGGGTATCAGTGCGGCGGTGGCGCAGGCTGAAACCGAGGCCGCTCATCTGCGGCTGGAATTAAACGGCGCGCGCAACCGGATTTCGCTCGACACGCGCAAGAGCTTCCAGGACTTGCACAAAGCCGAAACCGCGCGCGATGTGGCCCGCCTGGATCTCGAGGTCCAGCGCGAGCAGGTTTCCATTCTGCTGGCGCAAATGAATGAAGGCCGCGCGTCCGTTGCCCAGTTGGAACAAGCGCGGTTTGAGGAAGACGAAAAATGGATCGCCTTCTACGATGCGCAATACACCGCTGAGAAAGCGGCCTGGGATCTGCTGCGCCAGACCGGGAATCTTACGGCGGCGCTCCAGTAGCCCATAGGCTAAATAAACAGCGGCGCCGCCACCAGCGTAATCGTGCTCAACAGCTTGATCAGCACGTGCAGCGACGGTCCGGCGGTGTCCTTGAACGGATCGCCCACCGTATCGCCCACCACCCCGGCTTTGTGAGCGTCCGAGCCTTTGCCGCCATAGGCGCCGGTCTCGATGTACTTCTTGGCGTTGTCCCAG
>DATEFW010000003.1:0-115430 GCA_035280425.1 Bryobacteraceae bacterium | reverse complement strand
GGCCGTGCCACGCCGTGCGCACGCCGAACAGTTCGGCGAAAGCCGCGATCTTGCGGCAGGGCGTCACGCCGCCGGCCTGCGAGATGTGGATGCGAATGTAGTCGATCAGCCGATCACGGATGAGCGGCGTCCATTCGTGCGGGCTGTTGAACAACTCACCCATGGCAATCGGCGTCGCGCAATTTTGGCGGATCTGGCGGAAATATTCGATATTCTCAGGCGATAGCGGGTCTTCCATGAAGAACATCTTGAAGCGCTCGGCGTCTCTCACCAGTTGCACGGCGAGATTGGGCGTGTATCGCTCGTGCATATCGTGAAGCAACTCGACTTCCCAGCCAAGCTCTTTGCGGCAGGCTTCGAAAAGCTGAATCGCGCGGCGTGCGGCCGGTGCCGGCTCAAAAACCGGCTCCGCATGCAGCGCTTCGACCTTCGCGCCGCCTCGCGACGAGCCGTAGCCTTCCATGCCGGGCACACCGACCTGCACACGCACATGCCGGAAGCCCTGCTCCATGAACTTGCGCGCGTGATCGATGACTTCGGGAATCTCGGCGCCGCTGGCGTGCGTATAGCAGTCCACAGCTTCGCGGCATTTGCCGCCCAAAACCTGATAAACCGGCATTCCGGCCAGGCGGCCCTTGATATCCCAGAGCGCCTGGTCGACACCGCTGATCGCGTTATTCAGCACCGGCCCGTTGCGCCAGTAGGAGCTGTTGTAACAGGCCTGCCAGGTGTCTTCGATGCGGTCGGCCGGCTTGCCGATGAGAAATGGCCGCAAATATTTCTCGACTGCCGCGTTCACCAGCTCCGCGCGCTGCGTGAACGTGCCGCAGCCGTAGCCATAGAGGCCGTCCTGGTCAGTCGTGATCTTGACGACCGTGAGCCGCAGACCGGCGGGCGCAGTGGCGATCACGGAGACATCGCGGATCTTGGGGGAGGGAAGTCCGCGCACCGCGCGCGACACCTGCGCTTGAGCCTGCTGTTCGTGTTTGGTAATCAGCGAAGTGAATGCGCCGGTGGTAGCGAGACGTAACAGCGTTCTGCGTTTCAAGTTTTCTTCTCGGTGTCTTCGACCATGTTCTTGAGGCGCTCCATTTCCCGGCGGATCTTGCGCTCGCGGAACACGATCATCATGGTATAGGCCATAAGGATGACCCAAGCGGCCAAAAAGCCCCAGATCAACCCTTGAAAATTCCGCTGCAAACGGCCGATTTCGTCGCGAATCGGGTCATACTGTGTCTGCAGCAAGGCGGCGATCGGCATCAGAAGACAAATCATCATGCGATTGTGCCAAGTCTACATCGCGTGCGCCGTGCGCCGCAGGTAATCGATCTCGCGCTGCGTCTGTTCCTGGCGCAGCCGGATCATGGTCAACACCGCGTAGAACAGAAACAGCGCCACCATGTTGACAACCAGCGTGATGGTCCAGTCCCTCGGGAATGAACCTGTCTTGCTGAAGAATACGGGCTGGGGGTGAATGGTGCGCCACCAGCGGATTGAAAAGATCACGATAGGAACATCCGCGAACGCGAAGATCGAGTAGACTGCGGCGAACGTGGCACGCTGCGTAGGCTCTTCAAGCCCCTGCCGCAGAATCAGGTAACCGGCATAGAGCACCCAGCAGATGAGCGCGGAAGTAAGTCGCGCGTCCCACGCCCACCAGACGCCCCAGATCTCGTGCGCCCAGATGGAGCCCGTCACGAGGTTCACCGCGAGAAACGCGAGTCCCACTTCCGTCACCGCCACGGCGAGCGAATCATAGAAAAAATCTTTCTTTATCAGAAACAGAACGCTGGCAATCAGCGCCACGGCCGAGCCAACCATGGCCGCGACGGCGGCAGGCACATGGAAGAAAATGATGCGAAAGATCTGTCCCTGATTCAGTTCATCCGGCAGGATGGAGATCACATACAGATTTCCCACCAGAATGATTCCGGCGATGGCCAGCATCGCGATCATGATTTTTTGACGCATGTTTCTAACCTCGTAAAACCGTTTCCATCAACACCAGCGCGAGCGCGGTAAAGATGATATCGAACCCGACCAGCAGCCGGAGCCAGACCGTTTCGTCGCCGGCGATGGGCTGGCCGGCAACCAGCAGCGCCGTCAACCGCATGGCTCCCAATAACATGGGAATCATCAGCGGGTAAACGATCAGCGGCAGCATGACCTCGCGGAGCCGGATGTTGACCGTGAGCGCGCTGAAAATTGTCCCGATGGCCGTCAATCCCCATGTGCCTAACACCAGCACGAGCATCAACGGCCAGAATTGCTGCGTCCAACGCACATTATAAAAGATGCCGAACACGGGCAGGGCCACCAGTTCGACCGCGAGAATAAGAAAGAAATTCGAGAGCGCTTTGCCCAAAAATAGCGAAGATCCCGGGATGGGGGCGGCCAGCAGGCTGTCCAGGCAGTCGTTGGGAAGCTCGCGCGCGAAGCTGCGATTGAGCACCAGGGTGCCGGCGAATGTAAAGACGATCCACAAGAGGCCGCCGGAAATGGCACGTGTCGTCTGCTCGGTGGGATCGAACGCGAAGCTCAGCAGCAACAGAATCACGATGGCGAACGCGAAGGAAGCATTGATCGCTTCCTTGGTGCGCATCTCCGCGCGCAGATCTTTGGCGGTGAGCACCGTCACCTGGCGGACGAAACGCATCACGCCTCTCCGTAATGCGCGTAAACCCATCCCGGATCGCTGAGCATCTCCGGAGTGCGCTCGCCCCGAAAGGCCAGGCGGCCGCGATTGATCAGCGCCACGTCGGTCGCCAGCTCCAGCGCTTCACGCAACTGATGGGTGGACATGACGACGGTTCTGCCGCCGGCGAGAGCTTCTCTGAGAACGCTTTGCAGAACCGCAATCGCCCGATCATCCAGTGCGGTGAAAGGCTCATCGAGAAGCAACACGGATGGATCGTGCAGCATAGCACGCGCGACGGCCAGGCGCTGGCGCATACCGCGCGAAAACTCACGAACCAAGCCATCGCGGACGCGCTCGAGGCCGGTGCGTTCGAGCCAGTGGCGGGCCGATTGCCCCGGATCAGAAAGCCCATAGAGCTTGCCGAACAATCTCAGGTTTTCGAGCGCCGACAGCTCGTCGTAAATAGCAATACCATGGCCGAGAAAACCGATGCGCCGGCGCGTTTCTGCATCCTTCGGGGAGCCCCCTAGGATCTTTGTCTGGCCGCGTCCCGGCCGCGAGAAGCCCGCGAGAATCCGCAGCAGCGTGGTTTTGCCCGCGCCGTTCCGGCCGATTAGCGCCAGGCAGCGGCCTTCGGGAACTTGAAAGGAAATATCGCGGAGTGCAGGATAATCGCCGTAAAACTTCCAGACGCCGGCGCAATCAACGGCGGCGGCGCCCATTCTTTTCCTTGGCGGGGGAATGAGGCTTAGTCTCCGCGGCGGCGCGCGCCTGCTCGGGAGTCTGCGCGCGATAAAGCAAAATGAATCCGAGCCCCAGAATGCTGAAAGCCAGCAGCAGGATCCACTTCATACTGCTTAGAACTTTCGGCGGGATCTGCTCGAAACCGGGTCCGCTCTCGTCATCGGCGTTCTCATTGCCGGCGCCCAGCGAGCCGGTTCCCGAGATGTCGACTTTGAAATCGTTGGTTTTTACGTCGAAAATCGAAGCTTTGGTTTGCGGTTCCTGGCCAAGTGGAACCACGTTCTCGCCCTTGATGGTGACGCCGTTCGGCGCGACGAGCCGGGTCGGGCCGCCGGTGTATAGCACCTTGCCTTCGAAGGTGCCGCCGTCCGTGAAGGGCAGGGTATAGCCGAGGTCGATGCGCGTCTCGCCGGGTTTGATCGGAAAGGCGACCTTGTACACGTTCCTGGTTGTGGTTTTATCGGCGGCCTGCCGGATGGGCATGCCTTGCGGCGCAGTTGCGTTCACCTGAACGGCGCCGTTGGCGGCGGGCGGCAGATAAAAGCGCAGCGTGCCGTTAGCCAGATCGAAATATGTGGTCTGGCCTTCATTGCGGAAAATGTATGCTTCGCTCACCACAAGCTGGCCCCTGACCGGCTCGACCAGCACCATGTGCTGCGCGACTTTAGCATCTCCGGGCTGCTTCGAGGAGTTATAGACTTCGAGCTGGACTCCAGTGCTCGCAGCGCCAGGCGGCAGCATGTGATTGTAAGTAACACCGTCATAAGCAGTCTGAAGCAGGCGCGGGCCCTGCAAGTCTTGATTGATCCGGAAATGACCCTGCGCATCCGATTTCACGCTCTCAATCGACTCAAGACCATTCTGCTGCCCGAGCTTGTAGAGCGTTACCGTTGCGCCTGGCTGCGGTTTGCCTGTCGTGCGGTTCGTTACCGTGCCGTCGACGGCAGCAAACGCCGTTGCCGCCGAGAGCAGCGCGATGGCCCAGAATGTCTTCTTCATGCTTCCGCCGCCTTCATCGGTTTACCGCACTCGCCGCAGAACTTGAGCGGCTGCGTGAACTCGGCTTTGCAGGAGGGACAAATATATTTCGAAGGCTGCTTCGGAGCGGCTTGTGGCGTTGATTTCACCAGCTCCGGCGCAGGCATGGGAATCTTGCCGGCGGCGATCTCCGCCTTCACCCGATCGATTTCCGCCATCACTCCGGCCAGTTCGCGCTGCAAGTCCAGTTTGGTCTGCTGGTAATCCTGATCCGAAAGCTTTCCCAGCCGGTACTCGAACTGCAAATCCCGAAGATTTTCGTAGATGGAAGCCTTGCGCTCATCCAGGTGCTGGAACGGGGACACCGGCTCCGGCTGCGGCAGATCTTTGGCGCGCACCGACAGAATGAACACGATCACAGCGATCGTGAGCAAACATGCGATAGCTATGATCATTCAGTCAAGGTGAGCCAGATCCTGCTCGATCTGATCGCGATAGCGGTTGAGCGCATCCTGCGAAGGCCCGGCGGCAGGCGCCGGCGCGGCTGCGGGCGGATGGTAATAACGCTTGACGAACCAGACGATCACCAGCACGCCGAGCGCCAGCGCCGAGTAGGGAACAATCCAGCCGAATGCGTTGGGATCGGCGCGGTAGATTTTAGGCCCGTACTCCTTGATGAATTCGTCGGCGATCGACTGATCGGACGCGCCTGCCTGTTGCATTTTGAAAATTTTCGTCCGCGCAGGCTTACAGAAGCCGCACTGTCCCGCCGACATCATGCAATTGGCATCGTCAGAGCAGCTTCCGCACTGGCAGGAAATATGGCGGGCGACGCGCCGCACCGGGTCGCTCGTGATCTGTGACTCGGTCTGCGCCAGGCAAAGGCCGGCAGCCGCGATCACCAGCAGGCTAATTCTCAACCGGTACATGCTTCCTCGTAATTCCCACCACCTGCGTCCGTGCGTACTCGCGTTTCACTTTGCTCGGCACGAGCGCCACCAGCGTGCCGAAAATCAGAGTCAGTGCGCCGATCCAGATCCACGATACCAGCGGGAATACGTACGACTGGATAATGGCACGATCGCCCGACATGCCGGCAAAGTTCAGATAAAGATCTTCGTTCAGCCGGGCGCGCAACGCCACTTCATGCGTAGGCTGCCGGCTGGCTTTATAAATGCGGCTTTCCGGCTCGAGCGTGCCGAGCGCGCTGCCGTTCTTTGTGACCTCGACCGACGCATTCTGCCAGAGGTAGTTTTCATTTTCGCCCTCGTGCGTTGCGGTCACTTTGAGCTGGTATGCGCCCAGCCGCACCGGCGCATCCCCGGCTTTCAGTTCATCGGATCGATTCTGGTTGAAGGCCGCGCCGGTAAAGCCGATAAACATCAGCACGATTCCCATGTGCACCAGATATCCGCCATAACGCCGTGTGTTGCGATGCGTCAGCTCGACCACCGCCAACGCAAAATTCATCTGATTTTTCGCTGCAATGGCTCTCGCGCCCTTATAGAACTCGACCGCGATCGTGATCGCGACGAACAGGCAGAATCCGAACGAGATCAGCGCCCAGAAGTTGCGCATCCCCATCCCGATCAGCGCCACGACGAGCACCAGCGAAGCAATACCCGGCCACATGAAATTGCGGCGCAGGCTGTCGGTCGACGTCCGGCGCCAGGCGAACAGCGGGCCGACACCGGTCAGAAACAGCAGGAACAGACCGATAGGAACCATCAGCCGGTCGAACCACGGCGGATCAAGGCTGATCTTTTCCCCGCTCACAGCTTCTGAAATGACGGGAAACAACGTGCCCCACAGCACCGCAAAGCAGCTTGCCAGCAGCACCAGATTATTAAACAGGAAGCTCGATTCCCGCGAAATAACCGATTCAAGCTCGGCTTCGCTTTTGAGGTATGGCAGGCGGTCGAGGATCAGATAGATCGTGGCGGCGATCCCGATCGCCATGAACACCACGAAATATTTGCCGATCGGCGATTGCGCAAATGCATGAACCGAATTCACCACGCCCGACCGCGTCAGAAACGTCCCCAGGATGCAAAGGAAGAACGTGGCCGAAACCAGCACCATGTTCCAGACCTTCATCATGCCTTTCTTTTCCTGCATCATCACCGAGTGCAGAAATGCCGTCCCTCCCAGCCATGGGAGCAGGGAAGCGTTCTCCACCGGGTCCCATCCCCAGTAACCGCCCCAGCCCAGCACGTGATACGCCCAGGCCGCACCGAGCACAATGCCACAGCTCTGGAACAGCCACGTAACCATGGTCCAGCGGCGCGTAGTATGGATCCAGCCGTCGCCAGGCTGCCGCGTGATGAGCGAGCCCATGGCGAACGCGAACGGAACCGCGAAGCCGACATAACCGAGATAGAGCATCGGCGGATGAATCGCCATCGCCGGATATTGGAGCAGGGGATTCAAGCCGTTGCCGTCCGGAACCGCGGTGATCGCGCGATCGACCGCCAGCATTCGGAACGGATTCACGACGAAATTATTCAAAATCAGGAAAAACGTCTGCACGCATGCCAGCACCCCGACCACGTACGGCATGAAATCGCGATGTTTGTGCCGGTTGGTGAAAATCACGACCGCGGCATAAGTCGAAAGCAGCCAGCTCCAGAACAGCAGCGAGCCTTCCTGCCCGCCCCACCACGCCGTGAATTTGTACATCACCGGCATGGCGCGGTTGCTGTGCTCGGCGACGTAAGAGAAGCGAAAATCGCCGGTGATCAGCGCCGAAACCAGGATGCCCGACGCCAGCGTGACCAGGAACCAAACGGCGTAAACCGCGCGCTCCGCGCTGACAATCAGAAAAGGGTTGCGTTTCAGCTTGCCGGTGACGCTGCCGACAACCGAGTAAATCGCCAGGCAAAACGCCAGCAGGATTGCCAGGGCGCCTATATTCTCCATGGTTGCCTTTTAAAGACTCGCTTTTTTCTCGTAGGTCGGAGCGGCAGCCGGCCGGCCGCCACCCGGTTTGGATTCATACTTCGATGCACATTTAGCTTGGATCTTATTGGCGTGAAAGACGCCGTCATGGCCCATTTTGCCGTCGGCCAGCGCCTGGGCGCCGTCGCGGAACGTGTCGGGCAGGGGGTCGGAGCCGTCGTAGGCGACTTTCAGGTTCAGCTTTTCCTGGACCAGAGTGAACTCGACGATGCCGCCTTTGTGGACGATCGAACCGGCGCCCACGTCGCCGGCTACGCGCAAACGCTTGGCATAGGCCTGGTCGCCCATGTGGTTGAGTTCGGCGATGGTCTTATAGTAGGTCTGGTTGTCCTTGATTCCGGCGGTGGCAAGCCAGATCAGCGTCCCGACAACTACCACGATAAGGGCGGCAAACTTGCCATATTTTTTCATACGAGCCTCTGAACTTATCAGTATAGCGCGGGCCGAAGCCGGTCAACCCCGGTATTTACGAATGCCCCTTTTAGGTTATTTACGAATGCAGCTTTCAGGTAAGGTGAACGGTCTTACTGGGTTCCCGCTGTCATCACGTCCGGCCGTTTGCGCCAGATCCGGTAGGAGTACGACGCACTCGGCGGCGCCGGTTCCGTGTGCGCAGGCGAATGCATCTCGTCGAGCATCGGGCTGACGGAAATCGCGTTCGCAGCGAAACCTGATGCTTCGAGCGCGCCACGCATCTTCGGGAGATGTCCGGCATAGGCCGGAAACTCGACAATGGTCGCGGGCTCTTCGCGCCGGCTGCCGTCGCGATGAACGTAAATCACCGCGGCGTCGTGATAAATCTGCGGATTAATGGGGAAATCCAGTTCGGCCAAAACCTGCAGGAGACTTTCCAGGTCGCGCGGCGCAACGGCTACGGAAACGGAAACCAGCTCTCCCTCGACTCCACGGAGGGCTGAAGAATTGGCGGATGCAACACTCGGCCAGACGCTCATCGCAAAATACCTCCAGCATCCGGCAAAGTCGGCCCATAAAAAGCAAAAACCCTGGGCCAAAGGCCTCAGGGTTCCAACTGCAACCGACTTGCCTTTAGCACTTTTTTTAACGTGGTTGCAATTAGCTCGGATCCGGCAAGCGAACCCTAAATCAATCCACGCGATCTGACTATAACTCTACGGCGCCTAAAAAGCAACCCGTTCCGCGCCACACCATGTGCGCAGGATTACAACATGTAAAACCTGCGCCCACGTCCTCACACGATTGCGCGCGCGCCGCGAAAAATGATAGCCTCGGGTTCTACCCGGGAGGATTCATGAGGAAGCTTCGTGTGTTGCTGTTCGCCTCGATCGGCGCAGCCGGACTCATCGCTCAATTCAACCCGCCCAAGACGCAGCTCAAGGTAGGCGACTCCGCGCCCGACTTCACGCTGCCTTCGACCAGCGGCGACAAAGTCACGCTCTCCAGTTTTCGTGGAAAGAAGAACGTCGTGCTGGCGTTTTTCCCAGCGGCTTTCACCGGCGGTTGAACGAAGGAAATGCTGTCATACCAGGCTGGTATGGCCAAATTTGACGGGCATGATACGCAGGTGCTCGGCATCAGCGAGGACTTCACTCCGTCGCAGAAAGAGTTCGCCGAGAAGAACAAGCTGACGTTCCCGCTGCTGAGCGACTTCACCAAGCGCGAAGTCGCCACCGAGTATGGCGTTCTGATCAAAGACCTTGGGATCGCCAACCGCGCCACCTTCGTGATCGATAAAGAGGGCAAAATTCAGTACATCGAGGAAGGGAAGACCGCCGTCGACAGTTCGGGTGCGGAAACCGCATGCAGCCGCCTGCACCATAAAGGTTAGCCGGCTCCCGGTTTACCGGCTCATTACCAGAATCGCGAAGGTTCCCGGCAAAACTGGCGGCCGCGGCCGCGGGCGCTCGGTCGTCGGCGCGGGCGCCGGCTCATATTCCGCGCAGGAGAGCAACACATGGTGGGTTTTGGTATCGAGCGCCATAGTGCGGGCGCCGCGTATTGTCTTCGCGTTCTCCACGACCGTGAATTTATCCGGCGAATCTTCGTGAACTACGGTCAGCGTTCCATCTCCGTTCGAGCTGAATGCCAGCCCGGTCCCGGGATCGAAACCATTGGCGTCCACGCCCTGGCCGATCGGGACGGTAGTCACGACGTGGCCGTTTTCGGCGTCCATAATCGCCATCATCTTGTTAGAGCAGCCGATGAACAGACGGTGATGCCGCGCGTCGATCGCCATTCCCGAAGGCTCTTCGCACGGCGCCAGCGGCCAAGGGCTCGCGGCCGTTAGTTTCTTCGGATCGATCCGAACCACTTCGCTCTTGTCTTCTAGGTTCACGTAAACGTTGCCTGCGCCGTCTGCGGCCGCAAACTCGGGACGCCCGCCTAATTCGATCGTCCCCGCCACTTTCCCGTCAGCAGCGTCGATGGCCGTAGCGCTCCCGCTCCCGCCGTTGAAGGCAAAAACGCGGCGGCTCGCCGGATCGTAAATAATGGCGTCGGGGTTCTTACCGGTCGCCGCTTCACCCGCGGGCTTCAGCGTCTTGAGATCGAAAATCTTAACCAGCGATGCCCGTCCACAACTGACGAATCCACGTCCTGATTCCGGCGCAATGGCGATGCCGTGCACACCGGGAGTATCGGGAATCTTGCCCACCACTTCGCCGGAATCGAGATTCAGCACCTCGACCTGCGTTGCATGGGAAACGTAGAGACGCCGCGCGGCGGAATCGGCATAGAGATAATCCCACCCACCCTCGCCGCCGACCTTGTATTTCGTGAGCACATGGTACCCGCCGGCAGCCGCGAGAACCGCCGGAACCAGGCTGAGAGCCATCGCAAGGTGTTTCATGTCCGCTCATGTTATCACTTGCCGAACCCTAAACCACGCGCTCTCCGCCGATGTACGTGGCTTTGATCTCAATCTTTTTTGACGAAGCGTCAAAGTCGAACAGCACCAGGTCCGCCCGTTCTCCGGCAGCGAGTCCCTTCTCACGGCCCGGCACACGACCCGCACGCGCCGCATTGACAGTTGCCAGGCGCACCGCATCCGCCAGGCTCAGGCCACCCAGCCGCATCAGATTTTCGACGCCGCGGTCCATCCGCAGCGCCGAGCCCGCCAGCCGTTCCTGGCCCGCAAGCACCACGCGATTGTCCGGCGTAAGGTCCACGTCCTGTTCGCCTAACCGGTAGCGTCCCGGTGTGCAACCCGCCGGTGAGCTGGCGTCCGTCACCAGCACGGCGCGCTCCACACCTTTCGCTCGCAGCGCCACCCGGATAAACGATTGCGGCAGGTGAATGCCGTCTACGATGAAGCTGGCCCGCAGCCGGTCTTCCGCGAGTTGCTCCCAGATGTAATTGGGATGCCGCCGCATCACGCCATGCGCCCCGTTTCCCAAATGAGTGGACATAGTCGCGCCGGCGCTCACCGCATCTGCAATGTGGCGCGCCTCGGCGGCCGTATGCCCGATGCTGACCACCACGCTCTGCGCCACCACGGCTTCTATATACTTCGGCGCCTCCGGCCACTCGGGCGCCAGCGTCACCAGCCGGATCCGCCCGCCGGTTGCGTCCTGCCAGCCGCGGAATTCGTCGATATCCGGCTTCCGCACCCAGCGCTTGGGATGCGCCCCGCGAGGTCCTTCATCGGGCGAGATGTGCGGGCCTTCCACGTGAAAGCCGTCCATCGTTGCACCATGGGCCAGGCTATCCTTGGCGCGCGCCAGGTTCCGCAAGGCGCCCACCATGTCCTCCGGCGCGCCCGTGATCACCGTTGGATAAAAGCGCGTCACCCCGCAGGAATGCAGCACTTCAATCGACCGCGCAATCTCTTCCTGCGGCGTCGCGGGAGAGTTGTAGTCCACGCCGGCGAATCCGTTTACCTGGATGTCCACCCAGCCCGGAGCGATCCAGTGATTGCATTTTCCCCCGGCCGGGCGAACATTCTGTATCGTTCCGTTGAATGAAATTTCAATTGCCGAGCCGGTCGCGGCGTCAATTCCCGAACAAATTGTCATGGCTTTGCTTTATACACAGGTTTGGCACATTCGGCGTCTGCCAAATCCAACATCCATTTCATAAAAAAATCTGTTGAAAAACTCGAAATCCCCCGAATTTTTTCTGGCGCGCCGCGCTGGCGCACGCTAAAAAGGAAGAGTTCATCAACAGCGCAATCTGAGCGGTAGATCTCGGGGGAGGTGGCCGGCTCGGGTTGCGCTGTTTTTTTATTTCTTTCCCGCCAGACTGGGCTGTAGCTCCGGCTTGCCTACGGGCGTCAGCCACCCATGCCGGTCCGGCTTCGTTCCGTTGATCACCGCGAAAAATTCCTTTTGCAGCCTCTCCGCCACCGGCCCGCGCCGCCCTTTGCCAATCTGAATCCGGTCGATCGAGCGAATCGGCGTGATCTCTGCCGCCGTGCCCGAAAAGAACACTTCGTCGGCGATGTACAGCATCTCCCGCGGAATGATCGTCTCAACCAGCGGAATGTCCAGCTCCTCGGCCAGGCGCAAAACCGTATCGCGTGTGATCCCCGGCAGTACGGAAGCTCCCAGCGGCGGCGTCGAAATCTTCCCGTCGCGCACCACAAAGATGTTTTCGCCCGAGCCTTCACTTACATAACCCGCCGCATCGAGCGCGATCCCTTCCGAATACCCGTTGATGATCGCTTCCATCTTGATAAGCTGCGAGTTCATGTAGTTCGCGCCCGCTTTGGCCAGCGTGGGCAGGGTATTGGGTGCGATCCGGTTCCAGCTCGAAACGCACACATCCACGCCTTCCGCCAGCGCTTCGTCACCCAGGTACTTGCCCCATTCCCAGCACGCCAGAAACACGTCCAGCGGATTCTTCAGCGGGTTGACCCCCATCTCGCCGAACGCGCGCAGCACGATCGGCCGCAAATAGCACGACTTGAGCTTGTTGACCCGCACCAGCTCGCACAGCGCGTCTTCGATCTGCGAAGCCGTGTAACCCAGATTTTCCATCCGGTAAATTTTTGCCGAGTCGAACATGCGCCGCACATGCTCGTGCAGCCGGAAAACCGCCGGTCCCGAAGGCGTGGCGTAGCAGCGGATGCCTTCGAATACCGAGCTGCCGTAGCTGACAACATGCGACAACACGTGAATTTTCGCATCGTCCCAGGCCACGAAATGGCCGTTGTGCCAGATCTTTTCTGTGGGGGTCAACATGGTTTCATTATAGTGGAAGGGAAGTTGCTCCACCCAAATTTGCGCTTACCGTAAGGCCATGATGGAGTAGCAAACCGTCATTTGAAGGAGTACATGACAATGCGGCAGAGAAGACTTGTCAGCGTCCTACTGCTGATCGCCGGGACCGCCATCCCGAGTGCGGCGCGAAAGCCGGGCGATCCGCTCAAGCCAGGGTTCAATCTTTTCTCGAAACAACAGGATATCCAGCTCGGCCAGGAGGCCGCCGCCCAGGTCCGCAAGCAGGCCATCATTGTGAACGATCCCGCGCTTCAGGACTACATCCAGCGCGTAGGCAAGCGGCTGGCCTCGCAGCCCGAAGCGGGCGGCTATCCTTACACCTTCACGGTCGTTCAGGATAAAAGCATCAATGCCTTCGCCTTGCCCGGAGGCCCCACGTTCGTCAACACCGGAACCATCGCTGCGGCCGATAACGAAGCGCAGCTTGCCGGCGTCATGGCTCACGAGATCTCGCACGTGGCCCTGAGGCACGGCACCAACCAGGCGTCCAAAGCCAACCTGTTGCAGATTCCGGCGGCTCTCGCGGGCGCCATCGTGGGCAACGGATCGCTCATGGGACAACTGGCGCAGCTCGGCATCGGCCTGGGTTTGAATTCCGTGCTGCTGCGCTACTCGCGTGATGCCGAAAGCCAGGCCGACGCGCTCGGCTCCCACATTATGTCCGAAGCCGGCTACAACCCCATCGAGATGGCGCGCTTTTTCGAAAAGCTCCAAGGCGCCGGCGGCGGCGGCCGCGCCATGCAATTTCTCTCCGACCATCCGAATCCCGGCAACCGCGAGCAGGCCATCGAAGCCGAAATCCGCACGCTGCCGCAACGGAATTACGGTTTTGACACCGGGGCCCTCAGTCACGCCAAAGCCGAAGTCGCGAAGCTGCCCGCCAGTCCCAAACCCGGTTTCCGCACCGCTGCGAACGGGACCTCCACAAATCCCGCCGACATGCGGCCCTCCAAAAAGCTCACCGCTTACCAGGGCAAGAGCTTTTCGCTTTCTTATCCGGACAACTGGCAGGTACTGGGCGAGCAGAACGCCGATTCCGTCACGATCGCGCCGCGCGCCGGAATCGTCCAGAGCGCAGACGGCAACGCGCAGATCGGCTACGGCGTGATCGCCAGCTTCTTTACGCCGGAAAATCGCGACGACACCCTCGGCCAGGCCACCGACGATCTCGTCCACCATTTGCAGGTCGCGAATCCCAACATGAAGGTGGCGCGCAGCGGCCGGCACGTCAAGGCCAACGGCCACGAGGCGCTGATCACCATGCTATCCGGCAGCTCGCCCTTCAACGGCGTCGAAGAGACCGACGCGCTGCTGACCGTGCAGCGCCCGGACGCGCTGTTTTACCTGGTATTCATCGCGCCCGCCTCCGAGTTCAAGAATTCGGAGAACGTGTACAACGACATGGTGCAGTCGGTTAAGTTTCGCTAGGCGGGGCTGTACGGGACTTCCGATAACGAATATTATGTAAACTTTTAGGGTAGTGGGTCAGTTTGAAAATGTTGGCAGTTGACTTCAGAAAGCCGTTGACCCATAGGCCCGCTCCCCGACCGGTCGAGCGTGTGCGATATCCTGTGCATCAAAAGGAGTCGCCCATGACAATTGGAATCGGGGTTCTTTGCTCAACACAACCCAGGCCGCACAGTCCCAGACCGGATGCCATCGCGATGTTTTCCGATACGATGGGATCTACCGACACGGATTCGACAGATGAAGTCCACAAGATGTACTGCTACCCGTCTGAGCGCCTGTACGCGGTGTGTGCAGGTAAGATGGAAATTGCTGGAGAGATATTTGGTGTCATACAGGAAACCCTAAGGGGCCTCGCTGGTCCGCGCAACCACGGAACAATCTGGCGGTCGATGAACCGAGTGGTGCACGGGCACCGATCCGAGCATTTCGCATTTGATGTTGTTAATCCGAGATATGCCATGCAGCCCGGCGGGATACCGCAATACAGTTCAGCCGATATTATTAGAGAGTGGCAGGACTACGATGTGCGTGCCGAGCTCTTAATTGGGACATTTGATGACGACGGTAAGGCGCTTCTCTATTTTGTGGGGCGATACTACGAGAATTCAGCCCTGGTTCATGCTGTCGCTTTTCCTGGATACCAGGCAATAGGAACGGGCGCAGTCAATGCCGATGGATGGCTGAATTATCGCCATCAAAAACTCAGTCTGAATATACGGCAATCCGCCTTACATGCCTATGAGGCCCGCATGATGGCGTCTCGCGCCCCTACCGTAAACGATACTATCGAGATGGTGGTTGCCACGGCGGACACCGGCTTCATGCTATCGGCGGACAATCCTTATCCGCTGGGGTGCCCGGTCTCCTTGCCAGAACTGGAATCCCTGAGTAAGGAATATGGCCCAAGAAACACTAAAGACCTCGGCTTCCCAAAGGTTCAGGCCAGCAAGGCAACCAGCTCCTGAATCGACCAGGCATGATCTGTAATTCCCGCCGCCATCGCAGGCGTGATTCGTAGCGTCTGGTGGATTCTGACGAAGTTGTAGTGCATGTAGTGAATCGCTAGCGATGCGACATGATGCTCGATTTTTTTGCTGAAGGCGTTCGTTAGGCGCGTGAACCGGCGCATGTGCATTCGCATAGTCAAATTCTGTCGCTCGACGTAGCTGGTCGAGATGTATTTGGGGTCCGGATCGCCGATCTTCGGATGCTTCTCGCAGGCGACGCATTCAGCCGGAGAGTAACGGACTTCAGCGGTTTTGCTGGAGCTTCCGCCATAGATCTTCATCAAAACGGCGTAATCCACGTCTTCCTGAAATGCTCCGGTGATAGCAAAGAAGTAAAGCCGGTTGCCATCTGTCGTTAGTTGAACCCGATTAGCCAATCGTGGGCGAAGATCATAGATAAAATCCTGGGCCGTTGCCCAATCGCGGCGGCCGACCATCCAGGAGCAAACCAGCTTGGTATCGGCATCCATGGCAACCCAGGTCCAGGCATCACCGGCACCGGGACTGCGCTCTTTAATCCGTTCGGTGACGTTTCGTTCCTTGGCGGCGACGAACGTCCAGATTTCGTCACATTGCACCCGCTTACACGGAAGATTTACGAGCGTCTTGTCCAGGTAGTTCGTACAGGCCGCCCCGAGTTCTATAAGCAGCTTTGCAATCGTATTCTTGGCAACGCCGGTCATGCGAACCGTTGCACGGATCGAATTGCCTTCGACGAGGGCGGCGACCACCTGCGCCCGGCGCTTGCTGTCTAATTGATTTATCTTGACCCAATTATACAGCGCTCAAGCATAAGAGTCAAGTAGGAAATGAAGATCTGAAAATATTTTGGCGGAACTGCGCCTTAAATTACGAACCAGAAACAAAAGAGGAACGAGCGGCTTTGGTGTGTCTCTACAAAACCGCTAGGAAAGTAGATTTAGCGTCAGAATCGGGCATCCCGGAGAATGAGAGAGATCGCCTCCAAGTCCCCCGCAGTGAGGTTATAGGAGGCCCTGTCTCTGCCGACCTCTTGAACGAGTAGCGTATCCCCTTTTACGAGGTGCTTGTTAAGATTTACCGCAACGGCTCCGGCGAGCTGAGTATAGGGGCGATTGGGTTTTGAGATCAGCCATTCCGTGGGTAGTATTTGGATGGCCCCCAATTCTTTTAGTCGATCCCACAGCGATTGATAATTGTGCTCAGCTCCCTTAAGGTCCAAACTAATGCGATAGACGGACGTGGTTTTTATTTGTTCTTCCATCGTGCCCTTGCTGCCCTTGCCGCAATCTGGGACCGCTGGCGCTTGGACAAAGCAGCGGCCCTGGCAGCGCCACCCTTGAGGCCACCGAGTCGGCCCAAGGCGACGGCGGCGGGATTCTTATTGGAATCCTCTGGTTTTGGATGGCCGGGATCGAACTTCGGCACTTGGCCCGTGGACTCCAGCATGATCTGGTGCGCGAGTTGGTTTGGATCTCGCGGGCGGGGGTTCTTTGACCGCTCAGGCATGATGCCTTCAGTATGGCAAGTCAAGGGCCAGAGTCAAGGCCCAAGAAATTCAAACTGACCCACTACCACTTTTAGGGCGCCGATATAGTTGACTCATCCGGTGACGTTCGGCCTTCCTCCGACACAATATCCCCTCCCCCTCATTCGTCTATAACCGTAGGTGAATGGCGCGGCGAGTGTGGAGCTGATGGCACGCGGCGAGGTCCGGCGCATCTCCGACGTGGTTACACGCGAGCGGTCGCGCCTCTGGAATTTTATTCGCCGCCGCGTGCCGGATCCCGGCGACGCCGAAGACATCTTGCAGGACGTTTTCTACGAGCTGGTGGAAGCCAATCGCCTGCTCATGCCCATCGATCACGTCGCCGGCTGGCTGTTTCGCGTGGCGCGCAACCGCATCACCGACCTGTTCCGCAAGAAGAAGCCCGAGAGCTTCAGCGAAATTTCGGTGGCCGACGAAGACGGCGAGCTGGTGCCGTTCGAGGACCTGCTGCCTTCACACGATGCCGGCCCGGAAGCGCTGTACCTGCGCCACATGCTGCTCGACGAGCTCGAAGCGGCGGTGGCCGAACTGCCGAAGGAGCAACGCGCGGTGTTCATTGCGCATGAGCTTGAAGGCCGCAGCTTCAAAGAGATCTCTGGGGAAACCGGTCTGAGCGTGAACACCCTGCTCTCGCGCAAACACTACGCGGTACGGCGCCTGCGCGCGCGCCTCCAAAACATTTACGACGAATTGACGAAAGCATGAGGAACCGAACATGAGAAAGAAATGGATTTGGCTCGCGCCGCTGGCGATTCTGGCGCTGATCGGCTTCATCGCCCTCGGCGGCTTCATCGTGCAGCAACTATGGAACTGGCTGACGCCCACGCTGTTTGGCTGGCGCCAGATTACGCTCTGGCAAGGTCTCGCGATTCTCGTGCTGTGCCGGATTCTGTTCGGCGGTCTGGGAGGCCGCGGTGGCGGCCGCTCCAGAATGCGCCATCGCATGTCCGATCGGATGGTGGACCGGATGGCGGGCCGCATGGAGCGCATGAGCCCTGAGGAACGGGAACGATTCCGCGAAGCCATACGCAGACGCTTCGGCTTCGGCCCGCCCGCGAGCGAGGGCGAGAGCAAGGCGCAGTGACGCTGGCGCGCTCCGCACCTGTTACTGCAAAGGGCTATTCAGCTTCGGTCCGATTGCCGCTTTCCGAGGCCGCCTTCGAATCGGCTTGAGCCCGGGCCAGGCGCCTGTAGTCCCGCCACCGACACTCCTTGAGCAGCAGATCGGGCCGGCCGCCGTAGCGTTTCAGCGATGCCAGGGCTAACTCCGCGAGATAATTCTCCTTCAGTTTAGTTGAAGTCCAGCTTCGTCCGTGTGCCCTGAAGGCGGATCTCCATGATTTGGTCCTGTCCGGCCACTTTTTTGGTTTGCACTTCGGTATCGCCGAACTTCTTTGCGGCCTGCTCGATCTTGGCGGTCGCCTCCACAGACTTCCCGTTCTCGTCGGTGAAGGTAACCTTTGTGCCGTTGACCTTCAAGCTGTAGTCTCCCTGCCGTAGTGGGACATTTTCGACCACGGACGACTCCGGAAGTGTGATGTCATAAGTTTTGGCGCCCGCCAATGCTGCGCCGAACAGCGCCAGAAACACCAGTTTGTTGCTCATCAAGGCTATGCTCCTTTGGAAATGTTCCTACGGTCATAAGATG
This sequence comes from Bryobacteraceae bacterium, assembly GCA_035280425.1. Classification (GTDB taxonomy): domain Bacteria; phylum Acidobacteriota; class Terriglobia; order Bryobacterales; family Bryobacteraceae; genus QHXW01. The sequence goes on along the minus strand of DATEFW010000003.1, from coordinate 97,261 downwards.
CAGCTCCGGCCTTGCCGGCTTATACAGCCCGGAGAGTATTTTCAGCAACATTCTTGGTGATCTGATTTTGTGATTTGCGATACCTGAAAAAAAAGAGGCCCGCCCGGTTTTTACGCGGGCGGGCCAAGGGAAGAAACTGATGGCCGTTGGAACTCTGATTTAGCGGCGGTTCCCGTGGCCACCGGATCCACCGGAGCTATGGCCGCCGCCTCCGAAACTGTGCCCGCCGCCACCTCCGCCGGATGAACTGCGCCCGCCGCCACCGCTGTATGACCCCCGGCTTCCGCCACCGCCGTAATTTCCACCGCCATAACTTCGCGGCGCGGATTGGACACGGCCGCCGCCTCCGAACCCTCCGCCTCCGCTAGACCGCGGCGAGTAGCTGGGCGCCGAACGCTCCCGAACGATCGGCGGCGAAATCTGCAGCGGACGGTACGAACGCGGGCTTTGATAACTCGGGCTGCTGTAACGCGGCTCGGAACGCGGATACGCCTGCGATCCGCCGCGGTCCGCCGGAGTTGAGAACCGTTGGTATGACCCGGATGGCGGGGCTTGATACCGCTGGGCCCCTGACGATCCGCTACGCGGCGAATACGAACTGCCCGGCCGGTCACCCGGTTGCCGCCACCCGCCGGATGACGGTGCGCTCGCGCGAGGCCCTGGCTCGCCGAAGCGCCGCCATTGCGATCCGTTGTTAGTGTTTGGTGTCACGCTGCGCGGCATCGCCTGACTGCGTGGCGCGGCCTCATTGCGCGGCATTTCGGCCCGGCTGTTGGCCGCCGCCCCCGCGTTGGGCGCCGCTCCAAATCGCCGCCAGCTACTGTCGGCAGGTGCCGTCGATGGGCGTCCACGCATTGAATCCACCGGCGCAGCGTTCCGCTGCGGTTGTGCCGTCCCGGCCCCGGGACGCATCGCCTCATTGCGTGGCATTTCGGCCCGGCTATTGACTCCGGCGGCAGGACGGTCCGCAGGCGCGGATCCAAACCTGCTCCAGCCGCCTCTTTCATTCGGCGAAGTCGACGGCCGCGCGCGCATCGAATCCACCGGTCCGGTGGTACGCCCCGCCTGGGCCGTGTCAATTCCGCGCTGCGGCGCCATGGCTGCATTGCGCGGCATATTTCCGGCACCGACACTTCCCTGCCGGCCGCCGAATTGTCCCTCATTTACACCATTCCGTGGCATGATCGCCTGGCGGTTGACCTGTGCGAGGCTCCGCTGCTGCTGCGCGAATGGTACGCGATTCATCTGCTGCGGCTGGTTGTGGCTGAAGAACTGACGATTGAATGCATTGTTGCGCGGCATTGCCGTCGCCGCCCGGTCCGAGAACCTCAGGCTAGATGAGTTCGGAGCGATCGGTACCTGCCCTCGCACCAGGCTGGCCTGACGGAGCTGCTGGCCAGACACCTGCAACCGGTTGCCGAAGCGGCCGTTGGCGAAATCGCCTGCGTTCACCACCGATACGCCATTCCGCACGCGCGCATTGCGGTAGATGTTGGTGATGTTCACGTTGTTCACAACATTTATGTTGTTAACTAATACATTATGATTACGATAGCCGCCGTAGAAACCGCGCCCCCACCAGGGGTGGCAGGCCTCGAAAGGCGCCAGTGGGACCCATCCGAAACCAGGGCCGCCGAAGCCCAGCCCGACGTGAAATCCGCCAAAACCGAAAAACGCCACCAGTGCGGGGCTCCAATATGGCCGGGCGTAATACGGCCCGGGGTACCAGCACCAGCCGTATCCCGCGCCCCAGAACCAGCGACCATAATGGAACGGCGCCCAGCCCCAGGGATCGTAATCGACCCAAGTCCAGCCATACCAATCGGTCCAGACCCACCGGCCATTGCTGTACGGCGCCCAATCCGGTCCGACGGACGGACTCCAGACGCGGCCATACTGCGGCATATCCACCCAGCGGCCATAGGAGTCAAGATCCGCCGCGCCGGAAACTCCTGGATTCACATATTGATAGCTGCGCGCTTGGCTTAGATCGCGGTCACGGTCTGCATTCCAGCGGTCGAATTCATCCTGCTGAATCGAGCGGACGATCTGGAATTCGGGATCGGAAGGGCTTCCCTGGACCATCATGGTGTTGCCGGCGCGCAGCGTTTCCACTCCGCGCGGCGTATAGATCTCGGCCTCGCCCACACGTGGCGTGACTTCCACGCGGCCGTCGTCGAAGACGGAAATGCGAAAGGCGCCGCGTTGCAGCGGCCGCACAGACATGAGCGGCGTGCTGATTTCGGCCTGCACGCGCGAATCGCGCACCACGCTATACATCACGGTGCCGTGCGCCACTTCGAGTTGATAGCGGCCGGAAGTCAGTTCCGTCAAACGGACTGCGGAATTATCGCCCAGCCGCACGACGTTGGCATCGTCCAACTGCACCTCGGCGCGCGAACCGGCGTCCGTCGTAATCGTGTCCCCGGCGACCATCGGCGCGTTGACTGCCGCAGCCGTAGTTTCGCCCGAATCCGCGCGCTGGATCGTGACATCCCCCGCAAACGTGCTCAGGCGGGCGACGCCGTGGTCGGCTTCCCCGGACGGTTCCTGGGCGGAGAGCGGCATGAGCGAACCGGCAATGATGAATGCGCCTGCTATGGCGAAATATTTGGTAAGTCGCATGGCCCAATTACCCACGCTCAACAGGGCAAGTCCCGTGCCAGTTTGTAAGTCATCTACTTTCTGCTGGTTGCTAGCTGAATGCTGTTTTACTCGCTGGCCGAAAACCACCACCAGCGCTCGAACTGGAGCACTGCAAGGCCATCGACTGCCGCGATATCATGGCAGCCGATGAGCGCGCCGGGAAACACGCAGGACAGGATTACGCGTGCTCAGAAGGTGAAGGGACCGGCGCTGCTCGCCCTCATTTTCCTCTGCCTGTTCTGGAAGCTCACCTTCACCAAGCAGTATTCGTGGCTCGAAAGCGTGGATTTTGCCAACCAGGTGTTGCCGTGGTATCAGTTCCAGGCGAAGGCGTGGCATAGCGGGCACTTCCCGCTCTGGGACCCGCACGAGTGGGGCGGCCAGACCGTCATCGGACAGGTGATCACCGGGGCAGCTTATCCGCTTGACTGGATTCTGTTTCTTCTGCCGCTCAAGCACGGCGAAATCAACCAGACGTTTGTGAACTGGTATTTCGTTCTTATTCACTATATGGGAGCGCTGTTCTGTTTTCTGCTGCTGCGCGATTTGAATCGCAGCTTCCCTGCTTCCCTGCTCGGATCGCTAGCCTTCGGGATCGCCGGCTTTTTCGGGGCTATCGACTGGCCGCAGATGTTGAACGGCGCGGTGTGGCTGCCGCTCGTGCTGCTGTTTTTCCTGCGCATGTTGCGGGGTGAGAAACCCATGGTGAACGCCGGTATATCGGGAATGTTTCTCGGCGTTTCTCTATTGAGCGGGCACCACCAGGTTCCGGTTTTTGCCGGCTTGGCCCTTGGCGGATTGTGGATCTATCACCTGGTGATGGCGCGCCATTCCGTGCGCCCGCGTGCCGCCGGCATCTGTCTCGGCTTGTTTGCGCTCTTTGCCGTGCTCACATCGGGATTCCAACTGCTGCCGGCGCTCGAGTACGGGCGCCTGGCGCTGCGCTGGGTGGGTGCTTCTCATCCTCTGACGTGGAGCGAACGGGTGCCTTACAACGTTCATGTCACGTTCAGCTTCGATCCGCAATGGCTGGCAGGCGTGATTCTGCCCGGCTTCGAGGGCAGCGCGTACATGGGGCTGGTGATTGTGTCGCTGGCGTTCCTTGCGGTGACCGGCGCGTGGCGGGAGCGATTGGTACGCATCTTCTCGGCTGTCGGTCTGGGCGGTCTGCTGTTCGCGTGCGGAGGACACTCGCCGGTCGAGGGCATTGCGTACGCGCTCATCCCGGGAGTGGAAAAGGCACGCACGCCGGCCATGGCCATATTGATCTACAACCTGGCGCTCTGTGTGCTCGCCGCTTACGGTCTGGATCATTTCCTCGCCGACGCGGAGCGCGAACGGAATACTTGGATCCGCCGGCTGACGGTGTTTCTGTTTTCAGCCGGCATGTCGATTCTGGCTTACGTGTTCGTCTTTCGGGCGCTGAAGATCGAGAACCCTGTGCAACTCGGCCGGTACGCGTTCGAAGCGCTGATCGCGCTGCTCGCGGCGGCGCTGGTTTATGCCTGGTCTCACGGGAGAATTTCGCTGCCGGCGGGAGCGACGCTCACGGTTGTTCTGGCGGCCGTCGAGTTAGGAAGCCAGGTGGGCTACGCGATGCCCCCGCGCGATCTGGGCTGGCCGTTGCTCGATAATCTGCACAAGCACGCCGATATCGCCGCGTTTCTCCGCGAGCAACCGGGCTTGGTCCGGCTCGAATTCGATCGCGCCGAGATCCCGTACAACTTTGGAGACTGGTATGGCATCGACGGTTTCGAGACGTATCTCGCTTCGCTCACGACGAATATCGAAAAGATCCGTGAGAACCCGCACGCGCGCCAGATGTTTGGAATCAATTTTTACATCGGAACCAAGCCCCGTCCTAACTCAGGCCAGGTGGATGTGTTCACTGGAAGGAGCGGGGTGAAAGTCTGGGCCAATCCCGGCACATTTCCGCGAGCATGGAGCGTGCATGAAGCGGTGAGCGTTCGCGATCAGGATGAGATCTTTAAGCTGCTGGAGCAATCCAGTGAACAACTTTCCCGGCGGACATTCGTTTATGGCGTGCCGCCGGCGCTCGAGACATGCGCGGGTCCGGATGAGGTTTCGCTGGCCGCGCGCGAAATTAATCGCGTGATCATTGATGCGAACATGCAGTGCAAAGGGATGGTCATTGCCGGCGAGGGCTTCTTTCCGGGCTGGAAAGCGAGCATCGACGGCGTTCCGGCGCCCGTGTACGAAGCGTATACGTTTCTGCGTGGAGTAGAAGTGAGTGCCGGTCGGCATCGCATAGAAATGCTGTACCGGCCCGGTTCCGTATTCTGGGGCGCGACCATGACGGCGATCGGAATCGCCGCCGCCTGCCTGCTGGCTCTATTTGGAAAATCGTGATGACGGCTTGCGCGCCACGATGACCGCATGCGCGTCCGGGAGCCGGAAGCGGCCATAGCCGCGCAGGATGTTTGCCTGAAAACCGGCGCGCGCGAGGTCGCTCGCCACGTCACGGCTCCGATACAAACGCAGCCGGTGGATTTCCACGCTTCTGCGATAGAGCTTTCCCGTGCGGCGGAAAGCCGTGATCCGGCGAGTCAGCGTTTGTTCGCGATGGTTTTCCGTCGTTTCCGCGAAAACGACCCAGTCTTCTCCTTGCCGGAAAATGCGGCGAGATGCATCGCTGGACAACTGGCCGGGCTCGACAAAATCGAAAATGAATATTCCGCCGGGATCGAGGGCTTCGTAAACGCGACGGAAAAATCGGGAGAGCCTGCGCCGGCTGTTGCTTCGATCGAAACAGTAGTTGACGCATTCGCCGATCGAAGTGACGGCTGCGCAAGGCGGAAGCTTGGTGCGGAACAGTGAACCGGTGCGGAATGCCGCGCCGGGAGCCCGGTGGCGGGCCAGCCGGATCATGGCTTTCGAAATATCGATCCCACTTACCTCATAACCGGCTTTCAAAAGCTCGGCGGCCCAGATACCGCTGCCGCACCCGAGATCGACTACCAGCCCGCCTTGAATGCCGCTGCGGCGGAGAATGCTGAGAAGCCCGGGAGCGGCGCTACGAGCAAAATCGCCGAAACCGGCGTGGTGGATGTAGGCCAAATCCTGCCCGTAGGCGTGCATCGATCGAGTCAGATAAGTTTAGCCCCTTTCGAATTGCAGTTGGCGCGCCGGGATCGGCAGGTCGTTCAGCGGCCTTTCGGCTTGGTGACCGGTAACAGCTTAACGTCGAGGTCGATCGGCGTTCCCGCCTTGGCGGTAATCTTACGCTTCCAGATTGCGAGTCCGCTCTTTTCGACCTGAATGTCGTGCGCACCAGGATCGAGTTGAAACGATGCCGGCGTCTCGCCCATATCTGCGCCGTCCACCGTAATTTTCGCTCCGGCTGGAGTGGAATTGATCGAGAGAATGATCAACTCCCCAGCGCCGGACGAATCGGTCTCTTCTTTTGTGGCGGAGTTCGTCTGGGTTGCGGGCGCGGCAGCGGCGCCGGCCTGCGCAGGTGCAGCTTGCAGGATATGGCTTTGATTCGTGAAGACTTCGAGGACCATGCCCTTGGCCAACACGATATCCTTCGCTCTCATCATACGAAGCATCGTAACGGTGGGGCCGAACAGGACGGTCGCGCCTGCCGCGAGCAAACCGCCACCCGCGCTTCCGGCGCCGGTTGTGTCCTGACGATATCGCAGAGGTATGGGCGCGCCGTCGGCCGCGGTAACGCTGGTCGCGGAAAAATCCAGCTTGCCGCTGCTGGTCATGGTCCGGGGCACCGCGACCGTTACTTCACCGGCTACGGCCGCACCGGCGGCGATCACCGAAGTTTCGTTCACCCGGATTTCCTCTACCACGGTAAGACGAACGGGTTGACCCTGCTCCGCGGTAGCGGACGAGAGATCCTGATCCAACCGCACGCGTATCCGCGTACCCTCCGGAATCTGGACTTCGGCCGCCGCAATTCCGCAGAAGAGGAATGCAGCACACCATCTGGACGGAAGTTTTCTCATTCTTTACCTTCCGACTTACACCGCATCATAGCATGGCATTACGACGAGTTACTGCCTCGCGTCATTCAAAACAAGAGCAAGTTAGACCCTAAATTAACAGAGGTTATCTGCCGATATAAGACATCAGGAGTACAGCTTGATCGCGGCCAAGAAGAACGTCGATCTCGGCAGAGCATCTAAAGTCAACACGCTAAAGCCTTTTCCGCCGGCTGCGGCAAAGCTGATCGAGTTGATCAGCCGCGAAACGGCGGACTATCGCGACGTGTCCCGGCTCTTGGCCGCGGATGCGGCTTTCACCAGCCAGGTGCTTCGGGTAGCCAACTCCGCCTTGCTGGGCGCGCGGCGCGAGATAAAAAGCGTTGTGCAAGCGCTTTCCCTGATGGGTGTGGACCGGCTGCGATCCCTGGTCGTAACCGTAGCAGTCAACTATTACGCCGACCACGGGAATAAGGAACCGCTGCGCCGGGCATGGCGGCACAACCTTGCCACGGGGCTCTGGTGCCAGGCGCTGGCCGAACGGTGCAATGTATCCAAACCGATGGGCTACACCGCGGGGATGCTTCACGATATCGGCCGAATCGCGCTGCTGATGGTCTTTCCTGACGACTACGCGGCGTTGATCAAGAACGTTGCCGGCGGCATGGATAAATTGGAAGCGGAGCGCAAGCTTTGCGATGCCGACCATTGCCAGATCGGCCAGCATCTCGCCGATTCCTGGAATTTTCCAGAAGCGCTCGTGGATGTGATCGCGCATCATCATGACAGCATCACGCGAGAAACACCGCGCTTGCGGCAACTGGTGCAGGCTTCCTGCGCTGCGGCACGAGCGAGCGGCTTCGCTGCGGTCGAGACGGACCCTAAATGGGAACCGGAAAAGATACTCGACCTCCTGCCGGACCGCAACGACGGGCTACACGAGCGCTGCGACGAACTGCTCGAAAAAATCGCGTGGAAGGTCAATGAGATTGAGTGCAGCCTGCTCTAAGCTCTACCTGGCAGCCTGGGTGAGTTCGTGGGGAACAGGTAGCTGGGCCGCGTCCGCCGGGTTCGAGAATTGCAGGGCGCCGTCGGCAATCGGGCTCCATTTCAGGCTGACGATATCGCGAATGTAATTTTGATGCACGCGCCATGGCCATTTTGAGCCTTGCTTCGGCCAACTCGCCAAAGCCCGCTGAATGTACCCCGAGGAAAAGTGCTCGACGAATGGCGCCACGGCTGTCTCATCACGGCTTGTTGGTGTTGCCACCTGCACGCCTTTTTTCTCCATGAAGTTCAACAGCCGGCACACGTAGGCGCAGATCAGGTCGGCTTTGAGCGTCCATGAGGCGTTGATGTAACCGAATATGGAAGCCAGGTTCGGCACGCCCGACATCATGACGCCTTTGTAAGCCAAGGCCTTGCCGGGGTCGACCCGGCGGCCATCGACGCAAATTTCCGCTCCACCGATCAATTCGAGCGCCAGCCCGGTCGCGGTAATGATGATATCGGCCTGGATTTCTCCGGCGGATTTCAGCATGATGCCGGTTTCTGTAAACGTCTCGATCTCGCCGGTGACGACACTCGCGCGGCCCGACCGGATCGCCTGGAACAGGTCTCGATCCGGCACCAGGCAGAGCCTCTGTTCCCATGGGTTGTAGCGCGGCGTGAAGTGCGTTTCGACATCGTAACCGGCGCCGAGTTCCTCACGCACTCTCTTGATAATTCCTTTCTTTACGAAGTTCGGATTGCGCCGGGCGAGTTGATACAGATACATCATCAGGCCGATATTCTTCCACCGGCTGAGCTGAAAGGCCCACTTTGCCGGCAGCATCCGCCGCAGTCGGTTGGCAATGGCATCCTCGGCAGGCACCGAAACAATATAAGTGGGCGAGCGCTGCAGCATGGTGACGTGCGCCGCGGTTTTGGCTAATGCAGGCAAAAGCGTCACGGCGGTCGCGCCGCTGCCGATGATGACTACGCGCTTTCCGGCGTAATCCAAATCTTCGGGCCAGGCTTGCGGATGAATGATGCGGCCGGCGAAACGATCGATTCCCGGGAATTCCGGCAGGTAGCCTGAGGAATAGCGATAATATCCCGCGCAAGAAAAAAGAAAATTGCAGGTGAATGTGGCCGTTTCGTCATCTCCGGCGGGCGTTCGGTAGAGAGCCTCGACGGTCCAGCGGGCATCTTGAGAAGACCACGCCGCACGGCGGATGCGATGCCGGAAGCGGATGTGGCGGTCGATGCCTTCGTCGCGCGCCGTGGCGACGATGTATTCACGGATATCTTCTCCGGCGGAAATCGCCTTGGGGCTGGTCCACGGGCGAAATGAATAGCTCATGGTCAGCATGTCGGAATCCGAACGGACTCCCGGGTAGCGGAACAGGTCCCAGGTACCGCCGATGCGCTCGCGCTGTTCGAGGATGACGTAGGTCTTGTTGGGGCAGAGCTTCTGTAAATGATGGGCTGCGTCGATGCCGGAAAGCCCTGCACCGATGATCAGGACGTCGAAGTGTTCCATGGGCCTCAGGCCAGCGCCGCCAGAACGGAGTCCGTGGTGGCGTTATCGCCGAATGTCTGGCTGATGTGAGTAAAGATATCCACGTTTCCGGGACCGAACACGAAACTGCCGCCGAGCTGAAACGGATTTTTCCCGAGGCGATGCTGCCGGTGCCCGCCGGAACGCGCTCGCGCCCGTGCTTTGGCATTGTCACGGCGCAGCAAGTGAAATAGGTTGGCCTCGTGCAGGGCCGCCGCGCGATAAGCTACGCGCTGCTCATCGATGAGGAGGGGGAAGTTGATTCTGGTCTCTTCCCGAAACAGGCGGGCGTAATTGCGGTCGCCCAGGCCGACGGCGGCCAGGTTTGCTCCCGCATTCTGAAATTCCGTCTGTTTTTCGCGCAACTGCGCGACGTGCTCGCGGCAGAAGATTCAACCATAGTGACGGAGAAACACGAGGACTGCCGGCCGGCTTTCCCAGAGAGAACCAAGGCGCAGTTCGCGACCATCGGGGTCCGGCAGAACGATGCCGGCGAGCGCAGCGCTGATTGAAAGTGCCGGAATGTTCTTCAGTATAGCCGAGGGCGGGGTGCTCAGCCGCTTCCCTGCCCTCTCCCGGCGGCCCTAGAATGTAAAACGCATTTGCAGCTCGAGCCGCCGGTTGTTGGCGCTTTCGAGAAATCCGGTGCCGCCGAAGCTTCTTGCGCCGGCCGGCTGGTTGGCCTGCCCGAACAGGGGCGATGTAATGTTGCCAGTGATAGGTCCGGGGTTATTGTGGTTGAGCAGGTTGCGCGCGGAGATGGAAACCGTCAGGTTGTAGCGGCGGTTGGTAGTCGGAGGCGCAAACATGCTGTGAAAACCCGCGGTCGAGAAGGGACCACCGGGTCCGCCCCGATGACGGCCGCCGCCGCCCGACATGCCGCCCGAGCCGCCTTCGCGCGCGGGACCGAATCCGAAAGTTTTGCTCAGCCGTGCGTTGAACATGACCTCGCCGGGCCCGCGGCCAAAGTTGCGCGGCAGGATTTTTTCATCCGGCGTCGGGTTGGGATCGAGCAGGCCATAAGGAGTGTCGATCAGGCCCGGTTTGGTCGGATCGGTGGCGATTCCCGGGCGGCCGTTGAAAAGGGTGTCGCCATAAATATCGCGGCCGGCGGTGATGTCGAAGGGCGCTCCGGAATGAATGATGAAGAAGGGACTCAGCCGCAGATTCCATTTCGTGTTGATTGAACCGCCGAGGAAGACCCGATGGCGCATATCGATTTCGGCAGGACCGTATTCACCCGCCATGCTGTACGGATTCGCAGGGAAGGTGCCCAGGCCATCGGTATTGCTCATGGCGTGATTGTACGTATAAAAGCCGAACAGAGAGACCGCCGCGTTCAGGCGGGAGTTGACGTTGGTGATCAACTGATTCTGGTTGTACAGGCCGGAGGATTCCATCAACAAGAGCGGGCCCGGGCTCCCGAAGGGGAACAGGCCGCTCCCGGGGATTTGGGGATCGAACGTGCCGGGCAGCGGCGCATTGATGTCCTGCGAGCGCAGCATGTGCAGTCCATGGGAGTTCGTATAGGTCACAGCGACCGTGGTGTGCGCGGGCAACTGGCGCTCGATGCTCGCCGCCGACTGCATCAGGTACGGAGCTCGCAGCGTAGAACTGATCTTCTGGATGGCCTGGAGCTGGGCAGTGCCTAAATCGGAAATGGCGGGAATATTCGGGAAGAAATCCGGCCGGCTCACCACGTACTGGTGCTGAAGGATTCCGTTGTAACGCATGGCGGTGAGCGTATCCGAGAGCGGAAAACGATCGTAGAAAAGACCGAAGCCGGCGCGAAGCACGGTTTTGCCGGACTTTTTTCCGCGCGCTCCGGGCGCCCAGGCGAGGCCCACTCGCGGGGCGAAGTCCCGCCAATCGTGGATGTTCGTCTGGGTTTCGTAGCGCAGCCCGTAACTCAAAGTGAAGTTCGGGCGCGCCCTCCAGTCATCGCCAAAGAATATACCCGCATCCGTCTGGCTGGCGGAAAGGCTGGGAATGCCGGCGTTGATGACGAATTGCGTCGCTCCGCCGCCGAGGGCGCGAATCTGCGCAGGGCTCATCCCCAGGCTCTCGAACAGCAGGGTCCTGCGGTAACGTTCGATCGATTGAATGGGCTGAAGTATTGGATTTCCGGAAGCATCGAGCACGGGCTGATTGTTCGCATCGAGCTCGGGAGCCAGGCCGCCGCCAAACGTAAAGGTGCCGCCGAAGTTCGCCGGCGAGACGGTGGCGTCACTTTCCCGGCGCAGCCGGACTCCAAACTTGAAACTGTGTGTTTTGTGCAGCACCGATGTGTAATTCTGAAGCTCGTAATTGTTCTGCGTGTTCTGCGAGTGACCCATTTGCGCTCCGCCCCCATTAAAAGCGCCGAGAACCAGAAGCGCGGGGTCGAGATTGTTGGCCACGCTCTGGCTGGCGGACCGGAAAAAGCCGACACGCGCCTCGTTCTCAATGTTCGGTCCCAGCACAGCTGTGTCCACTACGTGAACCGTCTGGTTGATATCGTGAAAATGGTATCCGCGCGAGACCAGCTCGAAGCCGCCGACGCCATTATCCCGAATGTCGGACCGTGTAAATCCGTAGTGCACGGAGAGCGTGTTATTGGCGCCAAGCTGGTAATCGATCCGCGGGTGGATCCTGACGCGGCGCTGGGGAACGCGGAAAACATCGGTGAACGGATTAATAACGGCGAGAGTTTGCGGATCGAGCGTCGTACCGTTGATGACTGCGCCGTTGTCGATGGAATGGCGCTGGATATCGAGAAAGAACGAGGCATGCGAATTGATCGGCCCGCCAAGATTCCCGCCATACTCCTTCAGTAGAAATGGCGCTTTTTGCATCGCGTAAGGATTGCGCGAGTTCCAGACGTCGTCGCCCAAATTGTAAAAACCGGTGCCATGAAACTTGTCCGTACCCGGTTTGGTGAAGACTTCGATGCGTCCGTAACCGAGCTTATCGAACTCGGGAGAAAAAGGATTCTGATTGATGCGGATCTCGCGGATGGAATCTTTGGGCGGCAGTTCACCGCCGCTGAACCCGTCAATGTAGATCGAGCCGCCGTTGGGCCCGGCTGACGGCCCGGCGAGCGCCTGCAGATCTTCCTGAAGATCGTCGGGGTCATCCGGGAGCGACTCCAAATCTTCGCCGTGAAGCACAAGCTGGCTCGCGTTGTTAGCGGGTTCAGGCGTGACCGCGGGTCCCGCATTTTCCTGTACGGTCACGTGTTGCACGGTGGAGGCAATCTTCAACTCGAGCTTTAAGGTCTGCACGCCACGGTGCAATGTAATTTTCAACGGCGCAGGCAGCGCCAGATCCGGCGCAGATGCCTGTACCGTGTAGTCGCCCAACGGGAGGCCCAGGAACGAATAAGATCCATCGGCGGCTGTTGTCGCGGTCTTGACCAGCCCGGACGGCCCGTCCAGTTTAACGGTCGCCGATGGAATGACGGCTCCGCTCTCATCGGTCACCTGGCCGCGCAACACGGCCGTCTGGGCTCTGAGCGCGAGCGGCGCGACGAGCACGGCGAAAACTGCCAGTATATGCTTCATCGGAAAATGGGTCCCTCAGGTGGGCAACGTGCCGCCCGTGGTGCGGTGAGGTCTAAGAAATGGCGTTTCCAAGCACTCCGTGGTTACAGGTATTTTGTTGAGAGATATGGGCGTTCGAGACCGGCGGGGCGCCCGACAATGTATTAGAAGCGACAAAAAACCGGAGTGTACCAAGGCTTTCTGAAAATAGCGTGAAGCTCTCTGGGGTTCATTCTGCCGTGACGAGCGTGTTACCGGCTCCATCGCGGACCGCGAGGACCAGCCTGCCATGGCCGTTTAGCTTGCCGGCGGAAATATTCCCGGAAGCACCTGGTCCCCACCATGCGGCCACGCCGAGCGAACCGGTTTGGAATCCGATCGTATCTGCCGAGCGCAAAACGTCGACTTTCGGCTCAGGCTCGCCGGCCCGGTACGGTATCAGGATAGCCAGATAGCGCATGTCGCGCGACGGCTGTTTGGTTGAAGCACTTAGATGCCACTCATCCGGAAAAGAGGGCTTACCCAGGACGTATGCAGTATTATTGGCGACTTCCGGTGGGATCGGGAAGCCACTCTGTCGGCGAAATTCGAAGGGGACCGAGGCAAGCAGCCGGACTGCCAGCCGCGCGTTCCCCTGGCGAACGAGAATTGACCCGCTGCGGCTGTCGAACTCCATTGACTGCAGCGCGTGGAACAGCCAGGCGAAGGTCGCCGAACCGTCCGTCTGGATGAAGTCGTCGACGATCAGTGCCGGGCTCGTCTTCGACGCGACGAACGCCAGGGTGCGCTCGAACCGCGTGACCCGCGGCTCCATGGGCGGCACGGGTTTATGCAGCAACTTTTCCCATAGAGCTCCGATCGACGCAGGCTGAGGCAGGTTATACGCCTCTCCAGCCTCGCCTCGCACGAGCGTGATGATTCCATGGCGCTGGTACATTTCGATCTTGCCCGCTGCCGCCCACGTGTGCGGCGCCTGGCCGCGGCCGTTCACCAAAATATCGTTGTGCGCGACGGTTTGCCGGGTCCATAAATTGTCATGCGGTGTGCCGTAGGAGGGATAGTATCCGGAATCGATGGCGAGCGCCTGCCCGTACGCGTTCAGCAAAAAACTGTTCTGATCGGCATGGCTGTGGCTGTACGATCCGAAGCGGCTGGATTTGAACATAGCCCAAACGTCGTTGGCTGCGTCGCCCAGCGCGGAGTGCATCGCGACCCAGCCGATGTCGGGAAAATAGCGCGAGCCATCCAAATTTAAGGGCGGCGTTTGGCGCGGCTCCGGATCTTCCGCGGCTCGCCAGGTCGAGATGACATCTTCCATGAACCACTCGCGCCAGCGTGTTTGATCCTTTTCGCCAAATTTCAGAATCTGTTGCGCCTGCCATTTCAGAACGGGGTCGCGGAATGTGTTGCCGAGAAAGTCAACGAGCAATCCTGCAAGCTCATTCGGCGGATGGTACGCACCGTCCCCGAATGCGGCCGCGGGAGCGTACGGCGGCTGAAAGTACGCCGCGAAATAGCCCGTGTTCCGGTAAAAGGGCTGCTGGAACAGATCGATGCCGGTTGCCTGGCGGAGCGCTTCGCCGAAGTTGGTCAGGCTATACACGTAAAATGCCCAGTAACTCAGGCCCTGGCTCCAGCCGCCTTCATCGCCACCCCAACTCGGATAAGAACTCAAATAGCAGCGCAGCACGTAATCCAGCCATTTTTCGGCATCGGGAATATCGCCGAGAAACGCCAGCCCGGCCTCGCCGAGAAAAGCCAGAACGCGGCCGGAGTGATTGTTGAAGGGATGAGAAAGGAAATCATCCTTGATCAGCTTGGCGAGTACCTGATTGCCGCGTTCTTTCATCACGGCGAGCACGCGCGCGCGTTCGTCAGGCGTGAGCTTGTCGCCGATCCAGTCCCAAGCCATGGACATGCGCTCGAGCATAGGCATGGAGGCTTCGTCATTGCCGATGGTTCCATCCGGCAGCGGCAGGCCGTGGCTGGTGATTCCTTTCGGGTCCCACGATGCCAGCGTCAACATCCAGCGCCGCGCGCCATCGAGATATTTCGGCTCTCGCGTAATGCGGTAAGCCAAAGCCGTGCGTGCCAGGTGCGCGCTGCCGACTTTTCCGGGCGTAAAGATGCGCAGCCATTCGTCATCCGTTTCGCGGCCGTTACGATAGGGCGCCGGCTCCGGATACGATTTCTCCTCCAGCGCAGCGTCCGCAGCCTCGCGCAATTGCGGCCAGGATGGGACAGCACCACGCGCGACTGCCGCGCGGATCCGGCTCACGCGGTCGCCTGAAAGGAACAGCCGCGGGCGCACATGCTGCAATCGCCGCTCGAGCGCCGCGACATCCGGCATCAGGAGCACGGGCGCGCTTGATGGGATCTCGAAGCGCCGTTGCTTCGATGCGCCGATGGCGTTGCTGTGCTGGTCAAGATAGATCACCTGCCAGACGTATCTGCCCGGCGCGAGCTTGCGATAGGGAGGGTAAGCGGTTGAAGGCTGCGGGTCCGTGCTGAGAACCGGCCGTCCGGATTCCGTTCGTACCTCGAGGCGATAACTACGGGCGCCGTCGCATGGCATCCAGCGGAAACCAGGAGGATTGACGGCCATTTGCTGCCCGTCCTGCGGGTACGCGATGAGTTCTTCGGGGCGCGCGGGGCGCTCGATAACCGGTATCGATGCGATGCATGGCGCGCTCACAATTGCCGCCAGCAGCCAGATCGCGCGGCGCAGCATCAAGATTTGCCTTTCCGCGCAAGCACGCCGGAGAGCCATGCTGACGCGTCTTCGGGCGTCTCTCGAATCACGAGTTTTTCCGACGGTTTCGATGCCTCTTTGAATTCGCTCTCGACGCGCGCTTTCGGCACCAGGCGGTTTCGGCCATCGACCAGTCCTTGTAAGAGAACCGGACGCGAGCCCAGCGCTCGTACGATGTCGGAAATATCCGCAGCTTCGAGTATACCGGGCACGACCGCGTCCATTGGAACGTGGCAGAAGCGATCTTCGAGCATAGAGAGAAAGGAAACCAGGCTGCCGCGCACAGCGACGCCTGCCACGCGATCTTCGTAAAGTGCGGTGAACAGGGCGGCGAGCCCGCCCATTGGTTCGGCCTGATGCTGTACGAAAGGCCCGGGCTCCTGCATGTCGCTTTGGTCGAAGGCGAAGCCGGCGGGGTTGGTTTCGGCGAAAGAGTCTCCGCTGAGAGCGATATGCGCCGGATCGAGGTCGCTGCGCGATGCCAGATAACGAAATACCGATCGCAGGTCCGCGACCTGCGCGCCGAGCATCGTCCGGCCCAGCATCAGCTCGGTGGCGGCGAGGTCCATGGCGCCCGGACCGCGCTGCTCCGTGTGCACCAGCTCGCCGGTTTCGCGGAGATCCGGAAGGCAAACAGCGATTCCGTTTTTCAATAGCGCCATGACCTGGTCGCTGCGCTCCGCGAGGTAGCGGGATTTTCCACCGTGAGCGACGGCAATAACCGCTGGGATCCGAGCGCTCACATGCGCGGGCTTTAAGAGGAGTACGGGCAGCGTGATTCCAGGTTCGGTCTCAATCGAAAACCCTTCGGCCGTAGCGGCATTGCCCTCCTTCGTCCACAGCGTGTGGACGACCGGATGCTCGGCCGGTTCAATGTCGCCCAGTTTTTGTTTCACCGCAGCCCGCAGCGCATCAAGATTGGAGATACGAGACCGTGCCTCAGCGAGTCGTTCGCGCACGAGATCGAGCGCAAGAGCGCTGGCCGGCTTCGGCCTGCGTTCCGCTGCGACCGCCGGAGTGAGGCACATGAGTTCCGAATCCGGGCGCGGGTCATGATATTCCGCAACTGGCGCCGGAATGTTGAGCCAGCGCTGGAGAACCGGATAAATTCCTTTGCGCAGAAACGTGCCGACGTTAGTGCACTCGCCCGGACCTGGAAACGGGCCGTAGCCGTGCACTTCATCCAGATGATCGCGTGCGCCGTAAAATCCAAACACCTTCTGGTAACGCGCCCATGCTGGCTCGTGCTCGACTCCCTCCGGCCAGCCGATTTCAAATGAATAGAGGAACGGACGCGGAGCCACCGAAGCGCAGATAAACCAGGGGAAATACTGATCCACGATGCTGCGCGGCAGACATCGCGTGGTTTCCCACTCTCCCCAGCCGGGCCATGCTGTGTCGAAAAGATATCCACGCGGGCCTGCGATGTAATGTTCTTCGGGACCGGCCTCGCCGAAGTTAAACGGGATGACGGCGGCGATGCGAGGATCCAGAGCGGCGGTGACGGCTGCGGGATCGCCGCCGCCTGCCACGGCGCCGAGCATCACGATGCGCTGCGCATCGACACTCGCTTGCGAGGCGAGAAAATCGACGGCGCGCATCAGATCCCAAACCATCCACTTCATGAGGCTTTCGCCGGCGACCAGAAGCTGGTTGCCGAGCGCGTAACGCGCGTAGTAGCTCTCGCGGTACCAGGGCTGCGATTGCAGCCGCTCGCCCGCGCACAGTTGATCCATGACCAGCACCGCAACTCCGGCGCGTGCCCAGGTCATGCCAAGATCCTGCAATTCCGATTGCGTCTTGGGAGCGTGATGGCTGTGAACCACGATGATGGCGGGAATTTTTCCCGGCGAATTTTCGGGCATGTAAAGATTAGCCGTGACGACCAGGTGCGGGCGGCTTTCGAAAATCAACTTCTGGATGACGAAACCGTTCCCGAAATTCGCGCCGCGTGTGGACATCGCGTGCAGGTCCGTGCGCTCGGGAAACGGACCGAGCCATTTTCGGAGCGCGGCGAGCCGCTGATCGCGAAAACTCTCCCAGGCCTCGCGGGAATCCACTTTCTGCCAGGCGTGTTTCTCGTCGTCCGCGATCGTGCCGGCGCGCACGCGGAGCGAATTTTCGAGCATGCGCGTATCGTGCAACCGATCGTGTTCGGCGTCGGTCCAGACATTAGCGGGTAACCACGCAAGCTCGGGAATAACGGCGCGCGCCGGCTTTGGCGTTGCGGGCTGGTACTGGACGGCGTGAAATTCAGGGGCCGGCATGTCGGAAGCTTCGGCGAGCCGGAATGCCGCGCGCTCGCTGGCGGCCGGCCAGTACCAGTGGAGTTCCGGAGCATCCGGACGGCTGGCGCGGACTCGCTGGACGTCGATAAATCCTATAAGCGCGAGGCGATCGAGGGGAACGGCGGCTTCGACGGTCCACTCCCCCGCCCCGAGCCGTGCTGCCGCTAAAATTTTTTCCGCGCCCGCGAGCGGCTCACGCGTTGCGGCGTTTTGAAACCGGTATGCGCCGAGCGGGTTCACCGTCAACTCGACAGTCAAGTTGCGGCGCGTGGCGGCCGAATGAATGCGGAAGGTCCAGGAGACCAGATCCTCGGCCCACCAGTTGGGATTTGTTCCAGTCGAGTGCGCGACCACGCGGCCGGGTTCGGGAATTCGCGCACTCAAGCAGAGATAAGCGCCGCGTACGGCAACACGCGATTCGCCTCCGGCGGGAAACGGGTCCGCAAACTCGGTCGTGGAGAGCGGCAACACAAGAGCGTCGCGCCAGGCAGGATCGTCAAGTGCGCCGTCAATCGCAAGACTGCCGGAGATGGGTGGGATCGTGACAGGAGCCTGAGCCGCGAACGCAAACGTTACGAGTGCCGTGCCAAGGCACAGCCGGACGAGCGCCATGCCTGCGAATCTATCACGCCGTTATTCGTGATGCAGAGCGACCACCGGATCGACTCGCATCGCGCGGCGGGCCGGGATATAGCCGGCAACCAGCGCCGAGGAGCCAAGGACGACCGTGAAAAGCGCAAAGGCCATCGGATCGAGCGCGACGACATCGTACAGTACGCTCGACATCAGGCGTGTGAGAAAGAAGGCCACTGGGACGCCGATTGCCAGACCGATTGCCGCCAGCCGGAAGGATTGCCACAGAATCATTTTGAGAATTTCGCCTGTGGTAGCGCCCAGCGCCAGGCGTACGCCGATCTCGTGCGTGCGCCGTGCAACGGAATAGGAGATGACGGCGTAAATGCCGGTCGCGGCTAACAAGAGCGCGATGATTGCGTAGAAGCTCATGGTTTCTGCCGAAACTCGAACTCCGGAAGTTTCTTCCATCAGCATCTGTTCCATTGATTTGACGTCGAATACGGGCTGATTGCGGTCTACGTCGTGGATCTTGAAAACGGCCGAATGGGCCAATTGCAATGGATCGCCGGCAGTCCTGACGCGCAAACTCGCGCGGCGCGAGGGCGATTGAAAGAAGGAAATGTAAACGTGCGCGTACGCCTCGCTGGTGAACCAGTTGTGAATATTGCCTGCGACCCCCACTACGGTAAACCACTCGCTCTGGGAGGAATCGAGCTTGATGCGCCGGCCGATCGGGCTGGAGCCGGGCCAGTAATGGCGGGCGACTAACTCGCTGATCACAACCACGCGCGGCGATTCGGGACCATCCTGCGGGCCGATTGCCCGGCCCTCGACGATCGGTTGGCCCATGGCTGCAAAATAATTCTCGCTAACGGCGCGGATGCCGGGCAGGGGTTCGCCTGGCCGAGGCTCGGGGCGGCCTTCCATAAACAATTTCGTTGCCGCGCCTTGATAGCTCAACGCAGCGGCGGACTTCGCATCCGGAAGGCTCGCCAGGCCGTCCAGCACGCGCCGGTAGAATGCGGCGGTTTGCGTGTTGTTTTCGTATTGAAGCTTCGGCAGCGCCACCTCCATGCTCAGCAGGTTCTGCAGGTTGAAGCCCAGATTGAAGCGGAGCATGCGGTCAAAAGCTTTGACCATCAGGCCTGCCCCAACCAGCAGCACGAGCGCCAGCGCCACTTCTGTTACTACCAACGAGCTGCGCAGGTGACTGCGCGCGGATCCGCTCGAAGAAGTTCGTCCTCCCTCTCTGAGAACCCCACTCAAACCGTCAGCCGACCCGCGACGTAAAAGCTGGACCATCGCCGGAAGGCTGCACAGGGTACCTGCAACTAACGACGCGGCGAGCGTAAACGCCACTATCGTCGAATCGATATGCATAGTTCGTAGTCCAGCCATCCAGCGATAGACCTGGGCAGGAAAACCGTTTCGCGTCCATCCGACGTTCCAGTCCGCCAGAACGAGTCCTAGCACACCGGCGAACAGTGCGATCACGATGCTTTCTACCAGCAACTGGCGGGCGATGCGGTAACGGTTTGCTCCAAGCGCCGTGCGCAAGGCAATTTCTTTCTGCCGGGCGCTGGCGCGTGCGAGCTGTAAATTCGCCACATTGGCGCAGGCCAGCAGCAGAACAAACCCGGCAGCGCCCAGCAGCGTGAGGACGAAATGATCGGCGACGTTATTGGTGACTTCGCGGAGGCGCAAGATAGAAATGGTGCGCGATTCATTGGTGCCGGGGTACTGCTGCTCGAGTCTCCGGGCGATAGTCTCGCTCTCGGCGCGAGCTTGCGCCAGCGAAACCGCCGGTTTCAGACGGCCGAGCACCATGAGATTACGGGCGGCGCGCTCGTTTTTTTCCGCCGCATTCATGGCGAGCGGCGCCCAGATTTCGTTGCGCAGCGGAAAATCAAACTCGTCGGGCATGACTCCGATTACGGTGTAGCTTCGGCCATTGAGCATCAGTTTGCGATTGATTGCATCCGGCGCCGAAGCCTGGCGCCGCTGCCAAAATCCGTGGCTTACAACCACGACGGCATCCCGCCCGGGCTCGGCTTCTTCGTCCAGAAAAGTGCGGCCCAAGGCCGGCCGGATGCCCAGCAGCGAGAAGAAGCCCGGCGAAACCAGGGATCCCTGCACCTGCTCCGGTTCATCCACTCCGGTAAGGTTCGCGTCCCAACCGCGATAGGCGGCCATTCGCTCGAAAGATCGGCTCTGACGTTGCCAGTCGAGGAAATTCGCCGGCGCTACCGTATCGAGCTCCGTGCGGAGCTTCGGAATGGTTTCCCAGAGTGTCACGACGCGGTCCAGGTCGGGGAAAGGCCAGGGCTTCAAAACCATGGTCTTGACGGCGGTGAAACTGGAAGCATTGACTCCGATGCCTAAGGCCAGCGCCAGCACCGCCACGGCGGTTACACCGGGGCCTTTCGCCAGAACCCGGATGGAATAGCGGAGTTCCTGCCAAATACTGTTCATTTCACCCTCCGAGCGGGCATTCGATTAGCCTGTGCAAGTCTGCAACCAAGCTGATTGGCTTTTAGAATCAAAAAGGTAGCGATAGAGACGGCTGCGTGAATTCACCCGGAAGGGGTGTCCGCACGCTAGGCTATTCGAGGGAAACTTCGATCTGAAGCTCGGTAGCCGGTTTTAAACCATAGACTTCGCGGAGAATGCGCATGGTCAGATCCGCCAGCTCGCGCGCCTGGTTTTCGCCGGTTACCTCGTAAGCTCGGGAGAAATTTTCGATCTTGTCGCCGCCCAGCGCGAAACCTAAGTTTTCCAGCTTTTTGATCCCTTTTTGCGTCATGCGCTGCTTTTCGGGAAGGTACTCGTTGGAAATCGCCTCGCAAGTCACGTGCGTATTGCCGGGATTTCCAGCGAACTGAACGTAAATATCGCCCGAGGAAACGACCATGAAGTTCCCCGGCCCGCCGTCGCGCGTCAGGTCGAGGAGGCCGGAATAGATTTCTCCGGCGGCGTCGGCCAGCTTCAACTATGCACCTGCAATCCCGCTGAGCTTGCGATCGGCGGTTGGGAATTGATCGATGCCGGCGCCCATGACGTCGTCGGCCAGCGCAAGGTAAAGATCGCCGACGGTGCCCGTCATTTTGGAATGCGTGCCGGTGACCAATTTTCCGGCATGCCCGGCGACGATGGCGGCGAGCCCGTTGTTCTTGTGCGGATTCGCTTCGGCATGCTCGTGCAGGAATAGCAGGCAGCAGTTATCGAGCAGGTTGCCGTCCCCTTCGGGAGTGGACTTCAATTTCGCGACCAAATAAGCGAACTCTTCGACGTGCCAGCGGCAGATGTCGCGCATGATGCGCTGGCCATCCGGACCATCGAAGCCCGGAGCTTTGCCATCGGCATGCGTGTAATCGTGGTGCCGCGCGGCGGTGTAACCGAGCCAGGGAAATCGCGAAAGGCCCTGGCATTTGGTCAGCATGTATGAAGCAACACGCGTCTGCCCGGTGACAAGCGCATGCGCTAACAGATCGCTCTGAAGTTTGGCAACGCGCGGCCAGTCTTTCATGTCACCGCCCTCATCCGGTTCTTCGACCTTGCTGTATTCGGGCGGCAGCATAGTGATGGCGCGTTCCATGTCGCGGATCGAGCTTAAATGCTCATCCAGACGCGCCTGGTCCTGCTTGCCGAGCGCGGATTTGAGCGCGTTCGCGTCTTCCTGTACGGCGTCGAGTACGCTCCGCTTACGCGCTACCCAGCCTTCGTCGCGTTTCCCGAATATGCGGTCGAAAAGTTTGTGCGGGATCATTTCCGGCGGCAACGCACGGTCGCGGCCGGCCCAGCTCATGTTGCGCTGGATGCTCTCGCCAAACGATTCCTGCGAGACACCGACCTGAAGCGACCGGAAGCGGGACTCACCGCCGATCTTGGCGGCGATCAACTGGTCAATCGACGCTGCTCCGGCGCCATGACCCGTAAATGAAGTGCCGGACATCAGCGCGCTCATGGAGCGATGGTGGTCGTTGCCGGGTCCGGGGAGCCGCGCAGCCGGGTTATCGAGGCCGGTGATGACGTGGATGTCGCGGCGGAAATGCGCAAGCGGCGCAAGGCACGGGGTCAGCTCATAATCCGTCCCTGTAGTGGTGGGAATCCAATAGCGCTCGGTGATGCCGTTCCCGTTGAACCAGAGCAGAAATCGCGTTTGCGGCCTCGCGGCCTGCTCGCCGCGCTTGATTTCCGCGGCGTACAACGTGCCGTTGGGGTTGAACATGGCCTCCAACGGAGGCAGCGCAATCGCAACGGCGGCGTGCTTCAACAGATGTCTGCGTGACAGCTTAATTGCCGAGGGCATAGGCGCTCACTAGAGCAATCATAAGCTCTTTGAAATGGAATTGCGAGTTGTGGAAACGCGCGAGTGCATCCTGGATCACAGGCCGGTCGGCGCCCAATTCGTGCCGGCCCCACCCGTAGCGGAAAAGCTGCCGGACCATGCACTCCTGGCACCCGGCGCTGGCTGCTAGAATGTTGCCGAGTTCTTTGGGCGACGAGAACTCGGCGCCCTTCATTCCGGAGATGGCGCCGTGCGCATCGAGCGGAAGGTCGATGGCCTTGACCGCTTTGCGATCGTCATCGTCGTGCCGGTTATAGAACTTCAAATGCAACATCTCGCGCCGGCCGCCGATGGCGTCGAACTTTTCCAAGCCGAAGCCGATGGGGTCGATAAACTGATGGCAGCCGGCACAAGGCTGCTGGGTGGCGTGCATCGACATGCGCTCGCGATTGGTCTGCGGCTTGTCGGCAGTCACCGGCGGCAGGTTGCTGTTGACACCGGGCGGAGGATCGGGAACCTTCTGGCAAAGGAACTGCTCGCGCACGAAGACGCCGCGCGCCGTGGGCGATGTGTCGCCGGGCTTGCTGGTCAATGCGAGAAACGTCGCTTCGCCGACTATGCCGGCGCGATCGAAGTTCGCCGGGAAATTGACGCGGGCGAATTCACCCGTGGGCTGCGGCAGACCGTAGAGTGTCGCAAGATCGGAATTGAGAAAGCCGTAATCGGCGGTGAAGACCGTCATAAAATTGCGGTCATTCCACACGGCGTCGTCGATCAGATGGCGCGTTTCTTCGACCATGGATTGCGCCAGCTCCGGCGAGAATTGCGGATACTGGCGGCGGTCCTTCACGGTTCCAAGCAGCCGGTCGAAGCGCAGCCATTCGGAAGTGAACTCGTCGACGGACTGGTGTGCGCGCGGATCGGCAAGCATGCGCCGGGCCTCGCGCTCAATCTCTTCCCGGGTCGAGAGCTGGCCCTCTGCCGCCTGATGAAGAAGCTCATCATCCGGCATGCTGTCCCACAGGAAATAGGAAAGGCGGCTGGCGGTCTCGTACTCGCGCCCTGGGCCGCCGCGTTCCCCCAGGAACAGGAAATTGGGTGACTGGAGCATGGCTTCGACGACCAGTTGCGCGCCATCCAGAAATCGTCCGGTGTGCTTCACTTCGGCGGCAAACAAAGACGAATAACGCTCACGCTCCGCGCTGGTGAGCGGACGGCGGAATGCTTTCAGGCCGAAGGTGTCGATGAAGCGCTCGCGGCAGCCGGCGTCGTCTGCGCTGCGTGGCCGGCACGGAACCAGATGGTTCGGATCGCCGCCGTGGAAGGCAGTGTGAGCCAGCTTTTCCGCGGAGGCGCTGTAAGCCTCAGCCAGCAACGGTGGGATACTCTGCCCGGTGGTCTGGTTCTTGAAACCGTTGACGAAATCTTCCTGCGGAAACTGGCTGGCCGGATTGGTCTGGTCGCCCAGCAGATCATGAACCGTGTGATTGTATTGACTGTGCGTGAGACGGCGCATCAGCGGACCATTTGTCGCGCTATAAAGCAGTGATGCGCCGAGCACGCTGAGCGCCGCTATCGGTTTCATCATCAGCGTACGAAGCCCAATTTTTTCAGCGTGGCCACAGGCTCATCCCCTTCAAATTTCGTGATCGGCTCTTTCTGGCGCCCATTTTCGAGCGCCGTGCCGGCGGGCGGATCGCCGAACGGAAAAGTCTTTTTGAGCAAAGCCAGGTCGTTCGAAATTCCCGCCTTGAGTCCCGTATCGTGGAGAAAAGCCTGGGCAAATTGCGGCTGCGACGTCGGCACGCCAATCACTTTAGTATCGCCCCAGTCGACCTGAGAAAGGCGTTTGGCGACATCGAAACAGTGCATACATTCGGGATCGAAGAAAAAGATAAAGATCCGGCCCTGCTGCGTGGAAAACGGCTTGCCATCCACCGTGATGGTAGCCGGCGCCTTGACACCGCGCTGACGGACGGCCGTGGCGCCGTAGGAGACGAGGGCAAACACCGTCACTGCGCAAAGCACCAGGATCGCGCTGCGCTTTCCATCGGCGGGACGCGCCCATAACCCGGCGAGAAGCGCCAGGGCGAGCATGATTCCATCGCCAATGAAAAATCCCGGACCTACAGCGCGTTTGATCCAGGGGAAGCAGTTGCATTCGGCGCCGCGCAATTCGTTGTAGTGGATGCCGATGAAAATCATGAACGCCACAAGCAGCAGTGCGCCGGCCCAGGATCCCCATTTGCGGAATCGCGGAACAATGACCAGCACAGCCGTGACAGTTTCCGCGATACCCAGCAGCAATGTGGCAGCCAGGCTTAAGTTCTCCGGCACGCGGGCTTGGGCCAATCGCGCCGCTGCGCCAATCGGGTCCGTGATCTTCCACAGCCCGGAGGCGATAAAGATCAGGGCAGTGAGGATTGCGCACATCCAACTTAGTGAAGTCTTCCAGCCCGGCAATTCCAGCGGGAGTAAGGCGTGACCCCGCTGTGCCATACTGTCGTTCATGCTGTATATTCTAGCCCTGTTCGCGGCAGCGGCGTTTGCCCAGACGGCAGACCTCGCCGTAACGGGCGCGAGAATTTATACAGTCGATCGGGATCACCCGACAGCTTCCGCAATCGCCGTCCGTAACGGAAAAATAGTCGCGATTGGCGATAATATCGCGCAATTTATCGGGCCTTCGACGCGGAAAATCGATGCCCAGGGCGCGACGATCGTTCCGGGCTTTATCGATTCGCACGGGCATATGGAAGCGCTTGGGGAAAGCCTGGAGACGCTCGACTTGCGTGGCACAAGGTCCGAAGCGCAAGTTGCGGAGATCGTTCACAACGCCGTGAAAGAACGCAAGGCTGGTGACTGGATCCGCGGACGCGCCTGGGACCAGAATAAATGGCCGGGAAAACACTTCCCGGATTTCCGGGCGATCTCAGACGCCGCTCCGGACAATCCCGTGTACCTGACGCGCGTCGACGGACACGCGGGTTGGGTTAACCAGAAAGCGATGGAGCTTGCCGGACTAACGGCGGCGACACCCGATCCGGCCGGTGGACGGATTCTGCGGGATGCGTCCGGTAGCCCGACTGGAGTCTTGGTTGACCGCGCGCAGTCGCTAGTGGCCGGCAAGATTCCGCAGGCCTCTGACGCTCAGATCCGCGAGCGGCTTGCTCGTGCGGCGCGGGAATGCGCGCGCCTCGGCCTCACTACCGTTCACGACGCGGGCACAAGTGCGGAAGTAATCGAACAATACCGCGCGCTGATCAAAGCTCACCAGCTTCCGATCCGCGTATACGGGATGGTCGGCGGCGACGGTGTGCTCTGGCGCGAGTACTTGACGCGCGGCCCCGAAATCGGCGACCGGCTGACAGTGCGCAGCATCAAGCTGGTTGCCGATGGTGCGCTCGGCTCGCGCGGCGCAGCCCTCAAAGCGCCATACGCTGACGACCCCGGCAACAGCGGGCTGCTCATTTTGCAGGAAAGGGAGATCGAGCGCGTCGCCCGGGAGGCGGTGGCTCACGGATTTCAGGTCAACACCCACGCCATCGGCGATCGAGCGAATCGGACCGTGCTGGATGCGTATGCAGCAGCGCTGAGAGGGCCGAACGACCATCGGTTTCGCATCGAGCACGCGCAGGTGGTTTCACTCGAAGACATCCCAATGTTTCAGAAATACTCGATCATTGCTTCCATGCAGGCCACGCACGCTACCAGCGATATGCCGTGGGCCGAAGCGCGGCTTGGTCCTGAGCGCGTCCAGGGAGCATACGCGTGGCGGCGGTTTTTGTCGATCGGGGTGCACGTTCCGAATGGATCCGATTTTCCGGTTGAGAGCCCGAACCCGCTGTGGGGATTTTACGCTGCCATTACGCGGCAGGATCACGACGGTAATCCGCGCGGCGGCTGGTTTCCGGATCAGCGCATGACCCGGCAGGAAGCGCTTGCGAGCTGGACCATTGAGGGCGCGTATGCCGCTTTCGAGGAAAAGATAAAGGGCTCGCTCGCGCCCGGCAAGCTAGCCGATTTCGTGGTGCTCTCGCGAGACATCATGCAGATTCCACCGGCAGAAATATTGCAGACCCGCGTGAAAATGACCATCACCGGCGGAGAGATCGTCTATTCGGAATGATTTTCGCCGTCACTCTGCTGCTCGCCGCGAGCGCACCACGGGTCCTGGTGGATGAAGTGTTTGAGATCCCGCCATCCCAGTGGCGATTTGCCGCAGTGACCCCTGCCCATCCTCCGGCACGCCTGGAGTGTGATTTTCGGGTGGCGCCTGGGCACGCGACGGTGCGGGTTGTGGTGATGGACAGCCAGGAATTCCAGCGGCTGAAGAGCGGCGATAAGGAGCAGCTCGATTCTGCCGAAGCCGCACCGCGCGGGTCGGTTGCCCGGCTGGTCGATGCGGCGGAAGATTACGCGGTGGTGGTAGAGAACACAAGCAAGGCCGAGCCGGCGCGAGTCGCCCTGCGAGTCACCGAACGCCGGCTGCTGGTCGGGGAGCTGTCTACGGAACGCCGCGCAGTCATAATCGTAATTAGTGCCGTTGTCTTCCTGGCCATCGTCATTGTCTCCGGACGCAAACTGCTTCGTGCCGTTCGGTGAGCCGCCTAAATCATGATCAGCCCGTTGCGCATGCCGGCAGCTACGGCCTCAGCGCGCGTGGCAACATCGAGTTTGTCGAATATGGAAGCGATGTGGAACTTGACGGTGTGTTCGGAGATCCCCAACTTCCAGGCGATGGTTTTATTCGCCAGACCTTGCGCGAGCATATCGAGCACTTCGAGCTCGCGAGGCGTCAATGGCTGAAGCTGGCGCGATACGGCCGGACCGGTGCGCTTGACGGACAGCATCCGATCGAGGGCGCGTGGGTGCAACACCGTGAGACCGGCGGCAACCGATTCCATCGCGGCGAGAATCTGTTGCGGATCCGCATCGCGCGGCAAGACGGCGCGAGCTCCCGTACGCAACCAGGCCGGCAGCGTTTCGATTTCGAGATCGTCCAGCAGCGCCAAGACCGGGATGGGGTTTTCCGCGTCTGAACCGGCCGGGTTCCAGAGCGAATGGTCGTGCGAACCGGACGGCTCGAACACAACCAGGTCCGGCTGCCGGTCACCCCGATATGCGGTCAGATATTCGGAAAGGCGCTCCGGATCATCGAAGCTCTTGACAACATCGAAAGATGAACTCGCGCCTATGAGGCTTTCGAGGCCGGAGCGCAGGATCGGCGAATGCGCGGCGATCAAGACGCGCGTCACAGGCAGGCGCCGGTCATTTCCAGGGGCGTTCACCAACTGTGATCTCTAGTTCTTTAGATGCCCCGCCCCGGATAAGAGACGCGCGGACCTTCTTACCGACATATTGCGGGCTGAGGAAAGCGTGGACGTCGTCGGTATCATTTACCGGCTTTCCGTTGAGGGCCACCAGGATATCGCCGATCAGCAGCCCCGCCAGTGCCGCCGGGCCGTCCGGCTCCGTGCCGAGCACGAGCACGCCGCCATCGTTCGAAAGGTGCAAACTGCTGCGCAAATTTTCCGGCAGCCGCACGGGATGCATACCGACGCCCAGGTAGCCGCGGGCAATCCGGCCTTTCTGAAGGAGCTCATCGACAACGCGGTTCACGGTAGCGACGGGAATGGCTGTGCCCAGGAAGCGTGCGAGAGCCGATGTGTTGATTCCGGCGATCCGCCCTTCCGAGTCCACCAAAGGGCCGCCTGAAAAACCGGGATATAGGGTAACGTCGAGTCGAAGGAGTTGATCGACGTCGCCGCCACGCCACGTCCGCCAGGCAGGACCGGTGGCGCTGATGGCACCGACACTGGTGCGAAGGCCGCCTTCGTGCGTGCGCGCCAACGCGATGGCTATGTGACCGGCCTTGAATTGAGATGGATCACCGAATTCAGCGGGCTGAAGACCGGCTCCTTCCACGCGAAGTACCGCGAGGTCGGTACCCGGATCTCTGCCAACAAGAGTTCCAGGGACGGACCGGCCGTCAGGCAAGGTAACGTGAATTCCTTCGTCGCGCTTAATGGAATGATCGGCGGTGACAACGGCGTCCGAACGCCACGCCACACCGCTCGAATAAACGTGATGACGCGCGCTGATGGAGACCACCGCCGGCGCGGCGAGTTCCACAGCGGCGGCAAGTTCGTTAGAAAAAGCCGCGAGTTGATTTGCCAATTTCGTCCTCCTGTATTCAGGATGCGGCCACAGGCGCGCCGTTCATACCGGTAGAACGGCTAGGCCGGCCCCGGATAATCGGCCAGGTAGCGAAGACGGATCACTCGGTTTTGCAGGTTACGAGCGACAGAAACTCGTCGCGCGTGGTCTTTCGGTCGCGAAAGGCACCAAGCATTGCGCTGGTAACGGCTCCGGAATGCTGCTTTTCTACGCCGCGCATCATCATGCAAAGATGTTTGGCTTCACAAACCACGCCGACGCCGACCGGGTCAATCATAGACTGAATCGAATGGGCGATATCCTGCGTGAGCCTTTCCTGAATCTGCAGCCGGCGCGCGAAGACATCGACGATACGAGGAATCTTACTGAGCCCGATGACGTGCCCTTTGGGGAGATAGGCTACGTGCACCTTTCCGTAGAACGGCAGCAAATGGTGCTCGCAGAGGCTGAAGAACTCAATGTCTTTTACGATCACCATTTCGTCGTACTTGACTTCGAAAAGCGCGCCATTGACCACCTGCCGCGGGTCCATGCGGTAGCCGCTGGTCAGAAAGCGAAGCGCTTTCTCGACCCGCTCCGGAGTTTTCGTAAGGCCATCCCGGTCGGGATCATCGGCAATCTGCTCGATGATTTTGCGGATCAGCGGAGCAAATGACGGCTGGCTCAATTGCGCTGCCGGCATTTTGACGATGCTTCTGTTTTTACTCATGTGGCTCCGCAATCTCGAAGATGTTCCGTGGCGTTTCGGCGATACGAATTTTTTCGAGAATGGGCCATTCGCCCGGAAACGCCGTCTTCCACCGGTCTGAAAGGCGCTTGAAAATTTCTCGAGCCAGGTTTTCACTGGTCGGCACGACGTTTCGAAACGGCTCCACATCCTCATTCAAGTTCCGGTGATCGAGCGGGCGTAGCACTTGCTGCTCGACTAGCGCATCCAGTACACGCGTATCTAAAATGCGGCCGGAGCGCCCGTCAATGGCTCCGCGCGCGCTGATTTCAATCTCGTAATCGTGCCCGTGGCCGTAGGGATTGTTGCACTTGCCGTATAATTCGCGGTTCTGTTCCTCGGTCAGACCGGCGGCGTGGAGCCGGTGAGAAGCCGAGAAGCGATATCTGCGCGTCACGCGAATCATGGGTTATCTCCGAAATAGTCCACGTAGAGATCCGGCGTTTCGTAAATACGGACGGCGTGGAGACGGCTGCCGTCAGCCGCGACCCGGGGTTCGAGCCGCTTCCAGACATCGACGGCGATATTCTCAGGCGTCGGGACCACGCGATCGAACGGTGGAACTTCGTAGTTCAGAAACCGGTGGTCGTATACACTTACGACCTCCCGATTCACCAGATCCTTCAGCTTCTTGAGATCGACCACCATGCCCGTGACAGCGTCGGGTGAGCCCTCGACGGTCACCTCAAGGACGTAGTTATGGCCATGGCCGTGGGGATTGGCGGCAGCGCCGAACAGCGCTTCGTTCTCGCGATCCGAAAGCTCGGGATTGCGGCAGGCATGCGAAGCGGAAAACTCGACGCGCTTGGTGATCAGCATCTACAATGTGGGATGCCGCCGGGCTGCGGCAGGATACAATAAGATTATATTTCACCGGCAGGTATGTTGTGAAAATTGAACGGATTTTACAACTCTCAATCGGCGTCCTGCTTTGCCTTTTTGCGTATGTCCTCTTTGCCGCCATACACGACAAGGTTGTGCAGGTGGGTGATTCCGCACCCGATTTTTCCATCACCGCTGACAACGGCAGCACCGTCTCCCTCCACAATTTCGGCGGCAAGGTGCTGGTGCTGAATTTCTGGGCGACCTGGTGTCCGCCGTGTATCGACGAACTCCCATCGCTCAACCAGTTTCAGAAAGATTTTGCGAATTCCGGTGTGGTCGTGCTCGGCGTCAGCGTCGACAAAGACCCCAAGGCTTACAAGCGCTTTCTCGACCGCGTCAATGTTTCCTTCCTGACCGCGCGCGATCCGGACAATAAACTGAACGCCGAGTATGGAACGTTCAAATTCCCGGAAAGTTACATCATCAACAGCGACGGCAAGGTCGTGATGAAAATCATCAATGAGACCAACTGGACCGACGACAAGATGGTGAACTACATCAAGTCGCTGCTCTGAGCATGCTGCCGGCGGAAGCGAAATCGAACCTGGCAGAATTGCTTGGCCCGCGCGGGTATCTGGATCGTCCCGAGGACCTGGCTCTCTACGAATACGACGGCAGTGTCGATAAGGCACGGCCGGATATTGTGGTCTTTCCCCGCTCGACCGAAGACGTCGTCGCAATCGTAAATATAAGCCGTGAGTATAAGGTGCCGCTGGTAGGCCGGGGCGCGGGTACCGGCTTGAGCGGCGGATCGATTGCGCGCGCCGGCGGAGTCACAGTTGGTTTCGCCCGCATGAACCGGATTCTGGAGATTGATCTGGCCAACGAGCGCGCCATGGTTGAACCGGGCGTGGTGAATCTCGATATTACTCTGGCGGTCGAGCCTTACGGCTATTTTTACGCGCCCGATCCGTCGAGCCAGCGTGCTTGTACGATCGGCGGGAACGTCTCGGAAAACGCCGGCGGTCCGCACACGCTGGCGTATGGCGTCACTACAAATCACGTGCTTGGGCTCGAAGTGGTGCTCCCGGATGGCTCGGTCATGACCGCCGGCGGAAAAGAAACCGACCTTCCGGGCTACGATCTCACGGGCCTGCTCACAGGGTCTGAAGGAACCATGGTGCTGGTCACCAAAATCATCGTGCGGCTGATGCGCAAGCCGGAAATGGTGAAGACCATCCTGGCAATTTACGACTCGGCTGAACACGCCGGCCAGACCGTTGCCGAAATCACCGCGCGCGCCATTACGCCCGTCGCAGTTGAGATGCTGGACGGCGTGATGCTGCAGATGGTAGAACAAGCTACGCACGCCGGTTATCCGCTCGATGCCGCCGCCGTGCTCCTGATCGAGCTCGAAGGGCTGCGCGAAGCAGTTGAGGAGCAGGTGGAGCAGATACGGCAGGTTGCAGCAGCGTGCAAAGCGCGCGAGTTTCGCGTGGCCAAATCCGCCGAGGAGCGCGACCTTCTCTGGAAAGGGCGGAAGAACGCATTCGGCGCCGTCGGCCGCGTGAGTCCCTTCTACTACGTGCAAGACGGCGTTGTGCCAAGAACCCAGATCGCGCCGACGTTGCGCTTCATCGGCCAGGTGGGGACGAAATATGGCTTAACGATTAGCAATATTTTTCATGCGGGCGACGGAAACATGCACCCCATCATTATGTTCGACGCACGCCGGCCGGGCGACATCGAGAAAACCAAGGCAGCCGGCGAGGAGATTCTCGGATATTGCATTTCGGTGGGTGGATCGATCACCGGAGAGCACGGCGTGGGTATGGAGAAAAACGAAATGATGAGCCGGCTGTTTTCCACCGACACGCTGGAGATGATGCGCCACTTCAAATCGCTGTTCGATCCCGACAACCGGCTGAATCCCGGCAAAGTGCTGCCGACCGGAAAAGGCTGCCTGGAAATCCGGCAGCCGCCCCTGAGCGGCACATCACGAATTTATTAGCCCGGGGGCATGTGAGAAAATGCGAGGAACCAGATTATGCCGATTTACGAATACAGATGTGAGGATTGCGGAACCAAATTCGAGAAGCTGCTGCGGCGCTCCTCGGAAGCCGCGGAGTTGATCTGCCCATCCTGCGGGAAGAAACACCTTGCCCAGGAGTTCTCGACATTTTCGGCGCGTGCCAACGGCGCCTCCGCGCGCTCGAGTGAGGCTCCGGTGTGCCCCAGCGGAATGTGCAGCCATCCGGAATTCTGCGGCCGGAATTAAATGGCAACCGCTTCGTTTAATGTCAACCTGGAGATCACCGGTCCGGTCACGGACGCTTACCGCCAGATTCTGAGTGTCGAAGCGCTCGAGTTTCTGGTGCAACTATCGAAACGGTTCGAGCCGCGCCGCCAGGAGCTTCTCGCGCGACGCAAGACCCGCCAGCAGGAACTGGATTCCGGAAAGCTGCCCGATTTTCTGGGCGAAACGAGAGCTGTCCGGCAAGCTGATTGGACTGTAGCGCCCATCCCCAAAGATCTCGCGGACCGGCGCGTCGAGATCACGGGACCCGCCGATCGCAAAATGATCATCAACGCGCTAAATTCCGGCGCAAGCGTGTTCATGGCGGATTTCGAAGATGCCAACTCACCGACCTGGCAGAACAACATCGAGGGTCACATCAATCTGCGCGATGCCATCGGCCGGACCATTACCTACACCAGCCCCGAGGGGAAGCAGTACCGCCTCAACGATCGGACTGCGACGCTTTTAGTCCGTCCGCGCGGGTGGCATTTAGTCGAAAAGCACGTGATTCTCGACGGCAAGCCGATTTCCGGGTCGCTATTCGACTTCGGCCTGTACTACTTCCACAATGCCGCCCGGCTGCTCGAACGAGGCACGGGACCGTATTTTTATTTACCAAAACTGGAGACCCACCTCGAAGCGCGCCTCTGGAATGACGTGTTCGTCTTCGCCCAGGACTATCTTGGTATTGCGCGCGGCACGATACGCGCCACGGTCCTGATCGAAACCATCCTGGCCGCGTTCGAAATGGATGAGATCCTTTACGAACTGCGCGAGCATTCCTCCGGGTTGAATTGCGGCCGCTGGGACTACATCTTCAGCTTCATCAAGAAATTCCGCAATCGTCCCGATTTTCTCCTTCCCGATCGCGCGCGCATCACCATGGACCGC
The DNA here is from genome assembly GCA_035280425.1 of Bryobacteraceae bacterium. Classification (GTDB taxonomy): domain Bacteria; phylum Acidobacteriota; class Terriglobia; order Bryobacterales; family Bryobacteraceae; genus QHXW01. The sequence continues at coordinate 63,770 of DATEFW010000003.1, read as the reverse complement.
GATTTCTTGAAGGCTTACGTGGATCTATTGATCCAAACGTGCCATCGCCGCGGCATTCATGCCATGGGCGGTATGGCCGCGCAAATTCCCATCAAGAACGATCCCAAAGCCAACGAAACGGCGCTCGAAAAGGTACGGCAAGACAAATTGCGCGAAGTGAAGGCCGGCCACGATGGGACATGGGTCGCGCACCCGGGCCTGGTCCCGGTCGCCAAGGAAGTCTTCGACAGGTACATGCCGCAGCCGAATCAGATTGACATGAAGCGCGACGACGTTCGCATTTCCTCCGCCGATCTTCTGAAAGTTCCGACAGGCGACATTACCGAGCAGGGGTTGCGCCTTAACGTTGACGTAGGTATCCAATATCTCGAAGCCTGGCTGCACGGCAACGGTTCGGTTCCGATCTATAACTTGATGGAAGACGCGGCGACCGCCGAAATCTCGCGCGCGCAAGTCTGGCAGTGGCTTCGACACAACGCGCGGCTGAATGACGGCCGAGCGATTACTCGCGGGCTCGTTACGCAGATCATTCCCGAGGAGCTGGCGAAGCTGCGCGAGCACTTGGGACCTGCTCGGTTCGAATCGGGCAAGTTCGGCCCGGCATCACAACTGTTCGAGCAGATGATGACCTCGGGCGAATTCGTCGAGTTCCTGACACTGGCTGCTTACAATTATCTCGACTGAGCCGACCGCATCCATTCTTCGGTTGCTTCGAAAGAGCGCACGCCCTCAACATTGCCCAACTGCTGCACCGTAAGCGCGCCCACCGCATTCGCGAAGCAGGCAGCGTCCGGTAAAGATCGTCCGTGCAGCCGGGCGGCGAGAAAAGCACCCACGAAGCAATCGCCTGCGCCGGTTGTATCCACTACGGGAACATCGAACGCGGGGCACTCGATCGTGAAATCGGGTCCGAACACCGCCGAACCTCGCGCGCCCAGCTTGACGACGACGGTCCCGGCGCCGCGTTCTCTCATGATTTGAGCGGCGCGCGACGCATCCGATGAGGCGGTCAGCATCCGGGCTTCATCCTCGTTCATGAAGAGCACATCGGTATGCGGCAAACACGGCGCAAGATCCTCCATCCACCGGCCGCGCGTATCCCATTGCGTATCGACCGAAGTTTTTAATCCGGCTTCCTGTGCGCGGCGCAGCAGATCCGCTGTTTTTGGGCGAAGCCGTGGGAGGCCGAAAACGGATGCGAGGTGAAAATGCGAAACCCCGCGTGTCAATTCCGGAGTCAACTCAACCGGTTCGGCGAATGCTTCTGCGCTTGCGCCGAGCCGGTGAAGAAACATGCGATTGCCGGAGCTCGACACCAGCGCCACCGTCGTCGCGGTCGGCGCCGAACAACGGCTGATCCATTTCGTTTCGACGCCCGCGTTTGTGAGCTTTTCAAGCAGCACGTCGCCGAACGCATCCTGGCCGACCATTCCCACCAGCCGCGCCGTAATGCCCAGCCTGCCCAGTGTGTAAGAAGTCGCGGCTCCGTTGCCGCCCAGGTGCTGCTCGATGGATTCGACTAAAGTCGTTGTGCCCCACGGAAACACATCGACTGGACGCACCAGCATGTCGAGCACCAGGTTCCCGCAGACCAGTACGCCGCTCATGGCATCCGGCAGTGCAGAGTTACAGATTTCCGCTCGCCAGCGATTCCAAAAAGACAGGCGCAAGCGGCCAACGTCCAAGCACCCGGCGTCCCGATTGTTCGAAGACACCCGCAGTGAGCACACCAGTCAGGTCTTTGGCGCTGGGCTTCTGATTTTCCTGCGCGATGGTCTGGCGCACCAGTGAAGTGGCATGCTGAAGCTGTGCAACCAGTGCTCCCGCATCTTCGGCGGTCCGGCAGGTCACCGCCAGCCGCGCTTCGAATTGGTGGTCGTGCGATGTGAGCGAAACTAGAATTTTATCGGCCGATCCAAGCGCGTTCGCAAACATCCCGGCGCCGGCCGGAAGACGATCCGCAGCTTTCAGATTGCCGGTCGGCACCGAAACCCAAAGGGGATCGCCTGGAAGCTCCATCGGCTGCACAGAGCCATTCTGTGGGTTAACCAGCCGAACCGCCGCTGAGCTGTCCGTGCTCACGGCCAGGGCCATCAGATTGGATTGCAGGGGAAGAAAAGAAATTCGCCGCTCGGCCGTACTGCCTGACATGCGGCAAATATGCTGGTAACAACTTCCCCCTTGCTCCCGCGCATAACTTTCCAGTTTGTCCCAATCGAAATGCCCGTGGACCACGAAGTATTCGCCGTCATTGCCGAACGAGGCCGCAGCAACGTCCAGATCGCGGCGGTAATCAAAGCCCGTGGCCTTTACAAACGACTGGTAATCAGGTTCTTCGGTCGCCTTCGGCTCGGAAACAAGTTTCAGAATGCCGGCGCGGCGTAGCGCATCGAAATCGAGGAAAACAACCAGCCCGTTTTGCGCCGGCAGACGTTGTAGCATGCCGGCCGGAGTCGTGGCATTCATGCGGCCGCGCTCGTAGATAGCCAGCAAGGCAGCGCTGCCTAAAACCAGGACGATCGCCGCACCCAGCCAGGCTCGTCTTCGAACGTTCACCCAGCCAGTATCACACGACCGCGGCCACGGTTTCGGCGGCGCGCGCTTCCTTCCACAAATCCACGTATGGCCGGAGTTGTTGCATCAATGCGCTGAACTGATCGAGTGTAAGGGACTGCGCACCATCGCTCACAGCCTTCTCCGGGTGCGGGTGTACCTCCAGCAGGACGCCGTCGGCGCCAATCGCCACTGCGGCGCGCGCCACTGCCGGAACCAGGCTGCGTTTTCCTGTGGCGTGGCTGGGATCCACGATTACCGGCAGATGTGTCAGCTCGTTCAGCACCGGAACGGCCGCAATGTCGCACGTGTTGCGCGTAGCCGTTTCGAAGGTCCGGATACCGCGCTCACAAAGGATGACGCTCGAATTTCCATGTGCCACCAGATATTCTGCCGACATCAGCAGTTCTTTGATGGTCGAACTCATGCCGCGCTTCAGCAGCACGGGACGTCCGCATTTCCCGAGCGATTTCAGCAGCGCGAAGTTCTGCATGTTGCGCGCGCCCACCTGCATGATGTCGGCGTACTCGGCGACGAGCTCCGCATCGCGATCGCTCATCACTTCCGTGACGATCGCCAGACCGGTAGCTTGCTTGGCTTTGCGCAGCAATTTGAGACCTTCGAGTTCGAGGCCCTGGAAGTCGTAGGGTGAGGTGCGCGGCTTGAATGCCCCGCCCCGCAGGATGTGCGCCCCCGATTGCCGAACGGATTCGGCCGTTTCCATGATCTGGCGCTCGGACTCTACCGAACACGGTCCCGCCATGACGATAAATTCGTCGCCCCCGATTTCCAGCCCGTTGACGCACATGGCGGAACGCTCCTTTTTGAATTCTTTGCTGACGAACTTGTACGGCGCCGAAATGCGCACCGCCCGCTCGACCCCAGGTGTCGCTTCGAGCGATTCCAGGCACGCGGTCACATCGCCGATTCCGACTACCCCGATGACCACGCGCTCTTCGCCCTCGATGGAATGCACCTTATAGCCAAACTCGCGGATCCGCTCGCAAACGTGTTCGATCTCTTCCTTCGTGGCATGTGGCCGCATCGAAATAATCATTTCTTCCAAACCTCCCCAGAAAATAAAAAACCCACTCTTCCGAGTGGGTTGGCCTTGTTCAATTTGCTTGTTTTCTAAACCAACGCCACTCTATACGACTTTGGTAAAGTACCAAAATCGATACCAAAACGAGTTGGCGAAGGTCCGTGACATCAAAACGGCAGTATACCCCCGATCCGACCGGAAATGCAAGCAGGTTAATGTAAACAGCGGATTGCTCTTACGCGCCCGCCTGCTTAACATACGGGCATGATCATCGGTGTTCCCAAAGAGGTTAAGGATCACGAGACACGCGTCGGTCTCGTGCCCAGCGGCGTCGTTGCGCTCCGCGAGGCCGGTCACGAGGTGCTGGTTGAAACGCGAGCGGGGGAAGGCAGTGCGATTACCGACCGCGAGTACATGCAGGCGGGCGCGGGCATTATGCAGAAGGCCGCCGAGGTTTGGCGGCGGGCCGACCTGATCGTCAAAGTAAAAGAGCCGCAGCCATCGGAATACGGCTATCTGCGAGCCGACCTGATCCTGTTCACGTATCTTCATCTGGCGCCGCTGCCGGAGCTGACCAGTCGGCTGATTGAATCCAAAGTCAGTGGTGTGGCATACGAGACGATTCGCGAAACGGACGGTTCCCTGCCCCTGCTGACGCCCATGAGCGAAGTGGCGGGGCGGATGGCGGTGCAAGTGGGCGCACAGTATCTGGAAGCTCCGAACGGCGGGCGCGGCGTGCTGCTCGGTGGCGTGCCGGGCGTGGCGCCGGCGAACATCGTGATCCTCGGCGGCGGCGTGGTGGGCACCAACGCGGCTAAAGTCGCGGTCGGCATGGGCGCGCACGTCTCTATCATCGACCGAAATCTAAACCGGCTGCGCGAGTTGGACGATATCTTCAACGGGCAGATCGTGACGCTGGCGTCGAACGTTTTTACGATCGGTGAAACTTTGAAGCACGCCGACCTGGTGATCGGCGCGGTGCTGATTCCGGGCGCGGCGGCGCCCAAGATCGTGCGCCGGCAGATGATCGCCAATATGAAACGCGGCGCGGTGGTGGTGGATGTGGCGATCGATCAGGGCGGCTGCTTCGAAACCTCGCATCCGACGACCCACACCGAGCCGGTCTACCTGGTGGATGGCGTGGTGCACTACTGCGTCTCGAACATGCCCGCCGCGGTTCCGCACACCTCCACGTTCGCACTGACCAACTCGACGTTTCCATATTTGCTCGAACTGGCGAATAAGGGACTCGAGCGCGCCTGCGACGAGCACGCCGCTCTGCGCGAAGGCGTGAACACGTACAAGGGCTACATCACGTACGCCGGCGTTGCGGAGTCGCAGGGGCGCCAGTGGAAGGAACTGGCAGGGGTGCTTTAGGCCGGTTAAATCGTGGCCGGTGCTTAGGAAAGCAGCCTTTTGTGCCGACTTCGCCTGGCCACTCAAGAGGTGGACATGATATCCTCTGGCCGTGGCGGAATTGACTGCGGGTCAAAAGGCAGCACGTACTAGGAAGCGACGCGCGGCTGCGCTTAAAGCGGTACAGACTAAGAAGTGGCTGAATGCGCGTGAAAGAGCGGTGGTCGCGGAAGCCGCAAGCAAGGCCGCATTGCGGACGTATGGCGAACAGCACGGCTGGCGTGTGGCATTCTTTGAAGGTAAGACCGGGGCTCCACGGACCGGCATCATCGACGCGATCGCGTTCCGCCTTGGCCGAAAAGACGCAGATTTTCTGGATGTCAGACTCATCCAACTGAAAGGCGGAAACGCAGGGATAAGTGGCCGAGAGCTCGCAAGGCTAAAGAAAGCAGCTAGCAGCGCCACCCTCAATTGGCTAGTCGCCGAATTCGACGGAGAAGTGCTTCACCTGCTCCCGCATGATCTAGCGTAATCCAGCGCAAATCATAGACCACTGATAGCCCGGTAATGTCCTAAGTCTGCTCGGATTGAGACGCTTCCGTTAGCCCAACGCTCGCTCGCCTTGCATTAGACTGGTAGTATGCCAGTTAGCGCAGAGGTACCAACCCGTCCTCAACCGCTCACCGCGCTCACCGACGAAGAACAGATGTTCCAATCGACCGTGCGCCGTTTCGCGCGCGAGCAGATTGCGCCCCACGTTCGCGAAATGGACGAGGCCGGCGTGTTCAAGAAAGACATCATCCGGCAGTTTTTCGAGCTGGGACTCATGGGGATCGAGATTCCGGAGCAATTCGGCGGGCAGGGCGGAACCTTTTTCCAGTGCGTGCTCGCGGTCGAGGAGCTGTCGGCGGTCGATCCATCGGCCGGCGTGATCGTCGATGTGCAGAACACCATCGTCAACAACGCCATTCTGCGCTGGGCGAACGCCGAGCAGAAGCAGCGCTACCTCCCAAAGTTGGCGGCGGACACGGTCGCCTCTTACGCCCTCTCGGAAGCCGGGTCGGGCTCCGACGCTTTTGCGATGGCCACGCAGGCGAAAGACCAGGGCGATCATTTTCTGCTAACCGGCCGCAAGCTGTGGATCACCAACGCCGCCGAATCCGGCCTGTTTCTGCTGTTCGCCAATGCGAATCCGGCGGCCGGGTATCGCGGCATCACCGCGTTTATCATTGAGCGGAATTTTCCGGGCTTCCAGGTGGGCAAGAAAGAGGACAAGCTGGGTATCCGGGCGTCCTCAACCTGCGAATTGATTCTCGATAATTGCCGCGTGCCTCGCGAGAACGTGATGGGTGAAGTCGGAAAGGGCTACAAGATCGCCATCGAAACGCTGAACGAGGGGCGCATTGCGATCGGCGCGCAGATGATCGGCTTGGCGCGCGGCGCGCTCGATCATGCCACGGCCTACGCCAAACAGCGCAAGCAGTTCGGCAAAACGATCGGCGAGTTTCAAGGCGTGCAGTTCCAATTGGCCAAAATGGCGACGGAACTCGAAGCCGCGCGCCTGCTGGTTTATAACGCCGCACGCTTGCGCGACGCCGGCACGCCGTTCGTCACTGAAGCGGCCATGGCGAAATATTACAGCTCCGAGATGGCGGAAAAGGTCGCGTCGAAGGCCATCGAGATTTTCGGAGGCGTTGGCATTACGAAGGATTATCCGGTCGAGAAACTCTACCGCGATGCCAAGATTGGCCGGATCTACGAGGGCACGAGTAACATCCAGCTCGTGACCATCGCCAAGAAACTGATGGAGAAGTAATTACGTCTGTCTAGTGAGGAAAAAATGCGTTCCATCGTATTAGCAGGCTTTTTGGCGGCGCTCTCGATGCCGGTGTGGGCCGCGGACGCCAATGTCAATCCGGATGAAATCATCCAGAAGTTCGCCGCTAAGGAAGCCGAGTTCGCTAAAGCGCGGGAAAACTACACCTATCGCCAGACGGTCAAGATTCAGGAACTGGATGACTCCGGCGCAGTCCGCGGGCGTTACGAGATTGTCGAGGATGTTATCTTTTCGCCTGATGGAAAGCGCGCCGAGAAAGTCGTGCGCGCGCCAGTATCGACGCTGACGCGTCTGATTTTGACGCCACAGGACATTCAAGACCTGCGCGACGTCCAGCCGTTCGTTCTGACTTCTTCCGAGATCCCGGAATATGAAATCCGTTACCTGGGCAAGCAGAACGCGGACGAAATCCCCTGCTATGTCTTTGCCGTCAAGCCGAAAAAGATGGAAAAAGGCAAGCGCTACTTCGAAGGCCAGATCTGGGTGGACGATCGCGACCTCCAGATCGTCAAGACTTACGGCAAAGGCGTCGGCATGCTCAAGAAAAACGAGGACAACCAGTTCCCGAAATTCGAGACGCTGCGCGAACAAGTGGACGGCAAGTACTGGTTCCCGGTCTACACCGATGCCGACGATACGCTGCATTTCCAGACCGGCCCGCAGCGCATGCGCATGATCGTGAAGTACGAAGACTACAAGCAGTTCAAGTCTTCCACCAACATCGAATTCGGCGCGACAGTCGATCAGCCCAAGAAGGACGAGAAGGCCAATCCGCAGAACCCGCCAAAGTGACGGCGACGGTCTGATACGATTGGGCAATGACCAAAATTACGGTCGCGCACAACGGCCCTCTCCGTGTGGAAGGCGAATTCACGATTGTTGATCCCGAAGGCCGGGAGTTCGGGCTGGCCGGGCGCACTCTGATCTCGCTCTGTCGCTGCGGCCAATCGCAGAACAAGCCGTTTTGCGACGGAAGCCACGCGCGGACGGGATTTCAGAGCCAGGTGGCAGCGCGCGACCTTCCGCCGCCGAAACCGAAGCTATAAGCCGGGAGCTACTCCGAAATCTCGATCTTCGGTCCCACCATGGGGCCGAGTTCCAGAACACGGTCGATCATTTTCTGAGCCAGCTCGCGGAAAACATTGCCCTCGCTCAATGCGACGGGTTTTCCCGAATCGCCGCCCGCCCGCACGGCCGGGTCTAGTGGCAGCGCTCCCAAGAAATTCACCTTCATTTCGCCAGCCGTGCGCTCACCGCCGCCGGTGGAGAAAACATCGACCCGCTCGTGGCAATGCGGACACACCAGATAACTCATGTTCTCGACCATGCCGAGAATCGGCACTTTCACCTGATTGAACATGTGAACGGCCTTCCGCGCGTCCTCAAGTGACACGTCGGAAGGCGTGGTCACCACCACCGCTCCGGTCACCGGCGCGGTTTGAATCAGCGTCAATTGCACATCGCCGGTTCCCGGCGGCAGATCGATCACCAGATACTCCAGGTCGCCCCAGTCCACGCCGCGCAGAAATTGTTGAATCACGCTGTGCAGCATCGGTCCGCGCCAAACCAGTGGCTTGTCGCCGGGGCTCAGAAAACCCATGGACATCAGCTTCACGCCGAAATGCTCCAACGGCTGGATGCGCTCGCCATAAGCCATGGGTGTTTTGTTGATCCCCATCATCATCGGCACGTTGGGCCCATAGACGTCGGCGTCCATCAGCCCGACCCGGTGCCCCAGCGCACCCAGCGCCACCGCGAGGTTCACCGCGACCGTGGTTTTTCCCACGCCGCCTTTGCCCGATCCTACAGCGATCAGATTCTGGACGCCGGGTATCGGCAGCTTGGGCGGTTGGTTCGGTTGATTGGGGCTCATCTAAGTTCATATTAACTTAGGGCAGCGGCGGCAGCGCTCCCTATCGTCAACGGCGCACGCTCGCGAGGCAATTCGTCTGTAAATCGCATGTATTACGCTGAAATTACATAGAATTTTAAGCGAATTATGCTAATCTGATTGCGGAGTTTTCGCGTGATCCAACAGGTTTCGACAACTGCAAGCCCGAATTATCCCGGTACCTTGACAAATGGCGCTGACAAATCCGGCGCGCGCCGCGCGGCCTTTTGGCCGGCCGTTCCCATGCGGTTCAACGACCTGCGCATTCCCAAATCGGTCGTGGTGGACCTGATCCTTCGGCATCTGCACTTGGACGGCATTTCGACGCTTGAAGTCACCAGCCGCACGCTGAAGATCGCCATTCCCATTCTCGATGCGCTCTACCGCGAACTGCGCCAGCAGCATCTGGTGGAGGTCAAGGGCGCCGTGGGTGAAGACTACCAGTTCAGTCTGACAGCCGCGGGCCGCGATCTCGCCGCCGAAAGATTCCGTGTATGCCGCTACGTCGGGCCGGCGCCCGTCTCCATTCGCGATTATCACCTGGCGACCAAGGCTCAAACTGCCACTGTCGACGTCGATCGTGGCGCGCTACGCGATGCGTTGAGCGACATGGTGCTTTCCGATCATATGCTCGACCAGCTTGGCCCGGCGGTCGTTTCACAAAAATCCCTGTTCCTTTATGGGCCATCTGGAAACGGCAAAACCAGCTTGGCCGAGCGCCTTCTGCGCATGTATCGCGATTCGATTCTGATCCCGCACGCGGTCGAGGTGGATAGCAAGATCATCGTGCTTTATGACCCGGTAGTGCACCAGACTGTCGATAAAGAAGATCCTGAACTCGACCAGCGCTGGGTGCCCTGCAAGCGGCCGTTCATCATGGTGGGCGGCGAACTGGTGGCCAGCATGCTCGAGCTCCATTACGACGAAGCCGGCGGCGTGTTCGCGGCTCCGCTGCAAATGAAGGCCAACAACGGAATTTTTCTGATCGACGACTTCGGCCGCCAGGTGCTCTCGCCGCGTGAGCTGCTCAACCGCTGGATCGTGCCCCTGGACCGCCGCGTCGATTACCTCACTCTCTCCTACGGGATCAAGTTCCAAATCCCGTTCGAGATGATGGTGGTTTTTTCCACCAACCTGAATCCGGACGATCTGGCCGACGCCACGTTCCTGCGCCGTATCCAGAACAAGGTTTTCGTCGAGCCGGTTGACGCCCCCACATTTAACGAAATCTGGCGCCGCGTCGCCATTCAAAAGAAACTGCCTTACGATCCCGAGACCGTGGATTATGTTCGCGGCCTGGTGCTCTCCGATGGCCGCAGCGAGCTGCGCGCGTGCTATCCCATGGATCTCTGCAATATCATCATTTCGATCAGCGATTACGAGAAGCGCGCCCCGCAAATGAGCAAAACCGATTTACAGCGGGCAGTGAATCTCTACTTCACGCAGTCGTACCAGAAGAACACCATCGATCATAGCTGGTAGAAAAAGCGCTTTACGCACTCTGCGGATTCGGACGTTCGTGAAGGATCATCCACGAAGTGCCGAACTTGTCCCGCAGCATCGCGAAACGGCTGGCGGAAAATGTTTCTTCCATCGGCATGAAGATCTGGCCGCCATCCGAGAGCAGCCGGTAAATGCGCTCGGCTTCTTCGTTGCTGTCGAGCATAAGCGAAAGATAGGCGCTGCGCATCGGCTGAAAACGGTCCGGCGGAATGTCGGCTCCCAGCAATTCGGTGCCGGCTAAAGTGATGCGGGCGTGGAGTATGGCGTTTTTCCAGTTCTCTGGAACCTTGCTGGGATCCGGCAGCTCGCCATGCCGCGCCAGCATGGTGATTTTTCCGCCAAGATGCCGTTCATAAAAGCGGAACGCTTCCTCGCAATTTCCGCCAAAATTGAGATACGTGTGGAGTTTCATAGATTTTGTTTGGACCTGGCGAAAAAATCCAGCTCCGCCAGCAGGTCCACTCCGTCGAACTCGGCTTCGTTCATGTTCACCCAGCCGGTACGGCCCGCGCCGGGCTTCACCTCGGCCCACCAGATTTTTCTGCCTAAATCGACGTAGGTGGCTGCGCAGTGTGCGCCGCCACAGCCCTGCCCGTCTGGCCACCTGGCAAATGAGATGTCGAAGTCGTCGTAGTACCGGCCTTTGAACCAGACCGCCGAGACACCCTCGCCTCGGTACGTGTACGTCAAAAGCGTTTCGCCGCGTTTGAGATCCTGGTCCGGCAGATCACGATCCATCCGGATCACGCCGGGCTTGAACGTGATGACCACCCCCGTTAATCCTAAAACTGAATCTCCTGGGGATAAGTGAGCGACCGGCTTTCGACTCTCCTTCCACGTGTCATACACCACAATCGTTTTGCGCGCTTTCCATTCCCGGTAAGCACAGCCCTCGAACGGACATGCCTTCCAGTCGTAGAAAGGCAGCGCGGGTTCGTTCATCGGCTTGGACTCGGGCGCCTGGCAGATCCCGAGCGCCGCGAAAAGTATAAACAACCCAACCACGGCCAGCCGCGCCATAAATTGAGCTTACCCGAGCCCGAGCGCGAAAAAATGTAACTTCGGGCTAAAAACTGCGGCATGATATCCTGGTTCTGAGCACCACGCCTCCGAGGAATTCACTTGAAGATCGGCTTTATCAGCTTGGGTTGTCCCAAAAATCTGGTGGATAGCGAGGTCATGATGGGCCAGCTCGCCGTTCGCGGCCACGAGCTCACGCCTCATCCCGACCAAGCTGACGTACTCGTGGTCAACACGTGCAGCTTCATCGACCCGGCTAAGAAGGAATCCATCGACACCATTCTCGAGATGGCCGAGTACAAAAAAATCGGCCGGGCAAAAAAGCTGATTGTCGCCGGCTGCCTGGTGGAGCGCTACCGCGACCAGATCCGTCGCGAAATGCCTGAGGTGGATGCAGTCGTCGGAACCAACGAAATCGCGCATATCGTCCCGCTGTGCGAAGGCATTGACGTCGCGCCGAACCCGCTTGAGCCGTATCTCTATCACGACCTCACGCCCCGGATTCTGGCGACGCCGCGCCATTTCGCCTACGTAAAAATCGCCGAGGGCTGCGATCATCCCTGCACGTTCTGCGTCATTCCGCAGTATCGCGGGAAGTTCCGCAGCCGCAGGTTTGAATCCGTCGTCGCCGAAGCCTCGCGCCTGTTCCGGCAGGGCGTGCGAGAAATCAATCTCATCGGCCAGGACACGACCTGCTTCGGCGAAGACCTCGGAATAAAAGACGGCCTGGCCGCGTTGCTCGCACGTCTCGCGGAGATCGAGACGCCCGAGGAAAAATGGATCCGTTTTCTCTACGCGTATCCAAACAAAGTCACCCAGAAACTTCTGGACACGATCGCCGGGCATCCGGCCCTGGTGAAGTACATCGACATGCCGCTGCAGCACGCAAGCGCCCAGGTCTTAAGGCGTATGAAGCGCGGCGCGTCCGGTGATATCTTTTTGAAGCTCATCGAGCGCATCCGCCGCACGATTCCCGGCGTCGCTATCCGCACCAGCATGATCGTCGGCTTCCCGGGAGAAACTGAACGCGATTTTCGAGAACTTTGCCAGTTTGTCGAAGCGGCACAGTTCGACCGCCTGGGCGTTTTTTCCTATTCCGATGAAGACACCAGCGCCAGTTTTCATCTGGACGGAAAAGTGGGTGCGCACGCCATTTACAATCGCAAGCGCCGGTTGATGGCCGTCCAGCGCCGTATCGCACACGCCAGAAATAAGAGCCTGGTCGGGAGTGAAACTTCCGTCCTGATCGAAGGGGTTTCACCAGAATCCGATCTTCTCTGGCAAGCCCGGATGCCCACGCAAGCACCCGAAATCGATGGTGTCACTCTCGTCAACGATTTCGAGGGAACTACCCCGCAACCAGGAGAGATCCGCCGCCTGCGCATTACCGCGGCCCACGACTACGATTTGATCGGTACGCTGCTGGAAGCCGGTGCAGCCGCACCTTCCTCGCCGGCCCGCGCACCGCAACTCGTGCCCTTAGTTCAGATCGATCCCGTCGCTGCCGTATGAAGTGTCCCATCTGCCACAAGGAAGTGAACCGCAGCAACCCCGATTTTCCCTTTTGTGGCGAGCGCTGCCGGCTGATCGATCTGGGAAACTGGGCGTCCGGTAAATACGTGATCTCTTCTCCGCTCAGCCCGGCTGAACCATTCGAAGAAGATAAGGTCTCCAAAGAGGAGCATGAAGAATAAGCTCGCGACGCTCCTCGCGACCTGCTTCGGCGCCGGCTTTGCGCCCAAAGCGCCGGGTACCGCCGGGTCTCTGGCGGGACTCGCAATCGCCTGGCTGCTGGTGCATTATGCCCACTGGCGTCCGTGGTGGTTTGCCCCGCTCGCGGTTGCGGCTGTGCTGCCCGCCATGTGGTCTGCCGGCACGACGGCAAGGCAGCGCGGCGAAACCGATCCTGGCGTTGTAGTGGTCGACGAAGTCCTGGGCCAGTGGCTGGCGCTGGCGGGTGCGCGCGCGCTCAACGTCAAAACCTGGATCGGAGCTTTTGTGCTGTTTCGCCTGTTCGATATATGGAAGCCTCCGCCCGCCCGGCAGCTCGAAAGGCTCCCCGGCGGAATTGGAATCGTGGCGGATGATTTAATGGCCGGCATTTATGCGGCACTTGTCTTATTGGTAGCGGGGTGTTTCAATCTTTATTAAATATGGGCATGCGGAAAGAAAACAACGGGCGGCCCCAGATTGCTCAGGTTTCGCCCGTCGCGGCGATCGCAGGTGGCGAGTTTCAGATCCAGGGAAGAGGCTTTGCAAGGTCCGACCGGCCGCGCGTGACCATAGGCGAGGTCGCCGCACCCGTCATTATCGGCTCCGATTCCTTTGTGATTGTACGGGTGCCCGAGGGTGTTTCCGACGGCGAGCTGGTGATTCAGAACGGCGAGCAATCCAGCCAATCCTGGGCCTGCGACGTAGGCATCCCGATTGCGGATAGCCTTCATCCCGTGGCCAACCCTGCGGTCGACACGTTTGGCAACGTCTTCACTACCTTCAGCGGTTCCCGTGGGCAAAAAGTCGCAGTGGCCGTTTATAAAATCGATCTCAACTACAACATCAAGCCTTTCATCAACGACCTGATGAACGCCACCGGGCTCGCTTTTGATACTCAAGGAATGCTTTACGTCTCCAGCCGCTTCGATGGCGTTGTGTACCAGGTCACACCCAACGGCAGCATGTCCGTTTATGTGGAAGGCATGGGCGTGGCAACCGGCCTTGCGTTCGACGACGAGGGCAATCTTTACGTCGGCGACCGCAGCGGCACCATTTTCAAGATAGCACCCAACCGTCAGATCTTCGTTTTCGCAACCATGGAGCCGTCCATCGCTGCATATCACCTGACTTTTGGGCCGGAAGGTTATTTATACGTGACGGGCCCCACGACCTCTAGCTTCGATTCGATCTACCGTATTTCCCATACCGGCGAAGTCGAGGTGTTCTATCGCGGCCTCGGCCGGCCACAGGGCATGGCTTTTGACGCGGAGAATCGCCTTTACGTTGCCGCTTCGCTCGGAGGACGAAAAGGCGTGGTTCGCATGGGTATGGACCGCAAACCCGAGCTGTTTCTTTCCGGCCCAGGGATTGTCGGCCTCGCCTTCACCCCATCGCGCGCGCTCGTTGTCGCCACGACCAATGCGCTCTATCGCGTCGATGTGCGGATTCAGGGGAGACTTCTCGCCTAAGGGCCGATGAACGCCGAAATCATCGCCGTCGGCTCGGAGCTTCTCACGCCGCAGCGGCTCGATACCAATTCGCTTTTCCTCACCGAACACCTGAACGGGCTGGGCGTCGAGGTCACGACAAAATACGTTGTGGGCGATAATCGCGATCACGTGGCCGACGCCATTCGCCGCGCGATGTCGCGCGCCCACATCGTCATATTATCGGGCGGTCTTGGACCTACTGAAGACGATGTCACCCGCGATGCCGTCGCGCAAGCCCTCGACCGCAAGCTGATCTTTCACCCGGAGATCTCCGATCATCTCGAGCAGCGCTTCCGCCAGGCCAACCGCAAAATGGCTGAGGTCAACAAGCGTCAGGCGCTCATTATTGACGGCGCCGACATTTTGCCCAACGATCGCGGCACCGCGCCCGGCCAGTGGATCGATGAAGCCGAGACCTCCATCATTCTGCTTCCCGGGCCGCCGCACGAATTGAAGGCCATGTTCACGCGGCAATGCCTGGCGCGGCTGGAACGCGTAGTCCCAAAACAGGTAATTCGCACTCTGCAACTCCGCGTGGCAGGTATGGCCGAATCGGATCTCGATCAGACCATCTCGCCCGTCTACAAAAAGTATGAAAACCCGGTGACCACGATCCTGGCCGGCGAGGGGGACATTCAGATTCACCTGCGCGCGCGCTGCGCAACCGAGGCGGAAGCCATGGCTTTGCTGGCCGAGGTCGCCGGCCCGATCGAGTTGCTTCTGGGCGACCGGATCTATTCCCGCAACGGCGATTCTCTTGAGGCCACCGTGGGCGAGCTGCTGAATAAACATCACGCGACGCTCGCGGTTGCCGAAAGCGCAACGGGCGGGCTTCTCGCACAGCGCATCACCTCCGTTCCCGGCAGCTCAAATTATTTTCTGGGTGGCTTTATCACCTATAGCAACAAGATGAAGACCGACCTGCTCGGCGTCAGCGAAGAGACCATCGCACAGCACGGTGCCGTGAGCCAGGAAACCGCTGAAGCCATGGCCATCGGCGCACGCCGCCGCGCGGGCGCCACGTTTGCGCTCTCGATCACAGGCGAGGCCGGGCCTGAGCCCAAAGAGAATGTTCCGGTGGGTACCATGTACGTCGCGCTTGCCGACGCGAATGGCTGCCAGGTGGTGCACCGCGTCTTCCTGGGAGATCGCGCGCGCATCCGCGTTTTCTCCACCCAGATGGCGCTCGACCTGTTGCGGCGCAGATGCACACTCGTCACCCCGGCGCAGCACGGGAGCTGACCGCCTAAGGGTTCAACCGCGAAACAGCCTGATCGAACGCCTCACCGGTTCCGGCGCTCGCGTATAAATACTTCGCATCGCCGATGGCAATTTCCTCGCCGTCTCCCGCCAGTGCCTCCATCGCGATCGACACGAACTGCGCCAGCGGCATGGGCGCCGGGCCGCCCGGTCTGCGGCGTCCCTTGTCCAGATTCGTATCCACATACGGCGGTATCAGTTCGATCACCTTCACGCCTCGCCGCTTGAGCTGATGCCGCAGGGAAATACTGAACGAATGCACCGCCGCTTTCGTCGCGCAATAAACCGGCACTCTCGAAATCGGCACGAATGCCAGCCCCGAGGAAACATTGATGAGCGTCGCTCCGGGCCGCCCGGTCAAAAGCGGTAGAAACGCGCCGCAAACGCGTATCACTCCCAGCAGATTGATTTCGATCTCTTCTGCGAGACTCTCCTGGTCCACCCCGCCGGCAGTGGCAAAATCCTGCATTCTCTGAATCCCGGCATTATTGACCACGCAATTCAATTCGGGAAATCGCGACCTGATTTCGCGCGCCGCATGATCGATGCTCTCGGCACTCCTGGTATCTACAACCACATGGCTCATGCCCGAATTTCGCGCGCAAATCTCCTGGAGCGCCTTCTCTCGCCTTGACCCAATGATCACCCGGTTGCCGAGCTTGTGGAAAGCCTCCGCCAGGCCAAGCCCGATGCCCGAGCTGCCGCCCGTGATGAAAATCGTGTTCGAATCGGTGCGCATTTTTTGAACGCCTAAAACTCACCGCTCAGCACGTCGTAGAAAATCCGGATCCCCTTCTGAAATTCCGCGACCGGTATGTGCTCCGTATCGCTGTGCATCGAGCCGGCGGTCGATAAATCCAGCACCATCGGCGTAAATCCGTAAGCTGTCATTCCCTCCTCCCGCAGCTTGTTCGAGTCCGTTCCGTGTGGAACCAGCATGGGCGTTACGATAGCGTCCGGATGGGTCTTGAGAATGGCGCGCCGCACTGCTTCAAATAGCGGCGTATGGCTGTTCGATGGCCCGGGATCTTCCGGCTTGCTGATGATCTCGACCGACACCCGCGGGTCGTTGATGCGCGCTTTCATTTCCGAAATGAATTCCTCGAAGTTCACCCCGGGCAGCAGCCGGCAATCGAGCGTTGCCTCCGCCGCCGAAGGAATCACGTTCACTTTCACCGGTGAGCCGACGCCGGATGTCAGCGTCGTCAGCGAAATGGTGTTCGCCTGAATTGCCGCCGTGTATTTGTTAGCGGCCAGCGGCTCACCGATATTACGGATCATCTCCTCGACCACCGGGTGCGGCTTAGCCGGCGCAAGCGCCATGGCTTTTTGAAGCGCCGCCAGCAGCGTAATATTCGCGTTGTCGGGAATGGGTTGCGATCCGTGTCCCGCCGTTCCGCGCGCCCGTACCCGCAGCCAAAGCGTCTGTTTCTCGCCTACCTCAATGCCGAACACCAGCTTGTCTTTCGCCAGAATGCTGCGCGTCCCGAAGCCGCCTTCGTCGAAAACATACTCGGCGTTGATTTCGTCAAAATGATTCCTAATCATCCACTGGATGCCGTACGTCCCGTTGGTTTCCTCGTCGGCAGTCGATAGCATCACGATGTCGCGCGCCGGAGTCACTCCGGACTTCTTCAGCGCCACCAGAGCCATCATCTGCTCCATCGCAATGCCTTTCATATCCATCGTGCCCCGGCCCCAGATCTCGCCGTCAGTGATCGTCGCTGCAAAGGGATCGAACTTCCATGCTTTCCGGTCCACCGGCACAACATCGAGATGATTCAACAACAGCAGCGGCTTTTTTGTCCGGTCGCGCCCCGCCACCCGCGCCACCAGGTTCGTCTGGCCGTTCGGTCCGCTCGTGTAAAGCCGGACTGGAATACCATTCTCCTGGAGAATGCCCTTCACAAAATTCGCCGCCTCGCGCGTGTCCGCCGGCGGATCGACGGATTGGATACGCACGTACTGTTGCAGCAGGTCCACCGCATGGCGCTCCCAATCGTTCCAATCCATTTCCGCGCCCTGCGCTACGACCGCTACCACGAATAAGCAAATCAGCTTCATGCTTTGAACTCCGGAATATTAGAAAGTTCTGGTTGAATGCCGGCAGCCCGATATGCTTCCAGAAGCGCTCCCGCCGCCGGACCATACCGCGGTGCTTCGACACGGCTGCCCTCCTCAAGCTCGATGAGCTGCCGGAACCTCGCCAGCAGGAGCTTGCTCTGGAAGACTCCACCCACGTAGCAAATGAGTGTTTTTTCGCCGGTGGCGAAAAGCCGCCGCCTCACCGAGCTGGCCAGTGTGGCAAGCTCTTGCGCAGCGTAATTCACAATGTCGCGCGCCGCCGCGTCGCCTTCATTCGCGGCCTCGTCGACCAGCCTCGCCAGCAAGGCGATGCGCGCACGCGGCCACGCATCGGTGTACCAGAGATGCATCAGGTCGTTGGCGTCGGCTGCCTTCCCTGCCTCGATCAGCGCGTGATGCAGCGCCGTCGCCGGTCCCCATCCCTCTTCGTAACGCAGCGCCGCCCTCAGCGCCTGGCGCGCGATGTCATAGGCGCTGCCTTCATCCCCGAAAAGATAACCCCAGCCGCCGGCGCGCGCCCTGACGCCCGCTGCATTCCTGCCGAACGCGATCGAGCCTGTCCCCGCAATCGTGACAATGCCCGGCTCGCCGCCTGTGGCGCCCGCCAGTGCGATCAGCGCGTCATCGGTCACGATTAGCCTCTTGGTTGGAAGAATCGTCGAAAGAATGCCCTGCTTATCCGCCGGACCTCCGCTCATCCCGAAGCACGCCGCCTCAAACTGCAATGCGCGCGCATCAAGCCCGGCCGCGTCGCATGCCAGCCCCAAACTCTCACCCACGGCGCGCTTGAGCTTCTCGCGTCCCGCGCCCGCCTCAACATGGTTCGCAGGTCCGCCCGTGCCCGTCCCCAGCACGCTGCCCTTGTCATCCCCGATCAGCGCCGTAGTTGACGACTGCCCTCCATCCACTCCCAAGTAGAGCGCCATCACATCGCCGAAAAACCGGCACGCGTCAGAACAAATCCGTAAGTAACACCGTGCTCCCCTGTCCACGTCTTGTCCGGCGCCATCACCACCTCCGCCACCCAGCGCGGCTCGAGCCACGCGTCCGGCACCGGCTCTTCGAAGTGCCGCGCGCCCGCGCGATCGCAGCGCATTTTCTCCAGCAGGTTCCCGTTCACAAAGAACGAAATCGTCACCTGCCCGGTGTGCGCGAAGCCATCCTGGGGCAATGTGAAATCTGCCGTAAGCTTCAGGCCGCGCACTTCATCCAGGTAAATCCGCAGCTCGGGTTTCGCTCCCGTCCACCGCCACGAGCCTGCTTCGACTACGTTGCCGATATCACGAACGATGTAGGCGCCGGCGAGTGGATCGTTCATCTCGACCACATGTGATTTTGCCGATTTTTCAAGAGCCGTATCGCCCTGCCTGGGTCGCAGGTATTCGTCCCCCTCGGGATTACAGCCCGTCACCGGAACCAGACACAACACCAGAGCGGCTGCCGCGATCGTTGCGGTATGTGACGCCATCTTTCATTACAAAGAATACCTTTTCCGTTTGATGAATGTCCGTCGTCGGGTCGCCGGGCACCGCAACCACATCCGCGAGCTTCCCCGCTTCGAGCGTCCCCAGCCGGCTCGAAACACCGAGCAGCTCCGCATCCACTGAGGTCGCCGTCTTCAAAGCGTCCGCGGGTTTCATCCCCAATCCCACCATCAGACCGAATTCGGTTGCGTTCATGCCGTGCGGGTAAACGGCTGCGTCCGTGCCGAACCCGATCTTCACGCCTTTGGCTAAGCCCTTCTGAAATGCCGCATCGATACTGGCAATCGCCGCGCGCCCTTTAGCCGCGATCGCCGGCGGAAAATAGCGGCCGCTTTCGAGCTGCTTGCCGATCCACCACGGCGCCGTCAGCGTCGGAATCCAATAAGTGCCGCGCGCCTTCATCATGTCCAGTGCTTCGTCGTCCAGAAAAGAGCCATGCTCGATGGAATCGATGCCCGCCCGAATAGCGCGTTTCGCGCCCGTTGCTCCGTGTGCGTGTGCGGCGGTCTTGCGGCGGAGCGCGTGCGCTTCGTCAACCAGCGCGTCCAGCTCCGCCTGCGTCAATTGCGGTGTGTCCACGTCGTCCGCCAGCGATAGCACGCCGCCCGTGGCGCAGGTCTTAATGACGTCGGCGCCATATTTCACATCCAGCCGCACCGCCAGCCGGATTGCGTCCGGCCCGTTGCCCACTCCATCTTCCGGCCCGGTTTCCTTGCCAAACAACCCGTAACGGAATCCGCCGCTGTGATCGCAGTGCCCGCCCGTCGAGCCGATCGCATGTACCGCCACGAGCATTCGCGGGCCCGCGATTTTCCCGTCGCGGATCGCATTTCGCAAGCCCACATCGATGAAATCCGAAGATCCTACGTCGCGCACCGTCGTGAAACCCGCCATAAGCGTCTTGCGCGCATACTCGGTCGCATCAAGCGCCCGCTCAGCAGCCGGTTTCCGTAGCCTGTCGAGCGCATCCTGCTTCCAGTCATCGGAAGCCTGTTCGGAAAGATGTGTATGCGCATCCATGAACCCCGGCAGCAGCGTGGCATCGCCCAGGTCGATCGTCGTCGCCCCCTGTGGCACTTCCGCCTCCGGCCCTACCCCCTGGATCTTTCCCGCCACGATCACCACTACGCCCGGCGATACCACCCGGTCCGACTTGCCGTCGAACATCCGCGCGGCCTTCAGCACTACCGGCCCGGAGGGCGGCGCCGCCGCGCACCAGCGCAGTGAAGCCACGAGAACCGCGATATAACGCAAGCACATGCAAGCTAATCTATCACCATAAATTTTCGTACCGGTACCGTCTAAATCTCGCGTCCCTGTTCCATTTCGAAAAATCACTGAGAAAAAAGAGATACCCCTCTTACTTATACGGTGTATTCGGACCATGGCTGTGCGGTTAGATGGCGTGCAGCAACGCGTGTAGCTGCCCCTCCCTGCTGGCCTGAAAGTAGATCTCGAAAATGCGTAAAGAGGGTCAAATGCAAAACAAATGGTTCACATCCTGGCGTGGCCAGGATGTTTCGGATGGCTCGGCTGGGGTGCCGGCCTTCAACAATTCCGGAATCGAAGCGGCTCACGCGAGCACCGCGGAATCCTCCGACGGCTCGCCTAACGGTTTCGCTTCCTCCGGAACTGATTTGTTGGCCTTCGAGGAAATCTACCGGTCCGCCGGCATTAAAGGCCCCAAGCAGGGTTACACCATCGCCAAAGTGATCGAGATGCTCCATAGCGAGCACATTCGTAACATGGCTAGCGAAACCAAACGCGCCTGCATATTGATGGCCCTCGAAGCGGCCGGCGTGCAGGTGGACGAAGTGCTTCAGGACGCTACCCTGCGCCAGCGCGCAATTAATTCCTACGAAGCCATCCAGCGCAAACACCTGGAGGAATTCGAAGCGCGCAAGTCACAGGAAAACTGCGCCATTCAAGCGGAAATGGAGCGCGTCGCCGCCGAATACGCCGCGCGGATCAGCAACAATCTCGACGAAGTCACCCGCGAAAAAGACAACTTCCGCAAATGGCAGGCGCGCAAGCAGCACGAGGCCCAGCGGATCGCCGAAGCCGTGGCACTATGTGTGACACAAGGTGGAACCAAGCCGGCGTCGGACCCGCTGGCGCCGCTGCGCGAGCTGGCCGCCGATCCCGCATACAGCCACCGGTGACCGGCCGCGTTAAACGCCGCCTGAGCGAATTCGATGATTATCGCCATCGTCATTTTAATCAGCTTGGCCCTGTGCCTTGCATACTGGGGCAGGTCGCAACACATGGACCGCGTCGAAAAGATCGGCCTGGAATTGTATGAGCACACGGCGCGCTCGGAGGGAGCGTTCCCGTTCGATTATCTGTCCCGCTAAACCGGGCAGTGTGCCGCTCCTTGCGGGGCGAGAAGAGAGAGCAGCCATGCAGGCAACTGAACAAATTCCCGTTCTCGGTCTCGATATCGGCACCAGCCACATCGTCGCCGGCCGGAGCTTCGATCAGAATTTTCAGTACGAACGGCAGCTCAACGCCTTCGTCACCATCCCCTACACCAAAATGGCGCAGAACGTGCTCACCAAGGAGAACATTGCCCACGCCGTTCAGGGCGATCAGATCCTGGTGTTCGGGAATCAGAGCGAGCAGTTTGCCGAAATGTTCCACGTCGAGTCGCGGCGCCCCATGACGCGCGGCATACTCAATCCCGGCGAAGCTGACGGCCTGATCGTGATACGTCAGCTCATCACCCGCCTTCTCGGACGCGCCCGCAAACCGGGCCAGACATTGTATTTCAGCGTGCCGGCGCATATGCCTGGATTCAACGATGACAAACTCACGTTCCACGAAACCACCTTGCGTGAGACGCTCAAAGAGCTCGGCTACGAGCCGAAGAGCATCACCGAAGGCCTCGCCGTCGTTTATGGCGAGCTCGGCGATTCCAACTTTACCGGCATCGGCGTAAGCTGCGGCGGTGGGATGTGCAATGTCTGCCTGGCTTACCTCTCGGTCCCGGTCATCACCTTTAGCGTTCCCAAAGGCGGCGATTACATCGACTCCAGTTCCGCCGAGTCCATCAAAGACCTCGCCACCAGCGTCCGCGTCCAGAAAGAACGCAGTTTCCGCTTCAACGGCTTTTTTGAAAGCAAGGTGTACCACGCCCTGAGCGTCTATTATGACGACGTCATCCACACGCTGGTTAAAGCCATGCGCGAACGCTTCTCGGATGCCGAGCACCTGCCCAAGCTCAAGCAACCCATCCCGCTGGTGTTGAGCGGCGGCACCGCCATGCCCGGCGGATTTCAGGACCGCTTCGAAAAAGCTTTGCACGCCGCCGATTTTCCGATCGAGCTTTCCGAGATCCGCGTGGCCTCCGACCCTCTCCATTCGACCGCAAAAGGTACCTTGGTGGCCGCGCTTTGCGAAGCCTAGGGCTTTGCGGGGCTATCCAAAGTATACTGGCGCTCCCCGCGAGCCCATTCTTAACAAAAGACAGTATTGACCGCCTATCCTCCTTACGACAGCATGATAGGCATAAAGCGCATCTTGCGCTGCGCGCCACGTTCCTGTACCGGCCCTAGGTGATCGATGTCCGAGAACGCGTCCAGCCCGGTTGACAGCGCCGCCACTCCGCCCCGCATCGTGGCCATCATCAGCCGCAACCGCGTGATCGAAATCTGGCGCGTTTATCTGCAAAATACAAGCTGGAAAGAACGCGAGTCGGAACTCCCCACCGAACTGCGAACCGCTTTCGTCAATGGCGAGCGCATACGGCACCATATGTACCGTCGCCAGTTGCATCGCCAGCAATGGGGGCGCTTCACAATTTATCGCTATCAGGCGACCCGCATCCTGCCATGGACGCCGTCCATCGGACTCGCCATGCTAATTCCCGGTACGCTCCTGGCCGCTGGGTCGGCGCATCAGGGAATCTTGCAGGTGCCCGTGAGCTGGTTGCTTCTACAGTCCGGTCTCATCATCTTTGGCAGCCTGGCCGCCATCGGCTCAGGCTGGCGGATTCTGACGCACCGCGTTCACCTGGCCGGCGGATCGCCGGTCGAATCCCTCGGCGTTTCGGGCCATGCGCTCGGCTTTCCGGCGGATGTCTCGGCGTCTGACGCCATGCCCGCCGGTTTCCGCGCCGCACGCTTCCGCGGCTCGGTGAACGTCGATATTGCTCTGAGCGACTGGAAACTCGCCGAAGAATACACCTCGGACCTCGGCTGGCTCCCGGCTCGCTGATTCAGGCCCCTCGCCCGCCCGATCGCGTATTAGCCAATTCATTCTTTTCCAATAACGCTCGCGCGGCCGGACGAATTCGTTCCAGTTGCGCCGCCAAGATTCCCGAAACAAACGGCTGCACCGGACCGGTATCCGCGATACCCGCCGCTTCGACGCCCGCGTGCAGCACCGGAGCCGCGCCCCAGGAATCCCGTAAATCCTCGAACGGCAAAAAAGCTCCGCGAATCTCTTCGGCTCTGGCGTAATCCTCGCGCCGGCACGCCTCGAGCAGCTCCAGGCTCAGCCGTGGTGCGATGACGCCCGAGCCGGTCGTAAATCCGTTCAGCCTGAAATTCCGCAAATGCACGATCGCCGGCCGCTCGCCGATGCCGCTGATCACTCGCGCTGCCGCGACGCGCCGCAATAAGCCCCGCAAATACTCATCCTCGCCCGGGTCTTTGCGCACCACCGCATACTTGATCGAGCCGCAAACATTCGCATCCACCAGCCGCCCCACCACATCCAAGCCGGCCTCGCGATCCGCCCCGAAATCGCCTTCATGCTTGATGTACAGCGACAACGGCACTCCGCACGCTTCCGCGATCTCCCGTAGTCCCGTTTCCAGGCCCGCCGCATCCCGCGGATCGCCGCACGGCAGCACAAGCACCGATGGAAATCGATGCTTGCGGATCAGCGGAGCCTGATCCATCGCCCGCCCGTACGACGGCCCGACCGCCGGCATGATCGAAAATTCTGTCGTGTGCCCGCCGGCCCATTCGACGAGCTCCCGGTACTCCGCCATCGTGATGTGATAGAGGAAGGCGTTTCCCCCGTAGACCACGTTGGTTACACCGTTTTTCTTCAAGTGCCGAAGGATCTTTTCATTCTGCTCGAAATCGAGTGACCGCCCGGCATCCCGCTTGCGCGCCAATGGCGGCACGGGATAAATCGCAGGTTTCCTCTCAATCGATCCAGCACCGTTTTTGGGCGATTCTCTTTGCGCCATACTTCCCCTCTCAACCGGAATTTTTAGTCTAACCCACCAGGCCCATTCTCCCTTACCATGAATCTTGGCGGGCTTTTTCGGCTTTGATGCGGCAACGTCCTGCCACGCGGATCCCCGCCGGCACTTTTATGATCATCGGAGTTCCTAAAGAAAGCTTGCCCGGAGAGCGGCGCGTAGCGCTCGTGCCCGCCGTCATCCCCAACCTCGCCAAAGCTGGTTTCGAAGTGCTCATCGAGGCCGGTGCCGGATCTTCCGCCGGTTATCCCGACGCCGACTACACCGCCAAAGGCGCAAAGATTGCCGCCCAGCGGGCTGACATCTTCCACTCCGCCGACATCATCGCGCAGGTGCTGTGCTACGGCTCCGACGATCAGGCCGGCGCGCGCGACCTCCCGCACTTCGGCCGCGGCCAGGTGCTGGTGGGTTTCCTGCGGCCTCTGGGATCGCTCGAAACTCTACAGGAATTGGTCTCGACCGGCGTGACCGCATTTTCCGTCGAGATGATGCCGCGCACCACCCGCGCCCAAAGCATGGACGCCCTTTCCTCCATGGGCACCATCTGCGGTTACAAAGCCATCCTGCTTGCCGCCGACACGCTGCCGCGCCTCTTCCCGATGCTCACCACCGCCGCCGGAACCATCACGCCGGCCCGCGTCTTCGTGATCGGCGCAGGTGTCGCCGGCCTGCAAGCTCTCGCCACCGCGCGCAGGTTGGGCGCCGTTTCCTCCGCCTATGATCTGCGTCCCGCGGCGAAAGAACAGGTCCAAAGCGTGGGCGGCCGTTTTATCGAGCTCCCCATCGTCGCGCAAGACGCTCAGGATTCCCGCGGCTACGCCAAAGCACAGGATGAGAGCTTCTACCAGCGCCAGAAAGAATTGCTCGCCGGAGTTGTGGCCCAGAGCGACGTCGTGGTCACCGCCGCCGTCGTTCCAGGCAAAAAGCCGCCCGTGCTGGTCACGCGCGAAATGGTCAAAAAGATGGCGCCCGGCTCGGTCATCGTCGATCTCGCTGCCGAGCGCGGCGGCAATTGCGAGGTCACGCGCGCGGGCCAGGTCGTCGTCGAGCACGACGTTACCGTGATCGGCACCATCAACCTCGCCAGCACCGTCCCTTATCACGCCAGCCAGATGTACGCCCGCAACATCAGCGCGTTTCTCATGCACCTTTATCGTGACGGCCGGCAGCGCCCCGATCTCGAAGACGAGATTGCCCGCGAAACCCTGGTTACGGATGCGGGAGAGCTGGTCAACGCGCGCGTTCGCGAATTTTACGCATTGCCGCCCATCGCCGTGGAAACTAAAACGTAGACAACCGACGACCGCGCCTCCGGCTCCCGCGCGTTCGCGGCCCAAAAATGATTTTCTGGAGAAACCAGTGACGTCCGATCTCATCACCAGCCTTTACGTGTTTATGCTCGCGGCTTTCATCGGCTTCGAGGTGATCCGCCGCGTCTCGCCCCTCTTGCACACGCCGCTGATGTCGCTTACGAACGCGCTCGACGCCATCGCCGTGGTCGGCGCCATCATCCTGGTCGGTGAGCACAAGAGCAACCTCTCCGCGGTGCTCGGAACCATCGCGGTCATCGCCGCCACCAGCAACGTGGTCGGCGGCTTCATCATCACCGACCGCATGCTCAAAATGTTCAAGTCCAGCAAACCCAAAAAGCCATGACCGAGCCGCTGATCACCGATCAGGCCATCCAGATCATCTATCTGATCTCGACGGCCCTGTTCATCCTCTCGCTCAAATGGCTGAGCGCGCCTGCCACCGCGCGCCGCGGCGTTTTTGCCGGCGAACTCGGCATGCTGCTCGCCATCGCCGCCACGCTGCTCTATCGCGGCATCGTCGATTACAAATGGATTGCCATCGCGCTCGTCCTCGGCGCCATCATTGGCGTTCCTCTCGGCCGCGTGCAAATGACCGCCGTGCCGCAGCGGACCGCGCTCAGCCACGCTTTCGGCGCGCTCTGCGTTTCCCTCGTCGGAACCGCCGAATTTTACCTGCGCACGCCCAACGTGCCGAAATTCATGATGGCCGTGCTTTCGATGGAAGTCATCCTCGGCAGCCTGACCTTCACCGGAAGCCTGATGGCCGCCGGAAAATTGCAGGAAATCCTGCCGCAGCGCCCCATCACTTATAAGGGCCAGAACTTCGTCAACATCGGCCTGCTCGCCATCTCCATAGCAGTCGCGGTTTATCTCGTGATCCATCCCGGCGAATCGCGCCTGTTCCCGCTGATCATCGGAATTCCGCTGGTGTTCGGCGTGCTCATGATTGTCCCCATCGGCGGCGCCGACATGCCGACCGTCATTTCGCTGCTCAACTCCTACGCCGGCCTCTCCGCCGCGGCCATGGGCTTCGTGCTCGATAGCAAGCTGCTCATCATCGCCGGCGCGCTCGACGGTTCTTCTGGCTTCATCCTTTCCGTAATCATGTCGAAGGCCATGAACCGCTCGTTCACCAACGTGCTGTTCGGCGCATTCGGCCAGGTGCAGACCTCGGCCGCCGCCGCGCAGGAAGCGCGCAGCGTGCGAACCGCTACCGCCGAAGAGGCCGCCCAGATTCTCGGCTCGGCAAACGCCGTGGTCATCGTTCCCGGCTACGGTATGGCGGTCGCGCAGGCCCAGCACAAAGTCCGCGAGCTTTACGACAATCTCACCAAGCGCGGCGTCGACGTGAAGTTCGCCATCCACCCCGTCGCCGGCCGCATGCCCGGCCACATGAACGTGCTGCTCGCTGAAGCCGACATCCCTTACGACCGCCTCGTCGATATGGACGCCATCAACCCCGAGTTCCCGCAGACCGACGTCGCGCTCATCATCGGCGCCAACGACGTCACTAATCCCGCCGCGCGCAGCGACGCTTCCAGCCCCATCTACGGCATGCCGATTCTGGACGTCGACAAGGCCCGCACCGTGATGGTCATCAAGCGCAGCATGAGCCCCGGCTTCGCCGGCATCGACAACCAGCTTTACTATCTCGATAAAACCCTCATGCTCTTCGGCGACGCCAAAGGATTCGCCGGCGACATCGTGCGCGAACTGGGCGGACAGGGGCACGGATAAAACTACGGCCGAGAATCAGTCCATAACTTGGCTCCGACAAAGCAGGGTGAATGAAAGCCGAAGTGGAGGCCCTAAAAGCTAGGTTACACGCACCTATATTCGCGCTATTGTGCGAATGGGACGAACACGAGCCGCCTGGTCTCTACCACTACACGACTACTTTGAACTTCAGAAAAATCCTCTCAAGCAAGGTACTTTGGTCGACCGACGTTCTTAAAATGAATGACTCGACAGAGTTTCTCTACGCTCAAAAGTTAGTTCATCTGATTCTACAAGGTAAATGGCAGCGCCTTCCAGTGAGTGTCTCCGATTCCTTCAACCCTCGACGGGGTCCAGTCGGCTTGGGTGACGTGTGGCGAATATACGCTGCGTGCTTCTGCACACGCAATGACCAATTAGGCCAATGGTGGCGTTATGCGGACGCCGCGATGGGTGTGGCTTTGCAATTCGACTACGGTGCGCTGTCAGAATACAGCGAACGCACAAAACGCTTTGCAATTATTCCGATGCGCTACGGAGCCATTCAGCTCATCGATGCTGTCGAGTTCATAGCTGAGCTCGGACTCGCCTTATCAGACGAATCGGACCTTTCCTTCGAGGCAGCAGAGCAGTTCTGGCCTGAAGTATGCCTGCGGATTCTCAATACTGCAATTCATTTCAAGCATCCTGTTTACGCCGAGGAACGCGAGTGGCGCGTCTTGAGTATCTGCGAGACCTCGGAGCCATGCTCCACCCGCATCAGCAGCGGCGAGTTAACGCACTTCCTCGAACTCCCGATCATTGAGACCAGTCTCAGGCGCGTTATCGTTGGGCCACGCGCCAGCAACGCCACCCAGAGAGAACTAACTCACTTACTTATCGGATGTGGTCTTGACCACGTCGAGGTCGTACCAGCAGCGATTCCCATACGCAACTATTAGCGCTTTCTGGCGACACCGCATGCCGCGCAACCGTTTCAGTAACCCGCTTGGTCGGTTGTGAAAAAGCTGTGCTCTTTCCGCTTGATCCCCCGCCCTCTCTCGCAGTAGCCTGTCTCGATGCGCACCCCACTCACACTCGTTCTTCTCTTGCTCCTCGCCGCCGTCTGCTGCGCACAATCTCCGAAAACGCCCCCCGGCTCTTTCATCGACGTCGATGGCTCCCGCATCTACTGCGAAGAATGCGGCACCGGCTCGGATGCCGTCATCCTCCTGCATGACGGCGTCGCGAATTCGGCGGTCTGGGACGACGTCTGGCCCGCGTTCTGCAAAGCTTTTCACGCCATCCGCTACGACCGCCGCGGATACGGCCGCTCTCCCGCGACCACAAAGCCGTACTACGAAGCCAACGATCTTGCTGCTCTCGTCCATGACCGCAAAATCAGCCATGTCGCCGTCGTCGCCAGCTCGCATGGCGGCGAAGTCGCGATGAGCTTCGCGCTCCGTTACACCGCTTATGTCAGCGATCTGGTGCTCGTTGGCCCCGCCGCTTCCGGCTTTCCGTATTCCGAGCACTTCATCATGCGTGAGCGCACCACCTGGCAATCCAACAAAGTTCCGGAGCTGATCGATGCCACCCTGCGCGATCCCTACCTCATCGTTCCGGGCCACGATGCCGCCCGCAAGAGTCTGCGCGAAATTCTCACCGCATCTCCCCAGGACCTGACGCATGACGACATGCCGCTGCCCGAGCCGCCGACTTTCCCGAACGTTCAAAGACTCCACATGCCAACGCTCATCCTGGTCGGTTCCGCCGACATCGCCGATAATCACGCCGTCGCTGGCGCGCTCGTCATGGCCATACCGGGATCGATACGCCTCGTAGTCCCCGATACCGGCCATCTGATGTACGTCGAAAAACCGCGCGAATTCTTTACAACTGTGAACATGTTTCTCACCGCGCATGGTTTCCCGGCTGGCGGGCGTTAGCAGGGTTCCAATCGCAAATTCCCATTCAACCCTAAGGCTTTAGTAGCTGCCCCGGCCGCTTAATCAGCCGCGTCAGGCACACAATGGACGTGGGCTTCCGCAACTCCATGATTCGGTTAGTCGAAGTCGATAAAAGAAAAATTGCAGAACAAAGCCAATTTCCCCGGCCGACCGCACCGGCAACCCCGCGCAGAACTGTGCCAAATTGCTCATTTTGCAGATGCTTCGCCCTGAAATGCCTTGTTTCGCTTCAGAAATTCGGGTTACACTACCCCCAAAACAGGGGAGAAGCTCGGTGCCGGAACAATTCATGTACAAGGAGCAGAACTGTGTTCAAAAAGACGTTCCAGCTACTTTTGCCTTCGGTGTTATTAATGCTCATCCTCGCCTCGCCTGTCTCCGCGCAGTTTTACCGGCAGGTCAACCTGGTTTCGGATATCTCCGGAATGGCCGCCGTCACCGATCCTCTGCTCGTCAACCCCTGGGGCATGTCCTCGAGTCCGATGAGCCCGCTTTGGACCTCAAATCAGGTCTCCGGCACCGCTACTCTCTATTCCATCGACGGCGTCACGGGGGCAGTCACTAAGGTTCCGTTGAACGTTACCATTCCCGGGCCGCCAACTGGCCAGCTATTTAACGGCTCGCCAAATTTCGTGGTCTCGAGCGGCGGCGCATCCGGTCCGGCGCTTTTCATTTTCGCTGCGTTGAACGGCACCATCTCCGGCTGGAACCCCGGCGTTCCGCCGCCTCCTCGTTCGACACACGCCATCCTTGCAGCTACCGGTTCGCCCGCTCCGGTCGCTTATACCGGCCTCACGTGGGCCGTCAGAGGTTCTGATCCGTTCCTCTACGCCGCGAATAACGCCACCGGCCACATCGACGTCTACAACAAAACCTACACGAAAGCCGCGGTGCCCGGCACGTTCACCGATCCCGCTCTGCCCGCAGGCGATCTGGCATTCAACGTCGTCAACATCGGCGGCAATCTGTTCGTCACCTACTCCGGCCCGACCGGCGTCGTCAACGTATTCGATCCCGACGGGCACTTCGTCAAGCGCTTTGCCACCGGCGGAACACTGGTGAATCCCTGGGGCATCGCGGTCGCGCCGGATGGCTTCGGCGAATTCAGCAACGCTGTGCTGATCGGAAATTTCAACTTCGGCGACCCATCCAAAGGCCCCGGCTCGATCAGCGCCTTCGATTTTTCTACCGGTGCCTTTCTGGGCAGGTTGGAGGATACCGCCGGCACACCCATTTCCATCGACGGCCTGTGGGCCCTGAAATTCGGCAACGGCCAAAAGGGCGGCATTAGCAACGTTCTGTACTTCACCGCCGGCATTCAAAAGCAGACTCACGGACTCCTGGGCAGGCTCGCCGCTTGCGGAGTCACCCTCAGCGACGTCTCAGCCAGCCCCAACGTGCTCTGGCCGCCGAACCACAAGATGGTTCCCGTCGCCATCAACTATGACGCCGCCGACGATTGCGATCCCGCTCCCGTCTGTTCGCTGAGCGTGACCAGCAATGAAGGCGAAGGAGGCGGCAGCGGCCACACATCGCCGGACTGGATGGTCATCGATGCGCATCATGAAAGCCTCCGCGCCGAACGCGCCGGCAGCGGCAGTGGACGAGTCTACACCACGACCATCAGTTGTCAGGACAAGCTTGGTCTCACCGCCGGTGCCGCGGTCGATGTCGTGGTACCGCACAACCCGGGAAAGAAGTAGCCGCCTAATCGGGAAAAGAAATAAGGCTTTTCAGGTGTTTGCTGTAGAGCAATCGGATGCGAGTGTCCGTAGAATGGTTAACAACCTTCGTTACTAGCGCGCTGTCAACCAAACGCATATTGAGCCTGATCTGTTCGTGGCCCAAAATAGGGCCTGAACCCTTGGAGTGACGCTATGCGGGAATTCCATCGGCTGATTCGGGTGCCTCTGGCAGCCGGGCTTTTGCTTCTGGCCAGCCAGCCGGCGCGCGCTGAAGGAACAAAGCGCGATCCATCCGCCAAGCGCACGGAACGGGCTTTACGGAAATGGCTGGATGCGCTCTCATTTGCGGAGTCGGGCAATCGCTCCTGGATCGTGCATCGCGACCGGGATGGCCGCGATTATTATGGATGCCTGCAATTTCGACTGACGACGTTTCAATACTATGTCGACAAATTCGATCTCGCGCCCGACGCCGAAGAGGATGAAGTGATCGATCTGATCTACGATTGTGCATTTCAGAAACGGCTAGCCACGCGCATGCTGCGCGACAATCCGGATAACTGGAAGCACTGGAGAGGTACGGTCAAACGCATTGGACTGCCGCCGGGGTCGTCCGGCGCGCTCGATCGGGCGGCCGCCGCGCCGCCCCACAATTTGGAAGTAGACAACCGAAAAGCCGTTACACAATGAGCCTCGCGACTGAATTTGAAAAACTGAAAGAGCTGAGAACCTCCGGCGCCATCACGCAGGAGGAGTACGACGCTGCCAAGAACCGTTTGCTGGATAGCTGCGTCCGCCTGATTGAAGCCTCGCACAACCCGAAAAAGGTGCCGGCGTACGCTCGCTGGGGATTTCCACCGGCTCGCGTCGTGCGCGGCGTAGTGCAGAATATCCATCTCGCACCGCGCAGCGACGCCAGGCATTGCGCCTTCACACTCGAGATCAACGGCTTGCAGGTCGATTTGAATGCCTTCTGCTCGATCCCGATTGATTCCGGCGACCGCGTCACGCTGGCCGGCTATGAGCGCGAAGGAAGAATCATTGCGATCGCGTGCGACAACGAATCGAAAGGCGCACAATCGGATTTGCGCCGCGTGCGCATCGGCTATCGCCTCTTCCTCACCGCCGGCCAGGCAAGCTGGCTGGCCGGCGTGGCCGCGTTCGTGGCGACGGTGATCTTTCTCATCCTTCACAAACCGGTGGTCACGTTCGACTCGGCCTGGTGGCGCTATGTCCCGTACCTGCTGGCGAGTCTCGGTTCGGCCGCCATCTGTTATTTCGGATTGTTCCTGTCCTTCGTCGGGGCCCGCGCCAAAGAGTTCCACGACGCGCTGCCCTGGGCGGCGAAATCCTGACGTTACCGCAATTCGCGGTGATACAGTAAGCGTATGCTTCGCAGCCGTCTCGCGCTGTGGCTCGGCGTTTTCCTGTTTCCGCCAATCGGCATCGTGCTCCTCTGGATGCGCGGAAATCTGGGCGTCTTCCGCCGCCTCGCCGGCACGCTCGGCATTTTCATCGTCGCCATCTTTGAACTGTTCTATCTCTACGGCATGCGCATCGTCTGGGATGGCAATTTCCGCCCGTACGCCGTGACCTTCGAATCACCGAAGCGGCACGACGCGCAGGTAGAGCAAAGCCGCGCCCGGCAGCGTGCGGAGGCTCCGGCGCTCGCAGCGTCGGTGGCTGCGATGATCGAGCCGGTACGCGCACCTGTTGTAGCTCCCGCCACGCCGCGGCCCGCCGCCTATTGGACCGATTTCCGCGGCCCGAATCGCGACGGTGTGTACGCCGAGACCGATATCGAAACGGCATGGGCCGCGACGGGGTTGCCGCGCTTATGGCGGCAACCCATCGGCGCAGGCTACGCATCGTTCACGGTCGGCGACGGCCGAGCTTATACCATCGAGCAGCGCCGCGACCGGGAAGCCGTCACGGCGTACGATGTCGAAACGGGCCGCGAAGTGTGGGCCTTCACTTATTCGGCGGCTTTCGACGAAGTGCTCGGCGGACCGGGGCCGCGCGCTACGCCGGTCTATCATGACGGGCTGATCTACTCGCTCGGTGCGCTCGGCGATCTCTACTGCCTCTCGGCAAGAACCGGCAAGCCGAAATGGTCGAAGAATATCCTGTCGGACAATGGCGCCAACAACGTTCACTGGGCGATGGCCGGCTCACCGCTGATCGTTGATGACAACGTGATCGTCACACCGGGCGGCATGGGCGGCAAAAGCATCGTGGCCTACAAGCGGCTCACCGGCGAACCCGTGTGGCGCTCGCTGAACGACCGGGCCGGG
Source organism: Bryobacteraceae bacterium (assembly GCA_035280425.1). GTDB lineage: Bacteria > Acidobacteriota > Terriglobia > Bryobacterales > Bryobacteraceae > QHXW01. The sequence continues at coordinate 30,364 of DATEFW010000003.1, read as the reverse complement.
TACACTTCTCCGCTCGTGGGGACGCTCGCGGCACGGCGGCAGATTGTGTGGATCAGCGCGGAGCGCGCCGTAGGACTCACCACCGAAGATGGCAAGCTGCTTTGGGACTTTCCATTCCCCGCGCAGATGGACATGAACTGCTCGCAGCCGGTGATCGTCGATGACAGCCACGTTTTCCTGTCGTCGGCTCCAGGCCCCGGAGCCGCGCTGCTCGAGATCACGAAATCCGGCGACACTTACTCCGCGCGCGCAGTCTGGCAGAACAACCGCATGAAGAACAAGTTCAACTCTTCGGTTCTCTACCAGGGCTACATCTACGGCTTCGACGAAGCGATTCTCGCCTGCATGGATGCCAAGACGGGTGAGCTGAAGTGGAAAGGCGGCCGTTACGGCTACGGGCAGTTGCTGCTGGCCGGCGGCTACCTGGTCATCACCACCGAGCAGGGCGATCTGGTGCTGGTGCGCGCGACACCGGAAAGTCACCAGGAGCTGGCGCGCTTTTCCGCCATCGAAGGGCGCACGTGGAACATCCCGGCCATCGATCACGGCCTGCTGCTCGTGCGCAACGCGTCGGAGATGGCGTGCTTCCGGTTGGGAAAATCGCTGTGAGGCGCTAGTGGATGGTCCGCGTTTTGCGGTTCATGTAATCCATTAGCAAATACTGGCCAAGCGTATATGGCGTGGTGAAGTACGCTTTGCCGCGGCATATCTCCGTCACCTTCTGCACGAAGTTCACCAGGCCGTAATCGCTCGCCAGCATGAAGGTGTTGATCAGGATGCCCTGCTTCTTGCACCGGTTCACTTCTTCGAGCGTGCGGCTGATCACCAGCGGATCGAGACCGAAGGCGTTGCGGTACATGCGGCCGTCTTCGAGCGTAAGCGCCGAGGGTTTGCCGTCGGTGATCATGACGATCTGGCGCATGTCCTTCTTTTCCTGAGCGAGCAGGCGCTGCGCCAGGATCAAACCGTCGCGCGTGTTGGTGTAGTACGGACCCACCTGCACACGGGCCAACTGGCTGATGGCGAGTTCTTCAGCGGAGTCGTGAAAGAGCACGCAGCGGAGGCTGTCGCCGGGGTATTGGGTGCGGATCAGGTGCGCGAGCGCCAGCGCGACCTTCTTAGCCGGCGTGAAACGATCCTCGCCGTAGAGGATCATGCTGTGGCTGCAATCGAGCATCAGCACCGTCGCGCAGGAGCTTTGGTACTCGCACTGATGCACGTGCAAGTCCGAGTAATCCATGTCGAGCGGAACCTTGGCGCCTTCACGGCGGATGGCGGAAAACAGCGTCTCGCTGATGTCGAGATTCAGCGTGTCGCCGAATTCGTAGATCTTAGATGATCCGGAGGCCTCGATGCCCGTGGCGAGATCGCGCGTATCGTGGCGGCCGAAGCTGGACTTACCGAGCGAGCCGAGCAGGTCTTTGAGCGTCTTGAAGCCGAGAAAGTCGAGGGATTTGTCGGTGACCTCGAACTTCACCTTGGTATCGGGACCGTTGCCCGCACCGGCGCGCGGCGCCTGCTCGCTGGTCTGGTCCTCGATGGTGATGTGGCCGTCGTCGATCATCTTCTGCACCAGGCGATCGAGCAGTTGCTGGAGCTGTTCCTCCGACATGGCCTGCAACTGTTCCATCATCTGCTCGAGGCGCTCGTCGGAAAAAAGCTTCCCTTCTTCGAGCGCTTTCTGGATGGCCTGCTTCAGGTCTTCAAGCGTGTGCTGATTCAACTCGCTGAAGGGCATGTATTGCGTGTTGAAACCGCTTTCCAGCAGAAAGTCGGAGAGCGCTTGCAGAAGATCTTCGGAGTCAATGCCAAGATCTTCTCCGGTATAGCGCGAGTATTTGATCCACTTCATGAAGTGGCCCTAGTTGTACTGACGCCGGTAGGGGCGCGGCGGGTTTCCCTCTTCCCGCGAGGCCGGCTCGCGGCGTTTCTCTTCGGCAGCGAACCCGCGCTCCTCAGAGCGGCTGATGCGGCGATGGGCGTAAAGGCCCTCCAGGATGAATTCCGCAGCGGCGGCACGAACCGCATCGGGCTCGTTCGCACCGATTCCGAGGTTTCGTACTTTTTCCATCAGTCCCTGGATCGAAGCCAACTGGCGCGCCATGGTAGCGGAATCGACGCATTCATCCAGCTTGAGCGAGCCGCCGAGATCAAACCACTGCACGATCTGCGCCACATTGGCGCCATCGAAATACTTGTCGTAAATCTTGCCGACCGAGAGGCGAATCAATTCGCGCGCGACGGCGTCGCCGCCCTTGAGCTCGCCTTCGTATTCGAGCTCCAGCTTGCCGGTGATGGAGGAGAGCGCGGCGTATATATCGAGCACGCGGGGCACGGCGACCGGCTCCTTGGAGCGCAACGCGCGCCGCTCGGCGTTTGAGACCACGTTTTCGAGCACCGAAATCGGCAGGCGCTGCGAAACGCCGGAGCGCTTGTCGACTTTCTTATCCTCGCGCGCGACGAATGCCAGCTGCTCGATGACCTCGCGAATGTAGGCGGGCACGTGGGTTTGAATAGGCGACGGTCTTTCGAGCCAGGCTTCCTGCCCGGTGATTTCCAGGCCCTGCTCGAGCGATGCCGGATAGTGCGTCCGGATTTCGCTGCCGATCCGATCCTTGAGCGGCGTGATGATCTTGCCGCGCGCGGTATAGTCTTCCGGATTCGCGGTAAAAACCAGCAACAGATCGAGCGGCAGACGTACGGGGTAACCCTTGATCTGGACGTCGCCCTCCTGCATGATGTTGAACAGACCGACCTGAATTTTGCCGGCGAGATCCGGCAGCTCATTGATGGCGAAGATGCCGCGATTGGCGCGGGGCACGAGGCCGTAGTGCACAGTGAGCTCGTCGGAAATATCGTGGCCACGCCGCGCGGCTTTGATGGGATCGATATCGCCGATCATGTCCGCGATGGTCACGTCGGGCGTAGCGAGCTTTTCAACGTAGCGCTGGTCTGCTGAGAGCCAGGCGATGGGCGTTTCATCGCCCTGCTCGGCAACAAGGTCGCGGCAGCGGCGGCAGATTGGGCGGTAAGGGTTATCGTGAATCTCGCATCCGGCGATGTAGGGCAATTCAGAATCGAGCAGCGTGGTGAGCTGGCGAATGAGGCGGGTTTTGGCTTGCCCGCGTAAACCCAAAAGAATAAAATTGTGCCGCGAGAGGATGGCGTTGACTACTTGCGGCACGACAGAATCTTCGTAACCGATAATTCCAGGAAACAGGTTGCCGCCGCGCTGCAGCTTGCAGATCAGATTGCTTCGCAGCTCATCTTTGACGCTGCGGGAAGCGATACGGTCTTCGGAAAAATTACTTTTACGTAAGAGGCCAAGCTTGTGGGGTAAATCCCGAGTTTGGGTCATGGAGTCTCCCGACCTTAACGGCGATTGTAACAGACGCGGAAGCACATTGCGCTGAACAATTGTTACGATGAAACCATGCTGATGCGTATGTTCGGGCTGGCGGCCATGCTAGTCCCGTTTTTGCCGGCTTGTCACGCCGCGGAAATCGGGCCATCCGGCAAGGTGGCGGTCGTGCGTGTTCCCGATGGCGGCATACAGCCGCAGGTGGCGGTAGACGAAAAAGGCGTGGTCCACATGCTTTACTACAAAGGCGATCCGGGCCATGGCGACATTTACTACGTGCGCTCGCGCGATGGCGGCGTAACGTTTTCGGCGCCTATGCTGGTTAACTCCGAGCCGGGCAGCGCCGTCGCCGCGGGGAACATTCGCGGCGCGCGAATCGCTCTCGGCAGGAATGACCGTGTGCATGTGGCATGGAATGGATCGCATCAATCCGGACCTGCTGGACCGCCGGGCCACGAGCCGATGCTCTACACACGCATGAACGCTGCGGGCTCCGGTTTCGAGCCGCAGCGGAATCTGATTCAGGCGGCTTACGTGGTGGACGGTGGCGGAGCGGTGGCGGCAGATCGATCAGGGAATGTCTACGTCGTATGGCACGCTCCTGTTCCTGGAACGGAAGGCGAGGGGAACCGCACGGTGTGGGTGGCGCGCTCGACTGACGATGGCAAGACCTTTGCACGCGAAAAGCGGGCGTGGACCGAACCGACGGGCGCGTGCGGATGCTGCGGATTAGATGCGTTCGTGGACAGCAAGGGCACGCTCTATGTGCTGTACCGTTCGGCGTACGAAACCGTCCATCGCGACATGTACCTGCTCGAATCGCGCGATCGCGGGGCGACGTTCACGGGCGCGAATATTTCGAAATGGAACGTCGGCGCGTGCGTGATGAGCAGCGAGTCGTTCGCAGAAAGTCCGGCGGGTGTGCTGGCGGCGTGGGAAACCGAAAAACAGGTGTACTACGGGCGGATTGATCCGGCGACCGGAAAAATGTCGCCGCCGGCGCCAGCGCCGGGAACAGGACCCAACCGGAAATATCCCGCGGTGGCAGGCAACGCTCGCGGCGAGTCGATCTTCGCCTGGACCGAGGGCATGGGCTGGGCCAAGGGCGGCACAGTCAAGTGGCAGGTCTACGATAAATCTGGCAAACCGGAAGCGGAGAACGGGCAGTCAGCGGGCGTGCCAGCGTCTAGCCTGGTCGCGGCGTTCGCGCGCCCCGACGGAAAATTCGTCGTCGTGTACTGAGTTTCTCTCGAAGAAGAACCAAACAACCGGCGCTGCCGCATCCTAAGCGACCGGCCCTCGCGGCGCGATACACTGGCCTGCATCTTGCCGGAAAATCGCGAAAACATCAAAGAGAAATACGGCCTGGTCCGCGGGTTCGGACTGCTGCACGCGACCGCACTCAACATGAGCAACATGGTGGGCGTCGGGCCATTCATCACGATTCCGCTGATCATCGCATCCATGGGTGGGCCGCAGTGCATGCTGGGATGGCTGCTGGGCGCGGTGCTGGCGCTCTGCGACGGCCTGGTGTGGAGCGAGCTGGCCGCGGCGATGCCGGGCACCGGCGGAACGTATCTTTATTTGCGCGAGGCTTTCCGCAAAACGCGGCTCGGCGGGATTCTGCCGTTCCTTTTCATCTGGCAATTCATTTTCAGCGGGCCGCTCGAGATTGCGTCCGGCTACATCGGGTTCGCGCAGTACGTCGGTTATTTCTGGCGGAGCATGGGGCCGATGGGGACAAGACTGGTGAGCCTGGCGGTGGGAACGCTAGTCATTATGCTGCTCTACCGGCGCATCGCGGCGGTGGGCCGCCTCACCGTGGTGCTATGGGTGGGAATGCTAATCACGGTTTTGTGGGTGATCGTAAGCGGGCTGGCGAATTTTCATCCCAACGTGGTATTCGATTTTCCGCCGAAGGCATTCACCTTCTCGCGAGGATTTGCGCTGGGTCTCGGGTCGGCGATGCTCATCGCCATGTACGATTTCCTGGGCTATTACGACATCTGTTATGTCGGCGGCGAAGTGCGAAACCCGGAGCGCGTCATTCCGCGCGCCATCATTTATTCGGTTCTGGGAGTCGCGCTGATTTATACGCTGACCAATTTGAGCATGATCGCGGTGGTGCCGTGGCGGGAGGCCATGCAGTCGAAATTTATTGCCTCCGAGTTCATGGAAAAACTTTACGGAACGCATGCCGCATCCGTTGTGACCGTGCTTGTTCTGTGGACGGCGTTCGCCTCGGTGTTCGCGCTGCTGCTGGGCTATAGCCGCATTCCTTATGCGGCGGCGCTGGAGGGACATTTTTTTCGGCCGTTTGCGCGCCTGCATCCGAGCGGCAAATTTCCACACGTATCGCTGCTAGTCATGGGAATTCTGTCGATCATCGCCAGCCTCTGGAGCCTGGACGCCGTGATCAACGCGCTGCTGACTTCGCGGATCCTGATCCAATTCATCGGGCAAATATTTGCGGTGCGGTATGTGCGGAAGCATCGTTCCGAGATAGCGCGGCCGTTTCGGATGTGGCTCTATCCTGTGCCGAGCGTGATTGCGTTTGTAGGCTGGTCGTACATTTTTCTGACTTCCGGCTGGGTGTACGTCGGATTCGGGCTGCTTACGCTGGCGGTGGGGATTGCGGCGTATTGGATCTGGACGCGGTCGCGGCACGAATCTGCGAAAGAGGCGGTCTGATAGGCAGCGAGCGAGGCATCTCGAAAAACCACAAGGCCTGCGCATTTTCGGGCGCGTCAACCCCGGTGTTGATGCGCGCGGAAGTGGAATGAGAAAGATTGGGAACCCGCATTTCAAGACGGTCCGGACTCCGCTCGAGACGTTCCGGAGCAACGTCCCTGGAGGATTTGATCCGGAAAAACTGAGCGCCGTGGGGCTGAAGTTGACCGGACGGCCGCAAGCGTTAAGTGCATCGGCGGCGTGGGATTCGGAAACCGGTAATGCGTGCCTAATGGCGCCGGTAGCGCGCCGGATCGTAAGGCTCCGGGTGCTGTTCTATCTCGAGCGGGGAAACTTTGGGTGCTCCTCCGTAAATGTGATCCGGATTGCGGTCCCACTCTGGAAAACGATACGCGTACCCCGCGCCCGGCGGGACGAACTGGCGCTCCTTCTTGGCCTGGTTGCAACCGACGCAGAGGACGCGCTCGTTAACGCCTGCCTCGAATAGCGGCGCTACGTGGCCTGCGGAAATTGCGGCGAGCGTCGCATCCGACATCACGTTTTTCGTGCCGCCGCGCGCACAGGGGACTACGTGGTCCACCTCGAAGTGACTCCGCTGGTCACTGACAAACGCGCATTCTTCGCAGATGTAATGCACCGGCTTGCCCGCAAACTCCCCCGGCCAGTTGCGCCGAACCGAGGCCGCACTCTGATCGAGTGCGATCCGGATTTGCTGCGAAGTGAACTCGTCGCGCCTGGGCATGCGAGCGTCGAAACCGGGGCTTACTTTTCCGGCTTGTTGAACGAGGCGTCGTCGATCGGAACATTGTTCTTGATTTCGCTAAAGCGCCAGGTGAGACTGAAGTCGGGCGTTTTGCGGACTACGACGGCCGGAACTTTTACGCCATCGACATCTTTGTAGTCGTCGTAATCGACTTCCCACAGCACAATGCCGTCGTCAATGTTGATGCGCTCGAATTCCCGGCGCACCAGCAAACCGGATTGAACATCGAAGTAAAGTTTTTCGGTCGCGCCATCGGCGGTTGAGGCTTCAACCAGGTAGGCGTCGCTATCGCCGATACGCGCTTTGCCGGCCAGGGTCATTTTGGGAAATAGTTCTTTCAGCTTGAGCTCGCGGTAAAACTCGTAATCACGGCGGGCCGCGGTGACGTCCTGTTTGCTCATGTCGTGCAGGCCGGAATCCGGGTCTTTGGTCCATCCGCCGCTGCCGGTCCAGGCTTCGAACATTTTGCCGGATCCCCCAAGATCAACCACGCTGAGAAATTTGTCCGGCTTAGCAAACACTTCGGCGGGCGAAGTGGTGCCGTCGTCGGAATTTTCCAGCGTGCCTTTCATGGTGCGGCTGGTGATTTTCTCAAGCGCGTCTTTGCCGCCGGCAGCCTGAACATAGTGATCCAGAATTTGATCCAGGCTCTGCGGCTTAGCCGGAACCGCGGCCGCGAGCCCCGCCAACAAAATCACAGACTGAAATCTCATGCGTGCATGATACGTCAACAGGCGACCGGCATCAACGGGTACGCCGGCGCGCTTGTGCCGTGCCGTTTGAGAATTGGGCATTGCCAATCCTGCCGGGCTACGGATTGATTTTGTAGTAGCTCTGATACACGCCCATGTAGGGATAAAAGGCGTGGCACCGGTAAAGCTCGATGACCTGGCGGATGTGGCCGAGATCGTGAAATGCCAGTTCATTCAGCAACTGATCAAACGTGATCGGGCCGAGTTCTTCGTGACGGCCGGTGCGCGCGAGGACCGAAGGCGGCTGCGTCTTCAGCCATGCCAGGGTTTCGCGGCGCCGCCGCTCGAATTCGTCGAGCTGTTGCAGACCATCGAATTTGGAGCCGGTCTTGAACAGGTCCAGTTGATTGTACGCCGGGAGCAGTGGATCGAGCTGCTCGGCGATGGCGTGGAACCGGCTGACGAAGCCGTTCAGTTCTACGTCAGCCAGATGGGCCAGCACCATGGTGATCGACCAACGTACCGGCGAAGGCTGCCAGTTAAGATCCTCTGGTGTGGCGCTGGAAAGAATGGTTCGAAGCGTGCCCGGCGTCTGTTCCAGAACACGCATGCCTGGGAAAGTAAGAGTAAGAGTAGTAGCTGCCATAATGACTCCTGAAAATGAAGACTTTCCGAAAATTTAATTTTAACCCAGCACGCACCGCTGGAAAATCCCGCTATAATCACACGCATGAACCGGCTGATGGTATTGGTTGCCGCCGCATTTGCGCTATTGGGTCCGCTCCGGGCGCAAACCATTCGCGCACCCTTCTCAGTTTCCGATTATTTTTCGCCGGAGGGTTGGATGGGAGATGGCTCGCGCGGCACACAGGTTCTCGAAATGGACGAGAATTACACGCAGAGGCCGCGGCCCGGCGATCGCGATGGCAAGTGTATCCGGATCTCGTGGCAGCCTCGACGGTCTACCTGGGCGGGTCTTTACTGGCAGTCCCCGGCGGGAAATTGGGGGACACAACCCGGCCGGAACGTGGAAGGCGCCACGAGAGTGGTCTTCTGGGCGGCCGGCGATCTCGGCAGCGAGGTAGTCGAATTCAGAGCCGGAGGCCTGCGCACGATGAACCTGCCCTACAAAGACAGCTTCGGCGTGAGTCTGGGCGCGGTGCGGCTTTCCGGCGCGTGGCGCCGTTATGAAATCAGCCTGCGCGCACAGAAGCTTTCGAGTGTTATCGGGGCGTTCGCCTGGGTGGTACGCAAGGCTTCGAACCCGAGCGTGGTTACGTTTTATCTGGATGACATCCATTACGAGTAAAGGTGAAGTCCATAATGACCTTTCGCATACTTGTTTCGTTCGCGATCGCCGCAAACTTTGCGGCAGCGCAATCGCTTCCGGTGAAATGGGAGGAGTTGACGGCGGGTGACTTCGTCAAAGCGATTCACAAATCGGATGGCACGTGCCTGTTGCCGTTCGGGATTCTGGAGAAGCACGGTCCGCACCTGCCGCTGGGCACGGATCTGATTAATGTGCGCTATGCCGCTTTGCATGGCGCTGAACAGGAATACGCGGTGGTGTACCCGGAATATTATTTCGGCCAGATCTTTGAAGCCAAACACGAGCCGGGGACCGTGGCATACAGCGCCAAACTGCAGCTGGAGCTCCTGCAGGAGACCACCGATGAAATGGCGCGTAACGGGTGTAAAAAAATCATCATCGCCAACGGGCATGGAGGCAACAACAGCCTCCTGCCATATTTCGCGCAAACGCAGATGGCCTCGCCGCACGATTACGTAGTCTACGTTTACAATCCGTCGACCAGTTCGATTCCCGGCCGCCCGGCCATGAAGTCCAAGTTCGATTCACACGCGGGGGAAGCCGAAACGTCACACGTGATGGTGTCGCGTCCGGACCTGGTGCACTTGGACCGCGCGGGAAGCGAATCCGGCGCAGACCAGAATCGCCAGGACCTGCCGCAGGGCGTTTACACGGGAATCTGGTGGTACGCGCGATATCCCGAACACTATGCCGGCGACGCGGCCGCGGCCAACCGGGAGCTCGGCGAATTCGATATGAAAGCTTGGGCCGCGGGGATTGCCAACGTAATTCGCTCGGTGAAAGCCGACCAGGTGAGCCTCAAGCTGCAGAACGAGTTCTACGAAAAGTCGAATAAACCGCTCGAAACCAAGCAGTAGGCGAACCACGGTCACACTTTTTGCCGGACTTTTACCGCCCGCTTAGCGCGTCATTAAGCCCACGGCTAATCAGGCATAAATCGAGTTCGGGCAGTGCTTTTGGCGCGTGAAATCACGACGGTTGCCAGGGATTTTCTCCCGGATTCTCAATAAAATGATCCCGACTGCGGAAGAAACAGGCCGTATAATGATGCCGGTGAGCAACCTGCCGGACGAAGTCCGTCTGACGGAATGCGCGGAAATCGATAATTCCCGCGAGCTGCGCGGTATACCCAATCCGTCGAAAGGCGAAATCGATTTCGAGAAAAAAAATCTGCTGGGGTTGGCGCTGTCCGGCGGCGGCATCCGCAGCGCCACGTTTAATCTGGGGGTGCTGCAGGCGCTTGAGGAAGCCGGCTGGCTGAAATACTTCGACTATCTCTCCACGGTTTCCGGGGGCGGTTACATCGGCTCGTGGATGCTGGCGAATTTCAAGCGGAAGCACGCCTTCCCTTCCCCGAAAGTGGAAAACCCGCCGGCGGTTCATCATCTCCGGAAATACAGCCGGTACCTGTCGCCGCAACTGGGTTTTTTCAGCGCCGATATGTGGGTGATGGCGATGATCTGGCTGCGCAACACGTCGCTGCTGCAGTCAACTCTGGTCGCATTTCTGGCGGCAGTGCTCATTCTGCCGCGCATTTGGGAATCGGTTTTCAGATTCGTTTCCGGTGGTGAATGGTACTGGGAGGCGCTGGCCCTGGTGTTCTGGATATTGGCCATCGTGCTCATCGGGATCAACCTGAAGTGGCTGGCAGCCGGCGGGCCCAAGGACCGCCAGCCGTGGTGCGCGGGCCAGGGCTGTATTCAGATTGGAGTTGTCATTCCCGGACTGCTCGCGGGCACGATTTTGGCGGCCGATCTTTGGGGAGCGGCGAGCGGAAGCGAGAAGTTGCCCGTGTGGATCACCGCGGCAGCAGTGGTTTTCGTTTCAGCGCTGGTTCTGACGCACTTATCTCTGGATCCTGTCACGAAAAATAAATTTCTGTACGACGTTCTAGTTGCGGCGACTTGCACATTCTTTTTGGCCTTGCTGCTGGTTGCGATTCGCTGGGTGCTTCAACGCTGGGCGGGCATGTGTTCCGCGCAAGGCGCGTGGCACGCGGCGGTCTGGGCGACGCCGCTTGTCATGATGGCTCTCGCGCAAACGGTGGTGCTCCAGATCGGACTGACGGGCCGGGCGATGTCGGACGACCGGCGCGAGTGGTGGAGCCGGCTGGCGGCGTGGGTGGGGATCTACTCCATCGCTTTTTTGATCATCGCGGTTATCGCGATTTACGGCCCTCTGGCGGTAGCGAAGCTTGAGGTTTTCGCCTGGACCAAGCGCACGGTGGCCGGCGCGTGGATTGCCACTACTCTGGGCGGCTTGCTCGCCGGAAAAAGCAAGGATACCAACGGCAAAACCAAGAGCTACTGGAAGGAAATTCTGGCACGGGTCGCGCCTTACGTATTCATTGCCGGCTTGCTGGTGCTGATTTCCTGGGGACTGCACCTGATCCTCGTATTGCCCAGGCTGCATCCCGGTGTGAATGCGGATTTCAGCAACGCCGCGTGCGGCGATTCACCGCGAGAAAGCCTCACGCTCGCGCCGGGTGACGGTGTATGGCCGCATGCCGAATTGATGGCTTCGTTTCACTGGGCGATGTTGAATGCTGCGAATTCGCCGTGGCCGGAGGGGCCGGTAATTGTCCTGGCGCTGTGCGTGCTCATTACCCTGGTGCTCGCCTGGCGCGTGGATATCAACGAATTTTCGCTCAATCACTTCTACCGGAACCGCCTGGTGCGGGCTTACCTGGGCGCGTCGCGCGATCCGAGCCAGCGAAGCGAAAACCCGTTTACAGGGTTCGATTTCAACGACGACCTCCCGCTCACCAGCCTGCGAATCACGGCTGAGCCGGTTGCGGGCGTGAGGTATCACGGCCCCTACGCCATCATCAACACGGCCCTTAATCTGCCGAACACTTCGGATCTCGACCTGGAAGATCGAAAGGCTGATTCGTTCATTCTGACGCCTTACTTCTGCGGTTCGAACCGGACCGCGTACACGGCGACCGACAAATTCGGAGCTTCCGGCGGCTCCATCAGACTTGGGACTTCGGTTTCCATATCCGGCGCCGCGGCCAGCCCCAATATGGGGTATCACACGTCGACCGCCGTGGCGTTCCTGCTGACGGTGTTCAATGTGCGGCTAGGCTGGTGGGTACCGAACCCAAGGCATCGAAATAACAATCGTCCCGGACCGCGCTTCGGATTGAAATACCTGCTGATTGAACTATTCGGAGCGGCGTCGGAGCGGGGTGGATTTCTTTATCTTTCCGACGGGGGCCACTTCGACAATTTGGGCATTTACGAGCTGGTCAGGCGCCGGTGCCGCCTCATTGTTTGCGGAGATGCGGAGCAGGACAAAGATTACAAGTTCGAGGGCCTGGCCGGTGTTATCCGGAAATGCCGCATCGACTTCAACGCGCACATCAACATCGACGTCGCACAGATCCGCAGCCAGGATGCCGACGGGCATAATCGCGCGAACTCCGCCATCGGGCGTATCGATTACGACGATGGCACGCATGGCTGGCTGATCTACCTCAAATCGTCGCGTTCGATCCACGAAGATACGGACGTGCTGGACTACGCTCTCAATTGTCCCGATTTCCCGCACGAGAGCACAGGCAACCAGTTTTTCTCCGAAGCTCAGTTTGAAAGTTACCGGCATCTGGGGCGACAGATCGCCCGGGATGCGCTCACACCGTTCACAGGCGTTGATCCGACCCGCATTGAGTCAGCTCTGCGGGGTGCGGACCAAGATTCCTAAAAAGTCTCCGGCCGCGAGACGAGCCTGAAAGGGAGCCCAATTCATGCGAAATGATGCATTCTGTCTGGCCGTTTTGTGCGCCAGCGTGGCGCACGGCGCGGATCAGTTGACCATTTCACCGGCCGCGACAACCTTGCGTCCTGGAGAGAGCGTGACGTTTACGGTGAAGTGCAGGGGCGAGGTGCGGGCGGATGCGAAGCTCGCAGCCGCACCCGCGGGAATTGGGAGCATTCGGCAAATGACGTACACAGCGCCCAATCCGATGCCGGATGGAATTGCAGCGGCCGAGATCACGCTGGGAGCGACCGGCGGCGAGTGCTTGCCATCAACCGCGACTATTACGCTGCTTCGGGAGCCCGGCGGCTGGGAGGCGCGGGCCGTGATGGGCTATCACCAGGCAGGCGCGAGCTCGACAGACTTCACGCAAAATGTTTTTTTCGATTTCTTTGTCACCCGCGCGCTTAGCGGGCACGCCGACCGATGGGATTCGCGCTGGAATCTATGGGGCTGCGTGCGGGTGGCCAGCGCGCCGCGACAGGTGAGCACTTCAATCGCGGAATTCGCCGCGGGATTTACACAAACTTTGAGCCAGGTGAAGGTGAACGAGATGGCGCAGAGCGCGGATTTCCAGACCGGAATCGAGTACAACCTGCACACGTTCCGCGCCGGCGCGGCGAGGCGAACGCTGGGCCTGGTGGCGTGGGCGGGCGGAGCAGGAACATTTCAAGCGCCCGCGCGAAGCGTGAGTGTTTTTGCAGTTCCCGCACGAGACTCGGCACAGTATTCACTTTTCGCGAGCCGTTATCCGACCGTCGCCGGGTTTCCCTATGTAGGCTTTGCTCCTCCCGATCGTGAGCGCTTCTATCGGAGTTACGGAATGGGCGTGCGTTACATGTCGTTTGACAGCGGCGCGCCTTATGCTCCGCCGAGCGTCTACACAGTGACCCTTGGGCAGGATGAGCAAGTCACCGGCGGGACATTTCGTTCCATTGTGTGGAAAGCGGATGTATTTTATCCATTGCCAATCGGCAGGCAAAACGGAAAATGGAAATTTCTGTTTCTGTTTGGCACGGCGAACCTGCGCCTCAGCCGCGCCGGCAATCCCACGCCGATCTTTCTGAAAGCAGCAACGGAAAACGACAGCACTCCGATTCCGGCGTTCGATCCGAGAGTGGCGATCGTCACTGTACCGAGCAATCGAGATACATATCGCATCGGAGTGGGGATCGACTTCGTCAGCCTGCTGGCATCGTGGCTGGCGCCGCACAACTAAACTTCGCCTGCGCCGCCGGTTACGGTCCGCTCACCGGCGGGCGTCCGTACATCTGGTTGCGGTACTCGGGCAGAGCGAAAGGCACGGACGGAATTTCCTGACCGGATGCAAGCAGCCGAGACACGAGATCCTTATCCTTCTGCACGTCCAGATAGGCCTTGTCCATGGCGATCGCGCCGTGGCCGGGAAGCAGCACGTCCCAGCGCACTTTGGCGGCATTCAAGGTAAACGCGCTCAGTTTTTCGAGCGACGCGAGGTACTGCCGGTTATCGGCGTACGGATTGCCCTGCCAACCGAGCCTGCCATCGTACAAAACGGTATCGCCGGAAAAGAGAATGTTCTTATCGCCGAGGCGCAGCAGGAAGCAGGCCGAACCGGGCGTGTGGCCGGGCGTATGGATCACTTCCAGATGCTTGTTGCCGAGCTGCAACTCCTCGCCGTCCGATAAGCGGTGATCCACGGGGCATCGTGGAAAGGAGGTGACACCCTTCGCGAGGTAGTAGGCAGTGACGCGCGTTCCCTTCTCAATGGCAGGTGCATCGGCTTCATGCACTTCGATCTGCGCGCCGAGGTCGCGGAATTTTTTGTCGGCCATGGCATGATCCACATGGCAGTGCGTATTCAGAACCCAGCGGATATCTTTTCGGCTGCGCCCACATTTCTCTACGTTCTCCACGGTGCGCTCGAATTCGGATTCGTAAGTAGGATCGATGACGGCGACGCCTTCAGGGCCGCAATCGAGCATGTAGGTCAGATTGCTGACGTGGTCCTGCCCGACCAGATAAATATCAGGTGCAATCCGTGCGGGCACGGGAATTGCGTTGGGCGGGGCTTTGTCCAGCAGACCGTAATGTTCGAGCGCCTGGCGCATCGACGGACCGGAGGGCCAGGAGTCTGAGAGCGGCAATTTCTTTGAAAGCTCGCGCGCCTGCCAGGTGAAACGGTCAAATACGACGGACTGGCCTTCTTCGGTGGTCAAAACCGGGCCAACCGGCGCAATGGATTGCTGATATGCCCAGCCGAGAGCGGCGAGAAACAACGGCGCGATCAGAAAGCGCGCGTTTCGGGTGTTGCGCATAAATGAGTCTGGCGGAAGCCGTCGAATATCGTACTCCAAATCGAGCCGGAGAAGGTGCAGTGTGGAAAAATGGGGCATGCTCAGACTGACGGTACTTGCAATCGCGGCCGGCGCCTGTCTGTTTGCACAGACGCTGCCGCCTGAGGCCGAGCGGCAGCTTGCACGCGAGATTTACAAGCAACTCATCGAGATCAAGTCGGGCTACACCACGGGCGCGACCACGCCGGCCGCTGAGGCCATGTCGGAGCGGCTGCGGGCCGCGGGATTTCCGGAGTCCGACATTTTTCTGGGCGGGGCGATTCCGAAGAAGGCCAATCTGGTGGTGCGGTATCACGGCAATGGAACGCGAAAGCCGGTTCTTCTGCTGGCGCACACCGACGTCGTGGAAGCCAAGCGCGAAGACTGGAGCATGGATCCGTTTGAGTTCATTGAAAAGGACGGTTATTTCTATGGCCGAGGCACGGGCGACGATAAGGCGCAGGCCGCGGTGTGGATTGCGAACCTGATCCGGTATAAGCGGGAGGGTTTCAAACCGGATCGCGACATCATTGTGGCGCTGACGGCGGACGAAGAGGGCGGCGGGCCATACAACGGCGTCGAGTGGCTGCTCAAAAACAAGCGCGGACTGATCGACGCGGAGTTCTGTCTGAACGAGGGCGGCTGGGGAGATTCGGCCGGCGGCAAGAAGATCTCCAACAACCTTCAAGTCAGCGAAAAATACGTGGTTAATTTCCGGTTGGAGGTGCGCAACAAAGGCGGGCACAGCTCGCTGCCGGTGCCGGATAATGCGATCTACCATTTAGCGGCGGCGCTTGAACGAATTTCGCATTTCGCATTTCCGCTCAAGACCAACGAGGTGACGCGGGCATATTTCCGCGAGATGGCCAAGATCGATAGCGGTCCGAATAAGGAAGATCTTGCGAAAGTAGCGGACGGATCGCAGGAAGCCATGGAGCGTATCGCCGCGGCTACTCCCGCATGGAACGCGGTGTTGCGCACCACGTGCGTGGCGACGCAACTGGAGGGCGGGCACGCAGCCAATGCGCTTCCGCAACTGGCGGCGGCTAATGTGAATTGCCGAGTGCTGCCCGAGGATTCGGTTGAATATGTGGAGAGCACGCTGCGCAGGGTTGTCGCGGACGATCAGGTAAAAATGCATCCGGTGGGAGAGATCAGCAGGGGCCCGGCCTCACCGATGCGGGCGGATGTACTCAAAGCGGTCAACCGGGCGACGGACACGCTGTGGCCCGGCGTACCGACGGTGCCCACGATGCTTATGGGAGCTACCGACGGTTTGTATCTGCGCGCTGCGGGAATCCCGACGTATGGCGTGCAGGGATTCTTTATGGATCGCGACGATATTCGCTTTCACGGGCGGGATGAGCGCATGAGCGTCCGGTCTTTTTACGAAGGCCAGACGTTCCTGTATCAACTGGTGAAGATGCTGGCGGGCGGCGAATAGCCAAGCCTGTTTACCGGAGCTCTTCCATAACTTCGTCCAGCGCCGCTTTAGGCGGCCGGACCTTGGATTCGGGCAGAGTCGCGAGCGGCGCCTCGTCCAGGTGCAGCAGGTCCATGAACGTAGGCTTGGCGGTGTCGATGTAGAAGACGCCGGTGAGCACTTCATTGTGCCGCTGGGCTTCGTCGATGGCCTTCAGCGCGTCGAATTTGTCGGACGGGTCATAATCGCGTCCCAGTTTCTTGATGCGAAGCTTGGAACCGTCGTGCAGCTCGATTTCCTGCACGGTTCCATCGGGAATCTCAACCGAGATGTCTTCATAGAACGGCACGAAGTCGATTTCGTTGAGGAGTTCGTCGTGCTCTTTCATGTAGCTGTAGCTTTTGGTCGAGCCGTCGTGGTCGTTGAATGTGGTGCAGGGCGAAATGACGTCGATTACAGAGAGGCCCTGGTGCGCGATGGCAGCCTTGAGAATGGTTTGAAGCTGCTTCTTGTCGCCGGAGAAAGAGCGGGCGACAAAGGTGGCTCCGCATCGCAGTGCGAGGGCGCAGCAGTCGAATGGAGGCAGGTCGTTGAGGACGCCGGTCTTGAGCTTGGAGCCCATATCGGCTGTTGCCGAGAACTGGCCTTTGGTGAGGCCGTAGACGCCGTTGTCCTCGATGATGTAAATGAACGGCAGATTACGCCGCAGCAGGTGCATGAACTGGCCGAGGCCGATGGACGCGGTATCGCCGTCGCCGGTGACGCCGATGCCGAGGATGGTGCGGTTGGCGAGCATGGCGCCAGTGGCGATGGAAGGCATACGGCCGTGGACGCCGTTGAAGCCGTGCGAAAGCCCTAAGAAATAAGCCGGGGATTTTGACGAGCAGCCGATACCCGAAAATTTCGCAACGTTCCACGGCTGGACGCCCATCTCGTAAAAGCACTCGACAATGCGTTCGGAGATGGCATTATGTCCGCAGCCCGCGCAGAGCGTGGTCTTGGAACCTTTATAGCTCAAGACTTCAAAGCCCAGGCGGTTGACCTTCTTAGGCGGCGGCGTGACGGTGGTGCTCATTTACCCTCCTGACGGATGACGTCATCTGTTACGGTCCGCGCATCGAGCGGCAGACCGCCGTAATATCTCATGCTTCTCAATTTGGCAGTTTCCTCAGCGCCGAACTCGAGGCGCATCAAGCCCAGCATCTGAGCGTCACGGTTTTGCTCGACCACGTAGACGCGGTCGTGCTTGTGGATGAAATCAGTCAGCTCCTGGGTGAATGGATACGCCTTCAGGCGGAGATAACTGGTCTCGATGCCGTACTCGAATTTCAACTGGTCGCGGCTCTCAGCGACGGCGTAATGGGAGGTTCCAAACGCGACGAAGCCGATGCGGGCCTTGGGGCTATATTCGACGGCAGGCCGGGGGACACGCGAGCGCATGGCTTCGAATTTGTGGGCCAGGCGATCCATATTGTTTATGTAATCGTCTTCGCGTTCGGTGTATTGCGCTTTCTCGTTATGGCCGCTGCCGCGAGTGAAATAAGCGGCGTGCGGGTGATTGGTACCGGGAAGCGTGCGGTAGCCGACGCCATCGCCATCCAGATCTTTGTAGCGGGCAAAACCGCCCAACCGCTCCAGGTCGGCAGCGGTGAGAACTTTACCGCGCGCAATGGGCCTGGTCGGATATTGAAACGCATCGGCCATCCAGTTGTTCATGCCCAGGTCAAGATCGAGCATCACAAAGACGGGCGTTTGGAAATGTTCGGCGAGATCGAAAGCTTCGATCGCCATGCTGAAGCATTCTTCGGGCGAATCGGGAAAGAACATGGGATGCTTGGTGTCGCCGTGGGAGAGCAAAGCAGTGGAGAGGATGTCTCCCTGGGCCGTGCGGGTGGGCAGACCGGTGGACGGGCCGACACGCTGCACATCGAAAATGACGGCGGGAATATCGGCATAGTAACCCAGGCCGACGAATTCGGACATGAGCGAGATGCCGGGGCCGGCGGTGGAGGTCATCGACCTGGCGCCGGCCCACGCGGCGCCGAGCACCATTCCGACGGCGGAAAGCTCATCTTCGGCTTGCACCACGGCGTACGTTGCCCGGCCGGTTTCCTTATCGATGCGGAAGCGCTTCAGATAGCCGATCATGGATTCGACCAGCGATGAGGATGGCGTGATGGGATACCAGGTGACGACGGTCACGCCGGCGAATACGCAACCGAGAGCGGCGGCGGCATTGCCATCGATGATGATCTTGCCGGTGGTGGCGTTCATCCGCTCGATGCGATAGGGATCGCTTTTGGCGAAGGTTTTGGCGGCGTAATCATAACCGGCCTGGCAGGCGCCCCAGTTCAGCTCGGCGGCTTTGGCCTTGCGCTTGCCGAATTGTTTAAAGAGCGCCTTGTGAATCTCCTCCATATCAAGCGAGAGGAGATTCGCCAGGATGCCGTCGTAAATCATGTTGCGCACGAGCTTGCGCAGCTTGGCTTCAGGGCAGACCGGGCCGACGAGCTTGTCGAATGGGACGGGGTAGAAGTACAGGTCGGATCGCAGGGCGTCGAGTTTCAGCGGCTCGTCGTAAACGACGGCAGCGCCACTGTCCAATTGCATGACATCTTCGCGGGCCGTTTCGGGATTCATCGCGACCAGAAAATCAATTTCCTTTTTTCGGCCGATATAGCCGTGTTTGCTGGCGCGAATCGTGAACCATGTCGGCAGTCCCTGAATGTTGGACGGGAACATGTTCTTGCCCGAGACCGGCACGCCCATCTGGAAGATGGTGCGCATCAAGACCGTGTTGGCGGTCTGGCTGCCGGAACCGTTTACCGTTGCGACCTGAATGCTGAAATCGTTGACTACGGGTTGCTGAAATTCGCCTGAACGCGCGTCCGCCGGGGAAACTTCAATCGTAGACATCTATATGCGAGATCCTTCTCCGAGGGCTGGATGCCCCTTAGGTTAAACTGTATTTCCTATCAATTATACGCCGCAAACGGTGCGATGCGTTACTACATGGTGCTGCAAAAGGTGAGTGACGCTATGCGAACTCGCTCAGAAAATAAGCTAAACTGAAGGCATCCAAGGCAGGAGCGTTTGAGGCTAACCATATCCGCCTTTCTCGTATGCGCGTTGGGGACGGCTAGTGCAGCGGAAAAGGGCCAGCTCGATTTCAGCCCATCGCTGTTCACCGTGATGGCCGCCATCAACGCCGCGGGCTATGACGCCGACATGGCGTCGCCGAATAACGATCCTCTCCGCGCCGAGATCCGAAAGGCGGTGGCTGCCGCAAAACCTCCGGTAACGGCCGATCTGAAAAATTTCTTTGCGGCTCACCGGCAGAAAGACGAGACGGCCGAATTAAGCCAGTACGTTTCGTTCGCACTCTCGGTTAACGGACCACCGGACTTTGCATACAAATTCCGAACGGTCGAACTTCCGCCGGATATCCGCGCGCTCGAAGGACTGGCACCGCTTCTCGCGCGATTTTATCGTGAAGCGAACATCGAGGAACTGTGGAACAAGGTGCAGCCGGCGTTCGAGCGGGTGATCGAGCGATACCAGGCGCCGGTGTCGCGCGCCGTTCTGGAGGCGAACGCCTACCTGCGCAACCCCACGGCAGGCTATCTGGGCCGCAGCTTTCAGATTTATCTCGACGTGCTGGCAGCTCCCAACCAGGTCCAGACGCGCAGCTACGCGAACGAATATTTCGTGGTGGTCACACCATCGCCGGATTTACGAGTCGACGATATCCGGCACGCGTATCTGCACTACCTGCTCGATCCGCTGGCGACGAAATACGGGGTGGAGATTTTGAAGCGGAATTCGCTGGTGGATTTTGCGCAAGGAGCGCCGGCGCTCGATGCGGTGTATAAATCCGACTTCCTGCTGCTGACCACGGAATCGTTAATCAAGGCCGTGGAAGCCAGATTGCCGGGACATCCGGAGACGGTGGATGATGCGCTGCACGAGGGATACATTCTGACGCCGTTTTTTGCCGAGCAGCTGACGGCATACGAAAAGCAGCCCGGGGCCATGCGACTCTACTTTCCGGAGATGCTAAAACATCTGGATGTAAACCACGAGTCGCGACGGCTGGATCAGGTGCAGTTCGCCGAGAAGCCGCACATGCGCCCGGCCGTGACCGCGGTGGAGCGCCGTCCAGAGAGCACACCCGCGGCTAAAACCATCGAAGAAGCCGAGCGTCTCTATCGCAACAAGGATTACGACGGAGCGAGACAAGTGTACTTGCGCGCGCTCGAAGAATCCAGTGAGAAGTCGGAACACGCGCTGGCGTACTATGGGTTAGCGCGGATTGCGGTCTTAAAGAATGATCCGGAATTGGGCGAGCGGTTGTTTCAGAAGGCGCTGGATTCGTCTCCGGACGCGTGGGTGAAGGCCTGGGTGCATGTTTATCTGGGACGTCTTTCAGATATCGCCGGAAACCGGGAAGAAGCCGCCAAGCATTATCAAATGGCTCTTGCAATCGACGGGGCATCGGCCGGGGCGCGGCAAGCGGCACAACGGGGGATACAGGAAGCTTTTAAAAAAAATTAAAGGAGTTTTTTCATGCGAAAAATTTTAATCCTGGCGACGCTGGCGTTGGGGACCGGCGTGCCGGCTCTGGTCGCGCAGAAGGCACCTGCCCCGAAATCGAAGGGAGAAGCGGAAGCGTTGCAGGCGGTGTTCAGCGCGGTGGATGCGGATACGCGGATCAAAGCCGCGGACGCGCTATTGAGCAAGTATGCCGACACGGACTTCAAGGGGCTGGTGCTTTATCTCGCGGCCGTTTCCTACTCGCAGAAGAACGATTACGAAAAGATGATCATCTATGCCGAGCGCGCGGTGGAAGCGGATCCCAAGCAATATCCGGCCATGCTGATGCTGGCGAAAGGGATCGCGCAGAGGACACGCGAATTCGATCTGGATCGCGAGGAGAAGCTGGCGCGCGCGGAAAAATATGCAAAGAACGCGATGGAGATTTTAAAGGACGCGCCCAAACCGAACCAAACGCTGACCGACGAGCAATGGGCGCAGGGCAAGAAAGAATACATGGCGCAGGGGCATGAAGCGCTGGGCTACGCCGCCATGGCGCGCAAGAATTTCGACGTGGCGATTTCGGAAATGAAACTGGCGCTGGACGAAGCTCCCGACCCGGTCACGATGGTGCGGCTGGCCGCGGTGTACGATCAGACGGGCAAGCCGGATGATGCCATCGCGCTGCTGGATAAAGTAATGGCCATGAGCGACGTGCATCCGAGCATCAAACAGTTTGCACAGGCCGAGCGAGTGCGCGCTCTCCAACTCAAGTCCGGCGGCGCCAAGCCAGCCGCCCCAGCGGCAAACGGCAGCACGCCTCCGCCGGCCGACACGAAGAAACAGTAAGTGCGTCCGGCCCGCGCCACCAACATGCGCGCCGATCTGGACTCGCTGGAAGAAGTAATCGGACACCGGTTTCGAAACCGCGAGGTGCTGGAGCGCGCGCTTACTCACAGTTCGCACGTCCACGAGAAGGTGCCGGAAGCTGGGTCTCTGCCGGCGGATAACGAACGGCTGGAGTTTCTGGGCGATTCCATTCTCGGATTTCTAATCAGCGAAGCATTACTGCAGCGCCTGCCGGCTTGTTCCGAAGGCCAGCTTTCGAAGCTCAAGGCGCATCTGGTGAGCGCGGCGAACCTCTACGGAGTGGCCGAGGGCCTCCAACTGGGTCAATATCTGCGGCTCGGGCGCGGGGAGGAGCTGAGCGGCGGAAGATTCAAGCGGACACTGTTGGTAGACGCGCTCGAGGCGCTGCTCGCCGCGCTGTACCTGGACGCCGGGATGGAAAAAACGCGCGAATTTGTCGAGCGGCACGTCGTAGGTGACGAAGGGGGCGGCTCGGCGCCGGCGAAGGATCTCCTGCCCGGTGTCCTGACCGATTTCAAGAGCGCGTTGCAGGAGCTGGCGCGCGCTCGCAGCCTGCCTCTGCCGCGTTATGTGATCGTCAAAGAACGCGGCCCGGAGCACGCCAAGACTTTTACGATCGAAGTTCGCGTGGGGAAGGATCTGGCGGCGCAGGCGGAAGGCTATTCCAAGAAAAACGCGGCACAAAATGCCGCGCGACAGGTCTTCGAACAGTTGACCGGCGCCGACACCGGAAAAGAAAGCCTGCTCTAGCCGGCGAGCGATCGACCGGCGCGCAAATGAAGTGCGCAGCTTGGCTAGCAAGCGGCTTCGCACTCCGAGCTGGTTTGCTTGACTAACTCGCACCAACGGCCGAAGACTTGTAGGGCTAGGTTACGCATACTATCCGCGTGGGCATGAGGATCGATGGGCCACGTGGCCTCGCGCTTATCTCCGCACCGACCGTCTTCGGCGCACCACTCGGCGATCATTTCGGGCGTGACCTCCAGGTGAAATTGGAGGCCATAGGTGCGATCGCCCCACCGAAATGCCTGATTGCGGCACGCAGCAGAGGAGGCGAGGCATTCGGCGCCGGAGGGAAGATCGAACGTCTCGCCGTGCCAATGGAAGATGACCTTGGAGCCGTGAACGCCACTAAAAAGCACATCGCCGTGGGCGGCATCGTCGAAGGTGACCGGCGCCCAACCGATTTCTTTCACCGAGTTTTGATAGACGCGGGCACCCAAAGCCCTGGCGATCAACTGAGCGCCCAGGCAGACGCCGAGCACGGGCTTGGATGCAGCGACGGCTTCACGAACGAGCTCGATTTCGCGTTTAATGAATGGCAATGGGTCATTCGCGGACATCGAGCCGCCGAGGAAAATGAAAGCGCCCGCATCGGTGGCGGAGGAATGCTCTACCCGTGTCCGATACAAGTCGATGTAGTCGTATTCGAGCCTGTGCGCTTCGAGCACCTCGCCAATCCGGCCCAGATGTTCGAGAGGACTGTGGCGAAAGACGAAAACGCGCAACGTGCTATTCGGTACGCTGAGCAACCTGGTAATGGCTCAGCGATTGAGCATAGCGAGAGACGCCCTGATAGAGTGCTTCAGCCAGCTTTTGCCGGTGCTCGGGCCGCCTCAGGAGCTGTTCTTCGCGCGCGTTGCTCAGAAACCCTATCTCAGCCAGCACCGAGGGCATGGATGCGCCGATCAATACGACAAACGGCGCCTTCTTCACCCCGCGGTTCTTGGCTGCGGCGTTGTAACGGGTTTCGAATGTCTGCAACGCGCCTTGCACTTTCGTGGCGAACTGTTTCGATTCCTCGATCTTGTCGTTCAGGGTTATGCTCTGGATCAAGTCGTGCAGCTCGAACACCGATTTATCCGAGCTGGCGTTCTCGCGCGCCGCAACATCCAGAGCGTCGGGCGCACTGGTGAAATTCAGATAGTACACTTCGATGCCGCCAATTCTCGGGTGTGGAGACGAATTGGCGTGAATCGAGAGGAAAAGATCAGCCTTCTTCTGATTGGCGAGTTCTGTGCGGTCATGGAGTGGGATAAAAGTATCGTCGGTGCGCGTGTAAATTACTTCGCTGCCCATGCGCTCCTCGATCAGCTTGCCGAGGCGCTTGGCAACATCCAGAACCAAGTCTTTCTCCATGAGACCGCGACGGCCCACGGTTCCCTGGTCCGTTCCGCCGTGGCCTGGATCGATCAGCACACGATTGATTTTCAGGCCAAGAGCTCGGGTCAGCGACCGCTCTCCGTCACTGGCGGCCCGTGCAGCCTTTGGCAGGCCGCGCGGAGCAGTCTGGCGTCCAGGTAAATCCGCAGCTGGCTCGGTCGAAGGGGCGCTGTTGAGAGAAGGTGCCGGTTCGACAACAGCAGGAGGCGCAGCTATGGTAGCCGGTTTCGCGATCAAGTGCGCCATCTGCGATCGGGAAAGATCTGCTTTTAGCACCGGTGGATCGGCTATGACTGGCGCAATTACGGACGCGGTCCGCTTCGGAGGCTCGGCCATTGGCCGCGGTTCGCGGCGGAGGGGTGCGGCAGGTTCCGGCGGAGTCGCGGGGCGGTCCTCCGCATCCAGGGTGCGATGGACGGACGCCGGACCCGACGGCCGCAGCTCAATGATCAAACGGTCCGGGTTGTCCAGACGCGACACGCTGAAGTCGGCATTGGATTCGAGATCAAACACGACGCGGGTCACGCCAGGCGCAGTCTCGGCCACGCGAATGCGTTTCAGTAACTTGTCCCCTACCTCTGTGGAGTAGAGCCGCCGGCCGTTGATCGACGGCCGAGCACCAACGAAATCAAAAAAGATGCGATCGGGATTCTCAACACGATCGGAGCGATAGTGGACTTCGCCGGTGATTTCGATGGCGACTCGCGTCGTTTCGGCGAGCGACCAGTAACGAATGGCCGTGACTTCGGTCGGTCCGGACTGCCGCGGTCGCGCGCTTAGTGTGGCGCTTGCCAGCAATGCCGCTACGGCTATCGGCCAACGCGTCATCATCTCAAGGAGTCCGGTAATAGACTCTGCCCATTGCGTCATTAAAAATACGAATGGGATTGTAGCCGTCCGCAGTGGTTGTCGGGGAACGGCTCACGCTGGTCTGTTTCTTCCTGGCTTCTTTGGACGAGCTGAGCGATTTCTCAACCTGCAGTACGTAACCGAGAGTCTCCGGAAACGGCGGAACACCCCGATAGCGCGCTACCGCGGCTTCACCTGCGTTATAGGCAGCGAGCGCCAGAAGATGATCGCCGCCGTATTGGTCGAGCAAATATTTCAGATACCGGATACCGCCCTCCAGGTTCTCACCGGGATCGAAACTGTTCGACACACCAAATCGACGCGCCGTCGACGGAATCAGTTGCATCAAACCAAGGGCGCCTTTGCTGGATACCGCCAGGGGATTATAGTTGCTTTCCACGCGGATGACCGAGTGCACCAGATCGCGATCGATATTGTGCCGCTGAGCGATCTGATCCGCCAGATTTTGAAGCGCGGGCGCGGCAGATTTTGCGGTTGGAGAGGATGGCGGCGTCGCGGTGCTTTTCGCGGCTGCGGAGTAATTTGACGACACGACGCGGCGAACCAGCCGCCCCGTTTTGGGCTCAGCCCGCACGACGAGAGTGACAGCCGGAGCCTTTGCGGATGCTGCTAAGGAAACAGCGGCGCTCGAAGTGATCAACAAAGTCAGTATAAAACAATTTTTCATTATTATGTTTTATTTCTATGTCACTCGATTAACGCGCCGCACTTGCCTACAATGTTATCATTTCCCCATGCATTGCGCCGGATTCTTGCTGGCCGGCGGCAGGAGCTCCCGAATGGGCTCCAACAAAGCCCTGCTGCCCTTCAAAGGCAAAACGCTTATCGAGCACATAGCAGCCGAGGTAAGTACGGTAACTCACGATGTGACTCTGATTGGCGACTCGCGTCTGTACGTTAACTTTGGTTATCCCATCATCCAAGATATTTTCGTTCGCTGCGGACCTCTTTCGGGAATCCACGCGGCATTGCATCATTCGACGGCCGAAAGAAATTTGATTGTGGCTTGCGACATGCCGGAAATCACGGCTGAGTTTCTGAGCGGACTGATCGAGCGCGCCGAGCAGGGATCCGCCGATGTGGTGCTTCCCATGGGTCCGTCCGGGCTGCCGGAACCGCTGTGCGCCGTTTATCATGCCCGGGCACTGCCGGTCATCGAGCAGGCGCTCCGGCGCGGCGTTCGTAAAGTTACCGATGGCCTCCAAGGGCTGGCCGTCGAGCTCTGGCGCGTGCCGGACTCCCGGTTGTTCCACAATCTCAACACTCCCGAGGATTGGGCCGCTTACTTGCATGCCTGAAGAATTCCCCCATTACATAGAATTCCGCCACGTCTATAAGACGTTCGATAAGCCGGTTTTAGTCGACAGCAATTTTCATATCGATGCCGGCCAGACGGTGGCTATTATCGGCCGGAGCGGCGTGGGCAAGTCCGTCACGCTGGCGCATATCATGGGCTTTTTGAAGCCCGACCAGGGGCGCGTGATCGTAGCGCATGAAGACATCACGGACTTTGGAGAACCGGACCTGCGGAGAATTCGTAAGAAAGTGACGATGGTCTTTCAATCCGGAGCGCTGTTTGATTCGCTTACGGTTTCGGAGAACGTCTTATTCTCACTCGAATTGCGCGAGGATTACGACGAGCAGAACAAGGAGGATGTCGTCAACGGGCTGTTGAAAATGGTCGATATCTATGACGCCCGCGACGCCTATCCGGCCGACCTGGCGACCGGCTATAAGCGGGCGGTGGCGATCGCGCGGGCTCTTGCGGCGCAGCCGGAATGCATTCTCTATGATGAACCGACCACGATGGTCGACCCCATCATGTCCGATCATTTGGCTGAATTGATGCTGCGGCTCAAACGGCAGCTTCAGTTGACTTCCGTTGTCGTAACGCATGATCTGGACCTGATGAATCGCGTCGCCGATCGAGTTGTGTTCCTGCACCAGGGAAAAGTCATTTATTTCGGGCAGGTGAAGGATCTGGAAAAATCAGATCATCCGCATATTCATGAATTTCTTTCACTCGACCGCGTAGAAAAGGTTTGAGTACGTCTAGGATTTCGCTCCCAATCCGATAAAGAACACTCCCACCAGGATGAGCAGCAGCCCCAGCATCTTCCCACGCGTAATCGCCTCTTTGAAATACAAACGCGACCAGATGAGCGTCCAGACGTTAGCAAGCGAAACCATGGGGTACAGGACAGAGACTTCGCCGCGCTTTAATCCCAGGATGTAGAACGCGGAAGAGGCCAAAAACAAGGCAACCCCCGCGGCGAGCTTCAAGTTAAAAATCAGGTAACGAAGCCCTTGGTGAAGCTTTTGAGAGCCCGATTTTAAAAAAACCGCACCGAACGATCCAATGAACGATGCGACCAGCACCAGCAGCATGGAAACAACGGGCGTCTTCATGTTTTGCTGCCTTTACCGAGCACGGCAACCCCCGTCACAACGATAGCGATTCCCAAGAGCTTAAAAAAATTCAACGATTCATGAAAAAACAAAACCGAAAGAATCGTGACCCAGACGTAGGTGAGAGCGATGATGGGGTAGAGAATCGACAGTTCGCCATCCCGCAAAGCGAAGACCATCAAAACCGTATTGAGGCCATAGAGGCTATAACCACCAAGCAGCGGTAAGCTCGTGACATAGCCAAGCACGCCGGGATGGCTTAGATTTCCCAACCCGACCTTCATCAGCATTTGCGCCGCCGCGCCCAAGATCGTGCAACAAAACACCAGGATGATCGAGTGCCCTCGGGTCAGCGGCCGCTGATGAATCGGAAGAGCCGTTGTGGAGGCCATGTCGCTTTCACAGAATAGCAGAGAGCACGATCGCATTTGGGCACTTTTTCCGTTGTCTCCACGGTCCACACCGCCCCGGCCGCCGACTCCTGTTTCATTAGCGGTCCATGTATCCGACTTTCCGATACAATGGTCCTATCGTGAGTCAACAGAATATTGGTGTAGCCGAGAAACCTGCGGAGCAGACCCCCGGGCAGCGCCGGAGCGATATTCCGCGCGGGGTAATCGCCGAATGGACGGTGACGATCATCCTGCTTCTGTTCGGCACCACGACGCTGGTGCAAGCCTTCGTCATTCCCACCGGGTCAATGGAAGACACGCTCTTGATTGGCGATCATCTCCTGGTGGACAAACTGGCCTACGCTCCGCCTGGCCCTTTGACCAAACATCTGCTTCCTTACGAAAATGTCAAGCGAGGCGACATCATCGTGTTTCGTTATCCGATCGACATTCGCCAGACTTTCGTCAAGCGTGTCGTCGGCGTACCGGGCGACCACATCCGTCTGGAAAACAAACGCGTTTTCTTAAACGGCCACCCTCTGGATGAGCCCTACAGAGTCAACAAAACCGAATACATCGACTCGTATCGCGATAATTTTCCTGGACCGCCGAATGTGAACTTGTACCCTCCCGCTCAGGAGATGCTTGCCAATAACGTGCAACACGGCGAGGTGGTTGTACCGGCCGGATATTACTTCGCCATGGGGGATAACCGTGATTCGTCGCTCGACAGCCGCTACTGGGGTTTTGTACCTCGGGAAAACATTATCGGCAAGCCGTTAGTCATTTACTGGTCCTACGACGCGCCCACCGAGGCATTATCGAACCCCGCGATCGGCATGGATCACCTCGTCGACCTGATGGAGCACTTTTTCACGAAAACGCGCTGGCGCAGGACATTCAAGCTGATCCACGGATACCCCATTCAGTAAATCCATGCCCAATTACTACGGCCTCATCCTGGCCGGGGGCCGCGGCACACGGTTTTGGCCGCGCAGCCGGCGGAGTCATGCCAAACAGGTCCTCAGCATCGTGGGTGACCGTTCCCTGATTCAGGCGACGGTGGACCGGCTGGCTCCGTTGATCCCACCAAAGCGCTTGTGGGTGATCACCAACGAACATTTGCGAGACGAAATCGTCCAGCAATTGCCAATGGTTCCGGCACGACAGATTTTGGCGGAGCCTGTGCAGCGAAACACAGCGCCGGCAATCGGCCTCGCTGCCCACATATTGCATTCCCTTGACCCCGATGCGGTGATGGGAGTGTTTCCCTCCGATCACGTGATCGCGCGGCCGCACCGCTACCGTCAACTGGCGAGGGCGGCTTTTCGAGCAGCCGAGAAGGGCAAACTCGGCGTGCTGGGCATCGAGCCGCAATGGGCCGAGACCGGATATGGGTACATCGAATTTCCGCGCAGAACAAAAAAAGGTTCGCTCGAACCGGCTCGCGTGGTGAGCTTTCGGGAAAAGCCGGATGCAAAAACGGCCGCGCGATACGTTTCGGCAGGCCGGTTCTTCTGGAACGCCGGCATGTTCTTCTGGCGTGCGGACGTTTTGCTCGAGGCCCTGCGCCGGCATGTGCCCAAGACCGCCACAATACTGGCTTCCCTGCCCCGATTTTCCAGCCGTCAATTCCAGCAAAAGCTCCGTGATGTATTTCCGCGATGCGAGAACATTTCGATTGACTATGCCGTGCTGGAGCGTGCGCCGAATGTCGTCGGCTTGGCTTGTGACGATATCGGGTGGAATGACGTGGGCAGTTGGAATGCGGTTTACGAACTGCTGGCGCGGGATCGTGATGGCAACGTGTCGCGATCGGACCTGGTTGCGGCCGATAGCTGCGGAAATTATATCGATGCCGGCAAAAAGCTGGTGGCCCTGCTGGGAGCGCAAAACCTGATCGTCGTCGATACTGCGGACGCGTTGCTGGTCGCCGACCGCAACCGCGCTCAGCAAGTGGCCGACATCGTCAAGCTGCTCGAGCAGAATCGCCGTCTGGATCTACTTTGACGGCTGTTCGGCAAAGACAGCATCCAGGATTTTGATGGCCGTGTCCACTTCCTTCTCGGTAATAATGTAGGGCGGCAGGAAGCGCAACACGGTGTCGTGCGTGCAGTTGATCAGCAGCCCTCGTGATTGCGCATCGAGCACCATCTGCTTACCGGGCACAGTCATATCTAGGCCAATCATCAAACCGCAGCCGCGCACTTCGCGGATAAAGGAATAGCGGCGTGCCAGGTCCATCAGGCGCGCGCGGAAATAATCGCCTACTCGCTGGATGGACGGCAGGAGCTCGTCCAAAATGTCGAAGAACTCGAGCGCCACGCGGCAGGCAAGGGCGCTGCCACCGAAAGTCGAGCCGTGCATTCCGGCGCCAATTGCGGCGGCCGCCTTTTCGTTAGCAACGATCACGCCGAGCGGAAGCCCGCAGGCCAGCGGCTTGGCTGCCACCATCACGTCGGGCAGCACGACAGGACTGGCGAGCTGGTAGCCGAACCAGGTGCCGGGGCGCCCGACACCGCATTGGATTTCATCGAAAACCAGGAGCGCGTTGTAGCGGTCAGCCAGTTCCCGAGCCCGCCGCGCATACTCGACAGAAACGGGAAAAATGCCGCCTTCGCCCTGAACCCACTCGATTACGATACCTGCCGTGCGGTCACCAAAGGCGCGCGCGAGCGCCTCCACATCGTTCGGAGGCAGGAATTTTACTCCGGCCAGTAGGGGCTCGAAGTCGTGCCTGTACTTCGGCTGGCCGGTAACGGAAAGGGCGCCGAATGTTCGGCCGTGAAACGA
>DATEFW010000002.1:0-3048 GCA_035280425.1 Bryobacteraceae bacterium | reverse complement strand
CTGCTGCACTTTTTCGGAAAGCGCTTCATCGCGCAAGATCAGCGCGTCATCGAGCTGCAAAAGCCCGGGCTCGAAGTGCAGCCGCGCATGATGTTGGTTGACGACGCGGACCGGCAAGCGCGCTGGTATTTTCAGTTGAAGTCCGCGTATCTGGCGTCCCAGCGGAGCGGCATGCCCATGCAGCATCCCCTGGACGGCCCGGTCACGCTGCGCTGGCGGAGCTAGACGCTCGCGTGTAGTTCGCTGTCGAGATTTATGTCTTGATGCGAAGCAGTTTGGTCAAATTCCCGCCGAGGACTGCTTCTTTTTCGGCATCCGTGATCTGCGCGCCAAGGATGGCATCAATCGTGTCCGGCCACACCAGCGGAATATCTGTGCCGTAGACCACCTGGTTCGCTCCCACTTCCGCCACGAGATGCCGTACGCCCTCGGGCGAAAAGACCATGGAATCAACGTAAACCTGCGTCTTGAGATATTCGCTGGGCTTTTTCTTGTTCAGGCAGCCGGCATTCTGGCGCACATCGCAGGCCACTTCAGTTCGCCCCAGATACGATGGCATGTAGCCGCCGGCGTGCGCCGCGCAGATTTTCAGGTTTGGGAACCGGTCGAGCACTCCGTCGTAAATCATGTGGGAGAGGAAGAGGCTCGTCTCCAGCGGATTCCCGATGATATTTCCGAGATCGCCTCGGCCCTTGAGCCCGCCTTCTTTGATGGCATTTTCGGCGTTGTTCGGGTGCATGAAGACCATCACGCCCAGTTCTTGCGCTTTCGCCCAGAACGGGTCGTACTTGGCATCGGAAAGCGGCTCGCCTTGCACGTGACCGGCAATCGCGGCGCCAACCATCCCCAGATTCTTGACCGCATGCTCGAGCTGCTGCGCGGCTAAATCCGGGAATTGCAGCGTGGGCGACGTGAGCGCCAGGAACCGATCGTGGTTGCTATTTACCCATGCCGCGAGGCCGCGGTCGTGGACGTCCACAATCTTCGCCGCGAGGTCACGATCCGCCGCGTTGTACCACCAGAACGTGTTGATATCCAGTACCTGAATATCGATCCCGCGCTTGTCCAGCTCGCGTATGCGCTCGGGACCAAGCGCGCGGCCGCCCTGCGCGTAGCGCTCGAGCGGCGTGCCTCTGACCACATCCGCAATCTCCGGGATGGTCGCATGCGCGTGCACGTCGATCACTTTCACGCGCTTGCCGCCGACGCGCACCTCGCGACGCGCGGCGCCGCCATCCGACCCCTGCCCGCCGCCTTGTCCGCGTCCCTGGAGCGGCCCAAGCGCGGCATTCAAAAATCCTTCGCCGGCCAACATGCCTGCCGTCACGCCCGCCACGCTCTTGATGAAATCCCTGCGATTCGGCATACGCGCTCCTCCTTCATTCTGCTCATCCGCGATCAGGCGCCGCAAGCAATGGCGCTGCCCACATTCGCGTTCAGAACGGGACTGTTTTGTCACCAGATTTTCGATGTCAGGCTACCACAGAGTTCCGCGAAAGAGCATTAAGAACCGCCGCCGCCCCTCGGGCTGATGGAAGAACGCGAAAATATCTAATTCAGCCGCGAGGTTGACACTGCCCATGCCGCCGAATACGCTCAGCCGATGGCCCTATGGCAGCTCACCCAAGACACTCTCGCGCGGCACACCGATCGCAAGTCGTGAACATGGCTCTCCGGTGCGCTACGTCCCGGGCTGGGCGCACCGTCTTCATTCAAGACACAAGCAGAAGAATCCATCTTGCGCACGCCCTCACGTTTTTGGTTCGATGGAGGTTCGCAGCAGCAATGGGGGATTTGCTGTTTGCGGGATTGCGCGTGGGATTCTTGATCACGGCGCCGCTCGCCCTCTGCGGCGCAGCAAGTCCACAGGCGCCTCCGCGAGAGAACCCCAGCGCATCTGCATCCCGCATCGAGGTGAAGGACGAAATGGGCCGCGTCGTTCGCATTCCGCAGCCGGTGCGCCGCATCGTCTCGCTGGCGCCCAGCGTAACCGAGACGCTGTTTGCCCTGGGACTGGGCGACCAGGTCGTCGGCGATACCGATTTCTGCGATTACCCGCCCGAGGCGAAGAAGAAAACCCGCATCGGCGGCACGGTAAATCCCAATATCGAAGCGATCGCTGCCCTACATCCGGATTTGGTGGTGGCTACGCGGGAGATTAACCGGGCCGAATCCGTGTTCTCGCTCGAGCGATTGGGCATCGCCGTCTATGTGACTGATCCACAATCGGTCGAGCAGGTGCTGACCTCCACCGAACGCTTGGGCGAACTTCTAGGCGCAGTGGACGCCGCCCGTTCGCTCACCGCCGATCTGCGCCGGAGGCTCGACGAAGTGGACCAACGGCTGGCCGGCTTGCCGGAAAAAAAAGTGCTGATGGTGGTCTGGCTCGATCCCCTGATGTCGGTCGGTCGAAACACTTTTATGGACGATGCTTTACGTCATGCCGGCGCGCGATCCATCATCAGTTCGCCGCAGCCCTGGCCAACCGTTGACCTCGAAGAAGTGATCCGCCTGCAGCCCGAGTATCTGATTATTTCGAACGACAATAAGCAGCAGGTGCAAAGAGAGCTGGCTGAATTCCAGGCGCGCCCGGGCTGGCGGCGTCTTGCCGCTGTGCGCAATCGCCGTTTCATTGTGTTATCGGAAGGCATCAGCCATCCTTCCCCGCGGCTGGTGGACGGAATCGAACAACTCGCACACGCGCTCTACCCCACCAAATTTGCTGACGCCGCGTTCCTTAACGATTTCGCCGTGGATGCCCGGAATTGGGGCTCCCCGGGTATCGCTCAGGCGTTTGTCGCACGCCCGCAAACAGGCGGATGCTTATGAAGCCCATGACGCTGCGACGTGTCCTCTGGAGCTGCGCGCTGCTCGCCGCAGTGCTCCTGGCTATCGTCTTGCTCGCGTTGCGGCTGGGTGCGGTGCCGTTTTCCTTCGGCGATCTCGGTCAGAATTTGTGGTGGCTCGTCAGCGGCCAGCCCGAAAAAATCTCCACCGATTTCCGCTTGATCATGGTGGATATACGTCTGCCGCGAATCCTGCTGGGAA
>DATEFW010000001.1:0-3630 GCA_035280425.1 Bryobacteraceae bacterium | reverse complement strand
TTCGCGCAGGCCGGATTCGCGTTCATCGCGGCTTACCACATCGGCCTTGGCCTGGATGCATCGCGGGATCACGAAATCGAGAGCCTTCGCGTCGCGATTCACGAGCGCCTCGATGGAATTCTCGAGATACGCAAACAGGCGTTCGTCTGCGATTACGCCGTATTTAATTACTTCATACAGGCCCGAGCGGAACTCCCGCGGCGGCAACGTCAAAAGCGTCAGCGGATCGGCCAACACGAGCCGGGGAGAATAAAACGCGCCGACGAGGTTTTTCCCTTCCGGCAGATTGACGCCGGTTTTGCCGCCGATGGCGCTATCCACTTGCGCGACGAGGGTGCTGGGAATATGGACCAACGCGATGCCCCGCAGGTAACTGGCCGCGACAAACCCGGCGACATCTCCCACCACGCCGCCGCCCGCAGCCACCAGAAGCGCCCGGCGATCGGCGCCCGCGCGAATCAGTTCCCGGCAGAGGCGCTCGACGGTGGAGATATTTTTGGATTCTTCTCGATCGTCAAAAATCACGGTGCGGCGCAGGTCGGCGCGCCGCAATGCGCGCTCGAGCTTGGCGCGCCAATGCCTGGCCACGCGCGGCGAGCAAAGCAGGAAGACGCCGGTATTCGCGCCGAGCTGCTTGATGCGGCTTGCGGCCCCGGCTAACACGCCCACGCCGTAAACGACTTCGTAGCGGCCGTTTTCCGAGTCTATGGAGATCCGCCGCGCGCTCACGGACGTGAGGCGGTGCCCGCCCGAGCAAATTTTTGCTCGAGCTGCGGGACGACGGCGATCAGGACGTGCCCCACCACGGCGAGGCTTGCGGGACTGAGTTTGTCGAGCGTGTCCTGCGGCGTATGCCAGTAAGGAATTTCCATGTTGATGATGTCCACGGAAGGCGCGTTGCGGCGCAGAAAGGGCATGTGATCATCTTCCACGGCGATCGCGCTCGACACAAAAACATCGCCGTAGCCGAGCCGCGAAGCCGTGGACCAGACCATATCCGTGAGCCAGGAGGTCGAATTCGTTTCGCGCTTGATGCGCAGATCCCGGCTGCCAATCATGTCTGCCAACAGCACGGCCTTGACGCGCCGCAGGTCGCTGGAGAGCGCCATGCGCGCGGCCAGTTCGCGGCTGCCGTAGGTGTTATCGGGATCATGCCATTCCGGGTTAAACGCTTCTTCCCCGTCGAGGAAGGCAATCCACATCGTAAGCGCATTTTTTCGCCCGCACAGCAGCCGGGCCAGTTCCAGCATGACTCCGGTAGAAGAGCCGCCATCGTCCGCGCCGACGAAATTCGGCAGCCGCTTGGTGTCGTAATGGGTGAGGAAGAGCACGATATCCGGAGACGTTCCCGGAATCTTCGCCACGATGTTTTTCATCTCCACGTCGCCGACGGGCGTCGGCGTATGAAAAGCGTCCGTGTCTATCGTGCATCCGAAGCCTTTCAGCTGCCCGGTGATGTAATCCTGAGCACGATGATTTCCGTCGGTGCCCGCCGTGCGCGGGCCGATGGCCACGAGATTGGAGACGTGCTGAAAGGCCCGCTGGCCGTCGAAGCCGCCGGTCTTCTCCGGCGCGGGCGCGGTTTGCTGAGGCTCGGGCGCAGCAGGCGACGCCGACGCACCTTCACGGCTGGCACCAGTCGCAACGGTGCCTCCGCTAGCGCAACCAAAGACGACAAAAGCCGACCCCAATAGGACCAGCCCAGCACGAACAATCCGCGTCGGCACTTAGGTGGCTCCTTGGCGCGCAATCGTCTCCGCGCGGCGCTTCCTGCGTACGACCACAGCCGACACGCCGATACTCAAGAAGTAGAGCGCGATCATGGGAGCCATGAACACCAGCATGGTGATCGCATCCGGAGTAGGCGTAATGACCGCCGCCAGAACAGCAATGATCAGGATGGCATAGCGGAAATTCTTCCAGAGAAACCGCGGCGTCACGATGCCGAAGAGCGTGAGCAAGAACGCCAGCACCGGCAATTCGAATACGATGCCCACGCCGAGCAGTACGTTCAGCACGAGATCAAAATATTCGTTCACGCTGATGAGCGGCGTGAAAGGTCCGCCGGTTTGGAAGTTAACGAGAAATCGCAGCAGATACGGCAGGATGACGTAGTAAGCAAACACGATGCCGCAAAGAAAGAGTCCCACCGAGGAAATCACAAAGCCCGCAACCGCCTTCCGCTCGTTTCGATAAAGCCCCGGCGCGACGAAAAGCCAAACCTGGTAGAGAACATAAGGCGAGGCAATTACGATTCCGAGATACAGTCCCAGAGTGATGACCTGGTAGAGGTAGCCGGCGGGATGCGTAAAAATCAGCTTGTCCTGCAGATTCGCGGCGCGCAACGCATTCACCATGGGCCGCGCGACGAACTCCAGGAAATGTTTGGCGACGTACACGCCGATAAACGTGCCCACCACGATCGCGCCGCAGGAGTGAATCAGGCGTGTGCGCAGTTCGGAGAGGTGCTCGAAAAAAGACATCTTGCCGCCGTCTTCTTGTTGTTCAAGACGGTTAGGCGCGCTGGGATTCGCCATCAGCAGGTTTCTCGGGAACGCTTGCGGGCGCCGCTACGTTTTCCGGCGCCGGGGTGCTCGCTGGCGGCAGAGCTTCCGCGGGCGTGGGGGTCGCTCCGAGCAATTCCGGATCCGTCGGCGCGTAGGGCGAAGGTGTCGCGGTCATTTGCTGCAATCGAGTGTGCCGCTCCATTTCGCGCATCTCATCTTCGATCTGGACTCGGAAATCGGTGGTGATGCGACGGAAATCGGCCATGGCCTTGCCCAGCACGCGCGCCACCTGCGGAAGCTTCTCCGGCCCCAGCACGATCAACGCGATGATGAAAATGACGACGAGATGGGGAATACTGAGCATGCGGTCGCCATAAACCCAAATCCGACCTTCGGGCGTCCAACCAGTAGCTGCATAGTCGCAACGATCGGGCGTTCCGGGGCCGAAACGAGCTCTACGTTTGCATCATAGAGGAGCCCCGGAGGGGTGTCAAATCGGTTAAGGAAACCATGCTATACTGTGCGCCGAAAGCGAGGTCGGGATGAAACGCGAGAGGCGTGGGGCTCTGCTGGTGCTGGGCGTATTGGTCCTATCTGCCGTGCTGGGTGGGATATACGGGCCGTCTGTGCGGGCTACCGCCTCGGGATCGGCGGACCTCCAGGATTCCATAAAGAGCTTCACCAAGGTCCTTTCTGTTGTCCAGCAGGAGTATGCCCTTCCGGTGGACACCGACCATGCTCTTTATGACGGCGCCATCCCCGGGATGCTGCGCGTCCTCGATCCTCACTCCACGTTTTTCGATCCGCGCCAGTACGCTCTTCTGCGCGAAGACCAGCGCGGCAAATATTACGGCGTAGGGATGAACGTCGGTCCGCAAGAAAACCACACCGTCGTTCTCGCTCCCATGCCAGGCTCGCCCGCGGCCAAAGCCGGCATTCGCCCCGGCGACATTATTCATAGCGTGGATGGCAAAGCGTGCGACGGGCTCACCACTTCCGAGGTCGCCGATTTGCTCAAAGGGCCCAAGGGAACCGTCGTCCACGTCAGCATGGTGCGCGAGGGTTATGCCCAGCCGCTCCCCTTCACGATTACCCGGGATGAAATCCCCAAGCACTCCGTGGA